>JBDSXW010000020.1:0-63912 GCA_039925965.1 Chitinophagaceae bacterium
TGCCAGCCATTAGGCCTGGAATAAGTTGTGATGAATGAGTTTGTGAAAAATCAGGCTGTGATTAACTAATTAATCACAAGCCATTTTATCACAATATCAAATCTGGCTTACATTGTAAAATGAAACGGAGACATAATTATGAAAAAGGACGATACTGGAAATTCAAACTGAAACACAACCCGTTTTTACGCCGGTTTGCGTCCCTCAACTGCAAACCTTACTTTTGCGGCGGTTTTAATTATTTAACCCAAGGTTGTTGATTGCTTCATAGTAGTACAACTCTTGAACGGAGCGTCGCCAATGTCGCCCAATCAGGGTACAACAGGCGGCTCCAAAAAATTAAAAATCAGGAATAATGCCAGCTCGCCAGTTGAACAACCTTCCAGAAATGAAGCAAATGAGACATCATAAATCAGACATCAAAACATAAAAAACCTATGGCAGATATTTTTGAAAAGTTGATCAAGCACCAGGGGCCACTGGGACAGCACCGTGAGCGGGCACATGGCTATTTTTCGTTTCCGAAACTGGAAGGTGACATTGGAAGCCGAATGGTGTTTCGTGGTAAAGAGATGATTGTGTGGAGCCTGAATAATTACCTGGGCCTGGCCAATCACCCGGAAATAAGGAAGACTGATGCGGATGCGTCGGCGCAATATGGCCTTGCATTGCCAATGGGCGCCAGAATGATGAGTGGCAACAGTAACGAGCACGAGCAACTGGAACGCGAACTGGCCGAGTTTGAAAGCAAAGAAGACGCAATCCTGTTGAATTTTGGATACCAGGGTATCATGAGCGCCATCGATGCGGTTTGTGGCCGCCACGATGTGATTGTGTACGATGCTGAAAGTCACGCTTGCATCATCGACGGTCTGCGCCTGCACCCGGGCCACCGTTATGTGTTCAAACACAACGATTTGGAGGATTGCGAAAAGCAATTGGAACGTGCCAGCGCTTTGATTGAAAAACAAAAAGCAGGGGGCATCCTGGTTATAACCGAAGGCGTATTCGGCATGGCCGGCGACCAGGGTAAACTGAAAGAAATTGCCGGTCTGAAATCGAAATATGAATTCCGCCTGATGGTGGACGATGCGCATGGCTTCGGCACATTAGGCGCTACCGGTGCCGGTGCGGGCGAAGCCCAGGGCTGCCAGGACGCGATAGACCTGTATTTCAGCACATTTGCAAAATCGATGGCCTCTATCGGCGCCTTTCTGGCGGGTCCAAAAGTGATCATCGATTTTATCCGCTACAATATCCGTAGCCAGATCTTTGCCAAAAGCTTGCCCATGCCGCTGGTAATTGGTAACCTCAAGCGGCTGGATATGCTGCGCAGCATGCCCGAACTGCGTGAAAATCTGTGGGACAAAGCCACCAAACTGCAGGCTGGCCTCAAAGAGCGCGGCTTTGACATTGGGAAAACCGACAGCGTAGTAACGCCGGTGTACATGAAAGGCACTGTGGAAGAAGCTTCTTCCATGGTAATGGACATCCGTGAGAATTACCATATTTTCTGCAGCATTGTGGTGTACCCGGTAATACCGAAAGGCCATATTATCTATCGCCTGATACCGACTGCAGCACATACGGATGCCGATATAGAAGAGACATTGATAGCTTTCAGCGAAACCAAGGTCAAGCTGGATGCCGGTGCGTATAACGTAACCGAAGTACCGGATATGGCTGATAAGGCAACGATGTAAGGTTTTAGGAAATTCAAATCAGATAGTAAAAAAGAGCAGTTCCATGGGTAAAACCGGGGTCTGCTTTTTTATTTCAACCACCCCAAATCCAGCCAATCATCTTTTTCGCATTGGCCTGGTTGCTGAAAATGTTTTTTAAGTGTTCCTGCCGGTGTTCAAACTGGTAGCAGGTGTATGATTTTTCGTGGAGGTACTGCAATGCAGTTTTCATATCGTTGGTACTATTGGAGATAGTACAACAGCATTCCAGCCCGGTACCTTCCACCGCCGCGGTATTTACGAGGCAATGCCTGCCATTAAACAGCGCGTTGATCAGTTTTAATTTAATGCCGGTTGTGTTAAAAGACGGCAGGATATTCACCTGAGCTTTCTTGATCAACTCCTGCATTTCATCATCGCCGGGGTTGGCCACCACGCAGGTATGTGCCTGACGGTGGGCCATCCGCATCAGGTGGTCTGAGGGGTTTTTCCCGGCAATCACCAGCGGTATCTGCAGGTCGTTGAAGACGTTTTCCAGCAACCAAAGGGCGGCTTTTTCATTTTCTGCCACGGATAAGTTGCCATGGTATAAGCAATAGCTCCCTTTTTCACCATTCCATACTGGTTCGTACTCCGGCATAAATGGCAGCAAGTTTTCGATATCTGTATAGCCAAGTTTATTAATAAAAATGTCGAGGTCTTTATCATTCACCGTCCAGAAAGTTGCCTTTCCTTTCAACGAAGCTTCATAACTTCTCAGCAGTTTGCTTTCCCTTACATAGAAAATTTTTTTTAGCCAGGAACTGGTAGCATGGTACAGTTGGTGGTAGTACAGGTATTCAACATTGTGAAGTCTTACAAACACTTTTTTCTTGCTGAGGCCGCCGGAATGCAAAAAATAGGTGCTGTGTATGCCTTCAAGCAAAACCGGGTGGTCATCCAGTTGCAAATTTTTTAATAACTCAGGGTTGGCACGGCTTGCAACTATATAGGGCAGTGAGCCGGATATGGATTTGTGCCCTTTAAGTCTCGGGTAATATTTAACGGATACACAATATTTATTGAGTTCGTCCTGTTGCCCCCGGCCATATTCAAAACAATGTAAATGGATATATATACCAGCTTCGCTCAACGATTTTATTTTGTAAAACAAATCGAAAACGCCCCCATAATCTACGGGGTAGGGCACATCCAGGCAAACGATATGTAAGTGTCGGTTCTGCAAATTGTTGGGGACCTCTTTTCAGGATTTAAAGATTTTCGTAATGTAGAATGCCACCAGCTTTTTCTCTTCATTTTGCCAGCACAGTTCTTTTGCTGCTAACACGCAGTTATTCTTGAGCCTATTGTACAGAACAGCATCACGCAGCAAATTGTTTAGTGCAGCCGATAATGCCGCCTCCCCAGGTTCGCTTACCAGGGATGCAACCTCGTACTGGTGGTTTATGGCCTCATACTCGGGGTAGCCCACGCATAACTGCGGGATTCCGGCTTGTATATAGTCAAAAAAACGGTTGGCCAGCGAGTAATACTGGTTAAGGCCGGTGCTTTCAAAAAGGGTGAGTCCAAAGTAAGCAAGGGGAGTTATCAGGCGCAAGTCATTAGGTGGCACGGCGCCAAGGCAGATTACTTTATCAGCTACGCCATGTTCATCAATAAGCCTTTTTACTTCACCCATAAAATTGCCGTCGCCGGCGATTACAAGCCTGGCAGGTACGGTTTTCATGGCGGGTATCAGGGTTTCAAAACTTCGCCCTTCGTTTACGGCGCCCTGATAGAGGATAAATGGAGTGGTAGGCAATTGGTATTTGGCTGCAACATCCGTTTTTTCAGCCCCCGTTGCCTGTTTTTTTACAGGCATATTTCTCACCACATCGTATTGCACTGCATATCTTCTTTGCAGTTCATCGGAAATAAACTGGTTTACGGTGTATCCATTTTTGAATTGTGGCACACAGGTACGCTCCACCCAAAGCCAGAATTTATGGATGGCCGGCCTGCTCATTACCTCCTTCAATTCGGTGAACAGTTCATGGGCATCGTAGACCCTTTTGATACCCCGTGTTTTGCTCATCCAGAGGCAGGGCAGGATAGTATCCAGGTCAATGGCGCATACCGCGTCCATCTTTTTAAATAACAGGTAAAAGAATAAACGGGTGTTATACTCTAGGTACATCAGCTTACCCTTCTGAAACCAGGATGGTAAACGCTTTTGTTGAAATGGCTGCTGTATCAGGGGGACGGAGTTTGACATCTTACGTCCCACCAAAACAACCTTATAACCCGCCGTTGCGATGGCGGTGCAGATACGCTGCATCCGCTGGTCGTAGCTCAGGTTATTGGTTACCGTAAAGTAGATGGTTTTAGGTTGGGCCATTTGGCAAATGTGCGGTTTTATAGACAAAATCGTGAATTGGTTCTTTTGGTCAATGGTCAATGGTCTTTGGTCATAGGTCATTAAGTCAATGGTCATTGGTCAAGGATTATCGACCATCAGGTCAATGGTCATGGGGCATCTGTCATTAGGTAATGGACATTGGTTATTAGGTCAATGGTAATTGGTCACTAGTCATTGACTATTGACCTAATGATTGCTATGCTTACAGACTGACCCAACGATCACTCAAGGCAGCGTGATACCCGCCCGTCAGTAAGGCACAGGATGGTCAACACTGCTCAATACTTACCTTTCCTTCATGAAAAGGATTGCTCCATACCTGGCCATAGCTATGTTCCTGTTCAACATGTGCGCCTTGGTACTGCCAGTTTTCTCCCAAACCAAAAAAAACCTGATACTCTGGTACAACCAACCCGCCAAAAACTGGGATGAGGCCCTGCCCGTTGGCAATGGCCGGCTCGGTGCAATGGTATTTGGTCGTGTGCAGGAGGAACTCATCCAACTCAATGAATCAACGCTATGGACTGGCGGACCAGTTGATCCCAATCCTAACCCCGATGCACCTAAATATCTGCAACCAGTAAGAGATGCCTTGTTTAAAGACAGTATTGGCGAGGCAGTAAAACTGCTTCGTAAAATGCAGGGCCCTAACACCAATATGTACCAGCCGCTGGGCGATATTATTATCAAACAACAACTCAATGGCGAAACCACAGAATACCGCCGCGACCTCGATATTTCTGCTGCCACTTCTACAACCTGTTTCACTTCAAATGGCATAAAATTCTCAAGGGAAATATTTTCATCAGCTCCTGACCAGGTGATCATTATCCGGCTGAAAGCAAGCCAGGAAAAGGCTTTGCAGTTTACCGTAGGTGTGAACCACGAACTGGAATTCAAAAAAACGGTTACCGGTAATAAGGAATTGGTATTACAAGGCAAGGCCCGGATAAGCAGCGATGAACGGAGAAATATGAAGCCCATTATTTTCACGGAACCTACGGATTGCAAGGGTATGCGTTTTCAGTTCAGGATCAAAGTGTTGACAAGCGA
The DNA here is from genome assembly GCA_039925965.1 of Chitinophagaceae bacterium. Lineage (GTDB taxonomy): Bacteria > Bacteroidota > Bacteroidia > Chitinophagales > Chitinophagaceae > JAZKFT01. The sequence continues at coordinate 5,134 of JBDSXW010000020.1, forward strand.
TGGCTCGGTGAGCAATGAAAATGACAGCCTCCTGAAGGTAAGCGGCGCAACTGAAGCGGTATTGTATGTATCGGCAGCTACCAGCTTTAATGGCTATGACAAATGCCCTGATAAAGATGGAAAGGATGAAGCGAAGCTGGCAACAGATTATCTGCAGGCTGCTTTGCGAAAAACTTACGACCAATTGTTTTTGGCACATGAACGGGATTATAAAAAATACTTCAACCGGTTGGAGTTCTCCATCAACGATGCCGTGGCACCCGACAAGGCCACAGACCAGCGCCTGGCCGACTATAAAGCTGACGGGACTGACTACGCGCTGGAAGAAATGTATTTCCAGTTCGGCCGCTACCTGCTAATTTCCTCGAGCAGACCTGGCGGCACGGCTGCGAATTTGCAGGGTATTTGGTGCAACCAGATACGACCCTCCTGGCGCAGTAATTATACAACCAACATCAACCTGCAAATGAATTACTGGCCGGCGGAACTGTGTAACCTCAGCGAGATGGCCCTGCCGCTGATGGATCAAATTCAGCGCATGGCTGTGAATGGCGCCAACACCGCGAAAAACTACTACAACATGCGAGGCTGGGTCGTGCATCATAACAGTGATATTTGGGCACAAACCAACCCGGTGGGAGAGGGTAGTGGTGATCCTAAATGGGCCAACTGGAGCCTCGGAAGTCCCTGGCTGAGCCAGCATTTGTACGAACATTATTTATTTACTTCGAACAAAAAATTCCTAAAAGATTCCGCTTATCCGCTGATGAAATCGGCAGCAGAATTTTGCGTGGATTGGCTGGTTGAAAAGAATGGTATCCTGGTTACTGCGCCCAGCACGTCGCCCGAAAATGTGTACCTGCATCCCAACGGTTTTAAAGGCTCGGTAACCATTGCGTCTGCCATGGATATGGAAATTATATGGGATATATTCTCTAACACGATTGCGGCCAGTGAAGTGCTGGGTGTGGATAAGCCGTTTGCTGATCTGTTAAGAAAGAAGCGGGCTATACTGAGTCCTTTAAAAATTGGTAAAAAAGGTAATCTGGTGGAATGGTTCGGCGATTGGGAGGATGAAGATCCGCAGCACCGGCATGTCTCGCATCTATTTGGTCTGCATCCCGGGCACGAAATTTCGCCATTGATCGACACTGCTTTCAGCAATGCTGCAATAAAGACATTAGAAATACGCGGCGATGGGGGTACTGGCTGGAGCAAGGCCTGGAAGATTAATTTCTGGGCCCGTTTACTGGATGGAGATCATTCGTACAAAATGTACCAGGAGCTGCTGAAAACTTCTACCCTGAATAATTTATTTGATACCCATCCACCGTTCCAGATCGATGGGAATTTTGGTACGACGGCCGGCATTTCCGAGATGCTGGTGCAAAGTCAGCTGGGTTCGATTCAACTCCTGCCGGCATTGCCCGGCGCATGGGCGCATGGGCATGTAAAAGGGTTAGTAGCCCGGGGCAATTTTGAGATTGAAATGTTCTGGACAAATGGTAAACTTGTTAAAGCATTGATCACTTCAAGGGCAGGCGGAATATGTAAACTTAGAACAAACCAACAATGTACGATTAAGGGGGTCAATGCAAAATCATCAACCGTAGCATATAAAAATGGAGTGCAATACATAAACGAATTTGCAACTAAAGAAGATTGGATATACACGATCAATTTTTAACGCACGCAAGGTTGTTAGTAGTTAAAATATACGATGAATACCTGCGGGAAGCTGGCTCGCTAAAAGTAAAGGGTTGACCGTAGAAATAAGCGTGATATGACCAGATTGTTAGGATGATCAACTATTATAGAAGCCCTGAAAGGGCGTAACAAAATAGCCCGTGGCAACGCCCTGGATTTCGAATCGAATCAAGATTATTAAGCCCTGAAAAGGCGAAACAAGCAGTTATGAAAAAACACCTATTTATCGTCGCATTTTCCTTGTCCACTTCAATGTTACTGGCCCAGGGAAAGCCCACCAGTTTTAAATTCGACTTTGGCTCCGGGAAAGTAGCCAAAGGCTATACACAGGTATTGGCCGAAAATATTTATACCCCTGAAACCGGCTATGGCTTTGATTTTGGTACTTCGGTAGCCAACGTTGCAGGCAAAGGAAAAGATCCGTTGACCTGTGATGGCGTTACCGGCACTCAACCATTTTATTTCTCTGTAAAAGTGCCGGAAGGTAATTATAAAGTAACGCTAACCCTGGGCAACACCAAAGAGAAAACCGCCACCACTGTGAAGGCGGAATCACGCAGGCTGATGCTGGAAAATGTGGAGACTAAGGCCGGCGAATTTGTTACCAAAACATTTGTCGTCAATATTAAAGACCGGCAGATCAATGAAACTGAGAAAGTAAGTCTTAAAGGTCGTGAATTGGGTAAACTGGATTGGGACGACCGCCTCAGTTTGGAGTTCGATCTTACGCCAACCGTGGCGGCAGTAACTGTTGAAAAAGTGGACGACCAGATCACCGTTTTTTTAGCAGGAAACTCTACGGTCGTAAACCAGGACGATGAACCATGGGCCGCCTGGGGCCAGATGATCCCCAGGTTTTTTAAGCCTGGTGTGGCTATTTCCAATCACGCCGAAAGTGGCCTCACGCTAGGTAGTTTTTTAGGCAGCAAAAGACTACAAAAAGTCCTCAGCATTATTAAACCGGGAGACTACCTGTTTGTGGAATTTGGCCACAACGACCAGAAAGAAAAAGGCCCTAACGACGGTGCCTGGAAATCGTATACTGAGCGGATGAAACTTTTTATAACCGAAGCAAAGAAGAAAGGTGCCATCCCCATCGTGGTGACTTCAACCGCCCGCCGCAATTTTGATTCAACGGGCCATAATGTAAACAGCCTGGGCGACTATCCTGCAGCCGCCCGTAAAGCAGCCCAGGACGAGAGCGTAGCGCTGATAGACCTGAATGAGATGACGACAAAATTCTTTGAAGCCCTCGGCGCTGAGGGATCAAAAAAAGCATTGGTGCATTATCCCGCCAATACGTTTCCCGGCCAGGACAAGCCGCTGGCAGACAATACCCATTTTAATCCTTATGGCGCTTATGAGCTGGGAAAATGTATCGTGGAAGGCATCAAAAAAAATAAATTGGGTCTTGTAAAATACCTGGTCGATATGCCTGCATTCGATCCATCTCATCCAGATAGCCTGGATGGATTTTATTGGCCTCCAAGCCCTAAAAACACTGTCGTGAAGCCAGATGGAAATTAGCCATCATAGTTGTTTTAAGAACTTTTAAAAGCAGTTTTTTAAATTTTCCGATAGGCGTAAATTGTTGACCTAATTATTGGTGTTGAACGAAGCCCTGAAAAAATCGGGATTTGCAATGGTCGCAATGCCGATGCCTGGAAGAACTATGGACGCGTATTTAAAAAATAAATTTAAAAACTCCCTTATACATACAATTTATATTTACATCTTGTGATCTGCAGATTTGCCGCAGCAACTTTTTTTATTAAGAACCTGAAGCCCTGTTGATGCAGCGCTTCCGGTTTTTTTTATGCCTGCATTATTGGTTAATCCTTTCCTTATTCAGGATAGATCATGACAGTTGATAAATACCATGTTGGTAGATTTAAAGTTCAATACCAAACGATCAAAACACTTCTATATGAAAAAGTTGACCCAACTTTTGCACTGCTTTGTCTTTGCAATTTTTATTTGCGGCATGGGTTTTCCTAACCTGGCCGATGCCCAAAAAAACCCTGGTTCCACCGCTCCAAAAACGACTCTTATTTCAGTGTCAGGAAAAATAATCGATGACACCGGTAAACCCATTCAAGGGGTGAGTGTGCAGTCCGGCGGCAAAGTATTAGCTGTATCGGATGCGGCTGGTATGTATAAAATTGCGTCCGTAGAAAGCAATGGCCGGCTACTGTTTACTGCGGTGGGTTTTGAAGACTTTGAAAAAGCCGTTAACGGCAATGCTGCCATTAATTTATCCATGCTCACCAGTTCCAAAGCATTGACGGACGTAGTGGTAATCGGCTATGGTACCCAGAAAAAATCTAATGTAACCGGGGCAGTGAGTACGCTGAAAAATGAAAACCTCGACGAGCGCCCTATTACCCGTGTTGATCAGGCGTTAGTGGGCCAGTTGGCAGGTGTTACTGTAAAGCAGGGAACGGGTATACCGGGCAAGGCTTTTAGTATACAAATACGTGGTGCGGGATCGATCAGTGGTGGCAACGAGCCGCTGTATGTAATTGATGGGTTTCCGCTTTCGGTAAATTCCAGCAACACCGGTAACGGCACCTTTACCACCGGCAATCCGCTCGATAATATCAACCCGAACGATATTGAAAGTATCCAGGTGCTGAAAGATGCCGCAGCCGCTGCGATCTACGGATCGAGGGCCTCTAACGGTGTGGTGCTGATTACTACCAAACGCGGCCAGACAGGCAAGCCAAAAATAGCCGTGAACACCTATGCGGGCTATAACCAGGCCGCCAAGCACCTCGATATGATGAACGGTCAGCAATGGATCGATCACGCCACGGAGATCATTAACGCCCAATACCTGGCGGCTTTCCCAACCGCTTCCGCAAATGACGATTACGCCACCAGGCTCGCAAGGGTTGGTACATTAAACCCCAACTATATTGCTGATCCGCGCTGGACCATGCCCGGACATCCTGGCCTCGCATTTATTGACTGGCAGGATGCGATCGAAAGAAAGGGTCAGATGCAGAACTATGAAGTGTCGGCCAGCGGCGGAACCGATGCCGTCAAGTACTTTATTTCCGGCAATTATGCCAACCAGGAAGGCTTTATAGTAAACCTTGGTTATAAGGTGTATTCTTTACGGGCGAATGTGGAGATCAACGCTTCCAGGAAATTGAAAATAGGCCTGAACGTGGCGCCCACCTATTCGATCACCCAGGATCCGGGCGTGGATGGAAAGGATGCGCTTTTTCACCAGGCGCTCAGCCTCGCACCGGTGCAGGAGGATACGATGGGGCTTTTTCCAAATACCGGCAGGAATGGCCAATACCTCTGGAGCAGCACGACCAACTCACCGTTGGGTAAGTTGACCTACAATAAAGGCACCACCAAAAGATACCGCACCCTCGGTTCCATCTATGCCGAATACCAGATCATTAAAGGCCTGAGCTTCAGAACCTCTCTGAACCTGGACAATACTGATAATATCACGAATACTTATGTGAGCTATATAACGGCAGGCACATTGGCGGCGAGAACTTTTACCGGATCGAACAACCTGCTTGCGGCAACTTCCGGCACATATAACAGCTACAAGAGGCAAACTTTTGTCAATGAAAATACACTTACCTACAACCGCAGTTTCAACGATCATAGCGTGAACCTATTGGTCGGTTATAGTTACAATCTCGACCGCTTAGACCGCGCTACCATCAATTCCAATGGTGGATTTACCAGCGCTGTAATACAAACATTGAATGCGGCTGCGGCTGTTACCGGTAATACCCAGTCCACCCAAAACGTGCTGCTGTCGGCTTTCAGTCGTTTGCAATATGGTTATAAAGACAAATATCTTTTAACAGCCAGCTTGCGCAGGGACGGCTCTTCCAGGTTTGGTATCAATAACCAGTACGGTATATTTCCATCCGCCTCTTTGGCCTGGGTGATTAGCTCAGAAAACTTCATGGCCGCCCTGCCAGTCGTAAGCCAGTTAAAGCTGCGGGGTAGTTTTGGTGTTAACGGAAACAATAATTTGCCCAACGATTATGCCTCTATTCCTACCATTGGATCGGCCGGTTATGTTTTTGGAACGGTCGGCGTTATCGGCCAGGCGCCGAACGTGTTGGCAAACCCGAATCTGAAATGGGAAAAATCACAGACCTATGATGTGGGTATTGATTTCGGCTTGTTCAAAAATCGCCTCACAGGTTCTTTTGATTATTACGATAAGCTAAATACCGACCTCCTGCTAAACGTGCAGGTGCCCGCTGCTACAGGATTTCAGACCTACCTCAATAACATCGGATCGGTAAGAAACATTGGCCAGGAACTGGAGCTTACGTCCCGTAACCTGGTAGGCAAACTACAGTGGAATACTTCGCTTACGCTTACGCATAATACCAATAAAGTTGAAGCTTTGGCACCTGGTCAAACACAGATCATCGTGCCCAATGGGTTTACAGTATCCGACCAGATTTTGCGGATTGGTTCACCCTTAAATAGCATTTATGTATTAAAAGTGATCGGTTTTTTGACCGATGATGATATTACAAAAGGTGTGGCCCGTTATACCAATGCTGAGAAGCCAGGCGATTTTAAATTTGAAGATCTTAACGGGGACGGCATCATTACCGAAGCCGATAAGCAAATCGTAGGGCATCCCAATCCCGACTGGACCTATGGAGTTACCAATACGGTTCGCTATAAAGGTTTTGATCTGAGCGTATTGGTACAAGGTCAATGGGGTGGTTCCATTTACTCCCAGCTTGGCAGGGCTATTTCACGTCCCGGCCAGGGAAGGTCTGATAACCACCCGGCCTCATTTGTGAACCGCTGGAAATCGCCCACCGACCAGGGTGACGGTCGTTTTGGTAAGGCATATTCTACGTATAACAATCCCATTACTGCAGCTACAGACTGGTTGTATTCGTCCGACTATATCCGGGTTAGAAATATTACTCTCGGCTGTAATTTAAAAGATCGCCTGAAAATAGGATTTCTGCAAGGTGCCCGCTTGTATTTCACCCTGGAAAATTTCTTTGGTCATGATAAATATATAAACGGCCTGAATCCGGAAGCGGCCAATACTACGGTAAGCTCTAATGCTGCTTTTCCTGAAGCAGGCGACTATGGCGGCATTGGCCTTGCCAAGTCCATGATTTTCGGCCTAAACATCACTTTTTAATGATCCTAATTCAAAACAATGAAACAGACATATTTAATTTTGAGTGTATCACTGGTGCTCCTCGCGTCGTCGTGCAAAAAGGACTTGAACCAGGTGCCAATCTCAGCTGCCACTACCTCCACTTTTTACCAGCAGCCCAGCGATTTTATACAGGGTATCAATGCCGCTTACAATTCGCTGAGAGGCTATCCCGATCGTTTACTCTTTCTCTCAGAAGTGCGGTCGGATAATATTTACCCCACCAACGATGTAGGGCGCGACCCGGATCCGATCAATAATTTTTCAAAAGGCATTGCGCCGAATGTGTACGTAGAAGAAGCCTGGACGGCCAATTTCAGCGGTATCTTTAAGGCCAACACGGTATTGGACCAGATAGCCAAAAACGGCGGCTATGCAGGTTCTCCCGCACTTGCAACGAGACTGACCGCCGAAGCTAAATTTCTGCGTGCCTTTTATTATTTCGACCTGGTAAGGTATTTTGGTAAAGTGCCGGTAATAGATCACCCCGTTACCGCCGTTGAAGCCACCCAGATCGGTCGCAGTGCCGTTGCTGACGTGTATGCCCTTATTATTGCCGACCTGCAGTTTGCGGTAGCTAATTTACCCGCCAATTATTCAGGAGCTTTTCCTGCTTACGGTGCTACCGATATTGGCCGGGCTACCAGGTATGCCGCAGAAGCCATACTGGCCGAAGTGTATATGGCAAGATCAGGCCCGACCTATGGCGCAGATGGCCCCGGTTTGGGCTTAACTGAGTGGACCCAGGCAAGTGTATTGCTGACAGATATCATTAACAGCAACTTGTTTGTTTTCAATCCCGCTTTTGCAGGCGCTACCGGCATTTTTTCCTACACCAATCAAAGCCCTTCCTACTCCGGTACCGGAAACCGGGAAGCCGTTTTTGACGTGTTGTATCTAACCGGTCAGAGCCCGGTGCTGGGGGCTACCTTCCCGTGGCAGATGGTTCCCAATGGGTATTTTACCTCGTTGCCTGCAGGTAATACACCGGCAAACGGTGCGTTGGGAATTCCGTCGGTATCACTCAATTTATACAACAGTTATGCTGCCACGGATGTGCGCCGGTCGCCGACTTTTCACACCACACCCTATACCAATTTGGGCACGCTGGATACCAAACCTTTTTACCGGAAATATTTAGACACCACAAAAATTCCTACCAGCCGTTTCGACTGGGGCATCAATTTTATTGCGGTTAGATATACAGATATTTTACTATTAAAAGCAGAGTGTGTTTTGAATGGTGCCGCAGGCTCGCAGGCAACTGATGTAGATGCAGTAGTAAACCAGGTAAGAACCCGTGCCGGCCTCACTGCTTTAGCAGCCGTTACCAAAGCCCAGTTAATGGATGAACGGAGAAGAGAGTTTGCAGGTGAAGGCAGCCGCTGGTTCGACTTACAAAGAAGCGGCAACCTGGTGACGACTATGAATGCGTGGGCGGCAGTAGAAGATGCGGTGATTCATAAAGTGAACCCTGTAACAGCCAATTTTATTGTCTATCCCGTACCGCAATCTCAGCTGGATGCAGTGCCAGGTTTGTACACCCAGAGCCCTGGCTATTAATGCCAGTCATTTTTTAATTTCCCGGAAGCCTGCCTGTAATTATTACGGTGGGCTTCTTTGTTGGGTCGCATTCAAATCATTCCTACATTGCGACATTCATTTAACCTGCTCCATCATAAATAAACGATGTCTATGAAAATTGCTTTTGCCTCCGTGGTCTTCCTTTTTACTGCTAGCTGCGCCGCAGCGCAAGATAAAGGCGACCCAACCATCACTGAGATCTGGAACCCGGTGCCAAAAGTTATTGAGGCGGGGAAATCCTATGGTGGTGCGTCTTCGGATGCCATTGTTTTGTACAGTACTAAGAAAGACAGCAGCAATTGGTCCGGCATTAACGGTAAGCCATTTGGTTGGCTGGCTGATGACAGTAGTCTTACAGTAATGCCTTCAAAGGGTGATATCCAGACCAAACAAGCCTTTGGTGATTGCCAGCTACATATTGAGTGGCGGACACCATTAGGGGTTAAAGGCACCGGCCAGGACCGCGGCAACAGCGGTATCTTTTTTATGGGCCGCTATGAATTGCAGGTACTTGATAATTTTAATAATGTAACCTACAGCAACGGGCAGGCCGGCAGTATCTACAAACAACGTATGCCACTGGTAAATGTATGCCGCAAGCCGGGTGAATGGCAGACCTACGATGTGATTTTTACCGCGCCGGTGTTCTATGATAATGGCATGTTGAAGTCCGCCGCCCGCATTACCGTGTTGCAAAACGGGGTGTTAGTACAAAACAATGTGGAGATATGGGGCGCCACCACTTATATAGGGGTTGCGAAGTATGAAAAACATAGCAGTAAAGAACCACTGATATTACAGGACCATTCCCACAAAGTAAGCTATCGTAATATCTGGGTCAGGGAGCTATAAAATGGTTCAGGTAACATCCAATCTTAGATGCCATTGCCTGTAACGAAAGTAAAGACATCCCCACAAACTCTTTTGAGCTTTCATAAAGTGGTGAAGCGCTCATGCTACCTACATGGCCTTTTCACCACGCCGTGAAAATATGCCGACACTGGATTGGTGTTTTCACCGATCGGTGAAAAGCTGCCGACGTTAAATTCGGGTTTTCACTGTGTAGTGAAACGCTGCCGACGCTGGATTTAGGTTTTCACCGGGTGGTGAAAAGCTGCCGACGCTAGACTTAGATTTTCACCGTGTAGTGAAAAGCTGCCGACACTGTTTTCGGGTTTTCACCGACAGATGTTAAGGCAGAAACTGGTGTTTTGATGATTTTTATAAGCGAACTAAACTCAAACACCAGTAAGGACACGATAATTTGGCATAGGAAAAGGCAATTGCTGCCAGGTTGATGGCTGTCGTGTTTTTTAGCAACCTTAATTAACCTGAATAACAGGATGCAACAGGACGCGGCAGCCTGCATGATCGCATAATTTTAGGATCGCTAACCAGCCTGAAAAGCGGTTACTGTTAAATGATTGCACGCCATGAAATACCTACGACTTTCAGCTATTTGCTATGCGTTGCTTTTCGCAGCAATCGGTTTTGCACAGCCGCAGTATAACAATCGGTCAATAGAAAACAATGGTCTGAAGGGCAACCTGAATGTGCACGATCCGGTGATGATTAAGCAAGGCAGCACTTACTATGTTTTTTATACCGGTCGTGGCATTTCTATCAAAACTTCCACCGACCGGATTACCTGGAAAAACGCCGGCCGCGTATTCGATTCACTGCATTTGCCGCCCTGGCATAAAATCGATATCCCCGAACAGGCAGGGCATTTATGGGCGCCGGATATTTCCTATCGCAATGGCAAATACCATCTCTATTATTCAGTATCTGCCTGGATGAATTTTAATTCCAGCATTGGCTATGCCACCAACACCACCCTGGATCCCAACGACCCTGGTTACAAATGGGTGGATGAAGGCTTGGTGATCGATTATAAAAATGGCGGCAAAGGCGTTAACTGTATTGATCCCAACGTTTTCGTAGATACCGATGGAAAAATTTACCTCAGCTATGGATCCTATAAAGCCGGGCTGCGGCTTGTAGAATTGGATGATGAAACCGGTAAACTGAAAACCGATCCACCACAAATAACTACCATTACCACCAGTTTAGGGGAAGGGGAATTTATTATCAAAGGCCCGAAATATTATTATTTTTTTGCTTCCCGCGGAAAATGCTGCGCGGGCATTAACAGCACGTATCAAATTGTAATGGGCCGCTCGGAAAGTGTAAAAGGGCCATACCTCAACAAAGCTGGCGAAAGTTGGGTGGATAATAAGTACAGCCTGCTGCTGGCAGGTGATAGCAGCGAGCCGGGTCGCGGACATAACGGTTTTTTTACAGAGCATGATACCACTTTTATCGTGTACCACGCTTACACCCGCAGCCAGAACGGCGCTTCACTGCTCAACATTAAGCCGCTGTATATGGATGAGGATGGCTGGCCAACAATGGATGATTCAAAGAAACTATTTTCGATAGCAACACATAAAGAACGCTAGTCAATTTGGGCATTAGCCAGGCAGATTCAGTTTCAATGCCATCAAAACAAATACTACAATATACTAACATGAAAAAATACCTGCTAATCGTATTTACTGCTGCGGCTTTTTGTTTGAATAACGGCCATGCCCAAATAGGCAAACGCTTTCCGTCGGAACGCAAGCTGGTAAAGGATCCGGTGACTGGAACCATGCTTACATTTCTGACCAGCACGCAAACGGGCGACTCAAAAATTTACCAAACCCATAACCAATGGACCAGTGACGGGCAATGGCTGATCTTCAGAAGCAACCGCGTTCGCAATGAAGCCATGGCAGTTAACGAAAAAACCGGCGATATCGTACAGGTAAGCGAGGGTGGCTATACCGGCATGCTCAATGTGGGTCGCAAATCGATGAAACTCTATTTTATGCGAAACGAGAAGGCGGATACCATTCCCACTACCCCCGGCGACACGGCCCGCCGGCGGGTACAACGCCCCGTGCAAATTGTAGAAGTGGACCTCGCAAAACTATTTGCCGATAGCAAAGCAGGCACCTTAAAAAAAGCAGATGCTTACCAGCGGGTATGTGGTACAACACCCAAAGAACTGGGTGCCGGTGGCGATATGGCGCTGGATGGCGATGAGGAATGGGCTTATTTCCGGGTGGGCTTACAGGAAGCCACGAAGCATCTCGCCGCAGGCACGAAGCTGGAAGCTAACTACGGACCACGCAATATGGGCGCCGGCCCGTCCGGCATCGCGGCAATGAATGTGATGACTGGTGCTATAAAATATGTGGTGTCGGTGCCGTTTCAAATCGGCCATATACAAACCAATCCCTGGGTGCCGGGCGAGATTATTTTTTGTTGGGAAACCGGGGGTAAATCACCACAGCGCACCTGGACTGTCATGTCGGATGGCAGCGGTCTAAGGCCGATGTACCCCGAGTCGGAATACGAGTGGGTAACACATGAGGCCGTGATCTCTAAAGATGAAGTGGCCATTGCGATTATGGGTCACCGCAAAGTTCCCGGTACGGATAAGTCGGTTGCTGCCGGAACTGCTGTAAGTGGCGCCAATCCCGGCCAGGAAGCTGCCTGGGGTCCTTCAGGTACCCGCGAAAAGCCAACAGGTTTAGGCATTGTAAATCTAAGAACCCGCGAAATGGTGATAGCTGGGCAAACCCCTTCTGGCAGCGGCTTGTGGCATGTAGGCGGCTCACCGGATGGCCGCTGGGCAGTGGGCGATGACTTTACAAGAAATATATATTTGATAGACCGGCATACCCGTGAAATGAAACTCCTTTCTGGCGGCCATAAAGTCACGGCCTCCGATCACCCGCACCCAACCATGAGCCCGGATGGTACGAAAATCGAGATCCAGTCGGCCATGCTTTCAACCGATAACAGATCGATGAATATCTGCATCATCCCCGTACCCGAAGATTGGCTGAAACGCAGGTACCAGGATTAAAAAATGGAGGGCGTTACCCCGGCCGAACCCCGCTCAACATCACAGTGCCAACTGGCCGGGGTCGGGCTTTTCGCTCCAATTTTTTTTGGCCCGAAACTCCCTGAATGCACTGATGCAGAAAGGCCAAAAAAAGATTTCCACTCCAATCCCTAACGCAAAAAAAAGACACAAGACAGAAGACAGAAGACAAAAGACAAAAGACAAAAGACAAAAGACAAAAGACAGAAAACAGAAGACAAAAGACAGAAGACAAAAGACAAAAGACAAAAGACAGAAGACAGAAGACACAAGTCACAAGACAAAAGACAAAAGACAAAAGAAAAAAGACACAAGACAAAAGACAAAAGACAAAAGAAAAAAGTCAGAAGACCCAAGACACAACAAAAAAACTCAAAAACCCCAGCTTCGGAATTAATAATGCATCCCGCCGCGAGGCACCCCTCTCCGCTTGCGGAGAGGGGTCGGGGGTGAGGTAATCTACATGCAATGAAACAACTCCTCTCCATCTTCCTTCTTTTTGCTTGCGCATCCGCCCAGGCCGAAATAAAACTAGCCAGCCTCTTCAGCAACGGAATGGTGCTCCAATGCGGCATGCCCGTACCCGTGTGGGGCACTGCCACACCTGGCGAAAAGGTTACCGTAAAATTGGGAACCCAGGTAAAAACAACAACCGCCAACGCTACTGGCGAATGGATGCTGAAACTCGGAGTCTTAAAAGCTGGCGGCCCTTTTATAATGGCAGTAAGCGGCAGCAATAAGATCACTATTTCGGATGTCTATGTTGGCGAAGTGTGGATATGCTCCGGCCAGAGCAATATGGACTTTACTGTGGCCCGTGAAGACCGCTACTGGTGCGGGGTTGTTAACGAAGCCGAAGAGGTAGCCGCTGCCAATTACCCCTTGATTCGCGTTTTTGATACCGACTTCTCCCCAGCCCTGCATCCGCAAAAGGAAGTGGCCGGAAAATGGGAAATCGTGTCGCCTAAAACCATTGGCCACCTGAGTGCAATAGCTTACTTTTTCGCGAGGGATCTGCAAAAGAAAATGAATGTACCCATCGGCCTGATCACCACTGCTTTTGGCGCCAGCACCGCCGAAGCCTGGATCCGGGATGAAGCCCTTGCGGGCGACACGACGTTCAAAATGCTGCAACAAAATTTTAAAGATAAACTGGCTAAGTATGATAGCGATACCGCAGCAATCAACAAGTACCATCTGGCCAACGATAAATGGCAACTGGCAGCCGCAGAAGCGAAAGCCGCCGGCAAGGATGCACCGAAAGGACCTAAAAATCCAGACCCGGTACGCGACCAGCACAACCCCGCTGTTTTATGGAATGGCATGGTGCAGCCGTTGGTGCCGTATGCCCTGCGTGGTGCACTCTGGTACCAGGGAGAAAGCAATAGTCCTACCGCGAAAATATACCGCCAGCTTATGGAGACATTGATCACTGACTGGCGGAAACAATGGGGGCAGGGCGACTTTCCTTTTCTATATGTACAGCTGGCTAATATTGGGAAAACCTATGATTCGTTACCAGCGAAGGGCGGTGCTGAAGCCATAAAAAGAGAGGCGCAATTGCAAAATCTGTCGATCCCCAAAACTGCTATGGTGGTTGCCATCGACAATGCTGATCCAACCGACATGGCCAATGTACACCCAAAAAACAAGCAGGAAATTGGCCGCCGGCTGGCACTGGCCGGAAGGGCGGTGGCATATGGCGAAAAGATTGTTTGCTCCGGCCCGATCTATACCAAAATGGCAACCGTTGGTAATACCATCCGCCTTTATTTCAACAATGTAGGAGGCGGATTAATTGCCAAAGACAACGACTTGAAAGGCTTTGCCATTGCGGGTGCTGACAAGAAATTTGTATGGGCAACCGCCACCATTGATGGAGAATCCGTAGTGGTGTCAAGCCCGGAAGTAAGCAAGCCGGTGGCCGTGCGGTATGGCTTTAGTAACAACCCGCCTACGAGTTTGTACAACAAGGAAAATTTGCCGGCATCGCCATTCCGAACCGATAATTTTTAGCGTGGTTAGGGCCCTAACCTATAAGGTCTTTTTGGGACGTCGGTTATCCAGAATCTCTGATAAGACCTTATAGGTTTTGCGGAAGGTGCGACTAACATTATTTTGTAATAATCTAATAAATTATTTTTTTCTTGAATCTTCTGACATCAAAAAACAGCAGGTATTTCCGCTATCTCTTCATGATATGCTGCGTGTTCACAATCGGCGTTAACACCTCCACTCATGCGCAAACAAAACCCATACTTATTTCAAGCCCCGATGGTGCCATAAAAGTAAGCCTGGAATCAAAAGATGGTTCATTGAACTATGCGGTCAGCTATAACAATACAAATGTCATCCAGCCTTCTAAAATGGGCTTTAGAATGAATGGCAAACCCTTGGCCAACGACTTGATAGTAAAAAAGACGGAACGGTACCAGGTAAACGAACAATACGCCTACCGCGGCGTGCATAGTATGGCTTCGAACCATTGTAACGGTGCAAAAATCGACATTGCATCGGGCCAGAATCCTTTTACTGTTGAAGTGAGGGTGTTTAACGACGGCATGGCTTTTCGTTATATCATCAATAATGAAGGCGCTGCGAAGATCGATGCAGATATGTCACAGTTTGCCATACCGCCTGGTAGTACAATCTGGTCGCAGAACAATGTAAAATACTACGAAGGAAAATATGGTAAAAAAATGATCGATACCGTGAAGACCGGCGAATTAATGGGCCCACCGGTTACCATCGAATTGCCCGGTAATGCAGGCTTTGCAGCAATTGCCGAAGGCGGGCTTACTGATTTCGCCGGCATGTCGCTCGTAGTAAATGAAACGGGAATTCTACAGGCCAATCTTGCAGGGCCAACAACCCGGGAAGGAGTCATTGAAACACCCTGGAGAATTGTTGAAATTGGAAAGGACCTGAACACGCTGGTGAATTGTGATATCATCGCCAATGTGTCGCCTGCCTATGACAAAAAATTATTTCCTGATGGGTACGCTACGGATTGGGTAAAGCCAGGCCGCAGTGTTTGGAGCTGGCTGGCCGACCACAGGGACATTACTTTGGACAACATGAAAAAATTTACAGATGCTGCTGCTGATCTTGGATTTGAATATAACCTGGTAGACGAAGGCTGGGGTAACTGGAAAGACAGTGCCAACGGTAAAAACAATTGGGATATGATGAAGGAACTCGTAGATTATTCCACCGCTAAAGGCGTAAAGATTTGGGTATGGAAAGCATACCCCGATCGCAAAGGCATACCGGGTATTAAAGAAGAAGCACAACGGAAAGTATTTTTTAAAAAGTGTTATGATTTAGGAATAGCCGGGCTTAAAGTAGATTTTTTTGATAGCGAATCCCAGGAGATAATTCGTTTTTACCAGGCAGCCTTACATGATGCTGCCGGGTACCATTTGATGATGGATTTTCATGGGGCGAATAAGCCGACTGGTGAGGCAAGAACCTGGCCCAACGAAATGAGCCGGGAAGCTATACGGGGAATGGAAAACAGGCCACCATGGGCTTCCAGCAATACGATTCTTCCGTTTACCCGTTATTTAGCTGGTCATGCAGATTACACACCGGTGAATTTTGGTGGTCGAATGGGCGAAGTAAGCTGGGCACACCATGTAGCCAGCATGGTTGTTTTTACATCTCCTTTTTTATGCCTCGGTGCCGACCCTAAAAACATGTTAGACAATCCCTGCAAAGAAATGATCCAAAGCATACCCCCGGTATGGGACGAAACAATTGTATTGCCCCAAAGCAAAATTGGTGAACTGGCGCTGTACGCCCGCCGCAAAGGAGCAACCTGGTTTATAGCTGGGATGAACGGCACCAAAGATCCTATTACTATCGAGGTTAATCTGTCTTTTTTGAAAGGCGGAAATTGGATGCTGAGTTCGGTTGAAGATGATGCCGGTAAGCAAGCCAGCGCTACACTACATCACTCAAAGCTGTCAGCTTCTTCCAAACTATTGGTAACACTCAACGGTTATGGAGGATATGTAGCCCATTTGACCAAATAAATGCCACCGGCACAAAACACAATACTTTCAATTTTTTACCCTGCTAAAAATAATCAGCGATTCATGATAAACTTTCAGTCGATAAAAAGCGTTGCCCTGGTCGCCGCCTTTTTCTTAGGGGTAACCAGCGGTATCCATGCCCAGGCAGAGGAGCTGGCAAAAGCAACTATCAATGTGGACCTTAACAAGGAAATAGCGCCCATGAAACCGGTATGGGCCTGGTTTGGCTATGATGAGCCGAACTATACTTATATGAAAGATGGTAAAAAATTATTAACCGAGATCTCCGCACTGAGCCCGGTGCCCGTGTATGTTCGCACACATAGCCTGCTGGTAACTGGTGATGGCACGCCTGCGCTGAAATGGGGTAGCACCAATGCTTATACCGAAGACGCGAATGGCAACCCCATCTACAACTGGCATATCATAGATAGTATTTTTGATACCTATGTACAGCGGGGCATGAAGCCGCTGGCACAAATTGGTTTTATGCCGGAGGCTTTATCTACCAACCCAGGACCCTACAAACACGACTGGAAACCCGGCGACCCTTATTCGAAAATCATGACGGGCTGGGCCTACCCGCCAAAGGATTATATTAAATGGGCCGAACTCGTGTACCAATGGGTAAAACACAGCGTGGCCCGCTACGGCAAAAAGGAAGTGGAAAGCTGGTACTGGGAATTGTGGAACGAACCCAATGGGTACTGGAAGGGCACACAAGCAGATTTTTTTAAACTGTACGATTACACTGCTGATGCTGTAAAAAGGGCGCTGCCTACGGCGAAGATCGGGGGCATTAATATTGCCGGAACCGCCGGATCCGGTGCGCAGCAATGGTTGAATGCCTTTGTAAAACATTGTTTCAATGATACCAATTATGTAACGGGTAAAATTGGCTCGCCTGTTGACATGATCCTTTTTCATGCCAAGGGCTCACCGAAGCTGGTAGACGGCCATGTACGGATGAATATGGGCCGGCAACTAACGGATATTAATGTTGGGTTTAAGTTTGTGGCTTCCTACCCGCAATTGAAAAATATTCCTGTCGTGATCGGCGAGAGCGATCCCGAAGGTTGCGCCGCCTGCGGCATGGCCACCGACCCACAGAACGCATACCGTAATGGCACCATGTATTCCAGTTATACAGCGGCTTCCTTTGCCAGGAAATATTTACTGGCGGATAGTTTCCATGTCAATTTTATCGGGGCTGTTTCCTGGGCCTTTGAATTTGAAAACCAGCCCTGGTTCTACGGTTCCCGCGACCTGGCTACGAATGGGGTGGATAAGCCCGTACTCAATGTGTTCAGGATGTTTGGTAAGATGACCGGTCAGCGGGTAGCTGTAACCGGCACCCAGATGTATTCCCTGAAAACGATCGTAGATTCCAGTGCCAAAGGCCTGTACACTGATATTGGCGGGCTGGCTTCGAAAGATAAAAGATCAGCAGCGGTGATGGTCTGGAACTACCATGATGACGAACTTCAATCTCCTGCCACCCCAGTTGATGTGAACCTCAAAGGCCTTTCTGCGAAAACGGTCACCATCACAGAATACCGCATTGACAATGAACACAGCAATTCTTACGAAGTGTGGAAGAAAATGGGCTCGCCGCAAAATCCGACTGCAGCACAAATAGCCACATTAGAAAAAGCTGGTATGTTAGCAACCGTGGCAAAACCCTGGACCGCGAAAACGCCCGATGGAAGCCTGCATATAAATGTATCATTACCAAGACAAGCAGTATCACTCTTGAAAATTGATTGGTAGTTGGGTTGGTTGATCGGTTGGTTAGTCGATTGATTGGTTGGTTAGTTGATTGGTTGATTAGTTGATTGGTGATTAGTAAAGAGATAAATGACAGCATCAAAAAAATATGTTCAAAAATTCCTGTCTCACTTTCAATCTAAAGTGGTGCTGCCCCTCTCCGCGAGGAGAGGGGTTGGGGTGAGGCCTTTTTTCGCACCAATCCACTATAGAATATGGGCTTGCCTCACCATCAATTTTCTAATTTTTTCTACATCGCTTTTCTCCCAAACCACTGACACCACCCACACCTGGGGCAACTGGCAAAAATGGGGCGACCAGGGCAACGGCACTTACGCCAATCCCATACTGCCAGGAGATTATAGCGACCTTGACTGCATCCGTGCAGGTAAAATTTATTACGCTGTTTCTTCTACTTTTCAGTTCTCCCCCGGTTTTGTAATACTACAGTCCACGGACCTGGTTAACTGGGATATTATTGGTCATGTGGTGGATGATATTACACGGATATCACCCGAAATGAACTGGGATAAAATGAATCGCTACGGCAAAGGTATCTGGGCAGGTGCTATCCGCTTCCACGATCATAAATTCTGGGTATATTTCGGCACACCGGATGAAGGCTATTTTATGAGTACCGCCACCGATCCAGCCGGCCCCTGGTCGCCGTTGGATACCGTACTAAATGAAAAAGGCTGGGATGATTGCTGCCCGTTTTGGGACGATAATGGACAAGGATGGCTTGTAGGCACAAACTTCAGCGATGGCTATAAAATTCATTTGTTCAAACTATCATCCGACGGAAAAAAACTGTTGAAAGAATCGGATAAAGTGATCCACCAATCAAAGGGTAGCGAAGCCAACAAACTGTATAAAATCAAAGGCCTGTATTATCATTTATTTAGTGAAGTAAAATCGGAAGGCCGGGTGGTGATGATGGAACGTTCAAAAAATATCTATGGGCCTTACGATGAAGCAAAACAATTGAACCATGCAGAGAAGCAGTTTAAGGAACCCAACCAGGGCGGCCTGGTGCAATCGCCAAATGGCGATTGGTATTTCCTGACCCATCACGGCTCTGGAGACTGGAGCGGCCGCAATATGAGCCTGCTTCCAGTTACATGGATAGACGGCTGGCCCGTCATCGGCGCAGTAGGAAATGATGGCATCGGACGGATGCAATGGACCGGCAAAACCCCATTGAAAAATGTCAAACGCAGCACGCCAAAAACAGACGACGAGTTTAACGCCAGCAAACTCTTGCCCCAGTGGGAGTGGAACTACCAGCCACGGAAAGATAAATGGTCGCTGGGCGAAAAGCCAGGTTGGTTAAGGCTTTACGCCTTTCAGCCGCTGGAAACAGATAATATTTTACAAGCAGGTAACACCCTGACGCAGCGAACTTTCAGAACGCTACGCAATGAGGTGATTATTAAACTCGATTTGAACAATATGGCTGATGGGCAGAAGACTGGATTATGTCATTTTGCGGCGCCCAATTATTCGGCGCTTTGTATTGCCCGCAAGGAAGGAAGCCTGTACCTTGAGTATAATCTCAAAGGCAAGCTAACACCAGGCGCTTCGGTCACTGGCAAAGCCATCTGGTTAAAATCTACCTGGGGGCTGGAAGGCTTGGGCCAATATTTCTATAGTTTGGATGGCGAATCCTATTTGCCTTTTGGTGAGCCTTATCAAATGACCTGGGGTGGCTATCGCGGAGATCGGATTGGCATTTTTAATTATAATAACCAATCTGAGAATGGATATGTGGATGTTGATTTTTTTCACTACAAATACAACGGCAAAAAATGACCAGGCAAGACTTTCTTAAAAATATTTCATTGGCCGGAACGGCTGTTGCTATGCCATCCATGGCATCTGGATTTTTCTTTTCTAAAGATCATGAATCATCTTTCGCGAGGCATATTACCCCCGTTGGCAGGGCATTAGAAATGGAGGGCTATTACGTTTGGTGCAATAGCCCCATCGAAGGAGAAGATGGAAAAATTCATTTGTTTTTCTCCCGCTGGAAAGCGGAAAAGAAAATGGGCGGTTGGATCAACGGCAGCGAGATCTGCCATGCCATTGCTGATACCGCGGAGTCGGAATTTAAGTTTGTGGAACTCATTTTTGCCCCCAGGTCCGGCTTCTTTGATGCCACCACTTGCCATAACCCATTGATCAAAAAAGTAGACGGCTTGTACTGCCTGTTTTATATGGGGAACAGCAACGGTAAAACGAATACCAAACGCATCGGCCTGGCCACTGCACCTACACTGAACGGTCCCTGGAAGCGGCCCGATAAACCCTTGCTGGAAGCAGGTCCTGAAGGCGCATGGGACGATCATTGTACTACCAACCCGGCATTTATCAAACATGCAGATGGCAGGTATTGGCTGTACTACAAATCCTGGAATACGAACGATTATGAGACTTCAACGGACCCGCTGATCAAAGGCAACCGAAAATATGGGTTGGCAATTGCCGATCAACTGGAAGGACCTTATATCAAGTATGAAGGCAACCCGGTCATCGATTTTTCTTCCCGCGGCCACAACTGCCAGTTTGAAGACGCATTCGTTTGGATGGAAAAGAAGAAAACAAAAATGATTGCCCGGGACATGGGTTTTTACAATCATGAAGACGGCCTATTGATGGAATCACGCAATGGCATCAATTGGAGTCTCCCGGAAATTGCCTACTACGCTGCGGAGAAGTACATCACCCAGCCA
Organism: Chitinophagaceae bacterium; assembly: GCA_039925965.1. Lineage (GTDB taxonomy): Bacteria > Bacteroidota > Bacteroidia > Chitinophagales > Chitinophagaceae > JAZKFT01. The sequence continues at coordinate 26,080 of JBDSXW010000020.1, forward strand.
ACTGCCCCGCCACATCTCAAAAAGTATGGCCGCTTCGAGCGACCGCAAATCCTGTTTCTCAACGGAAAACCAGCCTACCTCTTTACCACATCCCAGGGCGGTAAGTACATGACCGCATCACCCTTTATCTTTAAAATTGTCTGAACTGATACTTCTTAAAAATTTTTCACTAATAAGGGGGTCACAAGGTCACTAAGTCAATAGTCAATGACCTATTGCCTGCCCAATGTCCCCACTGTCCTAAACGTCCCCCACGCCCCCATGCCCGAATGCCACATTACTGCCCCCTTTTCGCAGGATAGAACGGGACGGTCGGGGACTATCTTAGGAGTAAATTCGCTGTGTTTTTATTAACGTCTAATGGTGCTGTATGAAAATGCCTGCCCGGCTTTTATTGTTGTTAATATGCTCCTTCTTTACACAAGTGTGTATAAGTGCGCAGGTGTTACACAAGCCCATACCCGACAAACTTGTAGTCCTCACATTCGACGACGCCGTAAAAAGCCATTACAGTTACGTAGCTCCACTGCTCAAAAAATATGGTTTCGATGCTACCTTTTTTGTCTGCGAATTCCAGCCTGATTTTGCAGATACTTCTAAATACATGACCTGGGCCCAGATGCAGGAGTTGTCAAAATGGGGTTTTGAAATTGGGAACCATACCTGGCATCATAAGCACGTAAATAAAATCAATAAGCAAGGCCTTATCAGCGAGCTGGAATATATTGATCAGAAATGCGACTCCCTCAGAATTGAAAAGCCGGTAAGTTTTGCCTATCCCGGTTACGATACCTACGCGCCTGCGGTAGAAACCCTGCAGCAGCAAGGCATTTTGCTGGCACGCACAGGTGGCGACCGGGTGTATAATCCACAAAAAGACAACCCTTACTTTATACCAGGATTTACAGTATTGGATACCAACAAGGATCTGATCACCGGTGCTCTGAAACAGGCAAAGGACGGCAACATTGTTATCCTTACCTTTCATGGCATACCCGATACCGCACATGACTGGGTAACAACTTCACCCACACTTTTTGAGGAGTATCTGGCGATACTTGTTCAACAACACTATAAGGTCATTTCGATGAAGGGTTTGCTTCAATACATCAATATTGACGAAGCCCGGAAAATACCTTTTCCATCACCTGAAAAAAATAAGTAACATGAAACGATTAGCTAACCGATGTCTGACTGGTATATTGAAACCAGTTTTTTTAATTTGGTTTATTTGCCTCGGACTGATGCCGATGAAAATAGGCGCTCAGCCGGAAATGGAAACCGGCAGCCAGAAGCCGATGCCAAACGAGTGGATCGACAAAGACACGCATCATAAAGTCATCAGACTAAGCAGGATCGAAGGTAGCAGCATGAGCTTCTATTTTCACAACGACCCCTTTGTGGATGGGAAAATGGTGTTTTACAACAGCAGCAAACAAAAGGGCGGCGAAGAAAGCGAAAGGCTCAGAAGGCCCGCTACCAACGACAATGTATACGACAAACAACTATACCTCCTCAACCTGAAAACATTCCAGGCTGAAAGACTGACGAACAGCCCCACACCCATGAGTGGCGAAGTAGTGAGCACTAAATTAAAGGAAGTGTTTTTCCAGGTAAAAGACAGTGTGTTTGCCGTAAACGTAGTTACCAAAAAACAACGGCTGATTTTTGTTTTTCCGGAGGATTACAAAGGAAGTATTGCTACAGTAAATGCCGATGGTACTTTGCTGGCAGGCTCTAAAGCCAGCGATGAACAGAAGGAAATCACCAGGCAACACCCTTTGAAAAGTGAATTTTTTCAATTGATTTTTGATGCCCACCTGCCCAACGATTTGTTTACCGTTAATATTAAAACAGGCGAGCTCAAGAAAATACATACCGAAAATACCTGGCTGGGACATGTGCAGTTTTCGCCCATAGATCCGCTGCTGCTGATGTTTTGCCACGAAGGACCCTGGCATAAGCTCGACCGAATATGGACCATCAACGTCATCAGCAAGGAAGTGAAACTGATGCACAAAAGAACCATGGAGAATGAAATTGCCGGGCACGAATGGTTGGGCACGGATGGCAAAACGATCTGGTACGATCTGCAAATGCCAAAGGGCCAAACTTTCTTTATCGGGGGCACCGAAATCGCCACCGGCAAAGAACAAAAATGGGAGATGCAGCGGGATGAGTGGAGCATCCATTTCAACACCTGGCACAATGGTGAATTGTTTTGCGGCGATGGCGCAGATCCGGGTCAGGTAGCCAAAGCAAAAAATGCCCAGTGGATCTACCTGTTTACTCCCGATGGCCAAAACCTGAAAAGCGAAAAGCTGGTCAATATGAAAAACCACGACTACAAACTCGAACCCAATGTCCATTTTACCCCCGACGGCAAATGGATCGTTTTCAGGGCCAATTTTGAAGGCATAGAGGAGGTGTATGCAGTGGAAGTGAAGCGCCAGGAATAATGTGGAAATGTGAGAATGTGGAAATGAAGAGTAAGGGATAATTGAGCAATTGATAATGTTGGATGAAAAAGCGACGAAGCCCGGATAAGTACTACTGCTGACTTGGAAGCGCTGCCGTTTGGATCAGTACCAAAGCACCGTCCCTCCTCCGGGAGGAGCGGGAAAGAGGGTGAGGCCCCCGGATAATTGAGCAATGGATAATGAAGCCCGATGAATGGCGAATGCCCGGAAATGTGCCGCTGCTGATTTGGATGCGCTACTGTTTGGATCAGTACCACAGCACCGTCCCTTCTCCGGGAGGAGAGGGATAAGAGGGTGAGGCCCTTGATAATGGAATAATGAACAATGGATAATAAAGATCCCTGAATGCACTAAGCCCGGAAATGTGCCGCTGCTGATTTGGATGCGCTGCTGTTTGGTCTAGTACAAAAGTACCGTCCCTCCTCCGGGAGGAGAGGGATAAGAGGATGAGGCCTGGGCAACGGATTAAGAACAAACCACGAATGGAGAAAGTCCCGGCAGAAGCCCTGCTGCCATACTAACCGAACGATGAAAGGATTCCCGGCATATCGCCGGGACAAGTGCGACGCAACGAAACTGCTATGAAAAACTACAGCTGGTATTAAAATAAATGATAACAAAAGATAACAACCCCGGATAATGCTACTACAAACGAAGAACATCATTACAGCAACGGCGCTGAGCCTGGTAGCCGCTACTTCCTTCTCACAGGTAAAATGGCCAGCTATTACCCAACAAACAAAACCCTGGACCCGCTGGTGGTGGCTGGGTAGCGAAGTGAATAAGAAAGACCTGACCACGGTAATGCAAGATTACCAGAAAGTGGGACTTGGTGGCCTTGAAGTAACGCCGATCTATGGCGTGCAGGGGGAAGAGAGCCAATATATCAAATTCCTTACGCCGCAATGGATGGATGTTTTCGGGCATACGTTGAGCGAGGCTAAACGGCTGGGCCTGGGTATCGATCTCGCTAATGCTACCGGCTGGCCCTTCGGCGGTCCCTGGATCGGTGATGCAGACGCCAGTAAGTACATGGCCTACAAGACTTACAACGTCGCCGGCGGTGCATCACTTGCTGAAAAAGTCGAATTCATCCAGGAGCCAATCATCCGCACAGCGAATTATAAAACACTGAAGATTGAAGATGTAAAAGATCCGGTGTCGGCCAATCCGGACCTCCAGGCTTTATCGCTGGACCAGGTGCGTTTTGCCAAGCCTATACCGCTGCAGGTATTGATGGCTTATCCCGAAGATGGCCCGGGCATTGACCTCACGGGTAAAGTGGATGCCGCCGGCAAACTCAACTGGACCGCACCCGCGGGCAACTGGAAATTGTACGGGGTTTTTATGGGCTATCATGGTAAACAGGTAGAGCGTGCTGCGCCGGGTGGCGAAGGCAATGTGATCGATCATTTTTCTGCAAGCTCCTTACAACACTACCTGAACCGGTTTGATGAAGCGTTTAAGGGCAAAGACCTGAGTGCGCTCAGGGGATTCTTCAACGATTCTTACGAAGTGGATGATGCACGCGGACAGAGTAATTATACGCCAAAGCTGTTTGAAGAATTTAAAGCCCGTCGCGGGTACGACCTGAAAACCATGTTGCCGGCTTTACTGGAGAAAAGCCGCGACGATAAAAGCAGCCGGGTGCTCTGCGATTACCGCATGACGATCGACGAACTGATATTAGAAAAATTTACCACAGAATGGAGCAAGTGGGCGAAGAGCAAAGGCAAGATCGTGCGCAACCAGTCGCATGGTTCGCCGGCTAATACGCTGGACCTGTACAATGTGGTTGATATTCCTGAAACGGAAGGCACGGAAATATTGCGGATCAAATTCGCTTCTTCTACTTCGCATGTGGCAGGCAAACAGCTCACATCCTCAGAATCGGCCACCTGGCTTGGCGAGCATTTTGTATCAACGCTCAGCGATGTAAAGAAAGCGCTGGATGTTTATTTTGTAGGTGGCGTGAACCATATTTTTTATCATGGCACGGTGTATTCCCCGCCATCTGAACCATGGCCAGGAAGGTTGTTTTATGCCGCCGTGGAGTTTACTGAGGCCAATCCATTCTGGAATAATTTTGGTGCGTTAAATACCTATGTGGCCCGCACCCAATCTTTCCTGCAACAAGGAAAAGCGGATAATGACGTGCTGCTTTATTTCCCGATCCTGGATAAATACTCCCTGCCGGAAAGAGACCTGCTGCAACATTTTGACGGCATGAAGCCCGAGTTTAGCGGTACTGATTTTGAAAAAGCCGCACAAACCATGCAGGAAGAAGGCTATGCATTTGATTATATCAGCGACCGGCAAATACAAAAGCTGCAATCAGCCAATGGCGGCATCCTTACGGGCGGTGTTTCTTACCAAACCCTTGTGCTGCCCGATAGCAAATTCATGATGCCGGCCACTTTTGAAAAGCTGATCAACCTTGCTAAAAACGGTGCCACTATAATTGCCCACAACAGCCTTCCATCCCATGTGCCCGGCTTTGGTCACCTGGAGGAGAATCGGGCTATGCTTAAAAGTCTGTTGGACCAGGTGCAGTTTGGGGTGGTTGGAAAAGAAGGAGTACGAATTGCCCCAGTAGGAAAGGGTCGCATACTGATAGGCAGCAACCTGAATATATTGCTTGCAGTGGCAAAAGTGAGGAAAGAAGAGATGGTAACTCAGGGCATGCAATTTGCCCGGAGAAAATTGGCTGCTGGTACCTTATATTTTATCGCTAATCGCAGTGATAAAAAAATGGAAGGCTGGATTCCGCTAGCGGTTAAAGGCAGTGGGGCCAGCCTCTACGATCCAATGTATGGCAAGGCCGGCGTGGCAAGGGTGCGTAAAGATGCCAGTGGTCTTGCAGAGGTATTTATGCAACTGGAGCCAGACCAGAGCATGATCGTTCAAACGGCTGCAATGCCGGCGAAAGGTACCATGTTCCCCTACCTTAATTCGTCCGGAACAGCCATGGATATCGCTGGCGACTGGGATTTGAAGTTTACCGAAGGAGGCGCCGTTCTGCCACCGGCGCTCAAACAAACTGAACTGCAGCCCTGGACAGATATGAAGGATGATGCCTATCAATATTTCTCCGGTACCGCATCGTATAGCACCCATTTTCAAAAGCCATCTGAAAAATCAGCACAATATGTCTTGGACCTGGGGAAAGTGTATGAGAGCGCACAGGTTATTTTAAATGGTAAAAAAATAGCTACGCTTATCGGGCCGGTTTATTCGGTTGTTATTAATGATAAAGACCTGAAAGCAAGCAACCAATTAGAAATAAGAGTTAGCAACAGCATGGCAAACCGAATCATCGATATGGATAAGAAAAAGATTGTGTGGCGCAAATTCAACAACACCAATATGCCTGCGCGGCTGGGGCAAAACCGTGGTGCTGATGGTCTGTTCGACGCATCTAAATGGAATCCGCGGCCGTCAGGGTTGGCAGGACCGGTAACAATTACCGCAATCAAATAGTGCCTGGTTTGTATCAAATTATTGAATGAATAAAAGACTGTTATTTATTAGCCTGTTGCTGTCGCTCTCTTGTTTTTTTACAAGCGCTATGGCCCAGAAAACGAAAGACCAACCTGCACCTAAACCAGTTTACAGCGATCCGGTGTTCGACGGGGCGGCCGACCCGGTGATCATATGGAATAAGAAGAAAAAGATGTGGTGGATGCTGTACACCAACCGCCGCGCCAATATGGAAGATACCAGCGGTGTTGCCTGGGTGCATGGTACCAGGATTGGAATTGCAGCATCTAAAGATGGCAAAATCTGGAAATACAAAGACACAGCCGATATTGGTTACCGTCGCGATAGTGGCTATACTTTCTGGGCGCCGGAGATCGTTGCCCACAAAGGCTTGTACCATATGTACCTTACCTATGTGCCAGGTGTTTTTAAAGACTGGAACCATCCCAGGGAGATCGTTCACCTTACCAGCAAAGACCTGTTGCATTGGAAATATGAATCTGTTTTGCCATTGGTAAACCAGAAGGTGATTGATGCCTGCGTGTACCAGATCAGCGATACCAGCTGGAGGATATGGTACAATAATGAAAAGGATGGTAAGAGCATTTATTATGCCGATAGCAAAGACCTTTACCACTGGACAGACAAGGGAAAGGCAGTTGCAGCAAGAGGTGAAGGACCAAAGGTTTTTCGATGGAAAGAAAAATACTGGATGATTATTGATGCCTGGAAAGGCATGGAGATATATTATTCAGATGACCTGTTGAATTGGACTAAACAACCGCGGCGAATATTAGAAAATCCCGGCAAGGGATTGGACGACCAGGCTATCGGCGGCCACTGCGATGTGATCATAAATGGCGACCGGGCTTTTGTTTATTATTTTACCCATCCGGGCAGAAACAAAATAAATCCACCTTCCAAAGATCCGGCTGCGATGCGCCGCAGTGTGATACAACTAACAGAATTAAAGTACAACAATGGCGAACTTACCTGCGACCGTGATGAACCGGTTTTCATTCATTTAAAGCCCAATAAATAATTGCGAATGAAACATACCCAATTGGCCAGGACACTTATTTTGATTACAGGATTATTCGCGGCAGGTAATGCGTTTGCCCAGGATAAGGAAGTAAGGTATCTCTCTGGCACCGACAATAAAAATACCGCTACCTGGGATTTCTATTGTACAGGTGGCCGCAACAGTGGCTCCTGGACCACGATACAAGTGCCATCCTGCTGGGAGCAGCAGGGCTTTGGTTCGTACAACTATGGCCGCGACTACAAGACCTATGGAAAAAACTTCCGCTTTGCGGATGAGAAAGGCTTGTATAAACTCAGCTTCAAAGTGCCAGCTGCCTGGAAAGACAAGGACGTATATATTGTATTTGAAGGTTCTATGACGGATACGGAGGTGAAGCTCAACGGTAAGTCAGCAGGCGATTTACACCAGGGCGCATTCTACCGTTTCAAGTACGATATCAGCGATAAGCTGGAATTTATAAAACCGAATGTTCTCGAAGTTGCTGTAAGTAAAATGAGTGCCGATGCTTCAGTAAATAACGCTGAACGGCTGGCAGACTACTGGGTATTCGGTGGCATCTTCCGGCCGGTTTACCTGGAAGCTTATCCAAAGCAACATATCACCCAACTGGCCATTGACGCTAAGGCAGACGGCAAGTTCAATATGAACGTATCCGTAAAAAATGTAAAGCCAGGAGCGGAGATCGTTGCCGAAATATTGGATGCAAAAAATAAGCTGGTTGGGTCGGCAAAAGGAATGGTTATAGCAAACGATTCGCTGGTAAAAATTGGAACAAGTGTCAACCAACCCCTTCAATGGACTTCAGAAACGCCGAACCTGTACAAGGCATTCGTGTCTGTGAGACTGGCGGGCAAAATTATCTATCAAACTACCCAAAAATTTGGCTTTAGAACCGTGGAAGTGCGCCATGACGATGGTATTTATGTGAACGGCGTACAGGTGAAAATGAAAGGCACCAACCGGCATTGCTTTTGGCCGGAAACCGCCCGCACACTAAACGACGAGATCCAGTTGAACGATGTAAAGCTGCTGAAGGAAATGAACATGAATGCCGTTCGCTGTTCACACTACCCGCCCGACCATCAGTTTCTCGATTACTGCGATTCCCTGGGTATTTACGTGCTGGATGAAATTGCCGGTTGGCAAAAAGCTTATAATACAAAAGTGGGAGAGAAGATTGTAAAGGAAACCATCATGAAGGATGTGAACCATCCATCCATTATATTTTGGGATAATGGGAACGAAGGCGGTACCAACAAAGAACTGGATGATGATTTTTTAAAATGGGATATCCAGCAGCGTACGGTCATTCACCCACATCATAGGCCAGGCAATGCTTTCGGCGGAATTGATTGCAATCATTACGAAGATTATTATAGCACAAAAAAAATTCTGGAAGACTCATTGATCTATATGCCCACGGAATTTCTCCATTCGCAGGATGATGGCGGCGCCGGTTCGGGCATGGCCGATTTTTGGGAACTCCATTGGAATGCCAAACGCTCCGGAGGCGGTTTTATCTGGGCCATGTTGGACGAAGCAATCGTACGTACAGACATGAACAACGTTGTAGATGCCAATGGCCTAAATGCAAACGACGGCATCCTCGGGCCGCACCGCGAAAAGGAAGGCAGCTTTTATGCGCTGCGTGAAATTTTTTCGCCAGTTAAAATTCGCATGACCGAATTGAGCGCCGGGTTTAACGGAAGCATTGGTGTTGAGAACCGGTATCATTTTACCAACCTCAACCAATGCAGCTTTCAATGGGCCCTGGTGAACTATCGTAAGGCAAAAGATGCATTAACAGGTTTCACAGTAGAACAGAAAGGGAATGCAGTAGTTCCTTCGATACCCGTTGCGGGCAAAGGATCCATTCAACTCGGTCTGCCTGCAGATTATAAAAAATATGATGCCCTTGTGCTGGTGGCCACCGATCCATTTAAGAAAGAAATTTACAAATGGACCTGGAAAATAAAAGCCAATGAAGCCTTGCTGGATAAGATGCTGGTGTTGAATGATAGCACCACTTCACTATCTGAAACAGACACCGCCTACACATTAAAAGGCGGAGATGTTTCGGTGATATTGAATAAGAAAACTGGAATGCTCCTGGGCACTAAGAATACGGCGACGGATAACCTGTCTTTCGCAAAAGGCCCGGTATTTGTGCAGGGCAATAACACGGTAACGGCATCGAAAACTTATAAAGAAGGGAACAGCAATATCGTTGAGTTTACCTACGATGGCCAAATGAAATACTCCCGATGGAAAATGGATGGCAGCGGTTGGGTATCCCTGGAATATGAATATATCCTTAACGGCTCCTATCCATTTGCAGGGGTAAGTTTTAGCTACCCGGAGAATTTCGTGCTCGGTGCCAAATGGCTGGGTAAAGGCCCTTATCGCCAATGGAAAAATCGCAGCGCCGGCACGCCGGTGAATGTGTGGAGTAACTTGTACAACAATACCCAGACGAGCTATTCGCCGATGGTGTATCCCGAGTTTAAGGGTTACTATGGCGACATCAGCTGGATGGAATTCAACACCGTGGAAGGGAAGTTTTATGTAGCCAGCAAAGACACCGGTTTGTATATCCGCCTCTTTGATTTTGTAGGGCTAACTGGCGGCCCCAGGCCACACCCGGAATTGCCCGTAGGTAATATTTCATTTCTCGACTGCATCCCTGCTATCGGCACCAAGCTAGCATTAAACATCAGCTACAACACCAGCGGCCTCGGCCCGCAAAGCGAACCCACAAAAATTAATGGCCCGGTAAAGCGGACCCTCTATTTCTATTTTGGCCTGCCCAAAACAGACAACAGCAAAGAAACCTATAGCCGCCCGGCAGTCGACAATGTCTTCTAGGTGAATGGTTAAAGGTGTATGGCGTAAGGTATAGGGCATGAAACCTACAGCAAGGAATTGGGAATTCAAGCTTTGAAACTACCGGGCAATAGTGTGACTGTGCAAAATAACTAGGTGCATTAAAATTGTCGGTCAGCAAAATTGTTACGATAATTGAAAGACTACGGGGAGTAACTCCTTTAGGGGACAGGGGGGCTAAAAAAAGCTGCGACAATATTAAATGCAACCAAATAATTCCGCAACACCAAAACTAAAGTGGTGCTGCCCCTCTCCGCGAGGAGAGGGGTTGGGGTGAGGCGATTGTTTGCCGGCAAGAACGCCGCATTTTATTTAGAAACCAGGTAAATTTGTCAAAGCGTTTTATCATGCAAAAAATATTGATTCTTACTATTTGCTGTCTCACTCTGGCTACCGTGGCACCGGCCCAGCCCTCCGATACAACCCGCTACTGGCACGGCATCGAACGTTCTGTTCGTTACGAGCCGGATGGAACAGACTTCGTCATCACCAATGGTAACCGCAGGTTTACAAGAGCGCTATACGGAACCAATACTGCCTTTCGCGTAGAGGCAGGCGACCTCCCTGAATTCGCAATATACATGCCTGGCATGGGCGGCAATTTCAAAATGGGTTTGATAAGTGGTGATAGCAGCAAGTGGCTGATCGATGCAAAAAAAATCACCGCCCGCTACCGCCCCGGCAGCATGATATATGATATTGAAGATAATCTATTGGGTAAGGGAACGCTACACCTCGTGGTGCTGGCGATGGCCGATGCGGAAGGTATGATCATCAGGGCGCACTTTGAAAATGTGGCTGGACCTGTTCAACTTTTTTGGGCCTTTGGCGGTGCCAGTGGCAAAAAATTCAGCCGCGACGGCGATATGGGTCCCGACCCGGAAAGTAGCTTTTATTTGAAACCGGAGTACTGCACCGACAACCGTTATAGTATCAATAAAAATAATTTTAGTCTCAGCTACGGCAGTGGCCTGGTGGCGGAATGGGATCCCTATGTAAATAAAACCTTTGCCTCCGACACTGTTAAGGCGGTGAAGATTGGAAAGGAACAAATGCTATCCGGTATTGTTCCGGCATCGTCCGATATACGGGTGGTGGATGCAGGTGCTCAGAGCGTTCCCAATGCTTTGTACCAGTCGGCGCAAAGCAAATCGCCAGCGATTTGTGGTGAACTACCTGTCAAAAACAACGAGTCTTATTTCTTTGCTGTGCAAAAACCGGAGACTGGCAAATCCCTGGTTTATGCTGAGTTGCCGTTGACGTTTAATAAAGCCGAAACCGCAAGAAAGCTCATTGCTGAAAGGATAAAAATTGTCACGCCCGATAAATGGATCAACACCCTCGGTGGTGTGCTCGGTATAGCGGCAGATGCGATCTGGGAAAGCCCCACCTATATGCACGGATCCATCGGGTGGCGCATGCGGCTGAATGGCTGGCGTGGGCCGTATGTAGCGGATGTGCTGGGCTGGCACGATCGGGCACATGAGCACTTTAAAGCTTATTCGTTGTCGCAGGTAACGAGCCCGCTTACTGGCCCGGTGGTGATGGACACGGCCCTGCACCTGGCGCGTTCGCTGGAGAAAATGGGTACCTCAGTTTACAGCAGCGGTTATATCAGCCGTAATCCTGGTGGTGATTTCAGGCCGCATCACTACGACATGAACCTGGTGTATATCGATGCCCTTATCCGCCATTTTTACTGGACCGGTGACCTGGCTTTTGCCAAAGAAATGTGGCCGGTAATTACCCGCCACCTCGCTTGGGAAAAAAGAAATTTTGACAGCGATAATGATGGCCTCTACGATGCCTACGCGGCCATCTGGGCCAGTGATGCTTTGCAATACAGTGGCGGTGCCGTTACCCATACCTCAGCGTATAATTACATGGCTAATAGAGAGGCTGCGGTTATCGCCAAATTGATAGGAGAAGATGGTAACGTCTATGAAGCTGAAGCTGCTAAAATTCATGCCGCCATCAACAAAACATTATGGATGCCCACCAGCGGTAATTATGCCGAATTCAAGGACTTGCTGGGTAATAAAATGCTGCATGAAAACCCCGCAGTATGGACCATCTACCATAGCCTCGACAGTGAAGTGCCAGATCCTTTCCAGGCCTACCAAAGCATGAAATATGTGGATGATAAAATTCCGCATATACCCGTCCGCGCAAAGGGGATGGAGAGTGGCTACAGCACCATCAGCACCAGCCGATGGATGCCCTACGACTGGAGCCTGAATAACGTAGCTACCGCCGAAGTGATGCACACCTCATTAGCCTACTGGCAAGCTGGCCGCAGTGAGAAGGCATTTAATCTTTGGAAAAGTGAGTTGCTTAGCACCATGTACCTCGGCGGCAGCCCCGGTAACATTGGCCAGATATCTTTTTACGATGCCGCCAGGGGAGAAGCCTACCGCGATTTTGCAGACCCGGTGGCCATGACTTCGCGGAGTTTGGTAGAAGGGTTGTTTGGTATCCATCCAAATGCTTTGAAAGGTGAACTGACCATTAAGCCTGGGTTCCCGGCAGCCTGGAATAGTGCTGCTATCAGCACGCCGGATATCGTGTTTAATTTTAGGAGAAATGGGATGAAGGATAGTTACTCTATTACTCCAACTCTCCCCAAAGCTACGCGGTTGAAACTATCGCTTCAGGCCAATGGAACAGCGATAAAAAGCCTGTTGGTAAATGGTAAAAAATATCCCTGGAAAAATGTAGAGGAAGCTATCGGTAGCCCCGTGATCGACGTTGAGATACCTTCCATGAAAACATATCGTGTAGAAATTGTTTGGAATGGCATAAAGCCAGATTCGATTGTAACTCAAAAAGTTTTCCTGAGAGACGGGTATTTTAAGGTACGTCTAGATAATGCAGTCATCACCGATCTGCGTGATCCACAAACTGTTTTCTTGTCACCCTTGTCTCCCCTAGTCCCCTCCAAAGCCTTTACTGGCAGGCTGCGCAATATTGTTGGCAAACACACTGTCTTCTTTAAAGTAAAGCAAAATGACGTTTCGTGGTGGCAGCCTGTTGATTTTATGGTGAAGGATCAAGTAGAATTAGTTGCTTCAGCTAAGCAATCTAAGGATGGGTTGTCGTATTCTCTTGTCAATAATACAGATGCTGATTTGGCGATTGATATTGCTCCCTATAATGGAGATTACGATATGCTGAGAACATTGAAACCTGGGAGCAATGCATCCCCGGGCTCGTTACCTGCACTACAGCAACCGGGTACCAACGTAATAAGCGTTACAAATAGAAGCCATGATCAATCTTCCAACGAAGTATTATTCAGCATAGTTAATTGGAATGCTGTAGCTCCTGCAGGAATTCATTTTGAACCAATTGATATTTCGGGTTTCTTCAACGACAAAGTCACCAACATTTTTAAAAACCAATACCGCTCCCCCCGGCCGCCCGGCCCCACTTTGCAATTGCCTACACAAGGTATTGGCGACTGGACGCATCCTTTAAAAACAGCGGAGATCAATGACAAAGGCCTTCGCCAACTGGCAGGGAAAAAAGGTGAGATTACGCTACCACAGGGTATTACGTTTAAAACGCCGACTGATACATTGCAGCCAAATATTGTATTTACGTCACAATGGGATAATTATCCGAAAGAAGTAAGCATACCATTAACCGGCAAGGCCTCACATGCTTATTTTATGATGGCAGGCAGTACCAACCCGATGCAGAGCAGGATCGTAAATGGTGCAGTGATTATTTCCTATACTGACGGAACCGGAGATACGTTGTGGTTGAAAAATCCTGAAACCTGGTGGCCTATCGAACAGGATTATATGGATGACGGTTATGCCTTTCAGATAAACGCACCGAGGCCGCCACGTATACATTTGAAAACGGGTAAAATAGTGAGCGCCATGAATGATGATGAAAGTAAACGATATGGTGGCAAAATGATCGATGGCGGCGCAGCAACAGTATTGGATCTGCCGTTGAACATCACAAAGACTTTGAAATCGATATCGGTTAAAGCTATCGCCAATGATGTGGTAATCGGGTTGATGAGTGTTAGTTTGGTAAGATGAATAAGTGTGGCTGAATTATGATATAGGGTACAAGAGTGCGACGCCAATGCAGCATTATAGTAGTACTAAAGCTGGGTTCAAAAAATAAAGATTTTAGCAGATGAAAATAATAATCCTGAGATCGTCATTGCAAGGGTTCTTGCCCGAAGCAACCTCCACCTGTTTGTCGGGCTGGTCGCGTTATATGAAAGCCCCGCTAACTAAGTCCTGGGGACTGCTGCATAGGGCAAGAACCCTCCTCGCAATTACGACGCTTTTTATAATGGTTTTTGGAACAAGAACCTATGCCCAGGAAAACGACAAAGTATTTCTATTCGCCTATTTCAAGGGTAGCAGTGCCGACGGCCTGCACCTCGCTTATAGTATGGATGGCTATACATGGGCTGCTTTAAAAAATGACAGTTCCTTTTTGAAACCAGCAGTAGGCACCGACAAACTGATGCGGGACCCTTGTATTATAAAAGATGACAAAGGCATTTTCCATATGGTGTGGACCCTGAGCTGGAAAGAGAAAGGCATTGGCTATGCCAGCAGCAAAGACCTGGTGCATTGGAGCGAACAAAAAGATATCCCCGTGATGGAACAGGAGCCCGACGCTAAAAACTGTTGGGCACCGGAAATATTTTTTGATAAGAAAAAGCAGGCGTTTATGATCTACTGGGCCACCACCATCAAGGGCCGCTTTCCCGCAACAGATACCCTGGGCGATAATGACCACCGGATCTATTACGTTACGACCAAAGATTTTGTCTCGTTTACAAAAGCCAAACTGCTTTACGAACAGGGCTTTAATGTAATTGATGCCACGATCCAGAAAAACGGGAAAGATTACCTGATGTTTCTGAAAGATGAAACATTAAAGCCGGTACAGAAAAACCTGCGGATTGCTACGAGTAAAAAGCTCACCAAAGGATATGGCAAACCATCAGCGCCCATTACCGGAAACTACTGGGCCGAAGGGCCGACAGTGGTGAAAATAGGCGATGAATGGGTGGTCTATTTTGATAAATACCGAGATCATAAATATGGGGCTATTGCTTCTAAAGACTTGAAAACCTGGACGGATATTTCGGGTAAGATCAGCCTCCCGGCCGGTATTCGCCATGGAACGATATTTACCATCAGCAAAGCCGAACTGGCAATGCTGCCCCGGTAACAACTACCTTGTTACAAGAAAAGGTTCCTAAAAATTTTAGCAAAAAAATTTGGCCGGCCGATAAATGCACCTATCTTTATCCTTCAATTATATTTTTTAAACACAAAAACGAGCACTATGATTAAGCTTCAGGTTATTGGCAATCTTGGGAAAGACTGCCTCGTAAATTCAGTAAATGGTAAGAACGTGATCAACTTTAATGTGGCCCACACAGAGAAGTACAAAGACAGCCAGGGAAACCAAAATGAGAAAACTACCTGGGTAGAATGTGCGTATTGGACCGATAAAACGGCCATAGCGCCCTACCTTAAAAAAGGTACAATGGTATTTGCCGAAGGTACCCCTGAAGTAAGGCAGTATACCCGTAATGATGGCACTAGTGGATCATCGCTCTCACTTCGGGTAGTGAATGTACAGTTGCTGGGTCAACGGCCCGAAGGTGGCGGCAATGGAGCACCGCAGGCTAACAATTATAGCAACGATAATGGTCAACAGCAGCCGGCCCATCAGCCACAGCAAAACAATTACAGCAGCGTTCCGGCAGCCAATGAGGTGACGGAACCGATTGATGATTTACCGTTTTAAGAAACCGTTTGCTGAGCCGATACGCCGGGACGGGAAGAGGAACTTTCCAACAGCCCCTGACTATGTTCGGGGGCTTTTTTATATTCTGGTGAGAACGCTACTGGAGACTGTATCGGCAAACGCAAAAGGCCGTTGCACCGTAAGTAAGCAAAAATTGTATGCAGTCAGTCAGGTTTTTAGTAATGGTCGGGTTCGTGTTGGTTTGTGGAAGCACTTTTGCACAGGTGGATGATAATACGCAATCTTACCATACCCTTAATAGCGACCGGTATTTCCGGCTTCACTACGACAACGATTTTTTCACCAATTCAGATTATTATTACTCGCAAGGGATCAGTCTCGAGTTGGCTAATCCCGGCCTGAGCCGCTTTTTGTTAAGCAAGGTTTTGTTGCAACCCCGTAACAGTTCCACGAAATATGGTATGTCATTGAATGTGTTTGGCTACACGCCGACGGATATTACTAATGACGATATTCTTTACGGCGATCGGCCCTTCGCTTCCACATTATATATCAAAAACTTTGCGGTGGCTACTGATACAATCGCCCATAGCCGTCTGGCCACTTCGCTTACCACTGGCATTATTGGGCCGGCAGCCGGCGGAAAGCAGATCCAGACTGGTATCCACAGGTGGCTGAATAATGTAATACCACGCGGATGGCAATTTCAAATTGCAAACGACCTGGTGCTAAACTACCAGCTGAGTTACGAAAAACAAATAGCATCCTTCCATAACCTGCTACTGGTGAGTACTGCTGGGGAACTACAGGCCGGGACCTTAAAAGACCGGGCAGGGCTGAATATCAGTTTTATGCTGGGAAAATTTAATAACCCCTACGGCGCCCCGCTTTACCATCGGCAGGGTAAAAAGCATTTTGATTGCTACTTGTTTGCTGCACCACAGGTAAATCTTATCGGATACGATGCCACTTTGCAGGGTGGCGTTTTTAACAGAAGAAGTCCGTATACAATCCCTGCATCGCAGATAGAGCGGATTACTTTCCAGGCAAATGCAGGAATTGTAGTGACTATTGGAAAATTAAACGTGGAGTATTGCCAATCTTATCTTACCCGCGAATTCAACACCGGTAATTACCATCGCTGGGCCGGTTTGAAGTTTGGTTTGCTCTTTTAGATGGGCTAACGAGAAGGATAATTTGCCACGAATAACACGAATGAAAACCTTCTGATTATTAAAATATTCGTGTCCGTTCGTGTTATTCGTGGCTGAAAAAACCTATGAGCAATCTCTACGACAAAGCATAATCCACCGCGGCGATGGAATGAATATACCCCGTGTCAAAAAACGGTACGGCGGCAACTGTGTCTTTTAGTAAAATCGGGATTTCGGTACAACCCAGTATGATGCCTTCGGCTCCCCCGGACAACATTATTTCTATAATTTCATGGAAACGATCACGGGTAGCTGGCAGAAAAATGCCTGCTCCCATTTCTTCGTAGATCGCATTGTTTATAAAGACCCGGTCTTCATCGGCGGGTATGATCGTTTCAATGCCGGCCGCAGACAGCTTTTCCTGATAGAAGCCCAGCTCCATCGTGTATTTAGTGCCCAGCAGTGCTACTTTTCGGAGCTGCTTTTGGGTGATGGCTGCTGCAGTAACTTTGGCAATATGGATCAGCGGAATGCCAATAGCAGCCTGCACTTCATCAGCAATCTTATGCATGGTATTAGCACCCAGCAGCAGGCAATCTGCGCCTGCGGCCTCCAGTTTTTTAGCAATGTCGCAAATGATTCTACTGATGCCATCCCAGTCGTCGTTAAAAGTGAGTGCTTTGATCTCGGCAAAATTGACGGAGTACATCAGGATTTTTGCAGAGCTCACGCCGCCTTCCAGTGCTCCCACGGTTTCGTTCAGAACACGGTAATAGTCGATGGTAGAATGCCAGCTAAGTCCGCCGATCAGGCCAATGGTTTTCATGGGGTCGTTATTAAGAGCGCCGAAATTAAAGTAAAAGCAGTTCGGTAAATTTTGAATGAATGATATTTTGCCGTTGCCAGATCTTAGGTGTAGTTTTCACGAAAATTATTGCCGTATGACACATCATAAAAACAAACACAAACAAAAGCATCCTACCCACCAGGAAGCAGGGGTTCACAAAAAACATCAACAAACAGCCACGACTAAGATGGCCATTATTTTCGGAGTTGCGGGGCTTGCTGCTGGTGCACTGGCTTCTCAACTAAATCCTGCCTGGACCCTGGGTTGCGCAGTTCTGGGTGCCCTTGGTGGATTTTTAATTGGCCACGGTATTGACAAGGCGGCTGCCAAAAAATAATTTCCAAATCTTTTTTTATGCAATTAGACCCGGCAACTTACAGTGCCGGGTTTTTGTTGCCAGTAACCAGTTACCAGAGTGGGTTGACGGTTTTCCAAGCCGATTGGGGAATCGTTATTGCAGACAGCTTCTCTACGGGTAACCGGCAACCGGCTACACGCAGCTTTGCTACGACCGAATATCAACGCCTGGCTACAACGAATATTCTATTTTCGCAGCCTTGAATGAACAGGGCCAAAGAATTTGGGTCCGGCTCAAAAACAATTTATATGCCATTACAATCGACCAATCCACATAACAACAAGCTTATAAAGAATTATAAGGAAGATAGCCCCCGGCAAATTGAAACTAAGCTGCGTGGTATGCAGGCTGGTTTTAAAAACTGGCGGCAAGCCAGTTTTGCCCAACGGGCGGCTTTATTAAAAGCCGTAGCTGCTGAACTCGAAAAACAAAAACATGAGCTGGCTAAAATGATGGCACTGGAAATGGGCAAGCCATTGGCCAAGGGAACCATCGAAGTAGAAAAATGTGCATGGGTTTGTAAATACTATGCGCAGCATGGCAAGCAAATGCTGGCCGATGAGCTCATAGAAACCAGTTATAGCAAAAGTTTTGTAACCTATAACCCGCTGGGCACCATACTGGCCATCATGCCCTGGAACTACCCGTTCTGGCAGGTGTTCCGCTGCCTGGCGCCTAATCTTATGGCCGGCAATACAGTAATACTGAAGCACGCTGCCAATGTGAGTGCCTGCGCAATGGCGATAAAAAAAATCTTTGAAGCCGCGCAGGCGCCCTCAGGTGTTTTCGACGTGTTGATGGTGGACTACCATGCCATCGATTCGGTGCTGGAGCACGCTGCCATTGCTGCGGTAACTCTTACAGGAAGTACCAAAGCTGGCAAGGCAGTGGCCGCAAAAGCCGGCAGCTTGCTAAAAAAATCAGTTATGGAACTCGGTGGCGCGGATGCGTATGTAGTGCTGAAAGATGCCGATGTGGAAATGGCCGCGAAAGAGTGTGTGGGGAGCCGCCTGAAAAATGGCGGACAAAGCTGTATTTCCGCAAAGCGTTTTATCGTTGATAAAGCCATCATCGGAAAGTTTACGGATGCCATGGTTGAAAATATGAAGAAAGTGACCATGGGCAACCCGCTGGTAGGAAATTTTGACCTTGGACCGATGGCTCGCATGGACTTGCGTAACAGCCTTCATGAACAGGTATTGCGTAGCGAAATGAAGGGTGCACGGATTTACTGGGGCGGAACTGTGAGTGAAGTAAATGGCGCTTACTATCCATGTACAATATTGACAGACGTAACGCCCGGCATGCCCGCTTTTGACGAGGAACTATTTGGCCCCGTGGCCGCCATTATTGAAGCCAAAGACGAAGCGCATGCCATCGCACTCGCCAACCAAAGCAATTTCGGACTTGGCGGCGCGGTATTTACCAAAAATGCTAAGAAGGGGGAGAAGATCGCCGCAACGATGATAGAAGCTGGAAGTGTATTTGTAAATATCCAGGTAAACAGCGACCCAAGACTACCATTCGGCGGCATCAAGGAAAGTGGCTATGGCCGGGAGCTTGGTGTTTTAGGTATTAAGGAGTTTTCGAATATTAAGAGTGTGGCGGTTAGGTAGTTTAGGGTTTAGATGTTTAGGGTTTAGAGTTTAGGGGTTTAGGGTTTAGGAGTTTAGTTGTTGATTGCTTTTAAACTTGTGAGGATTTTCATCCAAGACTTTGCATTACTTACACGCACCCTTTATTAAAAATTATCCCGATGGCGACTGTGAAACGTTTTGAAGATTTGGAATGCTGGAAGAATGGAAGGAAAATCTGTAAAAAGGTCAATCATATAATTACTCATACGCCCCTTCCATCAGATTATAAATTAAAGGATCAGATTAATGGGTCAAGTGGTTCTGTGATGGATAACATTGCCGAGGGGTTTGGACGGTTTGGAAACAAAGAATTTGTCAATTTTCTAACGATTTCCGTGGGCTCCGCAAATGAGTGTCAAAGCCAATTATACAGGGTATTGGATAGAGAAAGTACATAACCCAGGAAGTTTTCGATGAAGCTTATCAATTAGTAGGTTTAACCCGAAGCCAGATTATCGGCCTAATGAATTATCTGAATGAATGTGAAATAAAAGGGCTTAAGTTTTTAAGATAATAGTGGCTTCAGCCTTTAAACCCTGAACCTGTTAACCATAAAATATTAAAGGACTCAACCTCTCAACCACTAAACCTCTAAACCTCTAAACCTCTAAACCCTAAACCTCTAAACCCTAAACCCTAAACCCTAAACTGATTTATGAAAGTACAATTCAAAGAAACCAACCTTCCCTTCAAATATCCTTTTACCATAAGTAAAGGAACCAAGACGCACCAACCCGCACTGGTACTGGCTTTGGAGCACTTGGGTATTCGCGGCTATGGAGAAGCACCTGCTATAACTTACTACAATATACCCGTAGAAAAAATGGTGGAGGACCTCACCCGTAAGAAATTATTTGTAGAGCGGTTTGCTTTTACAGAGCCGGAGCGGTACTGGCATTACCTGCACCATCTGCTGCCTATGAATCCTTTCCTGGTATGTGCCCTCGACATCGCTGCCTGGGACATGTTTGGAAAAATGAAACGGAAACCAATATGGCAAATTACCGGTGGGGATCTTGCCAACAGTCCCATTTGTGATTATACCATCGGCATTGATACGATTGAAAAAATGGTGGACAAAATGCAGGAACAACCCTGGCCGATTTATAAAATAAAAGTGGGAACGGACAATGATATTGAAATCATCGAAGCACTTCGAAAATACACTGATAAACCTTTTCGTCTCGATGCCAATGCCGCCTGGACTGCCACTGAGGCATTAGAAAAAATACAGGTATTTAAAGATCTGAATGTAGAATTAATCGAGCAACCGCTCGCCAAAGACGATTGGGAAGGGATGAAGCAATTGTATGCCGAGTCGCCGCTTCCATTAATGGCCGACGAGTCCTGTGTATTTGAGCAGGACGTGGAAAAGTGTGCTGGCCATTTTCACGGCATCAATATCAAACTTACTAAATGCAGCGGTATCACTCCTGCCCTCCGTATGATCAAAAGAGCCAGGGAACTGGATTTGAAAATCATGATCGGTTGTATGAATGAAAGTACTATCGGCGCAGCCGCCATTACCAACCTGGCACCACTGGTAGATTATATCGATGCAGATGGTCCGTTGTTGCAAACTGAGTTTAATGGTGAAGGATTAATCTATCAGCCTGACGGAAAGATCATCTTATCGGGCAAGGCAGGGCTGGGAGTGACGACCAATCTGTTTGATTAGTAATAGCAAGTTGAATTCTATTGATCAATTTCCTACTTCCAATACTGAAAATGCTCTGATAAACTTCAACGCAACTTAGCTCATTCCCTTTATGAACGTTGGGTAGTCTTTTGTATGGTTATTGATGATGTTCTTGACCAGATAGATGGTTCCGTCTGTATCAAAAGTAATGTACCAGGTGGTGTGCTTATTTGGCTGATACCTGCAATACCACTGGCCGTATTTTGGTTGTATAGTTCGGTAATGCTGTCGGATGGGGATGGTGTAGGCAAAATCTATAAGTGCAGTTACATACTTCACTGCATTTTCTTTTAGGGCAAAATATTCCTCATTAAAAAGGATATCAACAAGGTCATTCATTTTTGCAAGCAGGGAAGGTAGAATAATCACTTCTTCCATGGCAGTGAATCTATATGGTCCAGTAACCCTTGCTTAAATTCTTCTAGCGTAATCGCACCCTCACATTCCTTTTCAAACTGCGTTTTTTCCATCAATCCCAATTCTTTTAAAACAGGCACCGCTTCCTTATGTTTTTTTAAATCGATGGTGATATGCGTAATATTCCCCCTGGTATCTTTTTGGGTGGCTACTCCTGCTATACGTGCCATGTGTTTCAATTTTAGACTGTAAATGTAAACTTCTTCTCGCTAAATACTATCCACATCAATAATCACCTGCACCCGGCTAAAGGTCTTTTCATGGTGCAGGTCAATCACAAATGCCTGTAGCTGCTGCTTGCATTGCTGGAGCAGGGTTAGTTGCCGTGGCAACTTCAGCATCAGCTCATAAATATACTGGTTACGCACCCGGCTGATGGGTGGTTCTGCTGGCCCGTTTAAGTATTGGTCGTATGCGCCGAGTAATTTATTGGCGAGAAACTGTGCGGCCTGTTGTGCGGTATTTTTGTCTTTGTGCTTGCATTGTATTTTAATGATGCGGCTAAAAGGCGGGTAAAAATATTGGCGGCGGTACTGGATCTCCACATCAAAAAACTGCCGGTAATCGTGTGCCTGAATTACAGCCAGTAACGGGTGTTTGGTATTGGTTACCTGCACCAGCACTTTTCCTTTTTCACCTTTGCGCCCGGCGCGGCCACTTACCTGTTCCATCAGTTGAAAGGCGCGTTCGTTCACCCTGAAATCTGCGAACCCGAGAATGCCATCCGCATCAAGGATACCTACCAGTCCTACATGATCGAAATCAAGGCCCTTAACTACCATTTGGGTGCCGACCAGTATATCAATCCGCTGTTGTTCAAAAAGGTTGATCAACGCGTCGTGGCTGTGTTTGCCGCGTACACTGTCAATGTCCATCCGGGCAATTTTTGCATCCGGCAATAACTCATCCAGTACTTCTTCTATTTTTTCGGTGCCAAAGTTTTTCTGCGAAAAATCCTGGCTGCCACAGGCGGCGCAGGTCTTTACGTTGGGGTAGGTAGTGCCACAATAATGGCAATGTAATTTGCCGCTGCTTTTGTGTAGTGTCAGGGATACATCGCAATGCTCGCACTTAGGTATCCAGCCACATACCGCACAGATTTGGTAGGGAGAATAACCGCGGCGATTCTGGAACAGGATTACCTGTTTGCCACGGGCAATGGTAGCATCTATGGCCTCCTTTAACGGGAGCGTAATAATCGGTTTGGATTTATCTTTCAGGGCGAACTTTCGTAAATCGATCAATTCGATATCGGGCAGTTCGATGCCACCGTAGCGTTCTTTCAATTCCACGAAACCGTATTTGCCCTGCACCGCATTATAATAAGTTTCTACGGATGGGGTAGCGCTGCCCAGCACCACTTTAGCGCCTATAACTGAAGCATAATAAATAGCTGCATCCCGGGCATGGTAGCGCGGCGCAGGCTCGTGTTGTTTGTAAGAACCATCGTGCTCCTCATCGGCAATTATAAGGCTGAGATCGTGGAAAGGCAGGAAGAGTGAGGATCGGGCACCCAGCACTATCTTTACATCTCCGGCTTTTACTTTGTTCCATAATTCCACACGCTCATTGGGGCTGAACTTAGAATGGTACACGGCCACCCATCCACCAAAATGGAGTTGCAACCTTCTGATAATTTGTGTGGTCAACGCAATCTCCGGCAACAGAAATAATACCTGCTTCCCCAATTTAATTTGTTCCTCTATCAGCCGGATATAGATGAGCGTCTTACCACTGCCGGTAACGCCATGTAACAGGCAGGTATCTTTTTCAATAAGCGCTTCTCTTACCTGTGCCAATGCCTGCTCCTGCGCTGCTGACAATTCAAATTCAACCTTGATATTTTTAGGCAGGGAAAAGATCCTGTCTACCGCTCTTCTCTCGGCGATCAATACTTTTTTTTCCAGTAATCCTTTCAGCTGTGCGGCAGAAGCATCCGCTTTTTCCAGCAACTTTTTTTGGGTTACTTCACCATCCATTTTTTGAAAATGAAGAAAGGCTAATAGCAGGTTTAATTGCTTCGGTGCCCGGCTCCACTCGTTGACCAGCTTCTCCAATTCCGCCTCTCCATGATAAGCCGGGGCGAGTAAAATATAGGTCTCTTTTTTTTCTTTATATTTTTCTGACAATGCTTCCCACACATAACAGATACGCTTCTCGATCAGCTTTTTGATGACCGGGTATACGTGGCTGTCATCCAGTAGTTTTTGTACCTCCTGCAGCTTCAGTTCTTTGCGGATATCGAGGGCTTCGGCTACGATGTATTCATCATTGCTGAGCAGCGTCATCTCAAAGCCATGATCTTCATTATAACTGATCACCGTTTCGCTGCTGAGTTTTAGGTGCGCGGGCAAGGCAGCTTGCATCACATCGCCTTCGGTACAGGCATAGTAATGACTGATCCATTGCCAGAGTTTTAATTGCGCAGGATATACCACAGGCTCCGAATCGAGCACATTTAAAATTTCTTTTGTTGGATAAGCCGGCGCATTATTATGGACGCTGCGAACGATGCCAGCATATTTTTTATTCTGTTTAAGCCCTACTTCCACGCGGCTTCCTGGCACGATCGCATGCGCCAGGTGATCGGGTATGGCCCAGGTATAGGTACGTGGCAGCGCCAGTGGGATGATCACTTCAGCAAACAGGATTGCCTGTGTAAATATGGTGGTGGCGTTGTTCAAAATTGGTTAAAAATACAGGGTTTGGCGGACAGAAAGGAAGCTGGATCAGATTGTTACACGGATTACCAATAAAGGCACTGGCAGGGTTGACTTACGCTCCAACCAGTGATTCCTTTTACATCAGGCATCAGACATTGGACATCAAAAAATTCGTCTTATCAGACATCGGACGTCAGGAAATCGCCTCAGTAATCCCATTTCCCCAACCGCACCGCATTCTTATTGGACGTTACATCATCCACACCAACCCCTTCCTTGCCCATGATAAAAGTGTGGTGAAAATAGTTGGTGTCGCCAAGGGCTTTCGTGAGGCTTTTTACCACGAATTCCGCACAGTACAGTCGGTCGTTTGTATGCCAGTCAAAGTCCAGGTCAAAGGGCACCCCAATCCTGTACAGGCGCTGCACTTCAGCGATTAAGGTTTTTGTTTGGCTGGGTTTCAGTGGCAGACGAAAAACACCGGCTGCTTTGTTGTCATCGGGGTGGGTGAATGACCAGAGTTTTTCCCGCTTCAGTTTTTGATCGGGATTGAATTCAC
Source organism: Chitinophagaceae bacterium (assembly GCA_039925965.1). Lineage (GTDB taxonomy): Bacteria > Bacteroidota > Bacteroidia > Chitinophagales > Chitinophagaceae > JAZKFT01. The sequence continues at coordinate 51,059 of JBDSXW010000020.1, forward strand.
CGCCGATAGAATGGTACACAAATACAGTATCCTGTTCAATGCTCACGATACCGATATGGCTAAAGGTCTTATCCTTTTCGTTGAGCCTTCGAAGGATCTCGCTGGTAAGATCGCTGCCACAACGGGTAATAATATCGCCGGTTTCCACCAGGGCTAATATTTTAGGAAAAACGACAGTGTTGTAGTTCGCCAACCGACCCAATTGATACAAAGAATCCCGGTCATCTGACACGGGATTCTTGCTGGCTGTTTTCTCTTCCGATCCGGAACACGCTGCAAGCAGGCAGATGACTGCCAGGAGGCTAGCGGTTGTAATATTTCTTTTCACGTTCTGCATCTATCTTATCTTCTTCTATTTTCTCCCGGTCGTAGGCTCTGATAATAGCCTTTACCAGGCGGTGACGTACCACGTCTTCTTCATCAAGTTCAATGTGTGCGATGCCAGTAACACCCTTCAAAATGCGGGTAGCTTTCTCCAAACCGCTGCGCTGGTTTTTTGGCAGATCCACCTGTGTCATATCTCCGGTAATGATCGCTTTGGCATTGCCACCGATGCGGGTGAGGAACATCTTCAGCTGCAGGTCGGTAGCATTCTGCGCTTCATCCAGAATGATGTAGGCATTGTCCAGCGTACGACCACGCATGTAAGCCAATGGCGCTATTTCGATGGTGCGGGTACTCATATAATAACCCAGTTTGTCGGCAGGTATCATATCATCCAGCGCATCGTATAAAGGCCGAAGGTACGGGTCAATTTTTTCTTTAAGATCCCCGGGAAGGAAACCAAGGCTTTCTCCTGCTTCCACTGCCGGGCGGGTAAGAATAATTTTTTTAACTGATTTGTTTTTTAAAGCCCTTACCGCCAGTGCTACCGCAGTATAAGTTTTACCGGTACCGGCGGGACCGATGGCAAAAAGAATATCGTTAGTATCCGATTCGCTCACCATCTTTTTCTGGTTGGTGGTTCGTGCACGTACCGTTTTGCCATTGGGCCCAAACACCAATACATCATTCGGGTTCCGTTCTACAAAATTGTCAACCGCTTCTGCATCATCGCCGCCAAGAATTTGTGTAAAGTAACTTTCTGTGAGGTGTCCGTTTCTTTCGAGGTACTGGATAACCAGGTCGATTTTTTCCTTTGCATTTTCAATCTGATCCTGCGCACCTGCTAATTTTAACTGAGTTCCTCTTCCTAAGATTTTAAGGAGTGGGAATTTTTTTTTCAGCAGATCCAGTTTTCCGTTGTTTACGCCAAAGAACTCGATAGGGTTTACGGTGTCGAGTGTAATGATCGTCTCTGTCAAAGTGCATTCGTTTTTAGTTAATAAATTACAATGCCGGTTGCTTACTAATCCATCGTTTCCAAATTTCTTTTTTTGTCAATCGTGGTAGCAATTTACTTATTAACAAGCTGGGGAAAAGGAAGTTGTGGCACAAGGGCTATTTAACGACAAAATAACCCGGGATTTTATCCGGATCTTTTTAGAAGGAACCAGTTTTCGCAGCAGAGTCAATCTATGCAGGACTGGCTAAATTTTGTTTGCAGGTTTTATATCAATGCGGAAAGATGAGTTATGTCCTGCGGTTGAATGAAGCGTGGAATTATCGAATTGGCATCAGGTAACTTTTGTAACGATACGTTGAAATGCAAAGCCATCAAGGCTTTCAGATATTTTGAAGATAATTTACTAACATAAGGCTTCAGCCTTGGGAAGTCGGGAGCAGATTTTAAACCCGCAGCCAACCACCGCCGCCAGTAGTTCCAAGGCTGAAGCATTAGGTTACAATCGAACTCCAATTTTTAAAATCAATCCCTCATTTTCATCTTTTAGAACTGATTTTATCTCATTATTTTTGACGCTAATGCGCAATAAACGGGATTGCAACCTTCACCAACGTCGATGCCATTAAGAACCACTGCTCGTGATTCAAAAGACATTCGCTTGCAAATTAATTCAGGTCTTAAAATCCACATAAGCGCCGGCAATTGGAGCTAGCCTACTTAACCGCATATTTCATCACCCCAACAAAAGGAACACCCTTATCGGTAATGCCTTCCACACAAACCGAAACCGTGGTTTTGGCATCACTGTTCTTATAGCTTACACCGGCTTTTCCGTCGCTGTTGGTCTTAAGATCGGGCGACCAGAAAATAGTGCTTCGCAGGTCGCTCCGGCTGAAGTTATTGGCACTGGTAAAATCGGGTACGAAATACTTGCGGGCTTCATAGTAACCGTTGATACTGGTGTTAATCAGGGTAAGATCGCTCGTTTCAAAAGCGCCGGGGAGCAGGCTTAATTGCACCGTGTAAGTCATGGCACCATTGGTGCCGATCATGGGCACGATGTATACCGTTTTTACTTTGTCGATGGGAATATTGTTGTAGTCCACCCGTTCGCCGCGGTCTTCGGAGGTCTCACCAGTTTCTGCGTCCGCAAAAGGAGAAGGTTCCATTGACCGGTCTTCTCGACCATCAACTACCCAATGCGGAAAGATCTTCCTGTTGCCGTCGCCATAAAAAAAGAAGCCATTATTTTCGGCGCTTCCAAAGGCGCCGGGGTAGCGTTCGATAATAAAGCTGGATAATGTTTCATATTTCTTATCCCCGGAACCAATAGTAAACAAGGAATCAGCATGGCCATATTTCACCCCACCATCTGCCAGCCTGATTTTCGGTTTGTTGTTGGCGGTAACAGTTACATTCTGCAACTGATGTTCGTCCTTGTCCTGCTGCATCTTCATCAGCTGGTTTTGTGCCAGCGCATTCTTCAAAAAGTTTTTGTGCTGCGCTGAAGTATCGTAAACAAAATTCGGGATCGGCTTTACAGCGTAAGGCTTGCCAAACACGGTGTCCATCAGGAGCATCCCTTCTTTTTTGTTTTCGCTGCTGCGGGCGTTGAGACGTATATCCTGCCTGCCATACAGGGGCAGGCCATCAAGGAAGTAACGGCCTTGCGCGTCGGTTTTGGTAAAGTAGATTTTGTCGCCGCGGCTATTGCCGGCAAACAGGGTAATGTTCATGTCTTTAAGGCCGGATTTGCCAAACTTCTTTTCCACCCGGCCGGAAACGGTGATGCCTGGCTCAGGTAGGCATTTGATGGAGAAACCTGAATCCACGAGCCGGCGCCAGACAAATTCCCGCCATCCCTGTGTCTGTAACAGCAGGTCCAGTTGTTGCAGGCGGTTAGGATTAGTCATATCAAAATATTGAACCGGGTTCTCTATGTCGCCATGAATTTCTGACTGTAACATGAGGTAAGAAACAATATGGCTATTGGCTCCCGGGATCATGTCTGCGTCGGTTACAGCGAGCGACAGCCGCGCCTGCAAGGGTTGTTTTTCCGCATCGGTAATGGCTATTTCCAGGTTGGTTTTCTGGCGTGGTTCATAATTACCCTGGCTGGCGGTGATCGTGGCTGTTACCGGATTAGTGCTTTGTACAAAAACCAACCGTTCGCATTGCGGCTTTAGCTTTTCATCGTATAAGGTAATGGCATTGATGCCTTCCTGCATGGCGCTTTTGGGTAGGGTTAGGGTTGCTTTCTGGCCTGATAATACTACTGAATCTTTGATATTAATCTTGCCGGAATGGCGTACATATATCCGGAGTTTGGCACCCGCGGCAAGGCCTGCAGTTGCTGCATCTGCCTGAATGGTTGCAGTGTAATTATTTGGATCGGCTTCAGTAATGCTTAATGTAAAGCCGGTACTTAGTGCCGCCGGCAGCGGCTGGCTAAATAGTTCCATGCCGTAGTATTTCCCTTTTGCTGTGTACGCGTTGCCGCCCATGGGAGTAATCGTAAAACTGCCGAGTCCCGAATGAGAAGTCTCCAGCGCCGCCACAGAATCGCCGTTGGCAGCCAGGATTTTTCCTTTGATGCTGAGCCCTTTGCCATAAGCATCCACTGCCTTAAAAGCCACTTTGCAGCGTACGCCTGCTACCATGGTGCCGCCTTCGGGGAAAAAATAAAGATGGTTGGTACCCACCGTCGCAGTATTGATGGCTACAGCCAGCATCACAGGTACTTCTTTTGGTTTGAACGTTTTTACCTGCGGGTCGGAAACTACTTCGATCGTTTTTTCAAAAAAGAACTGGTCGCCAAAATTCTGCATCCAGTTGGTATAGGCCCGCAGGCGGAATTTGCCGGCCCCTGCAGTAGCCGGTATTTTAAAATCACCATTCGCCAGGCCATTTTCAAGGTGAAGTGTTTCTCGCGATAGTATTTCGGCGTTTGGGCTTAAAAGTTCCACATACAAATTAGCTGATGTATTGGTGCGGATACCAGTTTGAGCATTCACCAGGTAGGCCCTGAACCAGATATCCTCGCCTGCCGTGTAGTAACTCTTGTCGGTATGCAGGTAGGTTTTTTCAAAGAAAAGCGGCACGGCCGGTGCCTGCTGTGCGCGACCCACATTTCCGGATACCACAATCAATAATAGCAGGCAAAGCTTTTTGAAATCCATCAGGTCATTTTTCTATGGTAATGCTTGGAGAAAATTAATCGCCTGTGAAGATAGTAACGGGAAAGATGTTATGCATCCTGTGCTTCCATGGGGGAGGGGAGTTCAGGTTCGCCCTTTTCGGTTAAGATGCTCGCGTCCCCCCTGCGTCAACCTAAAGACTGTAACTCAAGTTGGGTAGATGGCATGCTCTTTTGCAGGATAGCTTTTGTGCTGTGGCTTTGTGTGCCTTTTGGTATTGGCTACCAGAAACTTTGCTGTTCACCTGCTTAATTTTGCAATGACTGTGCAATGATTGTGCAATGATTTTGCAATGATTGTGCAATCAATGTGCAATTCATTTCAGTTGATAAAATGCTCCTGCACCATTTGCATTACTTGGAAAACTAACCCTTGTAAATTTCTGCAAGGGCATAAATAGCGAATAATAACTATCTAAAAATTTATCTTCTTCATTTCTTGAAATTCCAGGAGATAATTCATTTTCATTCGTTGGATCAGCCGAAGATTGAACGTCGAGCCGGAACCACTGGTGATGCCTGCACATAGCTGATGTTACAATGTCAAGCCCTGCTTTTGCAAATACTTTGTTGGTGGCTGCCCGGCTAGTCCGTGGTCAGTGTCCCGCAATAATTGTGTTTTGGTCAAGTGTCAATAACCATTTTTTTTTTCGTTTCACAATCACATAAGATTTCATTTGCCGTTCATTTTGATGTTTTACTCCTTGCGGTAATTCATATTTACTGCTTTTGTGAACAACGTCGGCAATTGCAACCGTCGGTGTTAAAAACCGGATTGTAATGCTTTCAATTGTTATAGAAACTCCCTTTAAAAATGTTTTATGTACAGCTCTTACTTCTTTTAAAACTTCTTCTCGTCCTATCGTAATCCCTCCACCTGGATTAATATGTTCCCAATCTGCTGTCGTATAGAATTTAGCATTTTTAAAACTTCCTTCATTAAAGTCGTCTTGAAAAGACAAAACAACATTCTTCACTAACTGCTCATTTTTTGAGTTCTGTCCAAAAGAAGAATATGAAGAAATAACAATTAAAAGTAGAATAAAATAGGTCTTCATTTTTGCCGTATTAATGTTGCGATAAATAGTGATGTTGATGTTCATTTAGGCTTCAGCTAACGTATAGGGCTTGCTGCTGTGCTGGCATTTATATTCGTCAGCCTGGAACCGCAGCCCAATAAAATGTCTAATGATGAAGATAAGAACCAAAGCTCATTAAAATTACGTCTGCCCGAACCGCTGCTGATAGCGAACAAAAAGATGGGGATTTATTCGTCCGCCAGCATAACAGCAAACCCAAGTTTCCTGCCGTGCTTCTGTTAGGGTAACTGAAATAATAGTTTGAGTTTGCTATTTAATTCTGAAAGTTCATTTTGATTTAGTTTCCCTAAAAGCCCCTTCGACAATGATTTGTCCAAGGTTGCAATTTTGTTTAGACGAACTAGTGATACACCCTTCAATCTGTTCTTTGAATTGGGTTTTAGTAAAACATCTGTTTGTTCTTACCACTGGATTTGTGTCGTAATAAAACAAAAAGTTAGGCCAAGATTTGTTTGAACAAAAATAACTGCAGGCCTAAGCTTGCTACCAATTAAGTCAGTGAAGGGAAAATTTATTAATACAAGATCACCTTTATACATTATCCAATTCTTTACTAAAATATACAAACCCCTGTTAAATTTAATACCATTAGATCGCATGGCACACAACGAGCAGGTATTGCCGATGGTTGGGAATTAGTATTCGGTTCCCCGTATTGGCGCGGGCGTCTCGCCCCTGCCCAAAATATTTCAGCGTCCCGCTGCTGTAACTATCATCTTCCCGATCTGCCGCCCTGGATCCACGGCATCTGACAATGACGCAAGTGACGCCGGTTCGTGCAATGGTACATGACTGAAACCATTGTATTTGGGGGGAAGCCAACAATTTTTATCGGAGCGGAGTGTAGTTCGTGAGCCTCATGGGCACAAAGTTTTTACCTATGGGCAGTTCTGTGAAAAAATGGTCTGTGAAAAATGCATTTTTCACAGCTCTATTTATCACAAAGTTGGCTCGTCCGGGAAAAAGTTGACAGTTTTGCGAATAAATCTTATATGTAGTTTACAGGTTAACAAATCAGTCCGCAATGTAGGCGCGGCTCTTTTCCGCATCTACGCCCAAAATATTTCAGCGTCCCGCTTCTGTACATCCCCTGCCCAATTTCCCAATCACCACCAACCCCGCCGGATCGCAAAGCATCGCCGTTTCCGCATACTTCACAAAACGATCATTTTTCGGCCTCCAGGTAGGTTGATCCACGGATTCTACCCGGAACACGGGTACATTTCCATTTAGCGACCGTGAGTTCTGGCGTCTAATGCTGCGCCAACCGCCGAGCTTGATAAAACCCAAAACGGCTGAATTGTGTGCAACCTCGCTGTGTGTATTTTTTTTGCACACAACGAAACTGCACACAGATCACTCATCCTAAAAACAGTTGTGAGTTTTTGGAATGGGTCCTGAATTAGTTTTAAAGGCATGCTTTCATGGTTTCTATCCGTACTGGCAGCGCTTTCTTGACCGTACTCAAAATACTTTTGTCTTGACTGAGTTGGGATGGGGTTTTCGCCAGCGGGACGCTGGAATATTTTGGGTCCAGGCGGGACGCTTGAACCAGCACCTCCGTATTGACGCTCCGTTAGCCAACGGAGTGCCCAAAATATTTCAGCGTCCCGCTGCCGTCACTATCATCTTCCCGATCTTTTGCGTCGTTCCTCCAAAGCAAATTCCCGGCAACAAGCAATCCTTTCGTAAATGGTACCGCTATTCACCAAACCCGTGTATTCGTCGCAAGCTGGTATCAGCAGCTTCCCTGCTTTCATCCGAATGAGCCGTAAATACAAATTTTGGGACAGCAACAAAATGTACTTAGTCAGTTTTGCTACAATAAACTGGGTGGATGTCTTCACGCGAAACGACTACAGCGACCTGGTATTGGATAATTGGAAATTTTGCCAACGGGAGAACGGCCTTGAAATATTTGCCTGGTGCATCATGCCCAGCCATACACACAGGATTATCAGCAGCCGTAGAAGTAAGTTAGAAGATATCATCCGCGATATGAAAAGTTTTACCTCCAGACATATCCGTAAAGCAATTGCTGCGCACCCACGGGAGAGCCGCAAGGAATGGATGACATGGATGTTTGAACGAGCCGGTAAAAACAATGTGAGCAATAAAGACTGGTCCCGAACGCTTTCGGGAGCAACAGCATAACATGCCGATTGAAATTACCAGTCAGCAACAGCACTTTGAATGTTTACATTACGTTCACATGAACCCGGTCGTAGCGGGTTTGTTGCTGCAGCGGAGCATTGGTTGTATTGTAGTGCTGGTGGGTATGAGCAGAATAATGGGCTGATCGTGTTGACGGAGTTGGGATAGGTTTTTGATCAGCGTGACGCTGGAATATTTTGGGTCCAGGCGGGACGCTTGAGCCACCACCTCCGTATTGGCGCTCCGTTAGCCAACGGAGTGCCCACTGTTGCTATGGTTCGTGTCCACACGAACCATGCTCCTCCGCGATCAAAATTGGCTATCTGGCAAGCCCACCCAAATGGCTTTTGGTAATGGAAACCACATCAAGGATTGTGTTTCGTGGAGACACGAACCACGGCCATGGAAACTCCGATATGTCGTTTGATAATTGAGGTGTCATTGTATAGCAGGCAACGTTAAAGTGTTTATGAAGTTGTGGCATTGGAAAAACGTCAGTCTCAATTAACCACAAAAGCAAAATAGCGATTTGAAGCCGAATGCTTAACGTCCAGCCACAATTTTATAAACACAATGTTGGTGGCAGTTTTGGTCTCGCATACGCAACCACTATTGCTTTTTCCAGCCGCTTTCATTTGAGCAAGATTCTATATTGTGAATAGAATTCCTGTCAAACTCTTCTCCAAATTTTTCTTCATAAACGTCATAAGCAGAAAATCCAAATAGTTCTGCCTCTGCGTCCATCGTTGCTTTTGAAGGGTTTTTGTCAACCATGTTGTAATATTGTTCACCCATTCCTACAATAAAACATCGGCAATAGAGAAAACCGTCATCGGAGCCGTCTGTATGTTCTTGAATTTCTTCGCGGTCAATATTATATAATCTTTCCTCTAAAAAATGAATGAATTGCGTGAGGTCTTCTTTGTTAAGGGAGAGAAGTCTTTTGCTATAGTTTTCGACAATTGTATCCTCAAGTTCCTCACTCAATTCTCCAAGTAGTTCTTCGTCATTTGTCTTAAGAGCCTTTGCCCTTTTCTTGTCCAATTTTGGTGCGTCCGCCCAAGATGATTCAATGATTTTCCAAAATTTTTCTAATGTCATTTAATTTATGATTTTCTTATTTATGAAGATTTCGACTATCACGCTAAAATTGCCACCAACGTTTATAAAAGTATCCGACGGCCCCCGAAATTAAACCCCGATTGACTTTCGACAACGGGGCTGTCGGTGTACTTTTGAGTTGACCGACGTGGCTTTTTCGCTTAAGGAAGAAAGTATAGTTTGGGTATGCTTTTTAGATCTTTCATCATCGCTTTACGGGTGGTGTTTTGGACTTTTACGCATTGTCTTTTTGATTTACAGGCTAATATAATACAGCTGTCGTCACTTTTTGACCTTTGACGTATTTATTTTACAGGCCATCGCATACTTTAGCCATTACGTTGTTACGACAACGTTTTAAGGCGGCATCCCCGGGGTTCTGTTTTCGGCCTGACGGGTTTAGCTGTCGTCCAGTTTTTTTAGTTTATATGTGGGTTGGTATTGCACCGATATCAGTTGCAGGCTGTCTTTTTTGCAGTGTGGGCATTGTGTGTGTGCCACCCCGAATTTTTCTACCAACCTTACCATCCACGGCACTTTTATTTTTTTAGGATGCGCAGGTACTTTTATAGCTGTTGTGATTTGCGCCATCCTCGCCTCTTTTCCCCGATTACTTAAATACCCGTAGCTGCGTATTTTGGTAAAGCCTTTGGGCAGGATATGTTGCTCGAAACGCCTGACGAATGCTGACCCCTTCAGCGTCATTACTTTTTCGGCGTTGTCATCAGCGTAGTCTTTATACCGGGAATGAAACCATCCCGGTTTGAGTATCGTGGCTGATGATTCTGTAATTACTGATGGCCACTTTCCCGAAACGAGTACGGGACAAGTGTTCGTATACCGTCCCAGGTATTCGATTACCTGTTCCGGGCCTGCGCAAGGTGCCTTTGCATAGATATTCCATTTCTTTTTGTACAATATATTGACCAGTCGTTGCAGCCCATAGCCTTCGGGTATTGTAAGCTGTGATTGAAGGTGTAAGGCTTTTAAGCCCTCCAGGAACTTTGCCCGGAACACGGTACGCATGGCGTTTACCGGAAACAAGAAATCATCTTTTATCCGGCGGGCATTTTTCCAGGTTACTGTTCCATCATCATTAGCCACGATGCCACCTCCACTTACAATACAATGAATGTGCGGATGGAAACTCATATCCTGCCCCCATGTATGCAGTACGCTGATGATGCCGGGTCGTGCACCGAGGTGCAACTCGTTGTCACCAAATGAAAGAAGCGTTGCTGCTGATGCCTGAAACAATAGTTTGAAAAGAATTTTTCGGTTACCCATGATGATCGGATTGAGTTCATGCGGCAGTGTGAACACAACATGAAAATATCCGATGGGTAATAGTTCTCTTTTTCGGTCGTCGACCCATTCATCCTTTCTAAAGCTCCCGCATTGCCCACAATGCCTGGTACGACAACCATGAAACTGATACTTTAAGCCGCTGCACTCGTCATCACTACATTTATACAAATGGTAGCCCAACTCCGAAGTTTTGCACTTTTTTAGTTGGGCGATCACATGCCCCACATGTGGGTGCGGCGATGTTGTATGGTATTGCTGTAGGATATGTTGAACAGTAACAGGGCTGCTGGCTGTTACTGTTTGCATGAAATATCTTTTATTTTGTTATCGGTATTGGCGGACAATACATCGTAGGGGTTCACAATGTTTGCCAACCTTTTGGTGCTGATGTGCAGGTACTGCATCGATTGAGAAATATGGCCGTGTCCCATGAGGTGTTGAATGGTTATCAGGTCGGTGCCATTATCGTAGAGGTGGGTTGCGAAGCTGTGACGCAGTGTATGGAAGGAGAAATTTTTACTCTCCAAACCCAGGTTAACAATGGCTTTTGAAAGGATATGCTGTACGGTTCGGGGGTTGTACTTGCTGCCTTTTACGGAGCCATTAAATAAGTAGACTTCTGGTTTATACAATCGGAAGTAGGCTCGCAGTTCCGTCAGAATTAATGGAGATAGTGGGAGCATTCTGTCTTTCTTGCCCTTGCCTGCGACCACCTTAATCACCATTTGCTTGCTATCGATATGTTCGATCTTTAAATTGCAGAGTTCTTGTAAGCGCATGCCGGTGCTGTACACCAGCGATAGGAGGGTTCGATGTTTTAGATTCTTGACGCTTAGAATAATGTTACGCACCTCATCCACACTCATTACCGCCGGTAGTTTACTGCAATGGGCCGTGTTGAATATTTTTGGCGCATGATATTCCCGCTTTAAAACGAACTTGAAAAAGAAGGAGATGCTCTGCGAAGCCATCTTCGTTTTTGTTTTGCTACACTTTAAGGTTGTAGCCAAATAGATCAGGTAGTCTTCGGCGTGCTTCTGTGTAAGCAGGGAGGGTCGAAGGTCGCAATAGTGGGAAAATAAATACCTGAGTTCGGTTAGGTACAAGTGCTTTGTGGCTTCACTGCACTCGCCTAATGCGAAATAATTACTGGTTCGTTGCAGCGCATTGACTGCAAACTCCGAAAGCGTTTTTTTTGCATGATGTTTAAATTTAGAAAACCAATTTAAACAATTTGGGACAAACCCATTGCCCCTTGGCAATGTAGGTTCAACGGTTTAGGGCTTGGCTGCGGGTGGGGCATTCCGTGTTCCCTCAGCCTAGCCTTTAGCCGAAAACCAAATATATAACTAATTGTTCAGCACTTGATTGTCTGCCCCACTTGCGCCAAACCCTCGTTGAACTAAACCTACGGTAGCCCTCCCCGGTAAGTTGCATATATTTATCTGATTATTCATCATTATTAAACAGTAAATGTTATGGCAACAAAAAAAAATCGCCTGAAGACTTAAGGTGGAACAAGTTTCTGAACCAGGCCTGCCGTGAGGTGGCAGGCTTTGAGGATCTGTTGGGTCGCTTCGAGCGCAATATCAGTATCCTAGGCCGTGCTCCCCGCACGTTCGACAATTACAGCCGCCATGTGGCGGCGATGGCGCTGCACTTTCAGTGCCTGCCTACCTTGCTGGATCCCGAACAGGTTAAGGACTATCTGTTCATGCTGCAGCAGGGCAGCAAAACCCCATCCCAAACCTATTTCAAGCACACCGTTTACGGACTGCGCTTTCTCCTAAAAGGTGAAGGCCTGCCTTACGATTTCCTGCACCTGCCCACCATTGCCAAAAGCACTAAGCTGCCGGTGATCCTTAGCCGTGAGGAAGTATGGGCGATGCTAACGAGTTGCCAATTGCTGAAGCATCGCTTACTGATTGGTTTGCTCTATGGCTGTGGCTTGCGTTGCATGGAAGTGCGGAGCATCCGGCTCCGGGACCTTGACTTTGACCGCAAGCTGCTGCATGTGGTGCAAAGCAAAGGCAACAAAGACCGATATCTGCCTTTGTCGGAACACCTGATCCGTGGACTCCGTGCCTACATCGCTATTGAACACCCTCAGGATTGGCTTTTCGGCGGACAACCGCAGGAACGTGCTGGCGGCGACTTCGACAGCCGCTACAGCCAGCGGGGTGTACAGTGGGCAGTAAAGACGGCAGCGAAACAAGCCGGTATTCTCAAAGACGTGCACACCCACATGCTACGGCATACCTATGCCACCCATATGCTGGAGGATGGCGTAAATATCGTAACGGTGCAAAAGCTGTTGGGCCATGAGAACATCGAAACGACCATGGAATACCTGCATGTATGCACCCTGCCTGAACAATTACCTCAAAGTCCACTGGATAAAGTATTTGCACTATGCCGCCGCCATGGGAAGTAGCCGATGTGTTGCGGCAGGTACCCATTGAAGAATGCACTTTTACCATCCAACAGAAAAAAGTGTTGCGTGCCATCAGCACCTGCCGTACGGCCGCACTGGGCGGCCATGTAGACGTATGTGATGGATGTGGCAATATTTCTATTAGCTATAATAGTTGCCGGGACCGTCACTGCTCTAAATGCCAGGGCCATAAGCGGGAAGCGTGGATCGCTGCCCGCCAAAGTGAGTTGCTTCCCTGCAGCTACTTTCATGTGGTTTTCACACTGCCGATGGAAT
>JBDSXW010000021.1:0-10055 GCA_039925965.1 Chitinophagaceae bacterium
GCGGGTGTAACCGTTACGGTTAAAGGAGGAAAAGCAGCTACCGCTACAGACAACAACGGTGCTTTTACGGTTGATGTCCCTTCGAATGGTAGCCTGGTCTTTTCTTATGTTGGTTTTACTGACCAGGAAGTGGCAGTAAAAAACCGGTCAACTATTAATATAGAACTGGAAAAAGGCGGCTCCTCGTTAAATGAGGTGGTTGTCGTAGGTTATGGTACGCAATCAAAGAAAGACGTTATCGGATCAATCGCTTCTGTCGGGGCAAAACAGCTGCAGGATAAAGCGGTCGTGTCTTTTGGCGAAGCGATCGCTGGCCAGGTTGCCGGCGTACAGGTGCAGCAGGCATCTTCAGCACCAGGCGCAGGGCTGAGTATCAAGATCAGGGGCGTTGGTTCTATCAGCGCTGATAATACACCTTTATACGTTATAGATGGTGTGCCGCTGGATAATACCACTAATGGCTATGCTGCACAGGGCGCAAGTGGCGCAAACGTGCCTACAAATCCGCTTGCTTCCATCAATCCCGGTGACATCCAGTCGATTGACATCTTAAAGGATGCGTCTGCCACAGCTATTTACGGTTCCAGGGGATCGAACGGGGTTGTGATCATTACGACCAAGCAGGGTGTTAAGGGCAGAACCCAGGTTAACCTGGCTGCCAGTACCGGGTGGCAGAATATTGATCATAAGATCCCTATGCTAACCACTGCAGAATGGGTTCAACGGCAAACTGATATCAGGAACTATAACTATACTTACCTCAATGGAGAGCCAATTCCGGGAAGAAGCGCCAGCGATCCAAATTCTGCACGCGGTACCAATGCCAATGTTAAAATTCCGAACGAGTACAGGGATCCTTCCTTACTTCCCAACACTGACTGGCAGGATGTTGTTTACCAGACCGCTCCAATGAACAACTACCAGCTGTCTGCTTCTGGTGGAACCGATAACGCCCGTTTCTATATCTCAGGCAACTATATCAACCAGGAAGCCGTTACAAAAGGGCAGGGTTTTAAAAAATATTCGCTCCGGGGAAATATAGATGCAAATATCACGGACCGTATCAAGGTTGGCTTCAGGATCGCTCCTTCTTATAGCATTAATAAAATACCAACTGCAGGGGGACTTTCCTATTATGGTGGCGTTACAGCGGCAGTGGTTACGTCAGCGCCTATCTTCTCTGTTTATAAAGCTGATGGCTCCTACAATAATACGCAGACTGTAACTTATGATGATGGCACGCCTCCGCAATCACTTTTCTTTTCCAATGGCCTGGGCCTTAGCAAAGACTATGAAAATATCCTGCGGATGTTTAACACCGTTGGTACATTGTTCGCAACGGTCGACCTAACAAAAAACATCACTGTAAGATCCAGTATCAATGCGGATATTACCAGCATCAATACGGATGCGTTTGTGCCGTCTACCATTTCTGTTAACGGCTACAATTTATACGGAAGCACCTATACAGGCAACAATTTAAGCTGGAGCAACGAAAACACTGTCACCTACAATAATACATTCAGAGACAAACATCACCTAAACGTGCTGGCCGGCTTTTCCGAACAAATGGCCGTGTTCACTTCCTCAGGTATATCTGCTGAACAATATCCCAACAACCTTGTACATACAGTGAACGCAGGTATCACAACCGCTACCAGGGCCAGTAAATCGCAATGGAGCATGGCCTCTGTCATCAGTCGCGTAAAATATGATTTCAATGAAAAATACTTTTTAACGGCCACATTCAGAAGAGACGGATCCTCCCGCTTCGGTGCCAGTACCAAATGGGGGAACTTCCCTTCAGCTGCAATAGGCTGGCGCGTTTCGCAGGAATCATTTATGAAAAGCATTAAAGCCATCAGTGACCTTAAACTAAGGGCCAGTTACGGTGTGGTAGGTAATGACCAGATCGGTAACTATGGCGCCATCGGCCAGGTAGGGCCAAGATATACAGTGCTTGGTTCCGGCGATGGAAGAAGGGTTAATGGCTTGTCGCAGGATAACCTTGGTAACCCCCTTCTTACATGGGAACAATCCAAATCTATAGATTTAGGTATTGATGCAGGATTCTTTGGTAACAGGTTGACTGTGACAGTGGATTATTATAATAAAGTATCCTCTGGAATGTTGTTTGGCGTGCCTGTTCCAACTTTTACCGGCTTTGGTTCTACGCTCAGGAACCTTGGCAAGCTGAGAAATAAAGGTATTGAACTTAACATTGAATCAAGGAACATAGATAGTAAAAGCCTTGTGTGGACCACCAATTTCAATATCTCATCCAATAAAAATAAAGTGGAGGCACTAAATGAAAATAACGACGATATCTATAGTGTTAACTATGGAGTGGTTAATTCTATAACCCACAGAACAAGGGTTGGCGAAACAATGGCAAGCTACTATGGCTTTATATACGATGGTGTTTACAGGAACAGCCAGGAACTGGCAGCCGGGCCTAAACTGGCTGCTGGAATTACAGCCGTAGGTGACCCACGGTTGAAAGATATCTCAGGGCCGGGCGGAAAGCCGGATGGATTGATCGATGATTACGACAAAACAACCCTGGGAAATAACCTGCCTGATTTCACCTTCGGTATTACCAACTCAGTTACGTACAAAAACTTTGACTTTACTGTTTTGATACAGGGGGTACAAGGTGTAGAAGTGCTGAACCTGTTGAAAACTTCCGGCAACTACAAAGCCGTAAGCGGACTTTTTAAAAATTACTGGAAATCTGAAACAGAACCAGGTGATGGCCAAACCTTCCGTCCTACCTATGGTGCATACCAGGGAAATAACCCGGTGATCACAAGCTGGCTGGTAGAAGATGGATCTTTCGTGAGAATCAAGAACGTAACACTTGGCTACCGTATCCCGAAATTCTTCGGATCGAAGGTTGTTAAAAACGCAAGGGCATACCTGAACGTACAAAACCTGTACACTTTTACAAAATACGAAGGCTTTAACCCGGAAGTGAACACGGTAGAAGGAACTGATAACCTTACACCGGGTATGGACTTTGGAACATTCCCGCTGACACGGACAATTACACTGGGATTAAACCTGACATTTTAAACCACTGGCTTTATTAGCTTAAAAATATTAAACAATGAAAAGCAATTATTTAAAAACTTGTACAGGAATATTTGTTATAGCCGCGGTTATGTCTATGTCTTCCTGTAAAAAATTCCTGGAGACAAAGCAATATGACCGGTCGAATGAATTGGCCTTTTATCAAACTGAATCAGATTTTGAGCAGGCAATATTAGGAGCTTACTCCTCATTGGATAACGTGTACAATTCAGGAAATTTTTATTTTTTATTAACCGATATAAGGTCTGATAATACGTCGGTGTATGTTCCCGGGGGATCCGCAGGGCCTTTGTCAAAGTCGGAATATGACGACTTTACCCTGACTGCAAACAATGAGCATTTGCTCGGTTACTGGGATGCGAGCTACTCACTCATTTCGAAGTCGAATGATATTATTGCTTTTCTTGCCGCAACCGATATTGATCCTGCAAAGAAAAACCAATACAAAGGAGAAGCCGAAGTATTAAGGGCACTGGCTTATTTTAACCTGGTACGTTTGTACGGCGGCATTCCCCTGGTATTAGCGAGGTTTGAAAATATCAACGAAAGCTATCAAAAGGGAAGGAACACGGTGGACGAGGTGTATGCGCAAATCATCACAGACCTTACTGATGCACAAACATTGCTGGTTACAAACCGAAATACAGGTGACAATTCGGGCCGGGCGGACAAAGGCATTGCCACCAGCCTGCTTGGTAATGTCTACCTCACTCAAAAGAAATATACAGAGGCAGCAGCTGAATTTAAGAAAGTGATAGACATGGGTGAGTACAGCTTGCTGGACAACTACACGGATCTTTTTAAATCCGGGCAGCAGGGTAACAGCGAAACCATCTGGCAGGCTTATTATGTAGCAGGTGTTTCGGGTTCCGGATCCAGCTTTCCTAATTATAGTGCACCGTTAAACAGCGAAGATGTGTTGCTGCAAACCGGGCTTGCATTTGGTTGGAACCAACCCACCTCAGATATTCAAAATGCTTATGACCTGAACGATACAAGAAGGTCTGCGATTAGTAATGGCTTCACAAAAGATGGTAATTATTATCCTTATAAATATATCAATACCTATGTAGATATCGCCGCAGGCACAGGCGATGGCAACTCCGGCAAAGACTGGTATATTTTAAGATATGCCGACCTGTTATTGATGTACGCTGAAGCGGTAAATGAGAGCGCAGGGCCTGCCGGTGCATTTAGCAGTATCGATAAAGTGCGCGTTCGCGCTGGTCTTGATCCTCTACCCACAACTTTAACCAAAGATCAATTCAGGGAAGCAGTGTACCTGGAAGAACGCCGTGAATCGCCCTTTGAAGGACATCGCTGGTTCGATCTGGTTCGCACAGGAAGGGCAGTAGCTGTAATGAATGCCAAGATAAAACCTTTGAGTGATGCTGATAATGTTGGACTGGCAGCTCCAATTGATGAACATAATTTATTGCTTCCGATACCGTCAATCGTTAGGGCAATCGCTCCGCAAGTAGCGCAAAACCCGGGGTATTGATTTATTGGCCGGTTTTAAATACAGCGGAATAACACAGCTTTTTAAAGCCGGCCATATCTATTTCGGTACAGTGCAGTCGTACTTGTAATTCTAAATTTAAAGTGTTCTTATAATGAAGATAAGCTCTCCTAAATTCCTGCCTGCCGTTGTTTTGTGTTGCTGTTTACAGCTTGTAAGTGTATCCGGGCAGGCACAAATGACGAAGGCCAATATTGCTTTTATTGAATATGGAGGCTTTCCCGAGGGCGAGTCCACCTGGGATGATATTGGTTTCAGCACAAAGTATAATAAAGTGGTTGTAGGCGTAACAAATCATAAAGATAAGGTAGCCTTGTTCGACTATGATGTGGCCAGTGGTAAAATGACCAACAATGGATTGATGCAAACGCTCGGGAATTTGCGCGAGTTTCAATGGCAGGCTAAGATACATTCGAAAATCACTGAAGGCCCGGATGGCTATATGTACTTTGCTACTGACGGAGGCGAATCGAGGGAGGAATATTTTATGGATCATCCCGCTGGTTATGCAGGTGGATTTTTTATGAAATGGCATCCTCAGACAAAAACACTCGTTAACCTTGGAATGGGTTTGCAGTACGAAAGCATCAAGGATATTGATATCGACCCGCAGACAGGTAAGCTGTATGCCATTTCTTATCCGCAGGTGCACTTTACGGTGTATGATCCGAAGAAAAATATCCTTAAAGACATGGGCAGGCTTGGAAGCGCACATGTACCAAGGGTTTTATTCACCGATTGGTGGGGCGATTGTTATTATGTTGACTGGCGCCAGCGTTTGGTGAAGTATCAAAAGAGTGCCGATAGCTTTGTATTTGCGCGAAACAGCCTGCCTTTGTTTGAGGGCACGCCGGGCGAGAAGGTAATAACAGGTATTACCGCTTATGCAAAAGACCAAAAGAATGGCGTGATCTATTTCATTACTTACGGGGCCAAAATTGTAGCCTTTTACCCGCAAAAAGATGGTATTGGAAAAGTAATTGACCTTGGCGGGGTTGCCGACAGCAGCCGGGATATAAAACCCTGGGGACCTTATGTACCCAACCTTAATATAGGGGACAATGGAAAGCTGTATTACATCGTTGGCGGGCATGGTAACTATGTAATTGAAAATAAAACCGTGCTGATGGAGTTTGATCCGGCAACAAAAAAACATACGATCATCTATCAATACCCTGTAGGTGAACTGAGTGAGGCTACAGGCTCAGACACGAAAGACAAGGAAGGCAATTTATATTTCGCAGGAAGAAAAGACCTGGAAAACCTTAATCGCTCAGTTCCGTTCCTGATAAAATTCAATCCCAGTAAAAAAGTAAAAAAATGAGGCCTCTCTTTATAAAGTTTTTCTCTTTCGCCGCACTTGTTTTTAATACTGTGTCTTCTTTTTCACAGTACACCTATTTCAAGCCCGCGGAAGGCTTTGGTATTGAAATATCCCTTTCCAATACCGATCTTAAAAGGATGCCAATGTACCGGAATTCAATTGCATCGCTTACCGTGACAGGAGATAATATTATAGGCGGCACCTGCGCAAATGAAAAAATGGCTCCTTATATTTTTGTGGCATCACTCAGCAAAAGAGAGCTTGTACAGCTGGCAGATATAAATGATGTATTGCAGGGTCAACGGAGCATACAATCCGGCTTTTTCAAAACAACAAACAATACCCTGTATGCCGGTACCATTGCCAATAAAATAAGTGATACTGTCAATGGCAACGGGCATTTGTTACAGGTAAATGTAGACCCAGCCGGAACCATCAAGATTGCCGATCTCGGCATCCCGGTAACGGGAGAGGGCGTGTTTGCGATCACAGGCAATGTTAATACCAATGTCATTTATGGCATTACTTATCCATCCGGTATCTTCTTCAGCTATAATATTGGATCGAAAACTTTTAAAAGTTATAAAGACCTGGTTCCTGGAAAAGACGAGTTGAACGCTTTAAAGAATGAGTTTCATCAGAAACCGGCAACCTATTTATCGGGTGCGCTTGTAGTTGATGACCGGGGCCTGGTGTATGGCAGCAAGGCAATCAACAAAGCTTTCTACTTTGATCCTGCTGACGAAAGCTTCCACCTGCTGGCCGACCTGCCGGAAGTATGGGGCCGCCGAACGCTTGGCCGCGTTGAATGCTGGGTTAAGGCAGGTGATGGCCAGCTCTATGGTGGCAATGGCGGCGATGGGCAATTGTTCCAGTTAGATCCTGCGACAAAGCAGTTAAAGAACCTGGGAAAACCGATCATGATGAACCGGTTGCGTGGAATGTGTTTTGGGGCAGATGGAAAATTATACGGCCTTGCCGGCGCTTTGCCCGGGTACGCACACCTTTTCAGTTATGATGCAACACACGAAGGGTTTACAGACATGGGGAACCCGCAGTTTATTTTAAAGGCGCCCGGTATTGAGCAGGGAATAGAATGGCGCGGCTTCCAGCTAAGAACGATCACCGCCTCCGAAGATGGAAAATATATTGTAATGGGTGAGGACGAAGCATTGAGCCAGTTACTCATTTTCCCCGTTGGCAAGTAAATCGCAATCAAAAAAAATAAATCTAATTAATTTGATCTATAAATTTTTACCTGGGATATGATAAAACGGGTTACATTCTTAATGCTGCTCCTGGCAACGGGTAAGCTTTGGGCAGCGGACAGCATTCCCCGGTGGCGCATATCCATTTTGCCCGCATCAGTGCGCATGGACCCGTCTTCTAACCGCATTTATGATAAACCCTATACTGCCAAAGATGAGGAAGGAAATTTGTTGTTAAAAAAGAACTGGGTTTACAATGGAACCACCGCATCGCTGGTTGCAGCCAGGGGCGAATATGTCTCTTTTCAACTGGTACTTACCAATGAAACTGAAACGCCGCTGAAAGGCATCGAGGTTTCCATGGAGCCATTTAAAAACAGCCAGGCGCAGATCAAAATCCTTCCGGAGTTTTTTTTAGAATGGGCGGTTGAAGTAAAATCGGGTAGTACAGGCTATCCAAAAGCTTCATTGGGTGCAGGGTGGTACCCCGATGCCCTGATCCCCTTCAAATATATTCAGCAGGGTAATCAATCGCTGAAGGTAAATGCATGGGTCTATCCTTTGCAACTTCCCGATTTTAATAACCGCATTGATCACCAGCAGTCACAGATTATCTGGGTTGATCAGTATATTCCTTTTGAAAAGACTGCTGCTAAAAGTGGTCTGTATTCCACCAGTATATCTGTTACCATTGATAGTGTAACTAAATCCATACCTGTTGAATTAAATATATGGGATTTTGCCATTCCGAACGAAAATCTATTAAAGGCAAGCCTGCAACACGAAGGTTTTGTTAGCGGCATGAATGAAAAGGAGGAACTTGAAATCTACCAGTTAATGAAGCGGAACCGGATCGGCGTAATGGACCCTACCTATAAACCCACTATGAAGAAGATGGGTACAGCCGTTACGATTGATTGGAACAAATTTGACAATCGCCTGAAAAAATATTTAACCGGGGAGGCCTTTACCAAAGCTTATGGCTATGAATACGGCCCGGGATACGGAACTCCGCTGGAAACGTTTTTACTGCCCTTCGATGTATATGGCAAACATGATACCCCGGGCTGGCCCGATGTAGGTAAGCCCGCTGTTGAAAGGAACCCGGTAAATAAAGCAGCTTACATTGATGTTATCCGTAGTGTAAGGAACCATTTGAAACCTTTGATCAATCCTGCAACTACGGACGTCACCGTATATTTAAACGGGCTGGATGAATCCTATTTTCCGGAAGCCTGGGACAGGATGGCTTACTACGGTAATTTATTCAAAAAAGAATACCCTGAAGCTCAATTCAGGGTGGATGGCGGTTACAATGATACGGCCATGCAGGTAATTGAGAAAGCCATTACAGCCTGGGCGGTACATACCATCGAGTTCAATCAAAACAGGTTTGATAAATATGCTAAAATGGGTATCAGGCAATGGTTGTATGGCCCAATGATCTATGAGAGTAAAGTAAACAGCTGGGTGGGTAGCTCAACATTTACCGACCTGCCGCTGGTGAATGATCGTGCCATCAGCTGGAGTGCCTGGAAGTATAAGGCGCATTCCTGGATCAGTTGGGGCATCGGCGCCGGCTGGAAAGCAGGGTGGTATGATTCGGAAACATGGAAGAGCGCCAACGATGGGGGAAACGCTGACGGCTATGACGAGAAGAAAATGAATGGAAACGGGATGGTACTCTATAGTGGCGGCATCATTCCAAATGTTAACGGACCTTGTCCTTCCATCAGGTTAAAAACAATGCGGGATGGCGTGCAGGAATACGAGTACATGAAAATGCTTGCAGCAATTGACAAGAATGACAATCGCGTTAGCAATATTGTCAACAAAATAATTGACAGGCCATTTGGTGATAATTCCGTAGGCAATTTAAATGTCTGGAGCTATGATCCCCAAAAATGGGACGCCGGCAGAAATGAATTAGGGCAACTTATAAATGAAGCTATAAAAAAAGCAGGCAAATAATTATTGTTACAAATGTCAATCTCTAAAAAATTATTATCGGCGGTTTTAGTCTTGCTTTTTTCAGGCGCACTGTTTACTTCCTGCGAATCAAATGGTAATAATGTAGTTGTTAAACCGGTGGAAACAGATAGTACCCTGCTCAACCCTGGCCGGGGATTTACTTCTACCGGCAATACGTTCAATGATAACCTCAGTGATCGCTTACATCCGCTTTGCGGGGTGCATCAGCAAAGGCTTTTCTGGGACGCGTTGGAACCAGAGGAAGGAAAGATCAATTATGCGCTGATCGACAGTGCCCTGGTAAGATCGGTACGAAACGGCCAGCTGCTAAACTTCCGCGTAATGTGCCAGGATGTGGATATGAAAGTGCCGAAATGGGCATTGGACGCCGGCGTGAAATCCCCCTTTTATGATAATCCGGTTTTTATAGAAAAGCAGGTCAACTTAATAAAAGCGTTAGGCGCGCGTTATGATGGAAACCCTGGAGTTTGTTTCGTTGATATCGGTACGGTAGGGCAGTGGGGGGAATGGCATGTAGACCCCGATGCGAAGGACTCTACTAAAATTATTTTCCCTTCAGATGAAAATGCCCGGAAAATAATTGATGCCTATTTTCTAAGTTTCAAAAAAACGCCGCTGGTATCCTTAATTGCGTTTAAACAAAAATATGGTTTTCAATACGGAACATCTAAAGGTGCGGGCTGGCGGGCCGATTGTTGGGGAGATATGGATTCGCTGGGCTGGAACCACATGAAAGGCGTATATCCGCAGGCACTTGATGGGGCGGATGCACACGATAGCTGGAAGAACGGGCCCATTGCCTTTGAAACCTGCTGGACCATGGAAGAATGGCACAAACGCGGCTGGGATATAGATTACATTTTGAATAAGGCACTTGAATGGCATGCTACAGAAGTAAATAATGGTACGGAAGCCATAC
>JBDSXW010000022.1:0-170793 GCA_039925965.1 Chitinophagaceae bacterium
GCGCTAAAACAGACAAAGCTTAAACCGTTCAAGCAAATCAAATTTGTAGTACACAAACCGCCACTAAATAGATCTGAAACCCGCGCTATATCTCAATTTTGTGACCCATAGCTGCAAGTTGGGTTAACTCCTGGTAGAAAAAAGCCCCGGCCAAAACCTTGACCGGGGCGAAATGATAATTATTCATTGGCTACGCCACTTGCCCTTCCCCACTAACCACTAGCTTCACTTGTACTGCGGAAACAATCCTTTTGCAAGGGTCGTCATAGTGGCAACACTGGCATCGTTCAACAAGCCTTTTTTGAATTCGGCCAGTATTTCGGGATGCTTGTTTTCCATTTCCAGCAAGAAATGCTCTTCAAAAGCTTTTACATTTTTCACTGCTACTTCCCGCAGTAAACCTTGTGTACCCAGGTAGATTATCGCCACCTGCTTTTCTACGCTAAAAGGCGAATACTGGGCTTGTTTCAGGATTTCTACGTTACGGGCACCCTTGTCGATTACCGCTTTGGTAGCAGCATCCAGGTCACCACCGAACTTGGAGAAGGCTTCCAGCTCCCGGTAAAGGGCCTGATCCAGTTTCAGGGTACCAGCCACCTTCTTCATGGATTTGATCTGCGCATTACCACCCACGCGGCTTACGCTGATACCTACGTTGATCGCCGGGCGTATTCCTGCGTTAAACAAGTTACCCTCAAGGAAGATTTGTCCGTCGGTGATGGAAATTACGTTGGTAGGAATATAGGCAGATACATCACCAGCCTGTGTTTCAATGATTGGAAGGGCCGTTAAGCTACCGCCACCTTTTACCAGGTGTTTGATGCTTTCTGGCAAATCGTTCATTTTAGCAGCGATCTCATCTTTGGCAATAACCTTGGCCGCACGTTCCAGCAAGCGGCTATGCAGGTAAAATACGTCACCAGGATACGCCTCACGTCCCGGTGGGCGACGAAGCAGCAAACTGACCTCACGGTAAGCCACGGCTTGCTTGGAAAGGTCATCATAAATGATCAGGGCAGGACGACCAGTATCGCGGAAGAACTCACCGATGGCGGCTCCGGCGAATGGTGCGTAGAACTGCTGTGGTGCAGGATCGCTTGCAGAAGCAGCAACGATCACGGTATATTCCATGGCGCCGTGCTCTTCCAAAGTTTTCATGATACCCGCGATGGTACTGGCTTTCTGGCCAATCGCAACATAAATACAGTACACGGGGTTACCGGCTTTGAAAAATTCTTTCTGGTTTATGATCGTGTCGATACAGATCGCGGTTTTACCGGTCTGGCGGTCGCCAATTACCAGTTCACGCTGGCCACGGCCAATTGGGATCATCGCATCGATGCTTTTAATACCAGTTTGAAGGGGTTCTTTTACCGGTTCACGGAAAATTACGCCGGGCGCCTTACGCTCCAGGGGCATTTCGTACAGTTCGCCTTTCAGCGGACCTTTACCATCGATCGGATCACCAAGCATGTTAATTACACGGCCAGCCATGCCATCACCTACTTTAATAGAGGCAATGTTACCGGTGCGTTTTACTTTACCACCTTCTTTAATACCTGCACTTTCGCCCATCAATACCACACCCACATTGTCTTCTTCCAGGTTGAGTGCGATAGCCTTGGTGCCATTTTCAAATTCTACGAGTTCGCCACTGCGAACTTTGTTCAAACCATACACCCTCGCGATACCATCGCCCACCTGCAATACGGTGCCCACTTCTTCAAGTGAAGCACCTGCATCGAAGTTGCTGAGTTGCTGGCGGAGAATCGCTGAGATTTCATCCGGCTTAATATCTGCCATTGTCGTTAAAATTTTTGCCCGCCTCATCGGCCGGCAGATGTAAGAATCATTGGAAAACTGTGGCTGAATTCAGGCCTGGAAAGACCCTGGAACTTTTATAATTTGTGGCTGCTGCCACCTGCCCCACCTTCCAACTTTTTCAATTGGCGGCAAAAGTAAGGGCAGGGGGGCGCTAATGCAAATTATTGGCCCGGAAATTTACGCAAAACGCATAAGGCCGGAGGCTGAACGTTTGACGCATAACCCAGGCCCGATAGGCTCAACACCCGGCCTATTGGCGACATGCAATAAGTACGAGGAACAATTCAAGCAAGAACAACCCAATACCCGCTCTTTTTGGCTTCCAGCGTTTTGCATCGAGCGTTCAGCGTCCAGCGTACAGCCAGGCTTACTTATTATACGGATCCTCATTAACCCAATGAAAACCCCGGCTATTCAGCAAAAATTTGGTTTCATCATATCGCCGGAATTGCATCACAACACTGTCGGTTTTCATCCGGCCAGCTATGGTAAGCAGGTCTTTGTTAACGGTGTACGACATCTGGTATTTAGCAACAGTATCCTCTTCCGGGTAGAGCCCGATACTGTGTTTGAGTGTATCCACATTGAAAACATACCACCTTAAAGAATCATTGAGCAATTTCACCCTGGCATATCCTTTAGAACTTAAAATCAACTGTTTCCAGTTAGTGGTGTCTTTGTAAATGAGGGGAATGGTGTCATTGTTGACAATTTTATATTCAGCATTGTAAATGCCGTAGAGCGGCTGTTTAGGTTTCCCCATTCCATATTCGTAATACCCTTTTTTCGTGTCCGCATAATTGGTGTAGAGAATAAAAAGCAAGACAATCCATTTCAGCCAGGTCCATTGTTGTCTTCTATTACTGTTGGCAAAATAGAATGTGTTTTCCCTTGTGGAGGCAGGTTTATTGGTAAAGAAAAAAGTAAAAAGTCTCGATACATCTCCTGCCGCAATGTAGGTGGCAAAAAAGACCAGATGGGCTGAGAACAGTTTCACCGGTATATCAAAACACATGTTCATGGCAAAAATGTTGACGCAAACCGTCATGGAGAATAAGGCACCAAAGGTTTGAGTGCGTCGAAAACAAAGGAGAAAACCACCCAAAACCTCGCAACTGCCTGTGAAAAAATTGTAGCCAGTACTGTACCCCATAAAAGTCCAGGCTAACCCCATGGGAGAGCTTTCGCCATAGGGCTGCACGAGGCGGCCCAAACCTGGATAGGGAAATTGGGTTTGGATGATCTTAATAAAACCATAGCTGATCATCATATACGCCAGGAAATACCGCATCATCATTAAAAGAAAGTGATGCAGGCGGGTATAGTCTTTCTTCTTTCCCGCCAATTGCCATATTGTAGCACCTGCTACAGCCAATTCCATTTTTACCATTGTCTCCACCCAGTTGAAGGTCGTGTCGCCGCTGCCGCCTGGGAAAATGGTG
Source organism: Chitinophagaceae bacterium (assembly GCA_039925965.1). Lineage (GTDB taxonomy): Bacteria > Bacteroidota > Bacteroidia > Chitinophagales > Chitinophagaceae > JAZKFT01. Next base: position 3,267 of record JBDSXW010000022.1, read on the forward strand.
ATCGGGTTTTTAAAGTGGAAGATGTGTTTCGCCGCCGCCGGAATTAACCAATGCCAGAGATCTGTCCACCAGCCGAAAATTGCATCGATTCCACTATTGATACTTTTCAAAAACGCCCAGCCAGTCAATTCATTCATCCAGCTAAAAAAGCGCTGCAGGATGCTAACAACCAGATCGAGCGGGAACGGGAAAATATACAGGGCTACATAAACAAATACAAAATAGAAGAGGAACCGGGCGGCTTGAGACCCATTTGCGTGTTCATACAATTTATTATTCATGAGCGATTTATTGAATATCGGAAAATGATGAAAGCAAATCGAAAAACTCTTTTGGCCTGAAATTTATCTATTTTCAGTTAACTATCCTTTTTTTGTACATGCTTTCAATAATTAAGAATCCGGCCAGGAACCCATTTACAATTTCACTAAGCGGCTTGCTGCTGTTTGCTGCCTGGCCAATGAGCCCATTTGTGTTCCTGATTTTTGTAGCTTTTGTGCCGCTGCTCATTATAGAAAACTGTGATCCCAAACCGCTTCGCTTTTTCCTGATCCTTTTCCTCAATTTTTTAATATGGAATGTGGCTACCACCTGGTGGATCTGGAATGCCAGCGAGGGCGGCGCATTGGGTGCTATTATCGCGAACAGTTTACTAATGACGATTCCCTGGCTGTTGTTTCGGCTAACTAAAATAAAGCTGGGCAGTACTATCGGTTACGCCTCGCTGGTCTTCTATTGGATTACCTACGAGTACATACATCATAATTGGGGACTTAGCTGGCCCTGGCTTACGCTGGGAAATGTGTTTGCTAATTTTCCGGGGGTAATAAGGTGGTATCAATACACCGGAACGACAGGCGGAACATTGTGGGTTTTAATGGTAAACGTCTTCGTCTTCCGATTTCTTAAGGGAAGAATAATCAATGGAAAAACTTCGACAAGAAGAGAACGTGCCCGACCTGCTTTTCTCCTTTTGGTATCTCTACTAATGCCAATTGGAGTATCTGTTCTGATGGTTATTAGTGATATCGGCCGGGCAATGGGAATGGAAACTAATATGCATAATATCGTTGTTGTTCAACCCAATATCGACCCCTACAAAGAAAAATTCTCTACCGACGTTTCCTCCCAAATAAATAAACTGATTCGCCTCAGCGAAAGCCAGATTGATACCAATACCCGGATGGTGGTATGGCCTGAAACAGCAGTGGCCACACAGGTTTTCGAGGACCAACTGCAATTGAATCCATACTATCAGCCTATTTATGATTTTGCAAAACAGCATCCCAACATCATGCTGGTAACAGGCATCGACAGCTATGTAAACCACGGCAACAATAACCCCGGCGGCTTCAGTATCCGCCATAATAATGAAGGCGGATTTTACTACGAAGCATTTAATACAGCGATGGCGCTGGATAGTAGTGCACATCCGCAGTTGTACCACAAGTCCAAATTGGTACCAGGCGTGGAAAGCCTGCCTTCCTGGCTGGGATTTATGGGTAGTATGTTTGAAGATTTAGGCGGCATCAGCGGTACGCTGGGTATAAGTAAAGAGCCATTGGTTTTTTCATCACCCGGCAATATTTATAAACCCGCACCGGTTATTTGTTACGAAAGCATTTATGGCGAGTATGTAACGGAATATATCCGAAAAGGAGCCAATATCATTACCATAATTACCAACGATGGCTGGTGGGGCAATACGCCGGGTTATCATCAGCACCAATCATACGCAAGACTTCGTGCCATCGAAACGGGTTGCTGGGTAGTGCGTAGTGCCAATACCGGCATCAGTTGTTTTATTTCCCCGGAGGGCATCATTTACCAGCCCCAGCCATGGGACACAGAAGCAGCAATTAAGATGAATATTCCTATAGTAAATGAAAAGACTTTTTATGTAAGGCATGGCGATTGGATCAGCAGAATTGTATGGGTGCTGGCAGCGATTGCAATGCTATGGATGATGGTGGTATCGTTTCGTAAAAAGAAAAAATAAAGTGTCATACATTCCACTGGCAACAAACGCCCACGAATAATTTGATAGCGCATAGCACTTCTATAAAACTAAAATCGTTATTCCTATGAAATGGAAAGCCTTTAAATACTTGCTCCCAATGGTCATTTATGTTGGCTCATGGTTTAGTTTCCGCGCCACTGGAATTTTGGTTTGGATTCCCCTGATATATAGCTTTATCCTCATTCCCGTTCTGGAACTTTTTATAACAGCCAGCAATAAAAATTTGGATGAAGCGGAAGAAACGATAGCCCGTCAGGATCCTATTTATGATTATTTTCTCTACCTGATTTTTCCACTTCAATACATGGCCCTCTTCTTTTTTTTACAGGCCATGCAAGCACCCGAAATGAACCTGGCAGACAGAATTGGACATATTATGGTGATGGGTTTGCTCTGTGGAAGTTTTGGTATTAACGTGGCACATGAGCTGGGCCACCGGGGTAGTAAGGCGGAGCAGTTTTTGGCCAAAGGCCTCCTGCTTACATCGCTGTACATGCACTTTTTTATTGAGCATAATAAAGGGCACCATAAAAATGTGGCCACGCCCGCGGATCCAAGTAGTGCCCGGGTTGGCGAGCCCTTATATGCTTTTTGGTTTCGGAGTGTTGCGGGTGTTTATGCCGGTGCCTGGCGTATTGCAAATGACGACCTGAGGAAAAAAGGACTTCCCGCTGTACACTGGAAAAATGAGATGCTACAGTTTCAGTTGGTACAAATTACATGCTGCACCATCATTGCCCTGGTTTTTGGCTGGGCGGTGTTGGGGTACTTTTTGCTAGCCGCCGCTATGGGATTTCTGTTGTTGGAAACGGTAAACTATATAGAACATTATGGACTTACGCGTACAGCCAGCGCGGCAGGAAAATACGAACGTGCCTCACCCCACCATAGTTGGAATAGTAACCATATTATTGGCCGCCTGACGCTGTTTGAATTGAGCCGACACAGCGATCACCACTATCTGGCAAGCCGCAAGTACCAGGTACTCCGCCACCACCACGATGCACCACAATTGCCTACCGGTTATCCTGGCAGCATGCTAATGGCTGCTGTACCTCCGCTATGGTTTTGGGTGATGGATAAGAGAGTTAAGGAACTACTTAAATAAGGAAAGACTTCTTGTGTTATGGCAGGCAGGCTCCATGTGGCCAGATAAGCTTTACATCAACTATATACTTTACCCCCAATGATCCATACCAACCGGCTGCAACTAGTTCCTTTTACAAGTACCCATTACGACGCTATCGAATCCAGCGATAATGCAAGGCTGGGCCAGTTGCTAGACATCCATGATCTAACATCCTGGACGGAGTCTGAAGATGGCATTGATGCACTACCTGTGCTGATCGGTTTTTTTGAACAGCTTTATATGGATTCCCGCTTGGGATCCTGTTTTATAATACTTTCGGAAGATCGGCAACTATCGGGAACCGGTGGTTATAAAGGCGCACCCGACGACGAGGACTTGGTCGAGATCGGTTATGAGATTCGGAAAGCGCACCAGCATAAAGGTTATGCAACTGAAGCTGCAATGGCATGGATTAATTTTGCCGGAACAAAGGACGGCATTACAGGTGCAATCGCGCACACCTTACCCGAGCGAAACTTTTCCGTAAAAAGGTTGCAGAAATGTGGGATGAGATTCAAAGGAACTATAGACGAGCCAGATGGTGGTGAAGTTTGGCGCTGGGAAACCCATGGGGCTTTCATAAAAAAAGATGCAGCCTGAGCTGCATCTTTTTGAATTAATGTCTACCGAAAAACAAAGCTGTTTTTACTATCGGACCGTCTTTAATTACAATGGCCGAGGGCATACCAGATAATTAGAAAAACCACAACAGTTCCTAAACAACCGCCCCCTAATTTTTTAGCGCCATAGCCTGCAATAAGACCTCGTACCAGTTTATTCATTTTTTTTGTTTACGGATTTTAAACAAATTTGATGCCACCGGCTATACTGCCGTGTTTTTGATCGTTTCCTAACTTCCGGATGAAATTTATGGGACATATTGAGGAGGCTTTGCCACAATTTAATCTTCCCTGGCTTCCTTAATAATGATGTCGGCCGGCTTATCCTTTTTATCCCTGATCATGTCCATCAGTTGTATGCCGATTAAACCATTAATGCCACCGTCGGTACCTGCGCCATTACCAATTAAGATGTCTGGAATAATCTTAATGTGTCCCTTCGCAATCTCTTCGGTGATTTTATATTTGGTAAAGTTGTCTCCACCCATTGCTTTTACTTGAAGCTCGTAAGCTTCAGCCGTACTTTTACCGATCGCCATAATCTTTTCTGCTTCTGCTAAACCTGTCTTACTGATCTTCTCAGCTTCGGCGCTGGCGTTGAGTTTTGTGGCTTCGGCCTGTGCACCAGCCCTTGCCTTTGTAGCTTCAGCTTCAGCATTAGCCCGCATCTTGGTGGCTTCGGCCTCCGCATTTACATTCAGCTTCAGGCTGGTGGCATCACCCTCGGCCTTCTTCACGGTGGCATCTGCAGTGCGCTGTGCGATCTCCACACTTTGACTTGCTTTTACAATCTCTTTCTGCATGTCGGCTATTGCAGTTTCCTTTTCCATACCCTGCCGTTTTTCCTGGGCCATGCGCTGGGTTTCGTAGGTTTTCTCTTCTTCTTGTGCAATCTTACGATCCGTCAATGTTTTCATCAGGGCTTCAGGCGGCACGATATCACCTATTAAGGTATCTACCGCGTTAACGTTGTACTCATCAAGCACTTCTTTAATATGAGTTTTAGCAGCCTGCTGTCTTTCTTTACGTGTGCTTAAGAAACTAATCACATCACTATCCTGGGCACTATTTCTAAAATAGTTACCTATAGTGGGTTCCAACACCTGGCTCACCAGGTTATTCATACTGCCGAACCTGGCAATCACTTTAGGCGCTTCCGTAGCAGGTACGTGAATGATCTGGGCGACGTCGAGGTTAAAAGGGAAACCATCTTTAGAACGCACAGTGATCGTGCTCAGGTTCTTGTCGAGGTTATGGCTTTCACTCCGTGCATTGGCCCAATTGAGCACCAGGTTGGTTGTAGGCACAAGCTCTACCTTGGTGGTGTATTTATTGATCGGATATTTACCAGGCCCCAGTGGTTCCATCCATACACCACGGAATCCCTTGCTTACGATATTGCCATGCTTGAAGCTTTCGCCGGTAAGGTCTTTACCATCTTCGCCGATATAACTGATCATAACACCCACGTTGCCAATCGGAATATCCGTCATCGGAATCTGTTCGATTTGCACCGCCCAGGGATTAATATAGTAGCTGCCTGCCAGCACTACCTGTGGCTGAAGACCACGGCAACCGCCGTTGTTCATAAACGTGTCAATATCCTGGAAGTTATTGTGGCCTTCTACGTTGTGGCCAGCAATTTGCCCCTGCTGTATCGGCTGACCATCAAGGGCGGTGATGATACCCACCATATTTTCATTAATGCTAATCAGGTCGGCTACCGAAACCTCGAACAGAAAAGTATTGATACGATAGGAGCCCGTAGTGATAAAGGAGGTTTGCCGGCCGCGTTGTCCGCCATTGTCGAGGAACTTATGGGCGTCCTGGAAATTGTCGCTATCTACCTTGCGGGCAAGGATGCGGCCGGTAGGTATTTCGGCGCCGTCTTTACTAAGTACCAGGCCAATCTTACCTTCTGGAATTACGGTAAAGGGTACCATGTCTACTCCATACTGCCAGGGCCACATGCCCCAATACAAGCCAGGGGCAAGGGTTTTGGACTGAAAGCCCGCTTCGCCTTTGGTGGCAATGATGCGGCCGTCGGGTAGTTCCCGGTTCGCGCCGACGAGCACGAATTTTTTAGTAACGAGACCGATGCGGTTCTCGGGTACGATCACCATACCGAAGAACATGCGCAGAATGAATTTGTAGAGTAGCAGGCAAAATAGGATCGCCAGTATCCACCAGTAGTTGGATAATAATTGTTGAAAGTCCATGATGAAATTGTTTTTTGGTTTTTGAAAGATAGGGCAATCTGAAGAACATTGAGCCATGGCTATACGTGTAGGCAAGAAGGCGCACCTCTCGTTTTATTCTGTCAGCTAAATTGGGTTGAAACGTTAATGGCGTTATTGGCCTTTTTTCGCAGCAGCGGTTACCGAAGCAACTTACTCGTCATGTGTGAGCCTGGCAGCTCTTTGGTCGTTGTTGATCGACCGTTTTGGTTTACATCCGTTATGAATGTTTTTTTTGTTGTTACGATACAAAGATATAGTGACTGCTATATCACCTATATCAAATACCTGTCATTATATTTATGTGAACAGATAGCATCCTTGGAAGTATTTTCCGGGCATGTAATCACTAAGATGCTTTTTGAGAGATTAGGGTTGTCTAAAGGATAAAATATTATACCCCATTGAAGCATCATGGGTGCATTTTTAGGGTTCATTAAAAACTTTTTAAAAAACCAGACGCTCTGAAAATACTAACTATGGGATGTAGGTCGTTCAACGGGAAAACAATACAATGCTGACCAGTCTCGTTCTTAACCCACTTAAAAATGACCGGCAGAAGGTTGGCAACAGGATAATGCTAATGACGGCATTGCTGCTGCATTTTACAAGTCTTTTATTTGCACAGATAGATCTGATAAATAGGAGTGCTGCAAGAAATGATTCTGCATTCCTATTTATGGATATAGAAAACCAAATTAAAATAACCGGAGTTAAAGGCACAAGGAATATCAAAATAAAGTATGGCAAATGGGAGCTTTCGTTACCTGGAAAAGACAGTATTTTTCCCGTAAGTGTGACAAGCGCCGGCAGGGCCTCAATTACTATTGCCGTTCTCCAAAAAGGAAGGTTGTTTTTTCAAAAAGAGTTTACAATAATTCCGCTACCCAGACTGCAACTTGTTATCGGCTCGTTCTTTAAAGGTCCAATGACAACGGGCCAGATCGTTGCCAGCAGGGTGCTCATGGTAGCCAGGCCTGGATATATTGGAAGTCTTGAACATGTGGTAGGCAGTTTCAGCTTGCGTTTTGAAACAAGAAATATTGAGGAGGTCTACAGGCAATATAATATAACCGGACGCATAATGCCCGTAGAAATGGTACCACTAATTAAAAAATTAGTCCCGGGTGATACAATTGTTTTTGAGAACATCAGGACGATAGATGCGGATAGCTATTACAGGACGCTCGATGACCTCAGTATTGTAATAAAATGAGCGTTATAAAGAGATAGGACTTCGTTGCTTTGCAAACGTCGGTTTCTATCTCAGGAGCTTAAATATACGAATCAAGCTCTCCGCTGCGTTTAATGTAAAATAACCTGCATGGCCGCGAAAAGCCCCAAGATTTATTTCATCATTGCATTACTATTTTTAATAACTATTGTAGCGATCCAGTACTTCTATTTTAAAAAATTAATAGCACAAAAGCAAGCCTTGGTACAATTGGTACAAGTCAATCTGGAAAGATCTAATAATACTATCGGGCACTTAAATGAGAATACATTATTTGGATTTCAACAAAAAATGAAACAGCCAGAGTTGTTGGTTAAGGCGGAACTTTGGTATCCCCGTATTTCCGAAACACAACGGATTGTAGCTGCGATGCACTCCTTGTTGATGGAATCGGGAAAAAGCGAACACAGCACCAAAACTGACCGGTTGGAGCTTTTAGACAGCTTAAAAGGAGCAGTTGCCAAAATGTTGGACGCGATACCCCTTGCTATGAGAAACCGTGTACCAAGACTTCCGTTGCAAACCTTATTGGAGAAAACTGATGATGGTAAGGAGAATGGTTTTAATAAAAGAATGGTGGCGGCCGTCAATGATGAAGACTGGAAATTTTTGCTTTTGAAATTGAGGAATGATCTACTAATTTCAGGCAGTATCGCAATGGCATTTTGTGATGAACAGGTATATACCCATGCCTTTATTGATGATAGGTTTGAGCCTCTAATCTCACAAAACAGCACAATACTTGAACCTGGGCAAAACTTTGAATTGTTAGCAGGAATAGGTGTTTTTTCATCAGCGGCAAATCCGAAGATTTTCATTAATGAGAAAGAAATAAAACTGACTGATTATGGATATGCTGCCTACAAAAAGGTGGTTGCTGCAAATGATCCGGGTATTGTCAATGTCAAAATACAATATAAGGACCCAAATACAGGGCAAACAATGATCAAGCGAAAAACCGTAACTTACAAAGTCCTTAAACCCTAAACCTGCCGCCTCCTATCCCTCGGCCCCCACCACAAATAATAATATCCCAAAATACAAATGCCAATTACGAAAGGGATTACCGCAAGGTGCTTGTAAATAATAGTACCCGTTACTATCTTACTATCAAAGCCAAAAAATTCGCTGAGCATCCAGTAGCTGTTGGCACATATCCAAATACTGATCGCCATGTTGTGGCATCGTTCCGATACAATGTGCCGGGTACGCCAGCCGATCACCAAAGAAATGATCAATGTGGGGAAGATCATCACAATGCCAATCGGCTTCCAAACAAGGCACCAGCTCAAATCTTTAAACAACCAAAAAACAATGTGGAGGTTTTCCATCATGCGATAACGCATAGGAATATTATAACTGGCTTCGGCGGGTTGATTCATTCTTGAAAGCTTTTAGGAGGAAAGGGTTGCAATAATAATAACTTTTAGTGACGCTTTACCGGCTTAAGATCTTTGCAAACCGCCCTATATCCACTTCCCCCATTAGTGGCTGTTGCTGTGATAAGAGATCTGCCAGCTGCCTGGCAAAATAAGGCGCCAGGGACACGCCTTTGGTGCCCATCCCGTTAAAGATCCCTACCTGTTGATGTAACGGGTGAAATCCGATAAACGGCCGCCGCTCGATAGTTGCCGGGCGAACGGCTGCCAGGTGGTCCACTATTTCGAAAGGCAGTTTGCAAAAGGATTGTAGCCAGTTCGTGGCCTGATGCCTGAAAATTTCTGTTGGCAAAGCGTCCTCAAATTTCCATTGATAGGTGCTGCCAATCCAATACTGACCAGGCTTCCAGGGAACTAGGCTCATGCCTCTTTTAAAAATATGGGTGGCTGGCAAGCCGGGGATGGCTGCTATCAATGCCTCACCTTTATTAGGCGCAAAAGGCAAGCGATTGAAATAGCTTGACTGGGCCGAAGCAATCCCATCACAATAGATAACCTTCTTTGCTTCCACCTCGCCATAGCGAATGCAATCGGCAGTTAACAGGAGTTGTTCCTCTTTAAAAACCTCATTGATCAGCAATTGATTCGTTTCGAGGTGTTGCCGCCATTTGCCGAGCCAACCATTTACATCCACCAGGTAACAAGGGGCTATCTCACCAGCGCCAAAATCAAAATGGAACCAGGACCTCCATTTGTTGGTATCGGTTACAGAAACCAGGTAGTCCGCATTTTCGTCCAGCCGCTTCTTAAATGCCACCTCCACATCGGGTGCTGAAAAGAAATCGAGCACCGGGCATTGGCGTATAAAAGGATCCGCCGGAGCAGGCTGGCTGCCCGCAGAAAAGTTTTGATAAGCAGCTACCGCAAACGGCATCACTTCATCGATCATCCAGGTTTTTACCAGCCGCCGGCCCGTTACTGGGTTGATAATGCCGCTGGCGATGGCCGAAGCTGCCGGTTTTTCCGAATGGTCTAGTACCATGAACGAAATGCCGGCCTGTTCCAGGAAGTAAGCCAGCCAGGTGCCGCAAAGGCCGCTGCCAATAATTAAAGTAGAAACCTGCATGGGGTAAATATACCCCGCCTCTTGTTAATTTGCTGGCCATCCAATTTGAAAACCTGGGCAAAAGGACAACACTTATTATTTCTTTTAACCCTGCTATAACGAATACACCCGTTGGCTTCAGCCAACGGACATGCAATTTTTTTAATAGAATGAACGGCAAGTTGAAGCTGCAACTGAATGCAACAAAGGCCCCACTTATTATGTTCTTTGGGACCAGCTATAAAAGGAGACTTGTATGGCTGAAGCCAACGCCAATAGACAGGCCGGCTTCTACCATCGCCTCTCTAAACCGAAAACTATTCCGGTTGGCTTCAGCCAGCGGAATAGTTTATCACAATTACCCCGACATTTGCCCACTCTTAACTACTCGCCTAAATCACGAATCACAAGTTATAAATCATAAATCCCCCATGATCCTTTTCGAAAAGTTTGAGTTATCCAACGGTCTCCGCGTAATCGTTCATGAAGACCACAGCACGCCCATGGCGGTGTTTAATGTGATGTACGATGTGGGCGCCCGCGACGAAAACCCCAACCAGACTGGTTTTGCGCACCTGTTCGAACATCTGATGTTTGGCGGCAGCGTGAACGTACCCGACTACGACGAGCCCCTCCAGATGGCCGGTGGCGAAAACAATGCTTACACTACTAATGATCTTACCAACTACTATATCCAGGTGCCTTCGGAAAATCTCGAGACTGCTTTCTGGCTCGAAAGCGACCGCATGCTGAGCCTGGCTTTTGATGAGAACAGCCTCGAAGTGCAACGTAAAGTGGTGTGCGAAGAGTTTAAAGAACACTATATCAACAAGCCCTATGGAGACGTATGGCATAAGATGCGGGAACTGGCTTACACCACGCATCCCTACCGCTGGATGACCATTGGTAAGGAGCTGAGCCATGTAGAAAACGCACAACTCCAGGATGTAAAAAACTTCTTTTTCAAGCACTACACACCATCGAATGCCATCCTCGTGGTTGCGGGAGATGTGTCTCTGGAGCAGGTAAAAACCCTCACAGAAAAATGGTTTGCCAACATACCGGCAGGCACGCGCTACGAACGGGCCCTGCCGCAGGAGCCCGAGCAAACAGCTGCCCGCACGCTTACCGTTACCGCCGATGTGCCGGTAGATCTCCTGGTTAAGTGCTGGCATATGTCCAGTCGCCTCGAAGACGGTTATTATATCGCCGACCTGATGAGCGAGATACTGGGTAGTGGAAGTTCTTCAAGGCTGCACCAAAGCCTGGTAAAGGAACAGCAACTCTTCAGCGGCATCGACTGTAGCCAGAGCGGGAGCATCGATAAGGGCCTGCTCTCCATCCATGGCCGGTTGGTAAAGGGTGTTAAAATGGAAGATGCCGAAGCAGCCATCATGCAGGAATTAAGCAAGTTTCTAAACGAAGGAATCAGCGACAAGGAATTGCAAAAGGTAAAGAATAAGACCGAGAGCATGATCGCTTTTGAAGACATGAGCGTACTAAATCGTGCTCAAAGCCTGGCCAACTACGAACTGCTCGGCGATGCCAACCTGATGAATACCGAACTCACCAAGTTTCAGACCATCACCAAAGAACAACTCATGGAAGAGGCTCAAAAGATCTTTAGGACTGAGAATAGTAATACTTTGTATTATTACGCTAAAAACTGAAATATGTCCAGTAGTTCTGATACGAGTGAAAAGCATCCCAAACAGGATTTCCAGGTGGAGCGGATCGCCTTTTTTAGCGATGCTGTTTTTGCTATTGCAATTACCCTTTTGGTAATAGAGTTTCGGGCGCCACATGTGAGCAAGGAAACTACAATCCCTGAGCTATGGCACCAGATATCGCACCTGAAATTTCAGCTGATTTCAGTTCTGGTCAGTTTTATTCTTATTATAACGTATTGGATGCGGCATCACAAATTATTTAAGCACATTCACAACTATAACAGAGCGATTATAATTTCTAATATGGCTTGCTTATTGCCTATTATTTTTTTTCCGTTTACAACTTCTTTCCTCTACGAAACAATTAGCGAAAACAGGACGGCTTTTGTTATTCCTTTCCAATTATTTATCTTCAATAATATTATAGCTGGAGCCGCTACCTACTATTTCTATTTTGTTGTCATGAAAAAATACAAGGAGATGTCGTACCCGATGACTAAAAACGACGCATCCGCATTTGAATTTAAATTACTGATCATGACACTGAGTTTTGCACTCGTTTTGGTCATTTCCATTTTTTCATTCGATCTGTCTGGCTTTGGCTTTCTTCCGATTGTGGTCAGTAATCTGACCAGGAAATTTTTTAGATCTAAAACCGCTCCCATAAAATAACAAATGTTAAACCGAACAATAGCCCCGCCCATAAAAAACGCGGTAGACTTTAACCTCCGCCTGCAGCCCTTTGAAAAATATACCCTTGATAACGGGGTAGAAGTGTACACCATCAATGCTGGCGAAGAGTCTGTAATGCAACTGGAGCTGGTGTTTGCCGCAGGCAACTGTTTTGAAAAAGAAAACATTGTAGCCGCAGCCACCAACCATTTATTAAAGAACGGCACCACCCAAAAAACGGCTTTTGAATTCAATGAACATTTTGAATTCTATGGTAGTTTTTTAAACAGAACTTGCGGCAATGAAACCGCTTCCGTAAGCCTGCACACGCTTAGCAAAAATTTGAATGTGTTGCTACCAGCTATCGCTGAGATGCTTACTGAAGCCAACTTTCCGGAAGAAGAGTTGAGCATTTTTAAGCAAAACAGCAAACAAAAGCTGTCCGTTAATTTAATGAAATGTGACTTCGTAGCCAACCGCCTTATCGACGCGCAGTTATATGGTGAACATCATCCCTATGGGCGATACACGCACATGGAAGATTTCGAGACACTCACCAGGGAAAAGCTGGTTGCTTTCTACAATGAGTTTTATGTAAATGGCAGGTGCATCATTTTTGCCGCAGGCAAGTTGCCCGCAGACTTTATCCAACAGCTTAACAAGCAATTTGGTAAGCTTAACCTTACGGCGTTTAAACCGGCAAAACAAGTAACCCAGATTGCGCCGATGGAACAAATCATACATCGAACATCCGAAATCATCAATGATGAAAAGGGTGTTCAGGGTGCTATCCGTATTGCCCGAAATTTCCCGAACAGGCACCATCCTGATTTTCAGAAGATGGGCGTTTTGAATAATTTGTTTGGTGGCTTTTTTGGCAGCCGGCTCATGGCCAATGTTCGTGAGGACAAAGGTTATACCTACGGCATACATAGTTATTTCCAAAACCATATAGAACAAAGCTGCTGGATGGTAAGCACCGAAGCCGGCCGCGACGTATGTGCCGCTACCATAAAAGAAGTGTACTACGAAATGGAAATTTTACGTGAAGAGCCAGTAGATGAAGAAGAACTGTTGCTGGTAAAAAACTTTATGATTGGCTCCATTCTTGGCGACCTGGATGGCCCATTCCAGGTCATTGGCCGCTGGAGAAATTATATCCTGAATGGCACCGACGAAAGTTATTTTTATAGTGCGATCAATAACATCAAGACCGTTACCACTGAAGAGTTGCAGGAGCTGGCCAATAAGTATTTGTTGCCTGAATATTTTTACGAATTAGTAGTGGTGTAAGTTTTTTATCTGTCACGAAAATTGGTTGAAAGCCGGAAATGATAGTATGGTTTGAGCTTTGTTGAGCTGGGCATTTTCACCTTTTTCCGGTATTGCGATAAAGGAACCTTTTGTATAGTTTGCTTTCAAATTGAATTGATATGAAAGCAATTATTTCAACCATTACCGTACGGATCGCAGCTGGCTTTTTTGGGACGTTGTGTAGCCAGCCGGCACATGACATGCACTAACCCCGCCCAGGTAGCTGTATGAAATACTGGCGGCGAGCCAACAGTCGTTTACTCCTACACCAACGTCACGCCTAATAGTTGGGGCGGATGTATTAAAGGCACTCAGCATCCGGATGTCTGATATAAACTAATCGTGGCTGCCAACGGCCAGTTTAATTTCAGGATGGATGCGACGCCCGCTGAAAATTCGCAGGTCACCGGAAGCTGGTATTATGGCAATTGCGCCAGCCTGAAGCCCTTGGTTGATAAACCTGGTTCGGCAGCAAAAATTTTCCATTGTCATCAATGGCGAAACGTCTCGTGGGGTTGCTGGAAAGGCTGGTGGAATCGTTGGATTATTCCGGGGGGGGGTAAATGTCTTGCTACCGAAACGAAAGGGCTGTGGCTGCGAATGGGCAGTAAGCCTGAGGGTTACGTATGCTATCGCAGTAAATAACCTGTACATAGTTGAGCAGCAATAAAAAGATATCATTTTCAGCAAAATTCTAAGAAAACGGTAATGGAAGGTTTCGCTTGCCGCTGCCAGATACCTGGTTTTACTTGCCACCTTTCAAGCGCAAGTACCCATACACAAACTTCGCTTCTTTGCTGTGCAGCGTCGCTGTAGGTTTACACCATATTCAAACACACACATCACATGAAAACGATTATCACAGCGCTTATTGCAGTATTTTTTATCAGTTCAGCAAAAGCAGACATAATACCAGTGAAACTGGCTGAGTATATTAAAAAATACGATGCCAACGGCTGGCTGATTCCGGGCAAGGAAATGAACGATTTTAAAGTGGCCTATGGTGAGGACAAATTGATTATGCAAATCGTTTTTAATGTAACCGATTATAAAAAGTTAACTGTGCAAAAAGGTTTGCACCTGACGGTTACACACGTGGAAGACGGAGCTGTAATGAGCATACTGGACTGGTACTGGAAGCCGCTTACGCAAAATAAAACCATTTATACCGATTGCGGTTTCAATGCCGGCGAGTATACCATCACCCTTTTTGACAACGATAACCCTGATAAAGTATTTGCCAAAAGGGTTATTACCGTAAAACCCAACGAGGCGAAAGCTGCCAACAAAGACGGTTTTGAATACGACCGTTCACAGTTTAAAATATGGACCTGCAAAGACGTTGACGAAAAGACCTGGAAAGCTATTGCCCCCACCGGTAAAATAAAAGCCGGCAGCTGCGCGGTGCTGTTTTTCGAGAGCAAGACTAAAATTAAAAACAAAGGCTCTATGCGCTGGGGCATTTATAAAGTTTCGCCTGAAGGAGTAGAAATGCTCCTGAGCCAGAAAGATCAGGGTGTAAGCCTTAACCTGACTGAATGGAGTAAATTATATTACGAAGAATGCGATGCCTTCAACACGCCCGGCACCTATCGGATTTATATTGCCACCAAGGTGAATTCGGAATCGCTGAGCAATACCAATAGCGATAACTATTACCAAAAAGCAGAATTGATTGTGGAATAAGCGATGATTATATGAACAAAAAAAGGCACTTCAATTGAGGTGTCTTTTTTGTTGGAATCCTTTCGTAGAACCCTGCCAGGGCTGGCTTTCGCCCTGTAAAGGTTTACGCCAGCCTAATCAGGACTGCATAGTAGGATCTCCCTATTTTTTTATAAAGCCTTCCATTTTCACTTGACTTTCAAAATAAGAAGCAACGTTCGCAAAACTGACAAGGTGGAAGCCAACCCTGGCAGGGTTGTTCAAATTCAAACTGCGTTGACCAATTTTTTGCCAGCTTCGAAATCGCTGATATTTTGTAAAGTGATCAGGGCGATTTGGGTAAGCGCTTCAGCGGTTAGAAAGCCCTGGTGCGAAGTAATAAGTACGTTGGGAAAACTGATGAGCCGCATGATCATATCATCGTTAATAATATTTTCACTTAGATCGTGGAAGAACAATTTTTCCTCCTGCTCGTACACATCCATACCCAGGTAGCCCAGCTTGCCTGTTTTCAATGCCGCTATGGCGGCCCTCGTATCCACCAAGGCTCCGCGACTGGTATTGATGAGCATGGAGCCGTTTTTCATCATGGCCAATGTATCAGTGTTGATAATGTGTTTGGTTTGTTCGGTGAGCGGGCAATGCAGCGAAATGATATCGCTTTGTTCCAGCAGGTCTATCAAGGGCAGGTATTCCACGCCGGCCGCTTCCAGGTCTTTATTTGCGATGAGGTCGAAGGCTACAACCCTGCAACCAAAGCCCAGCATGATGCGGGCAAAGCATTGTCCAATTCTTCCGGTGCCGAGCACACCAACTGTTTTGCCAAAGAGATCAAAACCTGTAAGCCGGTCGAGCGAAAAATTACCTTCCCGTACACGGTTGTAGGCCTTATGGGTTTTGCGGTTGAGCGTCATCATCAGCGCTACGGCATGTTCCGCCACGGCGTGTGGCGAATAGGCAGGTACCCGCACCACGGTGATGTTATTTTCTTTGGCAGCACCCAGGTCTACGTTGTTAAAGCCGGCGCAGCGCTGTGCAAGGAGTTTCACGCCGGTCGCGGCCAATGCCTTAATGACAACCGCATTGAGCTTGTCGTTTACAAAAGCACAAATGGCCTGATAGCCACTGGCCAGGTTTACAGTTTGTTCGTTCAGCGGCAGGTCGAAATAAGTGATCTCATGTACCTTATTATAGCGCTCGAAGTATTCTTTATCGTAAGGCTGGGTGGAGAAGAAGGCGATTTTCATGGCTGTGAAGATAGCCTGTATTGTAAGCATGCCTGATGAGTACCGTTTTTGCAGATAAGATAAAGGGCTACGTAGCAGTTAGGGACTCTGATTGTTATTATCAAAATAACTGCCCCGAAAGGGTTGAATCTTGGTCCGCACCGAACTTCTGTAAAAAATTTAAGCAACACAAAAACCTATTTTATGGCAAATATGACATTAAAAGGAAACCTATACCCGACTTTACTTACGGCTGTATAGTCAGACGACGACTTGTAACAAACCAAAAAGCGTTTGTCAATAAGGCATACTAAAGTAACCTGAAATATATTTTCTCTAGTTCTTTGGAATTAAGGCCGTGGAAAATTAATAGCGAATGATAAAATTACATACATTGTGCCTTACCCCAACCCTGATCTCTTACAAAATCAAATAATTGATTGTCTTTTTAGGCAGTCCTCAAACATTTTCATTACCTAAAACTTAAAAAATGAGAAAAATTTACTCGTTTATTGCTGGAATTATTTGTATCACATCGGGTGTTTTGGCACAACCCACTGTGTTTTACACCAACCTGTCCAGTACCACCAGTCCGGCGCTTACGAACAGCAGGTTAAGTCTAAATGATTTAGGATCATTTCGACAAACCCGCTTTCAAACCACAGCCGCCCCTGCTCCTGCTACACAAACATATGCCTTTCACATTGGCACACCGGGTGCCCCTGATTATAATGCCAACTGGCGGCCTTATAACCGGGCAGATGCGACGGGCACTCCTTATGCCCTGAATGCGGTTACGGTGCCTGCAACTGTTGTAAATAGTGCCAGGTACAACAGCTTTGGCGGTGGTACAGATGGTAATTTAGCAGCTTTGGCCAACACCACTTATTACACAGTAAATACGCAGGAAAATACCGGTAGTGATAACCTATCGGCAATTTGGAGCACCACATTCAACCCGGTTACCTTTTCAGGTATTACACAATCGCCACTGGCAGGCAGTGTAAACCCGGGCAATACAGTTGATGTTAATATTACTTCCTCTGCCGGTTTAGGTAGCGGGGAAAATGTGTTTGTGAGGTATTCCACCAACGGCTATGTTACGTCTTCTGTAGTCCAGGCAACATTTGTAAGTACTGCTGGTTTTGCCACCTTGCCCGGCCAGCCTGCTGGTGCTGTGGTTAGTTATTATATTTTTTCAAGCAACCGCACATTGGCGCAATTGGCTGCAATTGTAGCTACTGCGGGTATCGGGCAGCCGGTTATGATATGTCTACGCTCAACCTTAATAACAATGCAGGTGCCAACTATTCTTATACCGTAAACGCCGGTGCTAACCCAGTAACCGTAAATGCATCGGGAGGAACGCCTACTGCCGATTATGGCGATTTAAAAGGCGCTTTTGATGCCATTAATGCCGGCACACATACCGGTACTATTACCGTATTAATTAATGCTAATACTACTGAAGTAGCCACTGCCGCCTTAAATGCAAGTGGCACAGGGGCGGCCAGCTATACCGTTGTGACTGTTAATCCTGCTGGTGGTGGCGCCCGTACCGTATCGGGTGCACTAACGGGTCTTCCGTTGCTTGATTTAAATGGAGCTGACAATGTTACCATCAATGGCCTCAATACCGGTGGAAATTCCCTAACGCTTTCCAACACTTCATCCGGCAGCAGCAGTACCATTCGTTTTAATAACGATGCTACAGGTAACACAGTAACAAAATGTACTATCCTCGGTTCGGGCACTAACTTTGCACCTGTTTATTTTGGCGCTACCGCTATCACCACCGGTAACGATAATAATACAATAAGCAATTGCGATATTACGGCCGCCGGTGTCACACAGCCGCAGAATGGCATTTATTCTGCCGGCCTCAGTGCAGCTATTGATAACAGTGGCAATATCATTTCCAACAATAATATATTTGATTATTACAATACGGGGTTAGCTACTGCCGGCATGAACATCAATAGTAATAACAGCGGCTGGACGATTACTGGTAATAAATTGTATCAGACTGCTACAAGAACATATAGTTCGGCAAATACACATAGCGGTATTCAAATAACATCCGGTGCTGGTTACACCATTACTGGCAACACCATTGGATATGCCAGCTCTACAGCCGTTGGCACTACCAATATGGTGGGCAATACCCTGGCTTTAGCAGGTTTTCCAGGTTCTTATGTTACTTCAGGTACGGCTATTGCTACCCGGTACGTAGCCATTAATGCAGCCTTTACCGCTAGCGGTACCGTTTCCAACATTCAGGGTAATACCATCGCTGGTTTTGCCTTATATACTTCAAGTGGCGCTACCACCACTTCTGGTATTTTTTGCGCTATCGCTGTAACATCAGGAAATGCCAATATTGGTACCACTACAGGTAATATAATCGGAACGGCAACCAGTTCTATTTATACAGCCAGTACTACTTCCGGAGCCATGGTTGCCGGTATTTATACTACAAGTAGCAATGCCGTTACTATTCAAAACAACACCATACAGAATATTGATGCCATGGGCACTTCTGCCTCTTTCAGTGGTTCTATTAATGGCATTAATACAGCTGGTGCCGGAACTTTGGTAGATATTTCTGGTAATACAGTAGGAAATGCAACAAACCCCAACTTGCGTATGGGCAACTTAACAACTGGTGCTAATTTGTCTAATGCAGGTACCACATTTGGTGCAGCATCTGGTACAGGTATCTTCAATGGTATTTTAAACAGTAGTAGTGCTGTTGCAATTACGATTGGTACTGCTACATTGCCAAATATTATTCGTAATGCTGAAGTAAAGTCTACATCAACAAGTGCGGTATTCAGAGGTATTAGCTCGTCGGCAGGCACTACTTCCATTATTAATAATACAATTACTAACCTAACCACCGTATCCACCCAGGCAGCATTTACCAGTGGTGGATTAACAGGTTTGGGTATTTATACTTCTGGTGGTACTAATCAGGTTATTTCGCGTAATACCATTGCAAATTTAAGCTTAACCAATACCGGTACTGGTGGATATAACCTGGCGGGTATTTCTTTTACCGTTCCGAGCACGGCTATAAGTATTACTAGAAATAGTATTTCTAACCTGAGTAATGCCAGTACTTCCGGAACTGCTACATTACCAGGTACGGTAACCGGTATTTTTATCAGGGATGCCGGTACAGCAGGTACGTTAGACAACATCACAAATAACATGATTAATCTAGGAGGCGGGCAAACTACCAACACTTCCTTTATTGGTATTTGGGCTCAATATACCTCATCAAGTGCCGGTACTTTAAAAATTTACCATAATTCAATAAACATTGATGGTACTGCAGCGGCTGGTGCGCAACCGTCTTTTGGGTTCTATCGGGGGGACTTTTCAGCTACTGCGCTTACTACTTATACTGTCGATGCACGAAATAATATATTTAATAATAACCGGGGTGGTGGCACGGGAAAACATTATGCCATTGCCAACTTGTATGGCGCTGCCACGAGCAGTTCAACAGGTTGGGGAGCTAACGCCAGCAATTACAACGTATTGAATACAGCAACTGCAGCTACGTTGGGTTACTGGACGGGTGATAAAACTTTTGCAGCCTGGCAAGCAGCCAGCGCAGGCGATGGGAACAGTGTAAATGCGAACCCTTTATTTGTATCAGCTACAGACTTGCATTTGCAAGCTGGGTCACCCGCCATTGACGTGGCCTTTAACCTGGGTGTTACCAATGATTTTGATGGCAAAAGCCGCCCTGGTGCCAACGCTTTATTTGATATGGGTGCCGATGAAAGAGATGGTATTCTCCCGGCAGCCAACGATATACAAGCTACTGCATTTATAAACCCTGCAAATGGGGGCATTAAATTAACAGGTGTAGCCTTCTCCCCGCAAGCATCTTTTACCAACAACGGTACGGCTAATCAAACCAATATCACCGTTCGTTATCGAATACTTGACCCGTTAGCTGTAGAAATCTATAACCAAACCTTTGTAATTCCTACTTTGGCAGCAACAGCAAGCACAACGGTTACTTTTCCTGGTACTACTATTGGTACAGCTGGGGTGTACACCATCATTGCAAAAGCTGAATTAGTGGGCGATGTAGTTACTGCAAACGACCAAATAACCGGAACATTAAATGTACAGACTCCATTGGCCGGTACCTATACAGTTGGTACCGGGGGCAATTATCCATCACTTACTAACAACGGGGGTATGTTTGATGCCATAAACAGTCTTGGTGCAACAGCTAATTTAACCATCAATATCATTGCTGATTTGAGTGGCGAAACAGGTGCAAATGCATTAAATGAAATTACCGGAGGGTACACGGTATTAATAAAGCCAAGTGGCGCAGCCCGTGTTATAAATGGTACCGGAATTACTAATTTAATTAAACTAAATGGTGCCGATGGGGTAACCTTAGATGGTTCACTTTCTGGCGGAACAGATCAAAGTTTAACCTTAACCAATAATGCGGGTGCAACGTTGGTTTGGGTTGGCACAAACCTCACAAGTGGTGCCAATAACAATACTATCAAAAATTGTATTTTATCCGGGCCTGGCAACTTTACCGGACAAGGCATTTTAGCCAGCAGCGGGGCTACTTTAGGTACTGCAGCGGAATTCCCTAACTCCAACAACACAATAGTTAACAATACTATTAACAGGGTGCAAAATGGCGTATTTATAAGTGGTAATACCACCACCCTTGACCAAAATTGGTTGGTGACCCAAAACAATATTGGTTCATCTGTAGCAGCCGATAAAGTATCATTCCGAGGTATTTTAATCAGCGGCAGTCAAAACTTTACCATCAGTAAGAACAACATTAGTGGTGTTAGTTCTTCAACAGGCACTTCTTCAACAATGAGCGGCATCTATGTGAACGGCAATATTAATACGGGTATCATTGCTGGTAATAAAATTAAAGATATCCGCCAGAACAACACGGGTGGCTGGGGTAGTAACGGCATTGGCTTGTACGCCACCACCACCACTTCAAACCTGACTGTTGTAAATAATTTTGTTTCAGATATTGCCTCACAAGGTTTTAACGGAATAACCGAAAGCGATAATGGTTATGGGATAATGGTAAATACAGGCGGTGGGTATAAAATCTATAATAATTCGGTAAGTCTGAGCACCAATCAGGTTACAGCAACCTGCATTACTGCAGCCATTAACATAGCAGCAGCCGTTACTACAGTTGGGAGTTTAGATATTAGAAATAATATTTTTTCCAATACAGAAACCGTAGGTACAGTGTATGCAATATATGATGCATCTACTGCTGGTAATACTATATTCTCCAGCATTAACTATAATAATTATTTTGCCACCAATATTGGTTTTTTAACCAGCGCAAGAGCCGCTTTAGCTAACTGGCAAACCGCAACTACTCAAGATGCAGGATCGATAAGTGTAGCTCCGGCATTTGTAAACCCGGTTTCTGATTTGCACCTTATGCCATCTTTAAGCTGTGTAACTACGGGTAAGGGTATTGCTATTGCTGGTGTGGTTGATGATATTGATATGAACTCCCGAAATTTAGTACCATTTATCGGTGCGCACGAAGCTTACGAACCAGCGACTGTGGCTACTACACTTGAAAACGTTACAGGCACATCCAGAACCTATCTGATATCGGGTGCCACTCAATTCTTAAGTAATTGTAAATTAATAGCCAGTGTTACCCCCAATGGGGCAAACCCAATAAGCGGAAGTACTACGGCCAGGGTTTGGATAGAAACAGCACAACCAGTTGAGTTTGTAAAAAGACATTATGAAATAAATGCATCCAGCAATGTGAATACGGCAACCGGAAAAGTGACTCTCTTCTTTACAGATGCGGAATTTAGTGACTTCAATACCCAAATTCCTCCACCTGCTTTGTTGCTGCCAGTTAGTACCGATCCTCCGGCTTTGATAGCCATTGAAAAAGCAAACCTCCGTATAGAAAAGCGTGGTGGTATCAGCAACGACAATACAGGCCTGCCAGCAAGTTATAGTGGTGCTGCTACTACTATTGACCCTGTAGATGCAGACATTGTTTGGAACGCAGCATCCAGCCGGTGGGAGGTAACATTTGATGTAACAGGATTCAGTGGATTTTTTGTAAAAACAACTCCGGTGCTGTTACCTATCAAATGGCTTAGTGTTGCGGGTAATCTGAATGCACTGGGTAATGCCGCTATCAGCTGGAAGGTGCAGGAACAAAATGTAGCTTACTACGAATTGCAAAAGAGTATGGATGGCACCAGTTTTACCACTATTGCAACCATAAATAGTAAAGGCAATGGCACTAATGATTATAGCGCTACCGAAAATGTGGTACTGCAAGCTTTAAGTTATTTTAAAATTAAACAAGTGGATAAAGACGGCCGTATCTCTTACTCCGCCATTGTAAAATTGAGTAATAAACAATACAGCGGCATTGGAGTATATCCAAATCCTGCCAGGGATATTGTTACGGTAACTGTAGGGCAAAACCTGTTGAATACCAGGTTGCAATTAACCGATGTGAATGGTAGGGTGTTACAACAAATAAAAATTGCAAATGCCACGTTTACAGTTAATGTGGAGGCTTATGCCGCTGGTATTTATTTACTAAAAACAGAAGACGGGAAGGCTATTAAGATTGTAAAGGAATAAGCTTCAGGTAAGTTGTATCTAAAAAGATAACGGCAATAAAAAGACTCCAACCAAAATCTCGGTTGGGGTCTTTTTAATATATTAACAGATGGTCATTGAAAACTTTGAAACCTTTCAATAGTAGGCTTGGTTACAGTCTCTACACCACCACGTTAATCATGCGGCCTTTTACAAAAATGATTTTCTTGTGGGGCTTACCTTCCATCCATTTCTGCACTAGTTGATTTGAAATTACTGTCTGCTCCACATGGGCCTGTTCGGCATCCAGAGCAAAGCTCATGGTGGTGCGTACTTTGCCGTTAATACTTACCGGGTATTCCTTGGCGGTTTCGGCAATGTATTTTTCTTCGAAAGTCGGGAAGGCCGCATCAATCACCAGGGTTTCATTGCCCAAAACATGATACAATTCTTCGGCGATATGCGGGGCATAAGGCACCAGCATAATCACCAATGGTTCCAGGATGGCTTTCTTTTGGCATTTCAGATCCATCAATTCATTCACGGCGATCATAAAGGCACTTACAGCGGTGTTGAAGCTGAAACGTTCGGTATCTTCTTCTATTTTTTTGATGGTTTTGTGCAACACTTTCAGCTCTTCGGCGGTAGGTGTTTCTTCGTTCCAAACCTTACCTTTTGCCTCATCAAAAAACAGGCGCCATAGTTTTTTCAGGAAGCGGTGCACACCTTCAATGCCCTTGGTATCCCAGGGTTTGCTTACCTCCACCGGGCCGAGGAACATCTCGTACATGCGGAAGGTGTCGGCACCGTATTGAGCGATTATATGATCAGGGTTTACAACATTGTATTTCGACTTAGACATTTTTTCAGCCTGTGACGCGGTAAAAAAATCTTGAGCAGGGATGATTTTCCATTCTGAAGTTTCTTTTTTCCAAGTTCTCCATACACCTTCATACCAAAATGCCTTTGGCGTTATGAGTATTACGTCAAACCTATGGGGATACAGCTTAGCTGCTAAATCAGTATCTAAGAGATTTCTTGAAGAGTCAAGTGTATTAATTTTTACAAGCTCAATCGGAATGTTTATTTCTTTAAAATGCTCTTTGTTGGTTTCGTTTATTACCTGTGATGAATATAGTTGAAGTTTAGCTTCGGGTGTGCTTGCCGGATTTGTGAAAGCTGGAAGGAATATAGTATTGCTTCCGCCTACGCTTTTACCTTCTTCATAGTCACTCTTTCTGACATATGCAACTTGGGACATCCCCTGTATCATCCCCTGATTCAACAACTTCTTGAACGGCTCATCATATCCAATATGGCCCAGATCGTACAACACTTTAGTCCACAAACGGCTGTATAATAAATGCCCTACGGCGTGTTCAGTTCCACCGATATAAAGGTCTACCTGGTTCCAGTAATCGCTGGCACTTCGGTCGCAGAAAGTTTCGGTATTGTGCGGGTCCATGTAGCGGAGGAAATACCAACTGCTACCCGCATAGCCAGGCATTGTGGAGGTTTCGCGCAAACCGGTCGGAGTTTCTACCCACTCTTTTATATTGGCCAATGGTCCCTCGCCACTTGGGCCGGGTCCGTATTTTTCTACATGCGGTAATTCCAGCGGCAGTTCTTCGGCATCCAAGGGCAGGGCCACGCCGTCGCTCCAAATGATTGGGAACGGTTCGCCCCAGTAGCGCTGGCGGCTAAAGCCTGCATCCCGCATCCGGTAGTTTACCTTCCTTTTGCCAATGCCCAGTTCTTCTATTTTACTATTGGCAACTTCGATGGCATCCTTCATCAATAGTCCATCAAGGAAACCGCTGTTTTGCAGGGTCGCTTCTTTAGTCGGGTTGGCTTCTTCGCCATTAAAATAATCACCGATGATATTGGTGATGGGGATATTAAAATGTTTGGCAAACGCAAAGTCACGCTGGTCGCCGCAAGGCACGGCCATGATAGCGCCGGTTCCGTATCCGGCCAATACATATTCCGCTATCCAGATCGGTATTTCCTGCCCGTTAAAAGGATTGATGGCATAGGCGCCGGTAAAGCAACCGGTGATTTGCTTTACTTCAGCCATGCGTTCGCGGTCGCTCCGGCTTTTTACATAGGTCAGGTATTCTTCTACGGCCTGTTTTTGACCGGCAGTTGTGATTTTGGGAACCAGGTCGTGCTCAGGGGCAACCACCATAAAATCCACGCCGAAAATAGTGTCGGGACGGGTGGTGTAAACTTTCAGTTTCACACCTGTTTCGAGGCAGGCCTCACCCCCGGCCCCTCTCCGGCCGGAGAGGGGTGCCTCTCCGTTAAGTGGTTGTGTTTTATCAGCAATGGTTACTTCATCGGGGACTGGTTTTGGCTCCTCTCCGACAGGAGAGGCGGGGGTGAGGCCACCTTCGGTAGCAATCTCAAATTCCATCTCTGCCCCATAACTTTTCCCAATCCAATTTCGTTGCATTTCCTTCATGCTCTCACTAAAATCGACGGTTTCCAGCCCTTCCAGCAGGCGGTCGGCATAGGAAGTAATGCGTAAATACCATTGGCGCATTTTGCGTTTTTCGACCGGGTGGCCGCCCCGCTCGCTTACACCATTTACCACTTCATCGTTGGCCAGTACGGTGCCCAGGGCCTCGCACCAGTTTACTTCGCCATAAGAACTAAAAGCCAGCCGACGCTTCATTAAAATTTCTTCCTGCTCCTTTTTGGTAAAGGCATTCCATTGTGCTGCGGTAAAATGTTTACCTGGAATCGGTTCGCCGGTTTTGGGCACCGCACCTTTCGTGGCATATTTTTCTACCAGTTTAGCTATCGGGATTGCCTTTTTCTCCGTATTGCAGAAATAGCTGTTGAACAATTGTAAAAAAATCCACTGGGTCCATTTGTAGTAACCCGGTTCGCTGGTCTTTACTTCCCGATCCCAATCGTAACAAAAACCAATTTTGTCCAGCTGGCTTTTAAAAGTGGCGATATTGTTTTCGGTAGTGGTGGCAGGGTGCTGGCCGGTTTCAAAAGCATACTGCTCGGCTGGCAAACCGAAGCTGTCAAAACCCATAGGATGCAGCACGTTAAATCCTTTCAGCCTTTTGTAGCGGCTGTAAATATCGCTGGCAATATAGCCTAGCGGATGGCCTACATGCAGGCCGGCCCCGCTTGGGTAAGGGAACATATCCAGCACATAATACTTAGGTTTGCTGCTTTGGTTGCTCACTTTATAGGCCTGGGAAGCGATCCATTTCTCCTGCCATTTCTTTTCTATCGCCCTGAAATTGTATTCCATGATTATTCTTTCAATGTGTTAATGTGGCCACCAGTGCCGTGTTGAAACCCTGTTACAATATAAACCGGGCAATAAGTTATCACCGGCACCCGTTTTAAAAGGCCCGCAAAAATACAGGAATGAAGGTTTCCGTTACTTTTGCGCAAAGTCGTTCTACCATATCCATTTTATTTGCAATCAATAACCCCTAAACGTACATGGCACAAACAGGAAAATTTAGTTCTAAAAAAGGGAAGCCATCATACGTCATGGCCATTGTGGGCGTAACAGCCGTTTTGTTTATCACCGCATTGTTTGGCTGGATCATTTTAAATGCCGGCAAATACTCTAAAGTACTCCGCGAAGACGTGGAGATCCACGTATATTTAACCAGTACCGCACAGCAGAAAACCATCGACGAGTTAAAGAATTATATAGCCGCGAAACCTTACACCCGGACGGTAGAATTTATCGACAAAGAAACTGCCCGCAAAAGGTGGACCAGCGGTGGCGACAAGGATTTTATGGAGTTTCTCGACAATAATCCACTGCCTAGCGAGATTAGCCTGAAGGTAAAAAGTGACTGGGTAAACAAGGATTCACTCAATAATATCGCTACCGATCTCAGCCAGAACCAGCTACTGGTGCAAAGCGTAGACTACCCGAAAAACCTGGTTGAGAAAATTACTAATGTGGTAAAATGGGTGGTAGGAATTCTTATAGGCTTGTCTATTTTATTCGGATTGCTGGCCCTCCTGATGATCGACAATACCATCAGGTTAGCCATGTATAGCAACCGGTTCCTCATCAAAACCATGCAAATGGTGGGTGCAACGAGATGGTTTATAGCCAAACCAATGAATATACGGGCGATTATCAACGGGGCTATTGCGGGTGCCATTGCGATTGCGCTGGTGCTGGGTGTGATTAACCTGGTGGAGAATTTTGTACCGGATTTTAAAATTTTGCGGGAAAATTCCAAGCTGATTATCCTCTTTATCAGCGTTGTTTTACTCGGCATCGGCATATCACTGGTGAGTACCCATCGTAGTGTGATCAAGTATCTGAAAATGCGTCTGGATGATTTGTATTAAAGTGCAGCCGCATTTTAACATCCTGTCAACAAATCAACTAATCCACCAATCCACTATATTGCAGCCCAATAAAAACCACCATGGCAGATAAAAAACCAATACCAGCTACTGCTGTTAAAACTGAACCCGCCAGGCTAAAAGCTGATAATAGCCCCATTTTTTCAAAAGGCAACTATTTATTAATGGGTGTTGGTGGAGCGCTCATCATCATCGGAATGGTAGTTATGGCCGGGGGTAGCAGTAGCGATCCCAATGTGTTTGATTACAACCAGGTTTACAGCAAAACCCGCATCACTTTTGCACCTATCCTCATCATTTTGGGCATTTTGGTGGAAGTATATGCCATCTTTAAAAAATCACCTGCAGCCGAATAACAGTCCGGCAGCACCGCATACTCATTCAAAGCGTTCCTTCATAAACCGGGGAACGCTTTTTAGTTTGGCTCCATACCTTTACTTTCGAAGCCATCTAAAACAAATAGCATGGATATTTTTCAAACCATCGTCCTCGGCATTATCGAAGGATTGACTGAGTTCTTACCCATATCGAGCACGGCTCACATGAAGTTTGCAAACCCACTGCTGGGTGTAAACGGAACGGACCCGTTCAATGAAATGTTCGAAGTAGTGATACAAATGGCAGCGATACTTGCAGTTGTAGTACTATACTATAAAAAGTTCTTTGATTTTAAACGCATCGGTTTTTACATCAAACTCATTATCGCAGTAATACCTGCGCTGATCGTTGGTGGGTTACTCAAAAAATATATCGACGGTGCCCTGGGTAATCTCACGTTTATTGCCTGTGTCA
Organism: Chitinophagaceae bacterium; assembly: GCA_039925965.1. Classification (GTDB taxonomy): domain Bacteria; phylum Bacteroidota; class Bacteroidia; order Chitinophagales; family Chitinophagaceae; genus JAZKFT01. The sequence goes on from JBDSXW010000022.1 coordinate 31,313, forward strand.
TGATCGGTGGTGGTATTGTTCTGTTGTTTGTAGATAAGTTTTTCAACCGGCAAACCGTGGTACTTGAAGAGCAGATTACCAATAAAAATGCTTTCGTGATTGGTTGCTTCCAGGTATTGTCGATCGTGTTTCCGGGCCTGAGCCGCAGTGCTGCAACCATTATTGGCGGTATGAGCCAGAAGCTGACAAGAAGTGTTGCCGCTGAGTTCTCATTTTTTCTGGCGGTACCTACCATGGCTGCCGCCAGCATCAAAAGTCTTTGGGATGTGCACAAAGACAATCCCGAAGTACTTAACACCAATAACCTCACCACCCTGCTGATTGGTGGAGTTGTTTCATTTATCGTAGCCATGCTGGCAATTAAGTTGTTTATCGGGTTTTTAAAGAAATATGGTTTCAAAATGTGGGGCATTTACCGCATCATTATTGGCGGGGTTATGCTGGCACTGTTGTTATCTGGGGTTATTAAGTAGGTGATTAGTGGCTGGTTGAATTGTTCATTGGTGTCTGTGCTATTTGCAAACTGGTTTTTGAATACCTGCACCCGGGTGGGAAGTATTTTGACAACAACATTAAAAGTGCCGTCATGGTGGAAAAGAAAGATGGTAAGTATACCGCCAAACTGATTGTAGATGCTTGCCATTGTTAAGTCCTCGGCCTATGTGGCTGCTAAAGATGAGAATTACCAGTTTATTGCTGGCGAATTAAGCCGCGAAGTTTACGAAGCAAAACCGATCACAGACGAAGTTACTGATGGGCATTTTACAACATGGAGAACCTATTATAACAAGCCTTCTTAAAAAATACCCCCTAATACGCATTGTATTTATAAAAAGTATTTGCATTCTTTACGGCCTTATTTATTTAAACCCCACAAAAGATAATTATGAAAACAGTTTTGAAAAGCCTGCTGGTATTACCACTGGCGGTAATGGTTCTAAGTTCCTGCTCGGACTACGGCAAGAAAATTAAGGTCGAAGGCACCAAGGGTGAGATCTATTACAAAGGTGAAGGTGTAACTGAAAGTGACGCCAAAAAGGTAGGCGACTATTTAAAGAAAGACTTTTTCTCAAACGATAAGGCCGCCAGCGTACAGCTTACCAAGGATGGCGATGGCTATATGGTTCGTTTTGTGTACGATAAGGAATATTACGAGAAAACAAAAGGTCTGGAGGACTTTTTCAAGCTCATGGCGGTAAACCTTTCTAAAGAAGTTCTGGGCGACAAAAAAGTAAATATCGCTTTGTCCGAAACCGATTTCAAAGATTTCAAGAGTATTCCATGGGATGAGGCATTTGCCAAAGCACAACAGGAGCCAGCCGACTCTAAAGATAATGGTACCCCAAGTTCTGGTGGGTTGGCCGACTACGACAAGGAGGTTTCAGATGGGGTTACTTTTTATTGGAAGAAACCTGTGACGGACGCAGAAGCCGAAATGATTGGTAAGGCCATCATTGCCACCGGCGATTTTAAGGGAGGCACGCCGGAAACGACCAATGTCATTATGGAGAAAGAAGGCGACAGGTATCTCGTAAAATACCCGGTAAGTGCAGCATATATCGATCAGCCTTCTACGCTCGACTTAATGGAAGCCGTTTCTAAAAAGATCAAGGATGCGGCATTTGCAAATGTTCCTTTTTCATTTTATATGGTCGACGTGAATATGAAGCCTGTTAAAAGCTGGGATTATTAATGTTCGCTTTTCGATGACAAAAATCTTATGCAGCACCTTTTATGGGTGCTGCTTTGTTTTATTATAAACTGTACAAAGCACGGTTGTTTGGAATGGATGCTTATTTTTATGCCATAACCCTTAATCATGCAAACTGCATCCAAGAAAGTAATCAATGGCTGGGCTATGTTCGACTGGGCCAACAGCGTTTATAACCTGGTTATCACAACTACTTTTTTTCCGATTTACTTTATTAGTGTAGCTCAGACGGGGCCAGGTGAAGCGGGCCAGGTAATTAGATTTTTGGGGCGAAATTTCGAAAACTCTTCCCTATATAATTATTCCCTTGCGGCGGCCTACATGCTTATCGCCATAGCCTACCCTATTCTTACGTCTATTGCAGATACCCGTGGTAATAAGAAAAATTTTATGCGATTTTTTTCTGCGATGGGGGCCTTTGGCTGTGCCATGCTGTTCTTTTTTAAAGGGATGGATACGCTTTGGCTGGGGATACTTGCATTTATGATGGCTGCAATGGGCTATGTAGGAAGTCTTGTCTTTTACAACGCTTACTTACCGGAAATAGCAGCACCGGAAGATCGGGATCGTATAAGCGCCAAAGGCTTTTCCTATGGTTATATTGGTAGTGTAATTATGCAGCTGATCGGGTTTGCGTTGGTAATGCTGATGGACGATAAAGGGATGGCTACACGCATTACATTTTTGCTGGTTGGGATTTGGTGGTTTGGTTTTTCACAAATAACATTTGCCTGCCTGCCCAGGATTAACAGGCAAGCGTTGACAAAGGTCAATGTATTTAAAGAAGGCTTTAGAGAAGTCAAAAAAACATATAATCAGGTAAATGGTATGCCGGTTCTAAAGCGTTTTTTGAGAGGTTTTTTCTTTTACAGTATGGGCGTACAAACAGTAATGCTGGCAGCCACGCTTGTAGGTAGTAAGCTGTTGGGCCTGCCCGATACCAAACTCATTGTTACAGTGGTATTAATTCAGTTAGTAGCTATTCCAGGTGCCATTTTAATAAGCCGCCTATCTGCGAAATTGGGCAACATAAAAGTACTTATAGGATTAGTAGTTTTTTGGATGATTGTCTGTGTGGCTGGCTATTTCACCGCACAATTTAAGGAAGATGGTGGCAATCCTGAATATGGTTTTTACGCACTTGCCGTGGGTGTAGGTTTGGTTATGGGAGGCATACAATCGCTTAGCCGAAGTACCTTTTCCAAGCTGATGCCTGATACAAAAGATACCTCATCATTTTTTAGCTATTATGACATGACGGAAAAAATAGCGATAGTAATCGGGATGTTTACTTTTGGCTTTATAGCGGAGTACACGAAACATCATGGCGGAATGAAAAACTCGCTTTTATCATTAATCGTATTCTTCCTGATCGGCTTGGTTTGGCTGTACCTGGCTTTGGTAAAGGAAAAGCAATTGAAAATTGTAAATGCCATTGGCGAAAAGCAACCATAATCCTTAATTTTATCGTATGGAAACAGTCGTTGTAAAACCCCGGAATAAGGAAGAACTGGAGCTGGTTGCTTCGCTGATGAAGCGAATGAACATCCGGTCTTCCATACAAAAAAAAGAAACGGGTGCCGGTGCAAAAAAGAAAGCTAAGGAGACGTTTCTCAATAGCCTGCCGGATAGATTGAACCAGACGAAACTGCATATGGAAGGGAAAAACACTTGAAATCATGGGATGAATTGTATCATGAATTATAAACCATCTTTTTGGAAATGGCTTTTACAATTATTCCAACAAATCATTTTACCCGACCTTAAAAAACGATATCAACGAGATTGTTCAGTCTCTGAAAACTGATGCCAAAATGGGAGAACCGCTTGGCAAGGATTGTTATAAAATAAGGATCGGAATAAAGACTAAGGGTAGAGGAAAAAGTGGGAAGCCAGGTTAATCACTTGCGTAAAAATTATTCAATCCAAAGTTTACCTTCTTTCTATCTGCGATAAATCTGATTTTGATAACATTTCCGATAATCACCTGAAAGCCAGGTCAAAGCGAATTAAATAGCGGCACGTTGTTTCAGCCGATCTTCATTTACATTTTTGGGTCTCCTATTTTTGCAATGACTATTGACCAGGTGACTTATCGACTTCGTAATAACTATGAACATTTTCCCCATCCATACCGGCAATTTTAAGCTAGATGGCGGTGCCATGTTTGGCGTGGTACCCAAAGGCATCTGGAACAAAACCAATCCCGCTGATGCCAACAATCTCTGCAGCTGGGCGATGCGCTGCCTGCTGATTGAGGATGGCAACAAACTCATCCTTATCGACAATGGCATCGGTGACAAACAAGACGCCAAATTTATGGGACATTACTACCTGCATGGAGACGACACACTTGACAAAAGCCTTGCTACGCATGGTTTTCAGCGTGATGATATTACGGACACCTTTCTCACCCACCTGCACTTTGACCACTGCGGCGGCAGCATCAAACGGGAAGGAGAACTGCTAGTGCCGGCATTTAAAAATGCAGTTTACTGGAGCAACGAACAGCACTGGGAATGGGCCACCCAGCCCAATGACCGCGAAAAAGCTTCTTTTCTGAAAGAGAATATCCTGCCAATTAAAGAAAGCGGTCAGCTGCAGTTTTTCCCGGCTAATAATTTGCCATTCGCCGGCGAAGTGACGCTGCCTTTTTCAGTCATTACCGTCAATGGCCATACTGATGCGATGATGTTGCCGAAACTGAATTACAAGGGTAGAACGATCATTTACATGGCCGACCTCCTGCCTTCTGTGGGCCACATCCCACTACCATATATCATGGCCTACGATACGCGGCCGCTCATTACCCTGGCTGAGAAAAAAGCCTTTCTCGAAGAAGCTATTGACAATAACTATGTGCTGTTTTTTGAGCATGATCCCCAATTTGAGTGCTGTGAGCTGCAGCAAACAGAAAAAGGTGTCCGACTTGGAAAAACATTCCGGCTGGATGAATTGTAGCTTTTGAGGATGTTCATATGCAGGCAGCACCCAATACCTTTGCGCTCCTTATGCGGATAGCAGTTATTACAAGATGTTTGGCAGCCGGCCGCTCGGGCGAAAACTTTGATTTTTCGCTGGCTACCCTTAGCCGGATCACGCGGCAGCACCCTGATCATCAATTCATTTTTTTTTGTGATCAGGCACATGATGCAGCGGTTGATTTTTCTGCGAATGTGACGCCGGTGGTCCTCGGTTCACCAGCCCGAAACGCTTTGCTGCTAAAGTGGTGGTACGACGTTAAACTACCCGCAGCATTGCAGAAAATGAAGGCCGATATACTAGTGTGCATGGATGGCATTACCAGCCTGAACACCTCCCTGCCACAGGTTTTGGTGATGCGGGAGCCAATGAACAAACGAAATGGGCCGAAGCATATTGGCAAAGCTGCTATAATCGTTACACTGTCGGAATTTGCTGCGCAGGAAATAAAAAAGCAGTATCCGGCCATGGAAAAGATCCAGTCAGTGGGCGCTGCTGCACACGAACTGTTTCAACCTGCTGGCTGGCAGGAAAAAGAACAGACAAAAGAAACCTTTACCGGTGGCCGCGAGTATTTCTTATACACAAGTCTGGCCGGCGAAAACCCTGCTCTACTCAATATTCTGAAAGCTTTTTCGATGTTCAAAAAAAGGCAGATGAGCAATATGCAGCTGCTGTGCCTCAGTTCGGGCCTGCCAACCAAAGGGTTCCGGGAGAAATTAATGACTTACAAATACCGGGACGATGTGCAGATAATTACTGGCCCAGGCCGCAAGGATCTGGCACGGCTTACCGCCGGATCTTATGCCATTCTGTACCCCGGCCCGGGCGGATTTTTCGCCGCACCTGTTGCCGAGGCAATGCAATGCGGAATTCCCTGCATCACCAGCCGCGAAGGCAGCATCCCTGAACTCGGCGGCCATGCTATGATAGTGGCGGATTTCAATAACCCGGAGGACATTGCCGCGCAATTGAAACAGATTTTTAAGGACGAAAACTTGCGCAGCCAGCTTGTAGCAAATGCGCTGGAGCAGTCGCAAAATTATACCTGGGAAAAAACAGCCGACGCCATATGGGATATCATTAAAACCATAGCTGCGGGGCAGGCATAGCAGTGGTGTAATCATTTCGATTACTTTCGCACCATTATCAAAAAACGTATTTTCAACACCATAAAAGACTTTTGAACAGTGGAGATTAATTCTAAAATAACCATCGACGTAGTACTGGACCAGGCCCGTGTACCTCAAAGTATCAGCTGGAATGCAACAGATAGTACCGCAGACACGCCTCAAAAAGCCAGGGCCATGATGCTCAATTTCTGGGACGGTCAGGACAAGGCAGCCCTCCGTATAGACCTGTGGACCAACGGCATGATGGTAGACGAAATGGCTGACTTCTATTTTCAAACCATGATCGGCATGGCCGACTCATTTCAGCGGAGCACCGGGCAGACCGAACTCGTAGCCGAAATGAAAGCCTTTGCACAGCAGTTTTACAAAAAATTCCAGGAAGCGCAGATCAGGGAAAATAGCAAGTAGGGGGCTAGTGGCAAGTGGGGAATGGCGAGCGTAAAAAGGCGAATTTGAGGCAGTAAGGTGAGTATTGTATTGGAACATCTATTCTAAACCAGCTTCTGGCCTTAAGCGTCCAGCGTCACGCCAACTCCGTCCATCGTAACAATTCGTAATTCGTAATTCGTAAATCACAAATCATAAAATCACATGGCCTTAGAACAAACAATCAATACAGAAATAGTAACGGCTATGAAGGCTAAAGATGAAGCCGGATTGCGGGGATTGAGGGCTATAAAGGCGGCCATCATTATTGCCAAAACGGCCGAAGGTGCTAAGGGCGAAATCAGCGAAGCGGAAGAGCAGAAGATGCTGCAGAAGCTGGTAAAGCAGCGCAGGGATTCACTGGAAATTTTTACCCAGCAGAACCGCCCCGACCTGGCGCAAAAAGAAATGGAAGAAATCGCTGTTATAGAGAAGTTCCTCCCGAAACAAATGAGTCCCGAAGAGCTGGAGGCCGCTGTGGCAAAAATCATCACCGATCTGGGCGCATCATCGCCGGCCGATATGGGCAAGGTGATGGGTATCGCCACAAAACAACTCGCAGGCCTTGCCGATGGAAAAGCCATCAGCGCTCTGGTAAAGCATTTATTGATCAGGTAAGGACGATACAGATTTTGGATGGCAGGAAATCTGGATTTGCAGCAACCCGCCACCCCGGTATCCTGCATTCCAATCATATACCTTAAATTAAACCCATGCTGATCGACATTGTGTTTCTGGCACTTATGGTCATCGCCGTTTTCAAAGGCTTTAGTAAAGGCCTGATCATAGCCCTTTTTTCGGTAGTGGCTTATATAGTGGGTATTGCCGCCGCACTGAAGCTGAGCACAGTGGTTGCCAACCGACTGAAAGACAGTATTAGCGTAAGCAACCAATGGCTGCCCGTAATATCGTTCGCGGTGGTATTTATCATTGTAGTAATCCTGGTGAGATTAGGCGCGAAGCTGATTGAAAAGACCTTCCAGGTGGCCTTGCTGGGTTGGGTAAACAGACTGGCAGGTATATTGCTTTTTATTGTTATTTATACCCTTATTTACAGCGTGGTATTGTTTTACGCAGATAAAATGGGCCTGCTCAAACCGGAAACCATCGCTACATCGAATAGCTATAATTACATTGCGCCATGGGGACCCAAAGTGATCGATGGGTTGGCAAAGCTGATCCCGGTTTTCAAGGACATGTTCAGCGATCTGGAATCTTTTTTTGATAGCCTGGCAAAAAAAGCAGCATGATTGCTGGAGCCCGTTCCGGGTCAATGGTCCTTGGGTCAATAGGTCACTAATACATTTATTCCGCGGGAGCCCACGGAGCCATTTTTCCCAATCATTTTATAGCGGTTGGCGATATTTAATGGCGTGAAAGGAAGTGGTAACGACGGGTATTTTTCCGCAGATTTTAAGTGTACCGATTATTTTAAGTACACTTGAACTAAATTGAGGAAGATTGGTAATTTTAAGACAGACCCATTTTTACAAATCAGGCAATGCAATACGAAATAAAACAGTTAGATAAATTTAAATACATTGAAGAGGGAGCGGGGGAGCCGCTGGTGCTTTTGCATGGGCTTTTTGGCGGGCTGAGTAATTTCGAGCCGCTGATTGAACATTTTAAAAAGAATTACAAGGTGGTAGTGCCGATGTTGCCGCTGTTTGAACTGGATATTTTTCATACGACAGTGGGCGGTTTGCAGAAACATGTGCAGCGGTTTATAGAAGCGATGGACTACAAAAACATTCATTTGCTGGGCAATTCGCTGGGTGGGCACGTGGGGCTGGTACATGTACTGAAAACCCCCGAGCGGATCAAATCGCTGATTTTAACCGGGAGTTCAGGTTTATTCGAAAACGGGATGGGTGACACCTACCCCAAACGTGGTGATTACGAGTATATCAGGAAGAAAACGGAAATGACCTTTTACGATCCAAAAACAGCTACCAAAGCCCTGGTCGACGAAGTTTTTGAGATTACCAACAACCGCATTAAAGTGATCAAGATTATTGCGCTGGCAAAAAGTGCGATCCGTAATAACCTGGGCGAAGAACTCAGCCAGATCAAAAAACCTACGCTCCTGATATGGGGTAACAATGACATTATAACGCCCCCGTTTGTGGCCAGAGAATTTAATAAACTCATACCCAATAGCGAGCTCCATCTCGTAGATAAGTGCGGACACGCTCCCATGATGGAGACGCCTGAAGAATTTAATGAGATTTTAAGTAAATTTTTAACGAAACTCAATGAACCCGCAGCGGTTGCCTGACGTATCCTGTCTGTATAAAGTAACAAATGCTCAATCATCAGCTAATATCATCGCACATTACCTCGCTCAAACCCAACCAAACCGTTGAAGAGGCACTGGCGACCATGGACGATCTTGAAATTCACCAATTACCCGTAGTAGAAGAAGGAATATATAAAGGCTTACTGGAAGAAGAAGACCTGCTGGAAGCCAACTCCAAACAGATACTGGAAGAACTGTTATATGATTACCATCCATTTTCGGTAAACGGGGAAGACCATATTTTAAACGCTGTCAAACTTTCTGCTGATCATCAACTAAATGTTATCCCCGTTGTAGACGAAGACAAGCACTACCTCGGATCGATAGCCGTAAACGACCTGTTCAGGCAACATGCTAAAATAAGTGGAGCCGAAGACCTCGGTGGTTTAATAGTATTGGAAATCGATAAGTCCCAATATTCATTTGGCGAGATAAGCAGGCTGGTAGAAACCAACGACGCATTAATTACCCAATTGAATACCTATGTGGATGCGGTTTCCGGCAAGATGACCATCACACTGCGGATCAATAAAATTGAAGTAAGCGACATCATTGCCACCTTTCAGCGATACGAATACCACGTGGTCTATTTCTTTGGAAAAGAGGAATATGAAAATGAGTTGAAACACAATTTCAACCACCTTATGAATTATCTCGACTTATAGCCTATTTCAATCCTTCGAAATAAGTCTCGCGAAGCCCCTGAAAGAGGGGCTTTATTTTTCAACCTACCTTTATGCCGAAATAAAAAAGCACGATTTTAAGCACCCCTGGGCGTTTATCCGGATTGTTTCGGGAGAGGGCAGGGAGGCTGTATCTTTGCCATCCTTATGGCGGAAAAACAAAAGAAAAGAGTTTTTGATTTTACACTGTTGCGGCGGGTTTACCAGTTTGTAAAGCCATACCGCAAACAATTTTACTGGTCACTTTTTTTATCGCTGTTACTTGCCGTACTTTCTCCAGTCCGCGGGCTCTTTATTCAGTACACAGTAGATAAAGGCATTAAAGCCAATACCCATAACATTCCGCACTGGCTAAACAATTGGTTCGACAAAATTTCGGGCAATGATGTGGTGCAGTTCATTATCATCATCAGTGTGCTTCAGATTGCCTTACTGCTGCTGGAGACGGTGATCCGCTTTACCTTTTCTTTTACCACAGCCTGGCTGGGCCAGCACGTCATCAAAGACCTGCGTGTGGCTGTATACAAAAAGTTATTGGGTGTAAACCTGCGGCAGTTTGATACAACGCCGATCGGTACCCTTACCACCCGAACCATTAACGATATTGAAAGTATCAACGATATTTTCAGCGATGGCCTGATACCGATAGTAGCGGACCTGCTAACAATCATATTTACCCTTGGCACCATGTTCTGGATCGACTGGCAGCTGACGCTGGTCTGCCTGATCCCTTTCCCGTTAATGCTGGTAGCTACTTATTATTTTAAAGAAAGCGTCAACAAATCTTTTATAAAAGTGCGCAATGCGGTAAGCAACCTTAACGCTTTTGTGCAGGAACACCTTACTGGCATGCAGGTGGTGCAGGCTTTTGCGTCAGAAGAACGCGAGATGGGGAAATTTACTGCGATCAACCGCGAGCACCGGAATGCCAATATCAAAGCAATATTTGCCTATTCTGTTTTTTTTCCGGTGGTTGAAGTTGTGCTGGCGGTAAGCATGGGCTTGCTGGTATGGTGGGTAGCCCATATTGCCAACCTGCAGGTGGATAACCAGCCGGTGGAGATCAGTGGTAAACTGATCGCATTTATCCTGTTCCTCAATCAGATATTCAGACCATTACGAGTAATTGCCGATAAGTTCAACGTGATACAGATGGGAATGGTAAGCAGCGAACGGGTATTTAAGGTGCTGGATAATGACGATGTGACGGCGGATGAAGGAGTCATCGACCAGCTCATGAAAGGCGAACTGGAATTTGATCAGGTTTGGTTTGCCTACAATGAACCCAACTATGTAATTTCTAATGTGTCTTTTACGATACAACCTGGTGAAACGTTGGCGATAGTCGGCCATACAGGCAGCGGCAAAACCACCATCATATCCCTGCTCAACCGGCTGTACCAAATTCAAAAGGGGCGCATTTTAATAGATGGGATCAGCATTGACGACTATACTATTGCAGCCCTGCGGCGGCAGATTGGCGTGGTGCTGCAGGATGTATTCCTGTTTAGCGGGAGCATACTTGACAATGTCACGCTGCGTAACCCCGATATCAAAAAAGAGCAGGTGGTAGAAGCCGCTAAACTAATTGGGGTGCATGAGTTTATTATGCAATTGCCGGGCGACTACGACTACAATGTAATGGAACGAGGTGCCACCTTAAGCGTAGGCCAGCGCCAGTTGCTCAGCTTCATCCGCTGCCTGTTGTACAACCCATCCATCCTTATTTTGGATGAAGCCACCAGCAGCATCGACACCGAAAGTGAGCAGCTGATCCAGCAAGCCATTGACAAGTTGATTGCCGGCCGCACAGCAATCATTATTGCCCACCGCCTTAGCACCATCCGCAAAGCTGACACCATTCTGGTACTAGATAAGGGAGAAGTAAAAGAAACCGGCAACCATGAGGAGCTGCTTGCTCATGGTGGGTTTTATGCAAAGCTGTATGAGATGCAATATGAGAAAAAGTCCCAACTGCGGAGGGTTTAGGTTCAAGGTTCCAGGTCAATGGTCATTCGGTCAGTGGTCAATAGCTCTTTGGGTGAATAGTCATTTGTGACCTGTTACAACCTTTTTTTGGGTGATTCTGGCAACTCAATTGCCTAACTTAGAACTCTCTTACCAATCGTAAATTAAGCTGCGTGATTTTTGTAAAGAAGTGTTATGATAACTCCCGGGAAAAGAGTTTCTGTTTGGGCTAGGATGGTGCCTGGTTCATTCATCGATACTTCTTTCATTCATTACTTGGTTTATTGACCATATCAGTTATCTAATATCTCGCCACCACTTATTTCAAAATCAATCTTAACCCCTTGACCAGAACTGACAGGGGCATGCAATGTCAGGGAAGCTAACTCTGAACGCTCACTGGTATGACCTTTTAGGTTTTGCACGGAGCCGCTCTCATAACTGTCGTAAAAAAAGCGGCAACCCAATCAGGTCGCCGCTTCTGTCTAAGGGTTGCCAACGTTTGAAAGGTTGGCAACCCTGCAATAAACCCTGTAATGGTATTATCCCAACGCCACACGTTTGAAAGCGATTACTTTCAAATCAGCGTCTACACTCTTTAAGTAATCAGCTACTGATTTGCTGCCGTCTTTTACAAAAGCCTGGCTCAGCAAAGTGGTTTCTTTGAAGAAAGCGTTCAGCTTGCCATCAGCGATCTTGGCGATCATTTCAGCTGGCTTACCTGCCATTTTTGGGTCGTTGGTAATAACGTCGGTAACGATGGCTCTTTCACGTTCTACAGTTTCAGCAGGAACGCTGTCGCTGTCTACTGCTACGGGGTTCAGGGCGGCGATTTGCATGGCCACATCTTTACCAGCATCAGCAGCTCCTTTGTTAAGCCCTACCAATACACCCATGCGGTTAGAACCATGGATATAAGAAGATACGAATTCAGCATCGATCCTTTCGAACTTGCTGATACCGATTTTTTCGCCGATAGAAGCCAGCTTGTCGTTGATGAGTTCAGACACTTTTGCGCCATTGATCTCTACATTGTTTAGTTCATCTACGCTCTTTACATCGCCGTTGATAGCGGCATCCATGATACTTTGTGTGAACCCGATAAAGTCAGCATTCTTGCTTACGAAGTCAGTTTCGCAGCTCAGGCATATTACGATACCGGTTTTGTTATCGGCAGTCGTTTTAGCCAATACCACGCCCTCTTTAGCGTCGCGGTCGCTGCGGAGGGCAGCTACTTTTTGACCTTTTTTACGCAACCAGTCGATGGCCGCTTCGAAGTCGCCATTGCTTTCTGTTAAGGCCTTGCGGCAATCCATCATTCCGGCACCTGTTGCCTGACGCAGCTTGTTAATATCAGCTGCGGTGATGGCTACTGTTGTTTCGCTCATAAAAATAAATTTGAGATGTTATAATGATTTGGGCACACAGATGGTACGGAGCGGACGGCCTGCCCCGATTATTTCGGGCATGCACACGGATTTTTTCTAGTGAGAAAATCCGGGTCTGTCGCCGCCAACGACCACCTCTTACCTGTTTTTAAAAGACCTTGAATTGGAAAAGACCAATGCTGTTGAAGGCTTTGGTCTTTTCTTATGATGTAATAATATCTATATCCTTTCTTGTGATGGTATTAAAAGCCGTCCCGAAAAAGTTCAATAAAACAAATTTACCTGAACGGAGCGTCGCCAATGTCGCCCAATAGTAGTAATCAGCTGGGCTCAAAGAAACCCCTTTTGTATTACTACAGTATTAAGCCTCAGCAGTTGAAGTTGAAATGTGCGTCGTTTTTACCAATTACTAATCAACCAATCAACTAATCATCTGATTAACGTCCACCCGGGCGACGTCCACCGCCACCACCTGGTCCGCCAGCACCGGCAGGACGACGTCCGCCACCGGCACTACCGCCACCACCTGGGCGATTTCCACCTGCACCGCCGGCGTTGCCACCACGGTTACCGGTTCCACGCCCACCAGCGCGGCTTCCACCTCTTTCACGGCCACCTTCGTCACCATCCATTTTGAATGAAGGACGGTCGTCACCATCGTTATCATCAACCACACCGTCTTCGTCTTTCGCAATCTGACGCTCAGCCAAGCCTTCAGCGATTGCAGCAGTAACGTAATTACAAATAATAGCGATTGATTTTGTAGCATCATCATTAGCTGGTACCGCAAAATCCACTTTGTTGGGATCGCTGTTGGTATCTACCATGCCGAATGTTGTGATGTTTAATTTTTTTGCTTCGGCCAAAGCGATATGCTCGTGTCCGATATCTACCAGGAACAAAGCAGCAGGGATACGGCCCATGTTGGCGATACCACCCAGCACTTTTTCAAGCTTGTCTTTATCACGACCTAAAGTCAGCCGCTCTTTTTTAGTAAGGCTGTCAATGCTGCCATCGCCCAACAATTTTTCAATGCTTTGCATTTTCTTTACGCTTTTACGAACGGTATTGAAATTGGTAAGCATACCACCCAACCAACGCTCGGTAGCGTAAGGCATATTTACTTTCTTGGCACATTCGCTTACGATTTCTTTAGCCTGTTTCTTGGTAGCAACAAACATGATCTTCTTACCACTTTTAGCGATCTGCTTCATGGCAGCTGCAGTTTCCCGCAGGCACTCGGTGGTTTTGTTGAGATCGATGATGTGGATACCTTTTTTCTCGGCGAAGATGTAAGGCAACATCTTTGGGTTCCACTTTTTCTTCAGGTGACCGAAGTGTACGCCTGCTTCCAGAAGCTGTTGTTGAAGTGAAGTATTTGATTCCATTTCTTTTCTATTAAGGTGATGATTATTAATTATTGATTATTAATTATTGGTTACAGATTAAGCTGCTTTCGCACAATAATCAATAATCTGTAATGAGTAATAATTAGCGTTTGCTGAACTGGAAGCTGCGACGTGCCTTCTTCTTACCTGGTTTTTTACGTTCTACCTGGCGGCTGTCGCGGGTTAATAAACCAGCAGCTTTCAAAGCAGGGCGTAATTCAGGGTTTATTTCAATCAGGGCGCGGCTGATGCCCAGCTTTACAGCTTCGGCCTGGCCTTTAACACCACCACCGGTAGCATTCACCACGATATCGTATTTGTCAATAGATTCAACGGTTTTAAGAGCCACTTCTACCTGATTTTGCAGGTAAACCATTGGAAAGTAGGTTTTGTAGTCTTTGCCATTTATAGTAATAGCGCCTGTTCCTCTTGTAACGAATACACGTGTTACTGCTTCTTTACGGCGACCAACAGATTTTGTTTGCTTTTCCATTTTTAAGTATTTAGTACTTAGATATTAGTACTTAGATGATAATATTTAGATAGGATCCAGTAGTGAGACAATGTATTCAGATAATCAAAGGGCTTAATCTTTGTACTAAATACCAATCGTCTTTGTACTTAGAACTTTAATTCCTTTGGTTGTTGAGCACTGTGCGGATGAGCACTACCCGCGTACACATACAACTTCTTGACCATTTTGCGGCCCAAACGGTTTTTAGGAAGCATGCCTTTTACAGCTCTTTCCAAAATAGCATCCGGACGACGCTTTAAAAGGTTGCCGGCTGTTTCTTCTTTTTTACCACCTGGGTAGCCACTAAAGTTGATATAGGTTTTTTGCTCCAGTTTATCGCCGGTAAACACAACCTTGTCTGCATTGATAATGATTACATTGTCGCCGCAATCAACGTGGGGCGTGTAATAGGTCTTGTTCTTACCACGTAGAACAGATGCAATTCTTGCACACATGCGTCCGACGGTTTGATTGGTACCGTCTACAATATACCAGTTGTGCTGTACGGTAGCCTCATTCGCATGTTTGGTGGTGAAATGTAGTTTACTCATAACTTGTTTTTCTTTATAAGCCCCCGGACCATCCTCCTGGTAGCTTTCATTTAAAAATATCCCGCCCGGATTTTTTTTCGAACGGGGTGCGAAGGTGTAGTACTTCATTATATTTTCCAAGTTTTTGAACAACTAATTTTCAAGCACACCTCGTAAGTTATTGATTTACAATAAAAATATTGCACCAAAATTTTATTGACTGCTTCAAATGCAGGCGGAATGCGGAAATATCTGTTGAATGTGGCTGGGAATGGCTGTCACTGCGGCTTATATACATCAGGGTTATGCCTTCGCATAAACCGGTGCGGTTCCGGAAGTTGGGTATAGCCAAATTGGGCGTATAACCCATGGGCGTCTTTGGTGCCAAGAAGCCAGACCCGGAATCCCTGTAGGTCCTGATGGCTATGAATCACTTCCATTAACCATTTGGACAAGCCGAGCCCACGGAAAGCAGCATCGATAAATACATCGCATAAGTATCCGAAGCTGGCGTAATCGGTGACTACCCTGGCCAGGCCAATTTGCCTGGCATCTTTATAGACCCCGAAGCAACAGGAGCCGGCAATTGATTTTCTGACCACTTCAATAGGGATATTTTGCGCCCAATAACTTTCATTGGCCAGATAATGTTGAATGTACTCCACATGTAGTAACGCAGGGTCTGTCGTGATCAGGAAGCCATCTTTATGGCAAGGGATATGTTCCATATTATGCAATTGATGATGAAGATATTGGATGGTGTATAAACTGTGGACCCATTTTTATCAGGTGGAATGCGACGAATGGTGCGGAAGGATGGGAAGTGGAATAGGCACAGGATTATCCGATCTAGGGCAGCATGAATAGTGATTTGTTTTATCGGGTCACTAAATGATTTCCAGTATATCTGTTGTAGTCCTTCAGGGGCAACTGTAGCCCGGAATACCTACTTCCCGCTGGAAAAAATCCGTGTTCCTCCCCGAAATAATCGAAGCAGGCCCTCCCATCAGTGTCAACTCTGCGCAAAACTCCTTAATTATCTTTTGTGAAAAAGTCTATTTTCTAAAGAGGGCGCTATTGATTTCCGCCTGGCTGAGCTCCTGGAGCTGGCCGGACTCCAGGCTGCCGATGGTGAGCTTTTCGATGCGGTAGCGGATAAGCCTCAAGGTAGGGAACCCAACCGCGGCTGTCATTTTTCTTACCTGTCTGTTTTTGCCTTCTGTTAAAATGAGTTGTATCCAGGATGTTGGAATATTTTTTCTGAAACGTACCGGCGGGTTTCTTTCGGATACAGCCGGTTCATTTTCAAAAGCAATAGCTTGAGATGGTTTTGTTTGATAGTTTTTTCCATCCACATTTATGGTAACTCCTTTTGATAACTGGTAGATAGCCATGGCACTGATGGCCCCATCCACCTGGACCCGATATTCTCTTTCATGTGCATATGTTGGGTGCAACAGTCTTTTATTCATTGTGCCATCATTGGTCAATATCAGTAAGCCTTCACTATCATAATCCAGTCGCCCAACCGGATAAACATCAGCCGGCACATCAAAGATATCTTTAAGGGTATTCTTATTTTCAACCGGCGAAAACTGGGAGAGTACCTGGAATGGTTTATGAACGATGAAGTAGCGCAGCACCCTTTTTAGATTTTTATACGGATTAAATCGAAATGTAATTTACAGCCATTGAACATTGCCTTTTTTGCGAGAGCTTATGCCTTGCCGACACCTGCAAACCTGCAACATGGGACCTTTAGAATTAAAACAATAATCGTAAAAAATAGCAAAGGATGGCAGGATACTTAAAAACAAAAATCCCGACCATGAAGACCGGGACTTTTTATATAGATGGGTTAGTAAGTACGGGAACCAAATTCCCTACACAATATTAAAAAACATTTTACCCACACAAAAAATTTTTCTTAAGAATTTTATTCACATTCAGAGGACGCTATTATTTTTTATTGCATGATTTTCCGAGAAAAAAAGAGGAAAAAAGGAACAGGTTTTGAAAGTTGTTGTTGGTTTTTTATGCGGTACAAAAAACGGTTCGATTCGCTAAAACCCGTATCATTACTATATCCTAGGCGCTGAACTCGTTCATATAAAACTGCATTCTCCTACTGATCTGTTGTCTAAACAGCAGCCCGGAAATAATGCATGACACAACGATAACAGGCATAGAAAATGTGAATAACCACGAAAAAAAATTTAAAGAAATACTGAAGATAATTGTGGAAAGTAGCATTGTAATTCCTGAATGCACCCAAATGTCGGCCGACTGTTGTTGGGTTTTATCCGCACTAAGTATCAATGTAGCAATTGGCCAGCCAAAAAACCAAGCAATATCTGCTGGGGGAAACCATGTTTTGCCTATCTGCATCAACAGGAAAGCAGTCGCTGTCCAGGTAAAAAATACGAGAGCGATTCGATGCTTAAAGCTATAATCAGGCGAGCAGTCAAAACAGGATTTGCTAAAAGAAGGTTTGGCTACAATGATCTTACGATTATACGAAATGAAACTATAGAGTTTTTTAAAGAACCAATACACCGAACCAATACAAAGTATCGGTTTAACGAAAGGCATTCTTTGATTCAGTATTTCTGCTAATGCATCTACGCCATACTTTACATCACCAGTCTTCATATTCACCAGCGGTATTTCGTGACGGGCACGGTTGATGTCCATTTCGAAATCCCGGATGTTGATGGTGGAAAATGCGAGGCGCTTTTCTCTACTCAGTAATCCTGTTTTTATAAATGCTTTCGTATACGCTGCACAAAGAGGACAGTTATCATCGTAGAGCAACGCCAGATTATTTTCTGTTTTCATATCAATTATTTTATTCATTTCTGTTGGCTGAAGCCAACGGCAAACCTTTTTTTAATTGCTATTGTGTAAGCTGCACAAAGAGGACAGGTATCGATGTAAAGTAATGCCTCATTATTACTCGCTTTCATACCAGCCTTTTCATCCATTTCCGTTGGCTGAAGCCAGCGGAAATGGTGATGGCTATTTCAAGGACTTCCTTAGTACCTGCTGCAAGATAGTTATTCATTTTCTTATTTTCAATATTTATTGAAAATAAGAAAACAGACACAACAATGCCTTGCTACTAACTTCACCGGAAATTTATTCGCATGCTTTTTCCCAGCGGAACTACAGCTCAATGGATTGCCACATTAACAGGTGCGGAGGTAATTGGTGATGGCGATGCCATTATTCCCGGCATCAACGAGATCCATAAAGTGCAGCCGGGCGACCTGGTTTTTGTAGACCATCCTAAGTACTACGATAAATGCCTGAATAGCGTAGCCAGGTTTGTGCTGATCAACTCTAAAGAGGTAACGGTGCCACAGGGAAAGACGCTGTTATATACTACCGAACCGTTCGAAGCTTACCTAAGTATTGTGCAACATTTCAGGCCCTTTCTATCCGCCAATCAAATGATCAGCGATACTGCAGTTGTTGGCGAAGGCTCGGTTATTATGCCAGGTACTTTTATTGGCCACCATGTGGTGATTGGCAACAACTGTATCATTTACCCCAATGTTTCTGTTTACGACTATACATCTATAGGCGACAATGTCATCATTCATTCAGGTACAACTATTGGCGCTGATGCGTTTTACTACAATATCAAAAAGAACCGGGATATATGGGCTAAAAAAATGAAAAGCTGTGGCAGGGTGATGATAGAAGATGATGTGGAAATCGGAGCTAATTGCTGTATAGACAAAGGTGTTACCAATAATACCGTCATTGGCCGGGGCACTAAGATGGACAACCTGATCCAGATAGGCCATGATGTGGAGATAGGTAGCAACTGCATTATCGCGTCGCAAGTGGGTATTGCGGGCGCAACGGTTGTAGGCGATGGCGTAACCCTATGGGGCCAGGTAGGCGTGAATAAAACGATTCGTATCGGCGACAATGCTGTAGTGCTGGGGCAGAGCGGCGTCACCGCTTCTTTGGAAGCCAACAAAACTTATATGGGCTACCCTGCAGAAGATGCCAGCATAAAGCGCCGGGAACTCGTTTGGCTAAAACGCATTCCGGCGTTATGGAAGAAGGTGATGCAGGAGTGAGGACTTTGCGTAGATGTTGCCTACTATCGATAGCCTTAAAAAAATGCCCACAATATCATGCCGGGTATTTACTCCTGGACGGTTTATCGGACTAGTATCCTAAACAAAATGCACATGAATTACCATGGCGCATTTTCAGCCTGCACGGAATGGAAAAATATAACAAGGCGAAAGCGTAGTAGGCGGTACGAAGAGGGTTATAGTTGTTTTTCAAAATAAACAACGCCGGGCAAGGGGTTTTCGTAGTAAGCCGCTATTTCTGTAAAGCCCAGTTTAAAATACATATTACAGGCGGGTTGTAATCTTTCCAGCGTATCCAATACCATCTTTTTATAACCCAGCCCCCTGGCGGTTTGCAGAATACGCACGCATAATTCCTTACCAATGCCCTGTCCACTATAATCAGGCAATACATAGAGTCTTTTCATCTCGCAAAAATCCGCTCCTTTACGGCGCACTGCTACCATACCCGCATAAATGCCGCCATCCGTTTTGCAAAGGATAATGGCGCCAGCCGGTGGCCCGTACATAATGGGCAGTTGCTCGTATTCCTGGTCGATATCCTGGAAGCTGAGATCCTCACCCAGGAATTGTAGATAGGCTTTTAGCAACTGGATGGCAGCTTCGTAATGTTCAGGCAAATGGGCTTCCAGGTATTGCATGCGGCAGAGCGATCAAATGAATGTAAATGATCCGTCTTCCGCAGCATAGATCACCGTGATCTCCCTAACGGCATCTTTATTAATTGGACCATAGATATGCGGAAAATAGTCATTTACCGAAGGCGCCAGTTCATACTTCAGTTCCGAGGTGAGTCTGGCGGCTTCTATTTTTAGTAATAATACAATGGGCTCACCTTTAAAATACCGGTTCATGGTGGCAGTTACCTGCGCTTCCGTGCTGGCGTGGATAAAGCCTTCGTTTTGCAGCGATGGGTCTTCGTAAAAGATTTCGTGTGAAAATTGTCCCCATTGCTCTGGCGTAACGACATGATAAAAATGCGGGGGATGGTCCATGGTATCCATTGAAAAGAGTTCTTTTAGGTTATAAATTAGGTAATCAACCAGCTTTACTTGAACGGTTGCGGCGCTAAGGTCGCTTAGTTAGCATTATCATCCATTTTTGGTACACGGTTTTCAAATTTTGATTGTATATGGATAAACAATCTGCCATTAATCCTGGTAAAATTGGTGTTTGGTCGTCTTGTTTTTTTTTGACGGTCGATATTTCAAACTCAGGCTCCCATCATTTTTTAACCCGACAGTCTGCACAGCGCTATCGGTAACACTGTCATCATCGCCAGGCTTTTGGACACCCTGGATTTTTAGTTACTTGCATCTAATAAAATATCAGGCGTAATATGGTTAAGGCTTGTTTCAGAAAGAGTTTATATGTTCAATCAGAATTTTCTAATTGCTAAAGAATGTCTCTTTTAGTTTGGCAAAGCCATCCCAACTACAATCAGCATCGGTTTTCCTGATCGACTCCAGGTTATACCTTGCTATGAACGTGATTTCCGTTGTACAAAATGTGTGATCGCCTATGTTTTTTAAATCCTTAAAAAAAGTGATAAAGCTATCCAACTGCGAAGTAGTAATTATTTTCTCCCGGGTAGGTTTTCCTTTGGTTGAAAGCAAGGCTGTCAAAACATGGTCTTTTCTAAATATTTCAAGGTCGCTTTCTTCTGAACCAAAACAGCCATAAGCAGTAAAATGTACATTCGCTATTCTGTACCTTGTCTGGTTTAAAAAAACGAAGGCCGCAACAATTAGCAGTGCAGCTATCAGTAAACTGTTACCCCTGTTTTCTATAAGCATACAAAAAAATGACAACATCCTGCAAAGTTATTTCTAAGTTTCTATTATTCCTTTTCGTTATTCCTTACTTTAGAAAAGCTAAGGTCTATATTGAAAAAAGCATTTTCCGTGTAAAACTCAAGCACCGCTTTTACCTGGCTTTCTTTATAAAACTGGTCGAATTCAATATGGGACCGGTAGCGGCCGGTTGCATCTTGTATGACCGCTATGAACGGCTGAGCTATTAACACCAGTTTTGCTCCTGCGAACAGCACCAGGCTGCCATTAATTGATTCAAATACAGTCCTGAATACCCGCTTTGCACTGTCAATACTATTGCCGGGCGTAAAAGAAAATTTCAGTGAATAGGTTGCGTGGACAATTTTCTCATTCTTCAAAATGGTTTGTACCGAAATACTATGGTCTTCATCACCTGGCCAAAACAAATCGGTATCGAACAGCTTTCCCTTCATTACTAGATTGCCGCCCATATTTGCCGAACCGGAATCAAACGCAATGCCGGTATTTTTTCTGAAATAGCCGGCACTGCTCTCAATGATCCTGGCCAACAATTCATTTTGTTTGATTACTCCGTTACTCGCCAGCTTTTGTTGGAGGGAGTTGCTCAGGGGTTTTATTTCACCCTGTGCCATAGCAAGCCTGTTAAGCAATGCGACTGCCGGAATGATCATCGCAAACCTTAATTGCTTTTTCATGATTTTTTTTAAAGTGTAGTTAGAACCTTGTCTCCAGGTACAGCGGCAGCATCGCCCGCCAGGTGGGCCAGTCGTGGCGCCATTCTTCGCCCCAGATATCCAGTTCGTACCAAATATTTTTACTATATAATACGGAAGCCAGTTCCTTGCTGCCATTGGGATCTTCGTAGGGGCCGCTGCCGGTGAGTATATGTATGTGGCGGCTGCGGCGGATATTATCCAGGTACCAGGGGTCGCTGAGACCAGGCATGTACTGCACCGGGCTGTTATAAAAAACCTGCTCGTCGTAATAGCCATCTGTATATTCCATCAGGTTGTACACGCCACTCATTGCGATCACGCCGTTGATAATGTCGGGGCGCTTTAAAAACAGGTTCATGCTATGAAGGGCGCCAAACGAAGCACCGCAGGTAATGATCTGGGTATCGTTAGAAGAATTGCTTTTGATAAAAGGGATCACCTCATCAAAAACGTACTGGTTAAACTGGTTTTGCCGAATGGCTTTGTGGGCGCCTTCCATCGGCTTATTCATCCAGCTTTCGTTGTTGATACTGTTTACGCTATACACCTTCACCTTACCGGCCTCGATAAAAGGTTTCAGGCAATCGAT
This sequence comes from Chitinophagaceae bacterium, assembly GCA_039925965.1. GTDB lineage: Bacteria > Bacteroidota > Bacteroidia > Chitinophagales > Chitinophagaceae > JAZKFT01. Next base: position 53,551 of record JBDSXW010000022.1, read on the forward strand.
CAATTGAAAGCGCTCGTACTCCAGGTAATCTGCGGCGGCGGTAGGCACCAGCAACAGCGCAAAACCATAATGCCCGTAGATGGCGATCGGCATGTCTTGGTTGAGGGCGGGGCTGTACCAGCTGAATAGTTCTCTTTGCATATATTGGTTATTGGTTTTAGTTTTTCTCTCCGATGTTTCAATGGGCCTATCTGCCGCAAAGACTGTACTTCGGAAAATCGAAAATCCGAAATCATCCATCACAAATGCTTCTGCAACTCTTTCCACGCATCGCGGTAACATTGCGCTGCATAACCACTATTGGCAAATTCCATAAGCGGTGCATGATGGGTCCCCATTTTTTCTACATCGCTCAGGTAAGGGATATAATTTTTCAGAAAATCCTTATTGCTGTAATAGGCCTCCAGGGTGTCGTTGTGCAGGGTCTTGCGCAGGTCGGCCATGGAAAAATAGCAGATGGGTTGCGTGTCCAGGTCATTGTCTTTCAAAAAGCTTTTTACCATATCGTAACTGCGCATCGAAAGGGTGGTGGGTATAGTTGGCATTACTAAAGCATCGGCTGCATTAAACACCGCTTCATGCAGTACACTCAGGCCCGGCGGGCAATCCAGGAATACATAATCATAAGATCCTTTGAGCCCGCTGAGCAGGTTTTTGATCCGTTTCTTTCCTTGTTTCATGTCGTTCAATTGCACATCAGCATGGCGGGCGCTCAGGTCGGCAGGAATTATATTTATCAGTTCAAACTCCGTAGACCTGATCGCCTCCGAAAGTTCTATCCCATGATCCAGTAGCTTTTTCGACTCGTTGTTTTTAGTGCCGGGTTTCGTTTTGAAATAAAAGGATGCGGCACCCTGCGGGTCGAGATCCCACACCAGTACTTTGTAACCTTCAGCCGCCGCCAGGTAGGCCATATTTACACAGCCGGCAGTTTTGCCCACACCACCTTTTAAATTATAAAGTGCCAGTGTTACCATAGCCTGTATCATTATTTGTGTGAAAGAAAAAGGAGTAGCCTGCCGGAATTGAATCTAACGAATTTTGAAAATACAAAAGATATTTTGGATTCGAACACAGGTTCGATCCGAACTATAATTTCCGTCGCTTAAACCGTCATTGGGTCAAAGATCATTGGTCCATGGTCATTGCGGTGATGATTCAATACCAGGACAAAGCGATGACTTTTTGATCAGTGACCTGCCATGATGGAACCCCTTTAATCGTCGCCCTTCCGCAAATGCTGCTGTATCTTTTTATGGTCTCCCACCAGCCATACCACGTCGTCCCATTCAAATACCTCGTAGCTCGGGGGGTTCAGTATTCTCTCGCCATTGCGTTCGATGCCGACTACCACGCCATGTGTCTGCTCACGGATGCCTGAATCCCGGATGCCTTTTCCTTTTAATGCATTGTGTTCATCTACCACGATCCGTTCCAACTGAATATCTTCCCGGTCGGTTTCGTTTACAAAATCTTCGTTGGTGAGCTCTACCAGTTTCCGAAACTGTTGCAATTGTATATCGGTGCCTATCACCCCAATCTCGTCGTACGGGTACAACTTCTCATCCCTTGCAGGAGCATAGATCATTTTATTGCCGCGTTCTATATAGCCGATATTAATGCCATAGTGCTCTCTCAGCGCCAGTTCTTCCAGGTTTTTGCCTATCAAATCGCTGGCGGCACTAATCTTAAAAGCTGAGAGGTGCGCATCCCACGGGGTAAGGATCCTGGGGGGCAGTTTCTGAGCATTTTCTTTTTCATTGAGGTTATTGATGAAGCGTTTTTCAATACGGCTGTAAAACTTTTGTAGCCGGGTACGAAACATTACCAATGCCACTACCATCACTACAAAAGTGCCTGCAATCGATGGCCAAAAAGGAAAAAACCGGCGGATGACAAAGCCTACCAGTGCGACACCCAGTAGGTTGCGGAATATTTCCAGCGTTACCAGCGGGCCGTGATTGTACTTGCGGTCGAGCCATAAAGATTTGTAAGCGATACTCTGGACTTTTTTCGCCATCAGCGCCCAAATAAACGGCATGGAACCTAAAAGGGTGAGTAGCAGGGCGATCAGTTTTGCGGCCAGGGCATCATGAAAATGACCAGCAATAAAAGGTTTAAGGTAATACTCACTTAATCCAATCAGCGCAATGATCAGCACTCCGTTAACACCAACGATCTGGAGGTAGGATGTGAATACTTTTTGCCAGTCTGTTTCGGCCTTCATGGTTTGCGAGCCAGCGCTGTACCGGTTGATTGCGGCCAGCCATTTTTCGGGGAGGCTTTTCTGCAAAACCCCATATAGCGGATCCGCCAGCCGCATCATGTAAGGTGTTGTAAAAGTGGTGATGACAGAAACCCCCACAGCAATGGGATAGAGATAACTGCTGGTAACTTTCAGATCCAGCCCAAGGCCCGCGATGATAAAAGAGAACTCCCCGATCTGCGACATGCTGGTACCTGCCTGCACGGCTTTTTGCAGCGGCTTACCTGCTATAATAGCACCGAGGCTTACAAAAATTGTTTTGCCCACTACCACAATCACAGTGAGCAACAGCACTGGCAGCCAGTATTGCAGCAAAACTTTAGGATCTATCAACATCCCTACCGACACAAAAAATATGGCGCCGAAAAGGTCTTTTACCGAAGAGATGAGGTGTTCAATTTTTTCGCCATACAGGGTTTCGGATAAAATGGATCCCATAATAAACGCTCCCAGCGCAGCTGAAAAACCAACGTTGGTAGCGAGTACTACCATGCCCAGGCATAGCGCCAGCGACAGGATCAGTAAGGTTTCGCTGCTCAGCCATTTGCTGACCAGTTTTAGGAATGATGGCAAAATATAGATGCCCAATATAAACCAAAGAGCGAGGAAGAAACCCAGTTTCAGAAGGGCAATGAGCATTTCGGTGCCCGCACTCGCCTGGCTTACGGCCAGCGTTGAAAGCAACACAAGCAGCAATACGGCCACCAGATCTTCTATAACGAGGACGCCCATTACCAGGTTGGTAAATTGTTTGCTTTTAAGGCCCAGTTCGTCGAAGGCGCGAAAGATGATTGTGGTGGAAGAAATGGCGATAATGCCCCCGAGAAAAAGGCAGTCCATCTGCGGCCAATCCAGCATTTTTCCGGTAAAAAAGCCAATGCAAGTCATGAAGATTAATTCAAATGCGCCGGTAATGGCGGCCGACGTTCCAACACTGGCCAGTTTTTTGAAACTGAATTCCAGACCCAGCGAAAACAACAGCACGATCACACCGATATCCGCCCAAATCCGGATGCCTTCGAGTTCTGTAATAGTAGGTAATAACTTAATATTGGGTCCTACCAGCAGCCCGGCAATGATGTACCCAAGTACCACAGGCTGTTTGACCCGGCGAAACAGCAGGGTGATAACGCCTGCGGCACCGAGTATCAGCGCGAGGTCGGTAATTAAAGTTGGTAAGTGCATAGCCGTTTGGATAAAAATAAGGCATCGGGTTTAAACATGCTGCCTCATGGGCGGGCTGGACTCCCATAAAAGACTAAAAAAATTTCATTACCGATCAAGCCTCCAACATTTTACCTTCGCGCCAGCCGGACAGATAAAAGATAATAGATATCAGATGGTAGACTCCAGACATTAGGTCGTTGATAAAGGCATAGCGTCCAGCGTCTCGCAGCTTAAATCGTAAATCCCAAATCGTAAACAAAGAAATCATACATCCGAAATCATAAATCATACATCAAATGAAAGGTCCCGTATCCGATTTTATAACGCACCATTACCGCCATTTTAATGCAGCGGCTTTAATAGATGCCGCACAAGGCTATGAAACTCACCTGGCCGAAGGTGGTAAAATGCTGGTAAGCCTCGCAGGTGCCATGAGCACCGCCGAGCTGGGTATTTCACTGGCCGAAATGATCCGCCAGGACAAAGTGGCCATTATCAGTTGTACTGGGGCCAACCTGGAAGAAGACATCATGAACCTGGTGGCTCATAACAGTTACAAGCGCATCCCCAACTACCGCGACCTAACGCCGAAGGAAGAGTGGGACCTGCTGGAAAATCATTACAACCGGGTAACCGACACCTGCATCCCTGAAGAGGAAGCCTTCCGCCGCCTGCAGCAGCATATCCATAAAATATGGCTGGATGCCGAGATGGACGGCCAACGCTATTTTCCCCATGAGTACATGTACAAAATGCTGCTGAGTGGCGTGCTGGAGCAGTATTATGAAATAGATCCTAAAAATAGCTGGATGCTGGCGGCAGCACAAAAGAATATACCCATCGTAGTGCCGGGCTGGGAAGACAGTACAATGGGCAATATCTTCGCTTCTTACGTGATAAAAAGCGAGCTGAAAGCCAGCACGGTGAAAAGCGGTATCGAATACATGGTCTGGCTGGCCGACTGGTACCGCGAAAACAGCGGTGGCAAAGGAATTGGCTTTTTCCAGATCGGTGGCGGTATTGCAGGCGATTTCCCCATTTGCGTGGTGCCGATGATGTACCAGGATCTCGAGTGGCATGATGTGCCTTTTTGGGGCTATTTCTGCCAGATCAGCGACAGTACCACCAGTTATGGAAGCTATAGCGGGGCAGTGCCCAACGAAAAAATCACCTGGGGTAAGCTCGACATTCATACACCAAAATTTATCGTGGAAAGCGATGCTACCATTGTGGTGCCTTTGATTTTTGCTTATATACTGGGCTGGTAGTTTGTGGGAGTAAACATCGGCGCCCTCCCGCATTGTCTAGATGATTTTGAAACCATCTTAACAGTCCTTGCGAGAAGCGGTTCGTGCCCCGACGAAGCAATCCCCATGCATTCAATTGCGGAGGTTGCATTAAATGATTGCCGCCCAGACCAATAGCCGGGCATTGCTTCGGGCTGGTTGTTACACAGGCGTTTCCCGACACTGAACCCAACCCCATAATTCCTAAAACCCCGGAATCAAGTTTTCGACGTCATGGCAAAAAAATACCACTGGCACAAAATAGCCGAAACCGCCGCCGAACTGATGGAGCCCGGCCAGGAACTGAAAGGCTTTGAGGCGGGCGGGAAAAAGCTTTGCCTTGCCCGTCACAACGGGCGTTTGTTTGCTTGTGCGGCCACCTGCCCCCACGCAGGCGGGCTGATGGAAGAAGGCTGGATTGATGCAGCCGGAAATATTGTGTGCCCGGTGCACCGCTACAAATTCAGCCTGGAAAAGGGCCGGAATACCAGCGGGGAGGGCTATTTCCTCAAAACCTTCCCCATCGAAGAGCGCCCCGATGGCATCTATGTAGGCATAGAAATACCCGGGTTTTTCGGCTGGTAAAAAAACGTTTGGCTGAAAACTCTTGTCACAAGATAGATTCCTCCTTGGGTATATTGGTTAGGGCATCTGACTGTTAATCAGAGGGTCGCTGGTTCAAGTCCAGAAGGGGGAGCAATAAAGGAAGGTTTTTCATTGTAAATGATGAGACCTTTCCTTATTTTACGAGTAGTTTAATTCGTATTTTTTCCAGACCACATTTTAGATAGACCTGCCAGAAAGTTTGTATGCATCATGTATCGCTATAGAGATGACGTCGAAAAGGGCCGGAACACTGGCGGAGAGCGCTATTTCCTCAAAACCTTCCTCATCGAAGAGCGCCCCGACAGCATCTATGTAAACGTAGAAATACCCGGTTTTTTCGGCTGGTAAAAAAAACTTTTGGCTGAAAACTTTATACGGTTATTTTTGCTGCCCCTAAACAAGGAGATGGCATGATAGCCACCAGCTTTTTTCAGGGTAAATTCCTCCTTAGCTCAGTTGGTTAGAGCATCTGACTGTTAATCAGAGGGTCTCTGGTTCAAGTCCAGAAGGGGGAGCGCTTACAGGGAAAGGATTTCAACATTTAAGTTGAAATCCTTTTTTTATGTCGTTGACACCTTAGTTGCAACCGCACTTGGTGCCTTTTTTAAAATTTATCTGCTCCTGGCAGAACTGGGTCGCTTTCCAAACGCCTTCCATAATTTACGACAACTTGTCGCTTTTTAATTCGTTCTGAAGTACCAGAGGCGACAAGTTGTCTGTCTGAGAGACTCCGGAGTCTCTCAGACACTCTCGGGAGTCTGTCTGAGTGTCTCGGGAGTCTCTCAGAGTGTCTCGGGAGTCTCAATTCATTGTATGATTCTTATATAAAGGCATTTAGATGGAGTACAGACCGTTTAGATAAAACTGGCGGCATCATCGCATTTGTTTCTAATGGGGCCTGGTTGGATGGTAATAGTGCTGATGGTCATATCGGATTTATAGTTGTCGCATCATTTTTTAAACCGTCGATATTCAGTTGTTGGTGAAAACACCAACGGCGTAGGAAAACCCTGAACTAAATGAGCATATGCCATAGGCACATTTTGTGGGTAGCAAATGTGAAGTTTATACGGGCTTACGTTCCGTAGGAACGTTTTGTAGGGTTTTACAATGTGTTCCGCTGGAACACTGCATAGACTTAGGTCTTTTTTCTACCCACAAAATGTGCCCAAGGCACATAAAACCCTTAACTAAATGGCATTGGGCTGAAGCCGTGTTTTCGCCAACAACAGCATTTAAACACTGGTCAGATATGCATTTCATTTATTGAACTGTTTACTATCCATATCGGATATAAGGTTGCTGCATCATTTTTTCACCCGCTGATATTCAGTTGTTGGTGAAAACACCAACGGCGTAATGGATAAATGTTTTTGTTTGTGATTGTCGTCTTTCATGAATCCACTTTGTAAATGAGGCCGGTAGCAAATATCGGAAGTATACTATTACGGATAGTATGCGTTTACTAAAGCGGGTTTATGATAGCCAAACAGACCCGTGAAGGTAGTAAGGCACTCTTTTAAGCCTTGCTTCCCCTTAACAAATCGTTTGGCCAATCTTCTGTTAAACAGATATTTGCTACTTTTTTGTACATATTTGGTTTTATACTTTTAATCCGTAAATCACATTATTCAAATTAAAACCAATCATTATGCCACACGGAAACATTTCGGCAGTGTTATCTCAACAAGATGTAGATGACATTAAAGCCGCCATCAAATTAATAGAAAGCAAAATGCCTTTCTTAATTGCATTGGATGTAGCTGAAAAGACAGCCCTCTTTAAACAAGGCCCCAAGAGTGTAGATTTTGTAAACGATGCTATGAATGCGACCGTTAACTTCCCGGAGTTGTTACCGCCAGCATTGGATCGGGTGGAGTTTTTAAAAGACGGTAATTTGTATAAAGTGCTATCGGATATCAACCAGCCCTTAGCGGCCCTGGCACAAAAGGTAGAAGATACCTATACAGCAGTAGGCAGCGAGGCGATGGGTGCAGCTTTACAAGTTTATGCCTATGTGCAAACAGCAGCACCAAACGTACCTGGCGTAAAGCCATTGGCAGATAAATTACAGGAACGCTTTAAAAAATCAAAACTCGGTAAGGCAACATCGCAGGCTGCGTGATGAAAAAATTCTAGTGGTTTTGTTCTAGGTTAGAATAGAAGGCCGTCCAAATTGGGCGGCTTTTTTATTATGTTTAACCATAGGAATGAGAAATGTCAAGATTGCGATAGTGGTTCGTGGGGACAGCTGGATAGATAAGGGCGTCTTGCCAAAGCCATCCGCAACACCATACCTGAAGTAATGAATAATGGACATTGCCTGTTAATCGCAGTAGACCTGGTTTAAGTCCAAAGAAGAGCGAAGGTCTGTCAGCAATGACAGACTTTTTTTATTTCTATCATATCCAAACTTATTCCAACCCTGCGGTTCAGCCAGGTCTGGAATGCGCTTATGTTACACCCGCTGAAAGCGAGCAGGTGTTTTCGGCCAGCGCTTTGGTCCTTGCCAACACACAGAATTGTGCTGGGAAACCTGTTGACCATTTTGGTGCGGACATCTTAAATTTTTGAGGTGCTGAGATGGTACATTTTGTATATTGGTTTCGAAGAGAGACCCTACCCTCCGAATGAAGGGCACTTTACCAGTGATGTAAACGACCATTTTGTAAATCGCTTAAGCCATCCAATGAGAAAATCAATTTTCACTGTCGCCGTCATGTTGGTAGCCGGCATTTGCTCCGCACAATTGAAAGTGCAGGATTTGCTGACCGAAAACCTCCTAGACCCAATCAGCATCGACATGCCTACCCCGGCCCTCAGCTGGAAAATAGTGGAGCACGATAAGCAGTACGTGATGCAAACGGCTTATGAAATCAAAGTGAGTCTGAGGGCTCCGTCGGCCAGAAGCAAAAAGGAAGTTTGGACCAGCGGAAAGGTCTCTTCGGATCAATCATTATATGTACCCTACGACGGCGAGCCGCTGTCGGCCGGACAACGCTATCACTGGCAGGTGCGGGTGTGGGATAATTATGGCAACACATCTGAATGGAGTGAGCCAGCCTGGTGGCAAATGGGGATGCTCAATGCCAGCGACTGGTCGGCGAAATGGATAACACCGGGGTATAAGGAAGATTCTTTGTTACAACCCAGCCCGTTGTTTCGTAAGAATTTTAAACTTGTCAAGAAAATTAAATATGCGGTCGCCTACATTACTGCCCACGGTTTATACGAAGCGTCGATTAATGGAAAGCGCATAGGCGATTCGTTTCTCACACCTGGCTGGACCAGTTATAACAAGCGCCTGCAGTACCAGGCTTACGATGTTACTTCTCTTTTGCAAAATGGAGATAATGCTGTTGGCGCAATGTTGGGCAGCGGATGGTATCGCGGCTACCTGGCATGGGGGTCAAACCATAATGTATATGGGAAGGATATCGCCCTGCTGTTTCAATTGCAATTAACTTATGAGGATGGCTCTGCCGAAAAAATTGTTTCGGACGAAACCTGGAAATCATCAACCGGCAATATCCGCAATTCCGAAATATATTTTGGTGAAACCATCGATGGGCGTAAAGATCAGCCGGGTTGGGCTACACCTACGTTTGACGACAGGAACTGGTCGGGCATAACGGTTCAGGATTTTCCAAAGAATACCCTGATTGCCACCTACAACGAGCCAGTAAGGCAGCACGAAACATTTAAACCTTTGCGCATATTTAAGACACCAAAAGGAGACCGGATTATTGACTTTGGCCAGAACCTGGTTGGTTGGGTAAAAATAAATGTGAGTGGACATGCAGGCGATACCATCGTCATTTCTCATGCCGAAGTGATGGATAAATCGGACGAATTTTATACAGAGAACCTGCGCAATGCTACTTCTAAAGATTTGTATGTGCTGAGTGGAACGGGAGTGGAGACATTTGAACCACATTTTACCTGGCATGGTTTCAGGTTTGTAAAAATAGAAGGGAATACAGGCGAGATAAAGGCGGAAGATTTTACCGCAATCGCCCTGTATTCAGCCATGCGGCCAACGGGCATATTCACCTGCTCAAACCCCTTATTGAACCAGCTCCAGCACAATATCCAATGGGGACAAAAAGGGAATTTTCTGGATGTACCAACAGATTGCCCGCAGCGCGATGAACGGTTGGGCTGGACAGGTGATGCGCAGGTGTTTTCCCGGACCGCTTCGTTCAATATGAACGTCCATAATTTCTTTACCAAGTGGCTGAAAGATGTGGCGGCGGACCAGTATACCAACGGGGCTGTACCGCATGTAATCCCGGATGTGCTCACAAAGAAAAACCAGGACCAGGGTGGTAGCGCAGGATGGTCGGATGTGGCTACGATAATGCCCTGGGATATGTACCTTGCCTATGGCGATAAACGCATCCTGGAAAATCAATATAACAGCATGAAGGCATGGGTGGGTTATATGACACAGAAAAGTAAGAACAATCTCTGGAACTCGGGCTCCCATTTTGGCGACTGGCTGTTCTATAGTTTGGATAATGACAATGACGGGAAATCTGCAATTACCAGCAAATACCTGATTGCGCAGTGTTTCTATGCCCATTCGACGCAGCTGGTGATCAACGCGGCGAAGGTATTGGGCAAACAAGAAGATATCATTTTTTATAATAACCTGTTAGCAAAAGTCAAAGAGGCTTACCTGAAAGAGTATGTCTCTCCAAACGGGTTAATCTCAGGAGAAACCCAGACCGCCTATGTACTGGCTTTACAGTTCGATCTGCTGCCGGATAATTTACGTCAGCAGGCGGCGGCACGCCTGGTAAAAAGCATTGAACAATACCGCAACCACCTGACCACCGGCTTTTTGGGCACACCTTATCTCTGTCATGTGCTCAACCGGTTTGGCTACCAGGATGTAGCCTATAAATTGCTGCTACAGGAGACATACCCTTCCTGGTTATACCCTGTTAAAATGGGCGCTACCACCATTTGGGAACGCTGGAACGGCATCAGGACAGACGGTACATTTGCAAGCGCTTCCATGAACTCTTTTAACCATTACGCTTATGGCGCCATCGGCGATTGGATGTACCGGGTGGTAACTGGTATCGATACCAGGAGCGAAGCGCCGGGCTACAAACAAATTATTATTAAACCTACTATTGGCGGCGACCTGAAATATGCAGGGGCAGATTATGAAACAGGTTATGGAAAAATAAGTTCGCATTGGGCACTGCAGAATGGTGCCTTACAACTGGATGTGATCATTCCGGCAAATACCACGGCAACGGTGTATATGCCTGTTACGACAAATAGTAAAGTTAGGCAGGATGCAAAGGAGCTAAATAATAAAATGGATAACGGTTACATGCAAATTGATTTGGGTTCCGGGAGTTATCATTTCAGCAGTTCAGGATTCTAGGAAACGTTGCGCTTGCCAACGTTGCAATTTTGAGAATACCCGTAAAGGGCATGCCAGCATTGGTTGTTCATTAAAACAATACAGCCTGAACGGATTCCTTTTGCAAATACTGCGTAATTGTTTTGGGAAAGGCCAGTAAGTCCAGTTTTCTTTGTGGGTGGAAAAAATAGTCTTCTGGAGCCAGGAAACCGGCAGCTGTAGCAACGCGTATAAACCGCGCATAAATGGTTTGATGGGTCAGCTTCTGATTAAATTGTTCCGAAACGCCCACCACTTCCAGCCCAGTCCCCAGGGTTTTCTTCAAAAGAAGCTTGATGGCCTTGGTATCCTCGTATTGCTGACCATCAGTTTCTACCAGGTAAAATTCGTGCAGACTTTGCCAGATGTCCTTTTCCGTTCGCTTACGCACCAGCACTTCCTGGTTTTGTTCTATGATAAAATAATGGAACCAGCGGTTACGCTTTTGTAGCTGTTTTGTTTTGACCGGTAGCGACGCCACCATGTTTTTTTCAAGGGCCGTACAGTTGGCATTTAAGTGGCAGTTGCTGCATAAAGGATTTGAAGGGGTACAAATGGTAGCGCCAAAATCCATAATCGCCTGGTTATAAAGGCCGGGCTGTTTTTCATCAAGGCATTCACCGGCCAGGACCAAAAAAAGCTTTTTTCCTTCTGTGGTGTCAGAAGGCGTCTCAATGCCGAAATATCTTGCCAATACCCGGTATACATTACCATCCACTACGGCACGAGGTAGGTCGAAGGCAAAGGAGCCAATCGCGGCAGCTGTGTAGGGCCCGATACCTTTTAGCTGAAGGATAGCCTCGTAGTTGGCCGGAAATTTGCCCCCGTGGTTTGCCATGATCATCCTGGCTGTAGCCAACAGGTTTCTGCACCGGCTATAATAGCCCAACCCCTCCCAAAGTTTAAACACGTCGTCGTCATTTGCTTGGGCTAGTTCAGTTACGGTGGGATAGCGCTTTATAAATTGTTCATAGTATGACCTGCCTTGTTCCACCCTCGTTTGTTGCAGGATGATTTCGCTCAACCAGATTTTATACGGATCTTTTATTCCTTTCCATGGCATCTGGCGACTATTTTTATATTTATTCCAATCCATTAACCGTTGGCGAAAAAAGATAAAAGTTTGGCGTTTTTTTGTTGTCATCGAATTGTTTATTTAGCTTTAAGCATTCCCACACATCAAATGCCAGCTCGGTATATACCACACCTTTTTAGTTAGTATTAATACGACCAAATTTGTTACTACCGCGTAGACCATTTATTTACCCACCATATCAATAAACGCTAAAATTAAGCTTACGGTGGGCAAAAAATCAGCTTCCTGGTACTATTTTGCCCTAACCTAAACATTTAATCTAAAAAAGAATCAATGAGAAAATCAGATCTGATAAATCAAATTTCCGAGAAGACCGGTATCCCAAAAGTGGATGTATTGGTGACATTGGAAACAATGTTCAAAGAGGTAAAAGAGAGCCTTTCAAAAGGAGAGAATATATATATCCGTGGCTTTGGCAGTTTTATCTGCAAAAAAAGAGCTGCCAAGATCGGTCGCAACATTAAGCGGAATACTGCAGTGGAAATTCCTGAACATTATATCCCTGCTTTTAAACCAGCCAAGGAATTTGTTTCCGAAATCAAGCAAAGCAGGAAATAACACTGCCCTTATAAAGACTGCCAACGTTTTTTTTTACAGGCGGGTTATAGATTTATGAATACCGGTAGGTCTATGCTACTGGTATTTTTTTGATGGAAATCCTCCCGGCTAATATCGGAAGGGATAAGATCTTCCTGCCGCTTTGGCTGTATAGCGTGGCGGTGTTCTATGTAACATCTGGCCATTCATCACTTTTTCATACAGTACAAGGTACGACCTGGCCATATGAAGATGGGTATGCGCGTCCATAACGAATTCGTGACAGCGCGTGCCGCTAAACTGCCCCACATCTTTTAAAACAGTAGCCAATTCATTGGCCGAAGCCGATAAAAAGCCCACATCGTTGCCCACCAGTTCTGGCAGGGAACCATAAGGGGTACCCAACACCGGGCAGCCGAAATACAGGCTTTCGGTGATGGCAATACCAAAAGGCTCGCTCCACAACACAGGAAACAGCAAGGCCTTGCTACCACGCATTACCTGATTCTTTTCCGCTCCACCAATCATTCCTAAAAATTTTATGGTCGGATCCAGCGTGATACGGATCGGACTACTAAACGAAACACGGTGGCCACCCATTACCTGCAACGGCAGTTTAGCCTTTTGAGACACACGGATAACGCCTTTGAGGTTTTTCACCTTCCACGAACCCATACCCAGAAAATGGCAATGGCTCCTCGTATTTTTTAAACCGGGATCACCATAGTCTTCAGGATCAAGACCATTGTACACATAGACTTCACTGCCATATAAAGCCGCATGGGCTTTGGAAACGAATACCCGGTTGAGATCCATGTCGCTGAAATCGTAGGCATTTCCCTCCATTGTATAGATATAGGGCACAGATAATTTGCGAAAATCGATCCCGCCGAAATAATGCACCAGGTCGGCCGATTCGGGCACCTGTTTTTCGGGCTCCTGGTTCATGATAATCACATCGGCGAAAGGGCAGATAGTGCCGGCTTTTGCCAGCAACGTCACCCGGTGGCCCAGTTGTTTCAATGCCTTTGTCAGCCACCAAACAACTCTTTCTGTACCTCCATATTTTAACGCCGGCAAAACCGCGTCATGTGCTATAACGATATGCATTGTTGATTGGTTGGTTTATTAGTTCACAGGTTCGTAAGTTCATACGTTTACGGGTTCATTATTCAATGTCCTTGTCTGACTTAGCAACCTTCAAAATACTGCTTGCCATTTCCACATTTCCCCATTTTCCACATTTTCTAAGTCACTTTTATTTTACTTCCCTGGGCATAAACCTTTTAATGGGTATTGCACTTGTGTTGGCTGCCTGCATGCTAGTATCAATCACTTACTGACTAAATAACTTGATGAACAATTGCCGGTTTCCCCGTTGACGACTGTAGCACTTTAGCACATTTTGGCCGCAAAGTACGTATCGAAAAAATAATTTGGCAATCTCCATTTCCTGCTTTTACATTTGCACCAGTTCTTTATATCACTTATCAAGAAAGGCAGAGGGATATGGCCCGATGAAGCCTTGGCAACCCTTGCAGTGTACTCCGCTGTAAGAAGGTGCCAACTCCTGCCTGCGTTTAATCGTAGGAAGAGATAAGTCAGCGTAAGCATTTATTCTTCCAAAGGTTTTCATCGAAGCCTCAAACTATATAAAGCCCATCTGACTTACGGATGGGTTTTTTTTGTGCCTGCTGTAATGGTTCGTCTGTACACACACCCTGGCAGCGGCGTGCAAGCATGGCCTCCGGTTGCAGGGCTTAGTGTCCGCACGCAACCAGTCCTGGCCGTGGTTCACCCATCCTCACCACATCTTGTTTCGTGGAGTTTTTGAAAAGATACTGCCGGACCAATTTCATTATCAAAAAAACAGCATTACATAAGCAAATCAATTTCATGAGCGAACAATCAAACAAAACAAAACCATTGGTACTAGGCCTTTTTGGCTTTGGCGTAGTAGGCGAAGGCCTGTATAAAGTGTTGCAAAAAACCTCGTCCATCAATGCGACCATTAAAAAAGTCTGTATCAGGCATCCGGATAAAAAAAGGAATGCCCCTGCTGAACTGTTTACCAACGATGCCCAACTGCTGCTGAACGACCCTGATATTAACGTGATCGTGGAAATGATCGACGATAGCGCAGCTGCTTACAGGATCGTAACCACTGCGCTGAAAAACAAAAAGCAAGCGGTGAGTGCCAGCAAAAAAATGATTGCCGAGCACCTTGAAGAATTGATTCAGCTGCAGCAGGAACACGGGGTATCCTTTCTGTATGAGGCTTCGGCCTGCGCGTCTATCCCGGTGATTCGCAACCTGGAAGAATATTACGATAATGACCTGTTGGCTGGTTTCCAGGCGGTGGTAAATGGCAGTACCAATTATATCCTCACCAAAATGTTTGAGGAAGGATTGGATTATAACCAGGCCCTGCTGCAGGCACAACAATTGGGCTTTGCCGAAAGTAATCCTGCTCTGGATGTAGAAGGAATAGATGCGGTGAATAAACTTACGGTGCTGCTGATCCATGCATACGGAATCCTGAGCCACCCATCAAAACTGTTGTACACTGGCATACAGAATATTAACGACCAGGATGCTAAAGTAGGCGCTGAAAAAGGAATGGTTATCCGCCTGGTAGCGCAGGCCCGCAAAACAAATGACGGCAAAGTGGCCAGTTTTGTACTTCCGCAATTTGTAAAAAAGGAGCATCCGCTGTATAATGTACGCAACGAATACAATGGGGTAGTTATTAAAAGCGGCTTTGCCGATGAGCAGTTTTTTTATGGCAAGGGAGCAGGAAGCTTCCCTACTGCATCGGCGGTGCTAAGCGACATCAGCGCGTTGCGATACGAATACAAGTATGAATACAAAAAACTGTTTTACCACCTGCCCAACGAGCTCACCTGGGATTTTTACCTGAAAGTATACGTCAGTTTTGATCAGCTAAATGCCATACCGCAGCACCAGTTTGAGTGGATCGAAGAGTGGCATAGTAATGAAGGCGGCGGCTACCTCGTGGGCGTATTGCATGTAAAACACCTGCAGGAAACCGATTGGTGGAAGCAAAAAGGAGTATCGCTGATATTGACCGCGGAACCTTTTATTGATAATATAGAGCTGCGGCAGTTGCGGAAAAAGAGTTTGGAGCTCGCGGGGGTAGTGGTGTAGGATTTAGTTGATTTGTTAACTGGTTGATTCGTTTATTTGTGGGGAACTCCATTTTTTAAAAACTGGGTTCCCGATTTACGCCTTTCGTTTTCTTTATTATTGGTAAAGTAAAAAGATGGCCTGCATCGCCCCAATTACAAAGCTGACCCCCAAACCCATATGGACATTAAGATACATTTTGCACTGGTAGGCTGCGGCCGCATTGGAGCAAGGCACGCCGAAAATATACTACGCTTTGGAGTGCTGGCAGGTGTGTGCGATATTGATACCAGTAAAGCAGACTCGTTTGCCGAAACCTATGCCAGCAAAGCTTTTTACACCATTGAAGCATTATTGGCAAGCGGCATTAAGATGGATGTAGTTTCCATCTGCACACCCAACGGCTTACATGCCATGCATAGCATCGCATCTTTAAAAACCGGCAAACATGTGCTCTGCGAAAAACCAATGGCCCTTACCGTTAGTGATTGCGGGCGCATGATACAAGCTGCCGAGCAAAATAACCGACGCCTGTTCATCATTAAACAGAATAGGTTTAACCCTCCTGTGATGGCATTAAAGAACCTGATTGATGGAAACAGGCTTGGAAAAATCTATTCGGTTCAGGTAAATTGTTTCTGGAACCGGAATGAAGATTATTATAAAAATACATGGAAGGGTACGAAAGACATGGATGGCGGAACGCTTTTTACCCAGTTCAGCCATTTTATAGACCTGCTTTATTGGTTGATAGGCGACGTGGAAAAAGTATATGCATTTACCGCCAATCGAGGGCACGAAGGCATTATTGAATTTGAAGACACCGGTGTGGTTGCCCTGCAATTTTATACAGGCGTGTTGGGAACCATCCACTATACGGTGAACGCCTTTGCAAAAAATATGGAAGGGTCTGTTACGGTTTTTGGCGAAAAAGGTACAGTTAAAGTGGGTGGGCAATACCTAAATGAACTGGCATACCAAAGCCTGGAAGGTGCACCCATTACCGATTTACCCAAAGGAAACACGGCAAACGACTACGGCAATTATGTGGGTAGTATGAGCAACCATGATAAAGTATACGCCAACCTCGTAGATGTGATCCAGAACAACGCCAGCATTATTACCAACCTTTTCGATGGGCTGAAAACGGTGGAGATCATCAATAAAATTTACTACTCGGCAAACAAACACCAGGCATGAACCCCACCATTTATACAGCGCAGATAAAAGATGTTAGGTTTGGCGAGCATGTAACGCTGGTGGAGCCCTGTAATCTTTATGGCTGTACTATCGGAGCCCAGAGCTTTGTAGGCCCATTTACCGAAATACAAAAAGGGGTTACCATTGGCGAACATTGCAAAATACAAAGTCATAGTTTCATCTGTGAACTCGTAAGCATTGGCCATCATTGTTTTATCGGCCATGGGGTGATGTTTATTAATGATCTTTTTAAAAAAGGCCAGCCAGCGGGTGGCAAGCAGGAACTATGGAAAGCTACCCGGATCGGCAACCATGTTTCGATAGGCAGCAACGCTACCATACTACCGGTTTCCGTTTGCGATCATGTGGTGATTGGTGCCGGCGCAGTCGTTACAAAAGATATCACTGTTCCGGGAAATTACGCCGGCAATCCCGCCAGGTTACTGGCACCATATAGCAAGGGCAGGTTGTAAAAATTCTCCATCATGTGCGGAATCAGTTGCATTATTAATAAAAAGGAACAAGCGGTTGCCCCGGCAGACATCGGTCGGATGACCGGTCTTGTAAGCCACCGTGGGCCGGATGGAGAGGGGTTTTACCATTACAAAAAACTGGCGTTGGGTCATAGAAGGTTGTCCATCATCGATCTTTCGGAGGCCGGCAAACAGCCCATGTTTTGGAAAGACGAACTGGTAATTATTTACAACGGAGAAGTGTACAATTATCTGGAGATACGGAAAGAATTGCAAGGTCATGGCTACCATTTTACTACCCAAACAGATACCGAAGTGATCCTCGCTGCCTATCATTTTTGGGGGGTAAATTGCCTCCGCCATTTTAACGGGATGTGGGCTATTGTGATACTTGATAAAAGAAACGACACGCTTTTTTGCAGCAGGGATCGCTTTGGCGTAAAGCCATTTTATTATAGTGATGGGCCTGGCGGATTTTATATAGGGTCAGAGATAAGGCAATTGCTGCCTTTTGTAAAATCAAGGAAAATATTTGCACCTGCCCTGGCTGATTATTTACTGATAAACACCAGTGACCACACCAGCGATACGTTTTTTGAATCCATCAAAAACCTGAGGGGCGGACACCAACTAATTTACAACCTCACTGATAACAGCTATGTTATTGGCAAATGGTACACTCCCGCATTTCACGAAGACATTTACCGGCTATCAGAAGACGATACCATTGCAGCTTTTGAAACAGCATTTAAAAGGGCGATAGAATGGCGATTGAGGAGTGATGTGAAAGTAGGCACCTGCCTCAGCGGGGGATTGGATAGCAGCTATATCGCAGCGATTGCTGCAGGTCAGCACAACGCATCCAACGAGCGTTTCCAGGCTATTACCGCACAATCGGTAGAGAAAGCCAGCGATGAAACTGTTTATGCAAAAATGATGGCCGATCAATACCGCCTGGGTTGGAATATCACCCGCCCAGAGACACCGGATTTTCTTAAAGCGATAGATCCCGTCATTGATATTCAGGAAGAACCGTTTGCAGATCTAAGTGTTTTTATGCAACATTTTGTCATGAAAGAGGCCCATGAAGCAGGTATCGTGGTATTGCTCGACGGTCAGGGAGCTGATGAAAGCCTTTTGGGTTACCCACAATATTTTTTCAACTACCTGAAGTTGCAGTCTATAGGGCAAAAGCCCCGTTTGATAAAAGAAATGATGGCTGCTTCGGGCATGGGTGTAAAAGAAGTACTCACGCATCTGGCCTATTTCACCAATCCAGCCCTGCGTTATAAACGGCAGGCTGGACGGATGAAGCACTTAAAAAGGGAAATTTCCGCTGCTTGCCGGAGCGAATTATCGCACAAAACCCATAACCTGGAGCAACCCGGAGCGTTACGCCAGTTACAGTTAGTGGAAATGCAGGAGCGAAGCCTGCCTCTTTTATTACGGTTTGAGGATAAGAACGCCATGCATTATTCCGTGGAAGCTCGTTTGCCTTTTCTTGACTGGCAGCTCATGGAATTGGTGTATTCAATGAGTGACGACTTCAGATTTAAAAATGGGTGGTCAAAATATATACTTAGAAAAGCCTTAGAAAAAGTAGCGCCACCAGAAATTGCGTGGCGAAAGAAAAAAATAGGCTTTGTTGCCCCCGCCGCCTCCTGGCTAAAAAACGGTAGCATTTTTGAATCGGCTATTATCAATTCGCGCCTATTACATGAGTTGTTTGGTAAAAAAATTCCCCGGCCCGGCAATATGCAGGCAGTTTGGAAATATTATTGCTTAGATCGTTGGTCGGTAGTTAATGATGCCCATCTATAGCAGATTGATAAAGTGCCCTATCCTCTAATTCTCCTAAATTTGCGCACTTTACAATAAAATACACATAGGAACGTTAAAAATGAATATGAAACTAACTCGCTTCGCGGTAAGCCTGATCTGCTTATTGTGTTTTAATACATTGGCACATTCCCAAATCCTAAATTCTGAAAACCTTGCAAATGTAAAAGTTGAATCCATTTCAGACGAAGAAATTAAAGGCTATTATCAGCGAGCATCTACTTCCGGGCTTACAGAGGATCAGGTTTACCAGATACTTGCGTCCAAAGGCATGCCACAGGGGGAGATCGACAAGCTGAAAAGAAGGTTAGAATCTGTGAATTTAAATAGCACAACCCCCGAACTTCCGTCAAAAGAAACCGTTGTAAGATCCACCGCGAGGAAAGCTAACGCAGATGCCGGAGCAATTCCTATGGAGGTTTTCAGGAAAGATTCTGTGATTTTTGGTTCTGAGTTATTTTCTGCTGCAAGTTCCGTTTTCGAACCCAATCTTCGCATTGCTACTCCTTCCGGTTATATTTTAGGACCGGATGATGAAGTAGTGATACATGTCTTTGGTTTCAGTGAGCAAACCTATAATCTAACCGTAAATGCTGAAGGCAATATTTACATTCCAAATGTTGGCCCTTTATATGTAAACGGGCTTAGCATTGATGAAGCGTTGGCAAAAGTGAAAGCCAAACTTGCAGGTAGTATATACAAGGCTATCAGTTCCGGCCAAACCAAAATATCGCTTGACCTTGGGAAAATCCGCAGTATCAGGGTTACAGTTATTGGCGAAGCCCGTAGGCCTGGAACTTACACCGTTTCATCACTAACCACCCTCTTTAACCTTCTATACCTATGTGGAGGGCCTTCCGATATTGGCAGCTACCGCAATATTGAGTTAATCAGAGCCGGCCACGTTAAAAGGACCGTTGATATCTACGATTTTCTTACGAAAGGCGATACGAAAGACAATGTGCTGCTGGAAGAACTGGATGTGGTTCGGATCCCTTACTACCAAACACGTGTTACACTATCTGGTCGGGTAAAAAGAGAAGGAAAATATGAATTGAAGACAGATGAAACACTGAACAAGGTTTTAGAATACGCAGGAGGCTTTATGGACGATGCATATAAGGCATCGGTAACCGTTACCCAACTCACTGATAGAGAGAAAAAAATTGTCGATATACCAACGGCTTCTTTTGCAAGCTACAAACCGCAAAGCAGCGATATTATTACTGTAGGAAAAATTTTGAACCGATATGCCAATCGGGTAAATATTAGCGGCGCTATTTTACGTCCGGGAGATTACGAGATTGAAGATGGAATGACACTACAGAGTTTAATCAGCAAAGCTGGAGGCTTAAGGGAAGATGCATATCTGCAAAGAGGCGTGATCTCAAGGCTTAATGAAGATATGAGTCCTGCCAGTGTTTCTTTCGATATAAGGGAAGTGATAAAAGGCTCGGAAGTAATAAAACTTAAAAAGGAAGACTTTGTAAGCATTGGCTCCATCGGCGAAATGAAAGATAGATATGTGGTTAGTATTGAGGGCCAGGTTCATAAGCCTGGGGAAATTGTCTGGAGGGAAAATTTGAGCCTGAAAGATGTTATTTTTCTGGCGGGCGGATTTTCAGAGAATGCAAATACCGTAAATATTGAAGTGTCGAGAAGAATTAAGGACGCCACAGTGGGGGAAGCTCAGTTTAAACAGGCAGAAGTAATTATAGCTGATTTAAAAACCGGCCTCTCTGGCAAAGACAAAGACATTATTCTCCAACCGTTCGACATGATTTCTGTTCGTTCATTACCCGGTTACGTGCAGCAACGGTCCGTTTTTGTAAATGGCGAAGTAATGAGTGCAGGAAAATATACCCTTACTTCGAATACTGAGAAAATTACTGACCTGGTTAAACGTTTTGGGGGTTTTACAAGCGGAGCAGACAGTAGCAGTATTACATTGAAAAGAGTAATAGCCAATGGCCTTTCAGCCCAGGATAAGAAAGAACTTTTTCAAAGATTGATGAGCATTTCAGACGATAGTCTTAATAATAATTCCGCGCTTAAAACGGAAATCAATAAAAATTATGACGTTATCAGTATTGATCTTCAGGAAGCCATGAAAAACCCGGCAGGCACTGCAAATCTTGTGCTGGAGGATGGGGATTATTTCAGCGTTAGTCGTTACAGTTCCCTTGTAAGAATAGCTGGTGAGGTATATTATCCTACCCTAATACCGCATCATAACGGAAGTAGCATGAAATATTACCTGCAGCAAAGCGGTGGTTATACTGAGAATGCGAGGAAAAACAGTGCGTTGGTTATTTATCCGGATGGACAGGTAAAAACCATTAGCAAATTTCTTTTCTTCAAGAGCTATCCATCCATTTTGCCGCGCTCGGAAATTTTTGTTCCCACTAAAAATAAAAATAATAGAAGCAGACTCTCTACCGGAGAGTGGGTAGCTATATCTTCTGTTTTTGCAACATTGGGAACCTTATTAATAACGGCTTTTAAAAAATAAAAACTTAATTGGCAAGGGGCTTCTAAACCATTGGGGTTAAAATCACTACTTACTAAAACACATTATTTATGGATAGAGAGGCTAATCCAAAGGAAATCCCAGATCATATTATTAATTCTATAAATTCTTTACTAAGGATACTATATTACTTATTGGCAATGTGGTGGCTTTTTCTTATCGTAGGTATTTTTGGCGGGTTAGCAGGGTTTTATTATGCTTATAAGCAAAAAACCAAATACGAAAGCCGATTAACTTTTGCGTTAGATGACGGAAGTAACGGCGCGGGTATGAGCGGCGCGGCTGCAATTGCTGCACAGTTTGGAATAAGTGCTGGCGGAGGTAATGATGTATTTGCCGGGGACAATATTATCCAAATTATCAAAAGCAGAAAAATTATTGAATCAATTCTTTTATCTGTTGATTCAGTAGGTGTTACAAATGGAACAATGATTGAGGAATATCTTGAATTTAGTGGTGCCAGGGAAAGTATGAATAAGAATACTCGCTTGAAAAACGTGCACTTTCCAATTGGCCTGGAAAGAACAAATTTTTCAATGCTACAGGATAGCATTCTTTATAATGTATATACCTATTTCAGCAAAGGACTTATTTCAATCGAAAGACCAGACAAAAAGCTGAATTTGTTTGAATTAAAGGTTTTAAGTGAAAATGAAAGATTTACAAAAATATTTACTGATAGACTAGTTGATGAGGCGAATGTGTTTTATCGACAAATTAGAAGTAAAAAAAGTGAACAAACTCTTGCTGTTTTGGAACAAAGAATTGCGACACTAAAGGGAGGAGTAAATAGTAGCATAGATAAAAGGGCATCTACTCAGGATGCGAATTTAAATCCCGCATATGCAAAGGCGCAAGTACCAATACAACAACAGCAAGTAAATATTCAGGTATATAGTACTGCATATGCAGAAATGTTTAAAAACCTTGAAATAGCCCGTTATCAATATCTCAATGAAATGCCATTGATGCAGATAATTGACAATGCAAACTATCCAATGTTAAAAATAAAAAAAGGGAAGTTGAATACGGCAATCATTGGTGCACTTTTAGCCTCTTTTTTACTGACCTTCTTTTTACTAACAAGATATTATGTTGTTTTATATATAAGGCAAGTGCGAATCAAAAAATGATTTTTATAGATTTTAAAAAAATTCATACTCGTTGATGAAAAAGAATATTCTTATTACAGGTGGAGCAGGGTTTATTGGATCTAATTTGGTGGATAAACTCTTAAAAGATGAAAGGGTTGGAAAGGTCAGGGTTTTAGATAACTTAAGTACCGGGTTTTACAGTAATATTGAACGCTTTTCAGAAAATCCAGCATTTGAATTTATTAAAGGAGATATCGTAAGTTACGAACAGTGTGTTTCAGCCTGCAAGGGCATGCAATTAATATCGCATCAAGCTGCACTTGGCTCAGTACCTCGGTCAATACAAGATCCTATTACAACGAACACCGTAAACATTGGGGGTACATTAAATGTTTTTACTGCTGCAAAAAATTCAGGCATTGAAAGGATAATCTATGCCGCATCGTCTTCTACCTACGGCAGTAGTAATGAGTCACCAAAAATTGAAAACATTATAGGATCTCCACTTTCTCCATACGCTATTACCAAATACGTTAATGAGCTTTATGCAAATGTGTTTAAGAGTCTGTATAATGTCGATTTTATTGGGCTTCGATATTTTAACGTCTTTGGCCCATATCAAAACCCAGGCGGCGAATATGCTGCAGTGATTCCAATTTTTGTCAATTCTATATTAAAAAATACAGCCCCAGTAATTAATGGGGACGGCTCGGTGAGTAGAGATTTTACTTATGTTGAAAATGCTGTCCAGGCGAATGTGCTAGGTCTTTTTACTCAGGATAGCATTTCCTTAAACCAAGTTTATAACATTGCCTGTGGACAAAGCACCACACTCAATGATTTGTTTTTTACACTTAAGAATATATCAGAATCACAACTTATACCTCAACACGGAAAGAACAGAATTGGTGATATTCAACATAGCTTAGCTGACATTTCGAAAGCCAGAAAGTTGTTAGGTTATAGTCCTTCTGTTAATGTACAGGAAGGCCTGGAGAGAACTTATCTTTGGTATTCCAAATTGTAAAGAAAATTGTTTTATACAGGCCAGGTGCATCCAATAAGATATTGATCATATGCAAAACTCCCTTTTCATCACACTAACTTTTCTGGGGGTACTTTTTGTAACCCCATTAGGTGCGAAAACGGCCCCCTTTTCAATAATACAATCTGGAGCAATTGGTGACGGCATTGTTGATGATACCAAAGCGATACAACTTGCTCTGGACAAACACGATACAATTTACTTTCCAAGAGGTGTTTATTCCGTTTCTACTTTAACCGTTAACGATAACAAATATATCATAACAGATAAAAATGAAGTCGAAATCTGGCAAAACAATCATTCAATTGGAAAACAAATAATAAGAATCGAGGGCTCAAATGTTACTTTGGGACCATTAACTTGTAGAGGGAATATCAATTCAGACACATCCGAATTTAATATCGCAGTTTACATTGCTCCCCCATTTTCCCGGAATACAAAAAATATTCGAATTACCGGTTTGAAAGCTATAAACATTAGAGGAGATGGTATTTGTATTGGCAATAGTGGTAATACTTTTCCTGAAAATGTATATATTGAAGATATTGTCGTTGACAATTGCTACAGAAATGGCATCTCAATTGTTGGAGGCAAAAATATCTTTATTAAAAATGTTTATGTAAACCACTCGGGCATGCAAGGAATAGATATTGAAGGCGAAGGTGAAGCCCCTGCTTTGCTGGAAAATATAAAGGTTACTAACCTTGTTGCGGGAAACATTTGTATTTCAGGGGGCAGCTTAAGGGCAAAGAAAATCACCCTGACCGATCTAAAACTGGATGGCAGACGGCAAAAAAGTTCACCCCCTTTCAGGCCTATGAACGATGCAGGCATACTTATTTACAATGCAGAAGATGTAACAATAAATAAAGCAATAGTAAAGAATATGCCTGGCTTTGCTGTTTTCCTCGGCGACATAGACACTAACAGGACCGTGTTGAGTGAAAGGGTATCTATTAAAGACATTTCCCTTCAAAATAATGCGTTAACCGACAAAATTTATAAAGCCTACGTTTGTATAATGGGCGTTAATAAAATATATTTTAGGAACTTAGTTGCAACACTAACTGAAGGAAAAGTTCTTTTTTTAGGTAAAAGCTACTCTTTTGAAGATACCCAATATGTAACCATTTTCGACAGTTATATAAAAGGCGGTAAGCATCTGGCCCAAAATTGCAGATTGGAAGCAAATAATATTACTGCAATTACAAGCGGAAGCTGCTTTTTAAATATGCAAACTATAACACTGGTTAACTGCAACATCGTTTGTCCGCCAACTGGCATGACTGTTACCAGATCGCAGGCACAGAAAGCGACAACAATTGCCTTGCTTAAAAAGTCCGTCACCGGTCATGTAATTCGTATAACAAATACAAAAATTAACAGTAAAAAAATAACTACATTTTTATCAAGTCAGCACAGTTGGCTACAATAACGACTACAAATTTGCAATGGGACCAAACCTGAAACAGACTGTTTTATCGGTCACAAAAAATGCCGATTACCAACGGATAGCTAAAAATTTTTTTTCGCTGGGCATTATTCAGGTAACAAACTATCTGGTACCCCTTATTTTGCTGCCTTACCTGGTACGTACCTTGGGCTTGGCACAGTATGGTGTAATTGTTTTTACACAGGTTATTATTGGCTATTTTGAATCAGTGATGCAATACAGCTTTAGCCTAACAGCTGTAAACGAGGTGTCGCAAAACGTAAAAAGCAAAGAGGCAATTTCAGAGATAATTAAACGGGTAATGGGCGCCAAACTTCTTTTGGCTGCTATTTCCGTTTCATTAATTATAATAATGGCGTTTATTGTCCCACGTTTTGACGGAATAAAAACATTGTTGTTATGGGGGACGCTGTATTGCGCGGGGAGTATTTTAAATTTTGATTGGTTTTTTCAAGGCATACAAGAGATGAAAAACCTAACATTTATTAATATTATTACCCGCATATTCAGCTTAATCTGGGTTTTCTGCACCGTAAAAAGCAGTGAAAATGTTCTGCAGGCTTTTCTTACAGTTCCGCTAGGATATCTCATAACGGGCATTGTTTCCCTGTTTTTATTAACCTGGAAGTACAAAATAAAGATTGGATTTTCCGGCTTGCAGGCAGCCGTAAACGAAATTAGAAAGGGATTTCACATTTTTTATTCACAGTTAATGGTCCGGTTTTATAGTGCTGATATTAACATTACTATTTTGGGGTTTATTGCAGATAATTCAACCGTGGGAATGTATGCTTTGGCCCACAGGATATTTTCATTACTCATAGTTATGTCTGGGCTCATAACAACAACCTTGTTTCCTTATCTATCCCTATTGTTTAAACAAAACTATGAAGCTTATAAAACTAAAACCCGCCAACTCTTCGGGTTCTCTGCTTTGGCTTTTGGATTTTTATCAGCATTGGTTTTTATATTTTCCGGCAAAATAATCTCTTTTATTAACGGGAAACCAAACGATGTTTCAACATCTTGCCTGCAATTATTGTGTTTGGCATTATTTGTATCCCCTTTTCCACCTCTTATCAATCAAGTACTAATATTCCATGGCCGGTCAAAGTGGCTTCCTGCAATTACTACTATAGCAGTGTTGGTAAACCTTTCATTCTTTGTACCACTTTACTCAGCTTTTCAGGTGAAAGGTTTGGCTATCACAAATATCGTCGTTTTCTGTGTACTCACTTTCGCAGGTTTTTGGGTTATCAAAAAAGAGCAACTGTTTTCTTTACATAAAAATCAGTACAACTCCATTGAACAATAGTGAAAAAAATAAACTTCTTAGCTGGGGCATGTACCTTTTAATGGCATTTTTTATGCTGAATGGAATTACTATGGTACTCAATTTTACAGGATTGTCAGTGACGATACCTGTAATGATGCTCGTGGTTTTTTTTATGGTCTATTTTTGGGCGAGAAGGGATTTGCAACGACCTTACTTTTATTTGTTTTTTCTGTTAGCACATATTTTGTATTTGGGCATTTCCTTGTTTTCTCTGTTTATACTTCAAAAGACCCACTTTTCTATTGATATCCCCTACCAACTCCGTTCAATTATTTATAACCTTATCATCGTGTATGTTTTTTATAGATTTATCCTGGATAGACTACACCAATATAAGTTCCATCAGGTTATACATTTGCTGTTTATAGCAGTAGCCATTGGGGGCATTCTAACATTATATTCAGGTCTTTTTGGGCTGTACTCCGTAGAAGTAAAATCTATGAGCGACGACCCTTCAAAAATTGTGGAAGAAAGATTGTCAGGGGTATATGCCAATCCAAACCTCGCAGGGTTTGTCGCCAACATTGGGCTACTGTTGTCCCTCACTTTAATGTTCAGTAAGAGCACCATGGCAAAGATTATAGGAGTGGCCGGTATCGTATTTTCAATTTCAACCGCAGTGGCTACCTTTTCAAAGACCAGTTTTTTGCAATGTGGTATTATCATAATTGTTTTTTTAATCGTATTCCTGGCACGATATAAGAAAATTGAAAAAAGGACCCGCAGAGGTATTGGGATCGTTTTGTTAGCCATTGTGTCGTTGTTGGTTCCCATCTCTGTTTACTTATCATCTGCATACGATGAACTTACACCTTTTCAGCAAGAACGGATTGAACAACTATCTCAGCTGGTAACAGAAGGAAAAGTGAATTCGGATTTAACCACCAACAGATCAGATGCTGTAGCAGACGGTCTCACCCTGATTGCCAGTCATCCATTTATGGGCAATGGTTTCATGTCATTTTTAAGGTTGGAGAATGCGAGTGCCAAGACAGGGGAAGATATAGGCATACACAACACTTTTCTGCTGGTGTTGGGCGATGCGGGTATTGTGCCGTTTATCCTTTATGTTATATTTCATCTACTGTGTTTCGTCAGTTTTTTCAAGATCCGCGATACACAATTGTTCTATTTTGCTATAACCCTTTTAATATCCACCAGCTTTTTCAACACAACCAACCACGAGGCCCTTGCTAACCCTTTACAAGCCGTGATCATGGGAATTTTTTGCGCCTTGGCCACATATGCGTATTGGTCGGGTAACAAAGAAAAAATTCTTGAACACAACAGGATTACTACAACTGGATAGTAATCGAACCAATTAAAAAAAAGAAACTATGTGTGATATTTATGGCTCTACCAAAATGTATGATGCCGCCCTTGTGCAAAAGAAGTTGGATACGGCAAATTTTCGGGGGCCTGATGCAACCATTAAAAAGCAATATGGGGATTGGCTATGGCTGGGCCATAATCGTCTCTCCATCATTGATCTCGATCCACGGAGTAACCAGCCCATGGAGTATATGGGTATTCATATCGTTTTTAACGGCGAAATGTACAATTATCAGGAGGTGAAAAACGAACTGCAGGCATTGGGTTTTCAGTTTGGCACCACCTCGGATACAGAAGTACTATGTGCAGCATATAAATGTTGGGGGCCAGCCTGTGTGCGTAAATTTAATGGCATGTTTGCATTTGTAATTTATGACCCTGCCACACAGCACCTGTTTGGTGCCAGGGATAGGCTTGGTAAAAAGCCTTTTTACTATTCTCTGCACAACAATGGTTTTGAATTTGCTTCTCAACCCCGGCAAATTGCCATTGGCAACTCATTCACTATGGACAGCCACTCCGTATCTAAATTTTTGGTATGGCAACAAATACCCGATCCGGATTCTATCTATGTAGAAATAAAGAGATTAAAGGCGGGGCACAGTTTTACGTATAGCATTGCCAGCGGCAAGTTCACCGAAGAGTCTTATTGGGATTTGCAGGCCGATACCTACAATACTTTTAATGGAGATTATAACAGTGCTCAGCAGGAACTGAATGACCTGGTAATGGATGCCGTTCAAAAACGCATGGTGGCCGATGTACCGCTGGGGGTATTTTTGAGTGGGGGCATCGATTCTTCGTTGATAGCAGCTATCGCACAGCGACAATCGGCCAAACCTGTGAAAACGTTCGCCATTAAGTTTAATGAAAAAGGTTTTGATGAAAGTCCTTATGCCGAAGCTGTAGCCAAACATTTGGGTACTGAACATATTACCATAACCTGTGATTTTGCTGAAGGGATATCACTTATTGAAAATTATAATACCTATTATGACGAGCCGTTTGCTGATGCTTCGGCTATACCTAGTATGCTTTTGGCCAAACATACCCGAAAGCATGTTACGGTTGCATTGAGTGGTGATGGCGGCGACGAAAGCTTTATTGGATATAGCCGGTACGATTGGATAAAAAAAGCACAGAACATTTATGGCATACCCTACCCAATACGAAAATTGATAGGAAAAACGGTGGCCCTCCTTCCCCAAAAACGGTATAAAAATTTAGCCGGTTTATTAGTAAGACCAAGAATTGAAGATGCATATTTGGGCATGATGTCTTCATTTAATGCCGATTGGTTGCAGGATAGTACCTTGAGCCATTCAGGCAACTATGCAAAATGGCTTGAAGGTAGTCAGCCCTTATTGGCCAGGGTTAGTAATTACGACATTAAAACTTATATGAACAACGATATCAATACAAAAGTGGATAGAGCCACTATGGCGTTTTCGTTGGAAGCAAGGGCTCCGTTGATGGATTATAGAGTAGTAGAATTTTCGAGAACACTACCAATTGAGTATTTATATCATCAGGGTGTGAAAAAAAGGATATTGAAAGATGTGCTTTACCGGTACGTGCCGAAAGAAATGTTAGACCGGCCAAAACAAGGTTTTGGGATGCCGCTTGCCAACTGGTTCAGAGGCAACTTAAAACCATTGGTGTTAGACCTTCTTTCGGACGCTAACCTGCAGGCTATACCAAATTTAAATACCGGTAGGGTGCGGCAAATGATAAATAGCCATATTTTGGGGCATGAAGACAGGCACGTACTCATTTGGAATTTATTGGTGCTTGTTCAATGGATGAAAGATAGAGCATAAGAAATGTAGCGTTCCGGGGTTGAGTGATTCTTAGTATCATTGCAGCATTAATTCTAAATGAGAAATGTAATTCCAGCTTTATCCACTTCTCTCATTAGATTGGAAAACAATCATGAAGTAGATTCAATCACAAAAAACTAAAGACAAAAGCAAACTTTTTAAACAATGTTACAGAAAATGCAACCTAATCAACATCAAACCGAAGTGAAGGAAGGAAAGCGTTTCGAATTTGGTAAGAACTGGGCAAATTTTTTAAAATCTTTGACTGAAGAAAATATTAAAGGTGCAGAGAAATCGTTTATGGAATTGTTAGACGGATATGACCTGAAGGGCAAAAATTTTTTGGATATAGGGAGCGGTAGCGGCCTTTCAAGTTTGGTTGCCAAACGACTGGGTGCCCAGGTATACTCATTTGATTATGACCCCTATTCTGTCGCCTCTACCAAAGAATTGAAGAAAAGATACGCCCCAGATGACACCAGTTGGACCATAGAAGAGGGCAGCGTGCTCGACGAGGAATACATCAAAAGTCTTGGCGTTTTTGATATGGTTTATAGTTGGGGCGTACTTCACCATACCGGCAGTATGTGGAAAGCCATAAATAATGCCCAATCTGCTGTTAAGGATGGTGGCATATTTTATTTGGCTATCTACAACGATGAGGGAAATAAATCTATCAGGTGGAGGAAGGTTAAAAAATTTTATTGTTCGGGGATAGTGGGTAAATGCCTGGTAAAAGCCGTTTACATACCCTATTTCTTTTTTGGACCAATGGCCGCAGATATTATAAAATTAAGAAACCCTTTTAAACGATTTGGGGAGTATAAAAAACAACGGGGTATGAGCGTATATCATGACTGGATTGATTGGCTCGGCGGGTACCCTTTCGAAGTGGCGAAGGTGGAAGAACTGGTAAGGTTTCTGGCACCGAAAGGATTTATTTTAAGGAATCTTTTCACATCAAACGGATTGGGATGCAACCAGATTGTTTTCATGAAAAACGCTAGCGGAACCAGTCTGTAAACACCGATGGAAACTATTGAGAAAAAGAGAAAAATATTGATTATTACCGGATCGCTTGTCAGTGGTGGCACAGAACGTTTCGTGGCTTTTTTATGCAACAATCTCAATCCGGATAAATATGAAATCGTCCTGTTACTATGTAGTAGTGCCGACAGCAATTATACCATAAATGCCAATGTTCGAATAATCGATCTTGGTTTGAAGAAGTTAAAGTATTTATTATACAAACTTCCTAAAGTACTAAGAAAGGAAAGGGCTGATATTGTTTTTAGTACCCTTACCGCAATCAATGTGATTGTTTCCATAATAAGAATAATCGCCCCAAAAAATGCAGTCTATATATTAAGGGAGTCAACCATCTTGACTGAGGTACAAAAACATTTTAGCAGGCCAAAAGCTATGAGATGGCTGATAAAAACCTTGTATCCCCGTTTCGATGCGATTGTTGCACAATCTGTCGCTATGAAAACGGACATGGTGCAAAATTTTAGAATTGACCCAAATAAAATTAAACAGATATATAACCCAATAATGCCGCATGGATTGAAATTGGGAGCAAAGCCAGGTGTTACTGAGTTGATTACCGTTGGTAATATCCGTAAAGAAAAAGGTCACGACAGGATATTGAAGGCTTTAAAACTTCTGAAAATAAATTTCCACTACACGATCGTTGGGGGTGGGAAGGAAAGGGAACTTGAGAAAATAAAACGGTTGGTAGAACAACTTCACATTGTGGACAAAGTTACCTTTGAGGGGGCGCAGAAAGACCCATTTACCTATCTCAGACGATCTACCTTATTTCTGCAAGGGTCTTATTTTGAAGGTTTCCCAAACAGTTTGCTGGAAGCTCATTCCGTAGGCTTACCAGTTATTGCTTTTGATTGCCCGGGAGGCACAAAGGAAATAGTTTGCTCCGGAGAAAATGGTTTCCTGGTACCAGATAACGACTTGCATTTATACGCGGCAGCTATCGAAAAGGCTATTAGCTACCCCTTTGAGCCAGCCACGATCAGTGAAAACGTTTTGAAAAGATTCGGACAGCGGGAGGTCTTAGGAAAGTATGAAGCCTTATTTGATCTTTTGCTAATGCGGTAAAACCCCAAGCACTTTAAATTGTTTGGAGATGGAAATATCATTAATGTGGGCATGTAGTGTATCGGCTTTTATCTTCCCTAATAAACGAAATAACTTCAACAAAATTCCTGGATCGAAACCCTTACCTTTTCCTAAACTATGATATTCAACTCCAGGATCCAATTCGTTTAGGTACGTATTGCTTGTATCGTTATCAAAAAGCGAAATCAACACCATTTCCACTTCTTCCACCTTGTTGAACCCATTGGAGAGATCTAACGCCACCTTTTCGGCTCCCCCTCTGCGCAGGTTCGGAATAATCAAACAAATTTTCATTTAGAACGTGTATATTTTATTAAGAAAACCTATAGAAAGGAAGATGCCAAACTGAATTTTGGAGTGGATAAAATAGCACACCCTCAAAAAATCTGACCAAAACAAGCTACTACAGATGCAATTAGTTTTACGGCAAAATATTGATTATATAACCTTCGGTAGCCTCTGTATGCGGCACAATCGTTCCAGGATTCCCCATGGCAACTGAATTGTCCGGTATATCGAAATTGACATAGGTCAAAGGCGCAATCAAAACATTATCTCCGATACGGATATTGCCAACGATTACCGAACCCGTTCCGATCCAAACTTTGTTGCAGTTTAGGGCACCCCTTTAATTTCCCCTGTTGGATTCGCCAATGGTTACCCCATGAGCAATGTTGCAATTGTCGCCTATAACGGCTTTTTTGTTTATTACGATATTACCAAAATGGCTGATGAAGAAACCTTTTCCAATCTGACTAGAACGCGGTATCTGGAACTCATTTTTGTAAAAATATCTTTTCCTCATATAGTTGTTCACTACAGTTCCTTAAAAAAAAAGCAAACCCCGGGATTTGAAGCCCCCGCAAAATCCCTTTGAATCCGGTCAAACCTCCATACCGGTATAAATCCGCCTCGATTATTTTATCCATTGGGTGTATTTGTTTGTCCAAATCTTTTTCTGCTCAATAAAAAATCACCACCGTGTTAAAAAAGTCATGATAAGATGTCCACTCTACGCCAAACAATTCTACAGTTTGCTAGTCTATGGTCCGATTGTCAAGATCATAGACTTCTATCGTGGTGTGCATCGTCTCAACTAATGCGGCAGGTGTTGCCATTTTCTATAAAATGTATGCGGCAATTCTAAAACCGATGCAATATATAGATAACCATCATTTTGATAATTATTTAGAATATAGGTCAGAAATCTGTATCCTTATCTTCGCCCCACTTTTATCAATACAGAAAAATAATGTGTGGCATTAATGGATTAGTATCATTAAAAAATACAGGGCTTAATATACAGGGAGCGGATAAGCGAAATGAACAATTCCATCCCCATCGGCCACCGCGGGCCGGATGATGAGGGATATTTTATTCACGATTCAGCAGAAACCTTTGCGGCAATTGGTATGTGCCGGCTTGCCATCATTGACCTTAGCACCGGCCATCAGCCTTTGTTTAGTGCTGACGGGAAAATAGTTCTTGTTTTCAACCGCGAAATTTAAAATTACCGCCGGTTAAAAACTGATCTCATAGCAAATGGATACACTTATAATACTCAGAGCGATACCGAAGTGGTACTGCGGTTGTACGACATACATAGTGAGGATCTTCTAAAAATACTAAATGGTATGTTTGGCTTGTGCATTTTTAATCTGTAAAAGGGTACGTTGTTAGCCCGTGACAGGGCCAGGGAAAAGCCTTTGTTACAGTTTTCAAAATGGGCTTTTTGGTTTGGCTCAGAACTAAAGAGTAAAACCGGCCCCCGTGCCCGCTGTTACAAATTATCAAACTGCTACCAAACAATGGGAAACCCTGGTTGAAGATGCTGTGTTAAGCCGCACCATTGCCGATGTACCGTTAGGGGTATATTTGAGTGTTTGCATCGATTCTACGGTGGTAGCCGCTATTGTGGCCCGAAATGCAGAATAAGGAAAAGTAAAAACCTTTTCCATTGGTTTTAACGATCCGTCTTCGATGAATTTGAAGCTACAGCTATGGTGGCAAAGCATATTGGCAGCGACTACACCATGGTGAAGATCAACGCCAACGATATGAAAGATGACATTGACCGGATTGTTTTAAACTATGCTGAGCCCTTAGCAGATTCAAGCGCACTGCCAACTTATCATGTTTCAAAAATGGCTAGAGCACATTTAATGGTGACACTCACCAGTGATGGCGGCGACAAGATTTTTTTATCAATATTTTTATCCTATTTTACTTCCTTCTGTTTCTACCTATAAAAGCAAATCTTTACAGAGATTTGCCAATTTGCATCCTTAAAGAGAAAAATGTCAACACAACCGAAACAATTTAACCAACAACCTGTCGAAGTTTTAAAATCAGTTAATAGGGATATCTATTCTTTTACTACATAAATTGCAGATGGAAATATCGATCACTCTGACGTTTCTTCGTTTGGTGAGAAATGGAGTAAATTTCATCAATTTGCGAACCTTGAAATCGAAAGGCTATCAAAAATGTATTCTGATATCATTGATGAGCGAATGGTGACCCAAAATACATATGGTATAGACATTGAATGTGGTACGGGCAGGTGGACAAAATTTTTGCTTGATAAGCTTGGTTTTATGGAAGCAATTGATCCAAGTGATACAATATTTCCTATAGATAAGCTTTTGGGGCAGAAGATAAATGTAAGGCTTTCGAAAGGTTCAACAGATAATATCCCTTTTGATGATGAAACTTTTAATTTGGGTATGAGTATTGGAGTACTTCACCAGACCCCAAATACTCTAAAAACGGTCCCTTTTCTTGAAATAAATAACAAAATATTGAAGCAAGGCATTGATATCCACAACAACCAAAGAAGCCATCGATTATTAGAAATGGAATTAGCCAGTTTTGGCCACACTCATCAAATTCACAGCTACAAATCGTATAGACAGAAATACAAAAAACGGCAAGTGGAATGTTAACAAGCCTAAAAATGCAAGTTTAGGGGATTCTTTTTGACTTATCCCAATGCCGGTAAATTAAAATCAACCCCTTTTTATAAAAAATATTCAGCTATTTCTGGTTTAAAAAACGACACTATACAAAATGGAAAATATAACTAATGGAAAATATAACTAACGGAAAATTTTTAATATCACTTGACTTCGAACTTCTATGGGGAGTCAGAGATAGGATAACAAAAAATGATAAGTATAGTGAAAATATTAAAGGTGTACATTTGGTTATTCCAAAATTACTAAATATTTTCTCAAAATATAATATAAAAGCTACATTTTCTGTGGTGGGATTTCTATTTTTTAAGAATAAAACGGAACTGCTCGGTAACATTCCTAAAAAGATTCCGAATTATTCCAACTTGAAATATTCTCCCTATCTAGGACATTTTGATTCTGTTGGAGAAGATTATTTAGACGATTTAGTTCATTTTGCTCCGCAGTTAATAAATGAAATCAAAAAGCACCCCGAACAAGAAATTGGCTCGCACACATTTTCTCATTATTATTGTTTAGAAGACGGGCAGACAATTAATGACTTTTATGCTGATATGGAAATGGCAATAGAAGTCGCAAAAAAAGATAATATAAATATTACTTCGCTAGTTTTCCCAAGAAACCAATTTAATGATCAGTATTTAAAGGTTTGTAGGAATTTAGGAATAATTTGTTATCGAGGAAATGAACATTCATGGTTATACAAAGCTAAAAATGGAGAACAAGAAAATAAATTTCGTAGAGCATTACGATTAGTCGATGCTTACATAAACATTTCAGGTCATAATTGTTATAATGAAAAAAATATAAAAGGTAAATTTCCGATTGATTTAGCTTCAAGTAGATTTTTAAGACCTTTTAGTAATACACTTAAAATTTTAGACCGATTAAGATTAAATAGGATACTGACAGGTATGACGTATGCTGCTAAAAATAACTTAATTTATCATTTATGGTGGCATCCCCATAATTTCGGCATAAACCAAAGTAGAAATTTTGCATTTTTAGAAAAAATAATGAACCATTATGCTGACTTAAATAAAAAACATAACTTCCAAAGTATTACAATGTCACAATTAGCAAATAAATTGATGAATGAACGATAAAAAAATTATTTTACTTGGAGGTACAGGTCAATCAACAAATGTTGTATTTAATGCACTAATTCAGAAATATGGTATTATTACTGCAATTATTGAAAAAAAAGAGCCTCTAAGAATATTTTTAAAGAGAAGAATAAAGCGACTTGGACTAATTACTGTATTAGGACAAATAGGATTTCAACTTGTTATCCCAAAAATTCTTTCTTTTTTTTCGAGAAAAAGAAATGAGGAAATTATTAAACAAAATAATCTAAACCTTACTGACATACCAAAAGAACGAGTAAAAAACGTTAATTCAGTTAATTCCACAAGTACAATTGAATTAATCAAATCGTTAAATCCAGATTTAATTATAGTAAATGGAACACGAATCATTTCAAAGAAGGTCTTAAAAAGTATTAATTGTAAATTTATAAATACTCATGCGGGTATCACACCTATGTATCGGGGTGTTCATGGGACATATTGGGCACTTGTAAATAATGATAATGAAAATAGTGGAGTCACTGTACATTTTGTGGATGAAGGAATTGATACAGGAAGTATTATTGCGCAAAAGCAAGTTATCACTACTTCAAAAGATAATTTTTCAACTTATCCTCTATTGCAGCTTTCTGTTGGAATTGAATTGCTTACCGAAGTAGTAGCAAATTATTTCGATAAAAGAATTACTATTTCCAAAGGAAAAGGAGAGAGTAAATTATACTACCACCCGACAATTTGGCAATATTTGTATTACAGAGCTGTTCGAAACGTAAAATAGCGTCGTCAAAAACAGGTTTTTAAAAGTGAGGCATTTTTGGTAAAATTGCTTTCGTAATTCTAATGAGCTCAGGCGCTGAGTTGACCCTCCGCTCGTTGGTATCAACCGTAAGGCTTACCTTCAGCATTATAAGTAAACTACCTGATAAGTATGTGCGGAATTAATGGTTTTATTGCTGGTAAACATATGGATTTCAATGTGAAAGACCGTATTAAAAGTATGAACAACGATATCGTCCACCGGGGACCAGATGACGATGGTTGGTATGTGCAGAATACAGATAGCGGTACCGTTGCTATAGGTATGCGGAGGCTCTCCATCATTGATTTAAGCACTGGGCATCAGCCCATGTTTAGTGCCAACGGAAAAGTTGCGATTGTTTTTAATGGAGAGATTTACAACTATCTGGAACTACGAACTATTCTGATAGCCCAGGGCCATCATTTTACAACCCAAAGTGATACAGAAGTAGTTTTAAGGCTGTATGAAGTATATGGCAATAGCTGTCTGGAAAAACTAAACGGTATGTTTGCTATTTGCATTTACAATGAAGCATTGGGCAAAATGTTTATCGCAAGAGACAGAACCGGTGAAAAGCCACTGTACTATACTTTTCAAAGCGGGTTATTTGTCTTTGCCTCTGAATTAAAAAGCATTACGAGAAATTTCGACCTCAAAAAGCAAATAAGTAAAGAAGCCCTGAATCTCTATCTATCACTCACTTTCATCCCTGCTCCGGCTACTATTTTTGAAGGCATTTACAAACTACCCGCAGCTCATTTTTTAGAATTAGACGTTGCCACAATAAAGCATTCCATAGTTTCCTATTGGGATAGCAAACCAAGCCCAATACCGATAATTACTGATTATGAAACAGCAAAAGCACAATTGCAGGAACTTGTAACCGATGCTGTCGTAAGGCGGACTATTGCTGATGTTCCCTTGGGCGTTTTCCTAAGTGGTGGTATCGACTCATCTATTGTAGCCGCAGTAATGGCCAAAAATGCGGGTACGAGAAAAGTGAAAACTTTTTCAATTGGTTTTACCGATCCTGCCTTTGATGAATCGGCTGCGGCAGCCATGGTTGCCAAACATATTGGCAGCGAACATACCATGGTAAAACTCAATGCCGACGACATGAAAAGCGATATTGATCATATAATTTTAAATTATGATGAACCCTTTGCTGATTCTTCCGCTTTGCCAACCTACCAGGTAAGTAAAATGGCCAGGGAACATGTAACCGTAGCCCTTACCGGCGATGGCGGCGATGAAGTTTTTGGAGGATATAACCGGTACCGGGTAAATGATTATTACCGCAAATTTAATAAAGCTATGCCGTTGGCAGCCGGGCGCAGGGTGATAAGGCGTTTGGTGGAAGCCATTCCTGCTGGTTCGGAAAACAGGAAAAGTAAATGGTACCTGGCGAAAAAAACACTCCGCAGTTTTGGCGAGGATCAACTGGAAAATGTGGCCAATATTATCAGTCTTGGCTTCCAGGAGAATGATTTGCAGCAATTATTGCTGCCGGAATGGAGGATGTTTGGCCTGGTTAAAAACAAAGTGACGGAACAACTGCCATCTGCAGCAGCAGCAAGCGAGCTGCATTGGATGCGATATGTAGATAAAAATATTTCACTGGAAGGCGATATGCTTGTAAAAGTGGATAGAGCTAGTATGTTAGTTTCGCTAGAGTGCCGCGCACCGTTTCTCGACCACCGCCTGTTTGAGTTTACCAATCAACTACCAGCGGATTTTCTTATACAAAGCGGCAATAAAAAGCGGATTTTAAAAGATGCGTTCAGAAGTTGGCTACCACCTGACTTATTTACCTTACCCAAAAGTGGTTTTGGTGTACCAGTGGGCAAATGGCTTAAAGATGATTTAAGCAGCGAACTTACCGATCTTCTTGATCCTAAAAAACTTCAGCAACAGGCTATTTTCAATTCAACTAGGGTTAATAGTTTACTTACCAAACATATGGCCGGACAGCAGGATAATACCTTTGCGCTGTGGACATTATTTTGTTTTCAGAAATGGTATAACGTAAATTTTTGAGATAGTCCCATCAATGTCCGGAATCGGGTTTCTCACTTCCACTATATTAATTTTTCTCAAAAAATATGGCCATTAAAGTATTAAGAATTTATAGCAGGATAAACCTCGGTGGCCCCATTTATAATGTAGCCTATCTCAGTAAGTACCTTGCGCCTGAATTTGAAACAAAAATATTGCTTGGGCCTGCACTACCCGATGAAGCTACCGCAAATCACTTGTTGGACAAGTTGGAACTTGACTATACAATCGTTGAAGAAATGAAACGGTCAGTAAATCCGTTTCAGGACCTTAAATC
Organism: Chitinophagaceae bacterium; assembly: GCA_039925965.1. Classification (GTDB taxonomy): domain Bacteria; phylum Bacteroidota; class Bacteroidia; order Chitinophagales; family Chitinophagaceae; genus JAZKFT01. The sequence goes on from JBDSXW010000022.1 coordinate 92,533, forward strand.
TATTTTAAAAGTTCGTAAAATTATTAAGGAGTTTAAACCCGACATAGTACATACACACACTGCAAAAGCCGGCGCTGTTGGGCGTTTAGCAGCATGGAGCTGCGGTGTGCGCATTATTATTCATACATTTCATGGGCATGTTTTCCACTCTTATTTTTCCAGGCCGGTAAGTTGGGCTGTAAAAATGTTTGAACGTTTCCTGGCGAGCCTGTCTACGGTAATTGTTAGCATCAGCGATGTACAAAAAGAAGAAATTGGCACCATCTATAAAATTGCAAAACTACAAAAGATACAGGTAATACCGCTTGGCCTCGATCTCGATAAATTCGCAATGAATTCTATTAACAACAGGATCAGCTTTCGTAGCCAGTATGACTTGAGCGATGCGGACACAGCGATGGCTTTAATTGGCCGGTTTGCCCCGGTAAAAAATCATGGGCTGCTTTTTGATGCCATAAAATGGATCAAGGACCAACATCCGGAATCGTTTGAAAAAATGGTTATTTTTCTTGTGGGCGATGGTGATCTCAAGCACAGTTTCCAGGAAAAATTAAACAGTTATGGTATCCCTTTTTCCGAAAAATCGAGAACCTTTGCGGGTGGCGGGGTTGTATTTACTTCATGGATAACCAAGGTAGATGAAATGATGACGGGACTGGATGCGGTAGTGCTTACCTCACATAACGAAGGAACGCCCTTATCATTAATAGAATCGCAGGCGGCCGGAGTACCGGTAATAAGCACCAGAGTAGGCGGAGTAGAAAACGTGGTACAAAACAATAAAACAGGAATTATTGTACCAGCAGGCAACATAGAATTATTGGCACAAGCAATGATACGGTTGATACAAAACCCGGAAGAAAGAAAAAATATGGGTGCTGCAGCTAAGGATGGGGCACAGTCAAAATATTCTTTCCGGAGGCTGGTAAGCGATATGCGAATGTTGTATAAGAATGAACTTACTCAAAAAGGTGTGGCATTGTAAAAATGATGTAATAGGTTTGTTCCAATCTATACACAACAGGGTAAAGCACTATTTTTTATAGACTACATTATTTTTGACAAATAACGAAACAGGGCAGATCAATTCGAAGGAACTAACCGAACTGCCTTATTTAGACCGTTTTTTATGAAACAGAAAGTAATTCTCCTAGGTCTCAACGAACTTAACTTCGATTATATAGAAGCCTACATTAAACAAGGGCACTTGCCCAATTTCAAAACCTTATACAGCAAATACGGCTTTTGCCAAACCACCTCCGAAAGCAAATACGATTTATTAGAACCCTGGATTCAATGGGTAAGCATACACACAGGCAAAACATACGATGAACACCAAGTTTACAGGTTGGGCGATATTGTAGAACGCCAGGACCTTAAACAGTTATGGGAAATTGCCGAAGAAAGAGGACTAAAAGTTGGGGCTATTTCGCCTTTTAATGCCAGGAACAATTTAAAGCACGGAGGTTTTTTTGTTCCCGACCCCTGGACTCAAACAACGGTAAGTGGTGATGCCGTCCTGCAAAAAATGTCGGCTGCAGTTTCAAGTGCTGTCAATAATAATGCGAATAGCCAGGTCGGTAAGGGCTCAGCAATATCGCTCCTTCGGGGTTTTTTAAAATATGTTCCTGCGGCTCGTTGGTTTCACTATGGCGGCATAGCCCTTAAACTTAAAAAGAAGTTTGCAAAATCGGCTATTCTTGATAATATCCTGGGCGACTCGTTTATTACGCTTTGGAAAAATAATCAACCGGATTTTTCCTCGCTATTCCTTAACGCTGGCGCCCATATACAGCATCACTACATGTTTAATTCTAAAATTTACAGCGGCAATCAAAGAAACCCCGATTGGTATATACCCGCCGGCGAGGATCCAATACTTGATATTTTGAAGGAGTACGATGCATTACTTGGTCGCATTATGCAGTTCGGTTGCCGTTTGTTCGTGGCTACCGGCCTGCATCAGAAGCCGCACTTACATACCACCTTTTACTGGCGTCTGAAAAACCATGAAGAATTTTTAAAACTCATTGGCATTGCCAGCTATAAAGCAGTGGTGCCCCGCATGTCCAGGGATTTTTTAATTGAATGCAACAGCGATGCCGAAGCTTCTAGCGTAGAGATGGCTTTGGGAAATATCACAGCAGCCGATGGTGTGCGTATCTTTACAATAGACAACCGCGGCGCCAGCTTGTTCATTGAACTTACTTATGATAAAGACATTCAAGCAGGCACTATGATCGCCGGCACCAGTATAGACCTGCACCAATACGTGTCTTTCGTGGCCATTAAGAACGGCGAACACGATGGCATTGGCTACCTCGTAGATACGAATAAAAAATATACTCAAAAAGATAGCATGCCTATCACAAAAGTTTTTACAGAAATAATAAACAGCTTTGTTTAATTAGTTTTGAAATCATTGGGGTTATAGGTTAGCATGTTTTTTACTTCCGATTCACTTTCGTATTTCTTTTTCGAATTTAATGGTTGATTACCGTTTTGCATAACCCATATACAAAATTAAAAATGGTTGCGGGTGCCCTATTTTTTGTTCGGTGATATTCCGGTACCATTTCTTCGAAGCTCATGGTATCCCAAGGCACATACAATCCAACTTTTTCAACAGCCAGTTGCACCCGTAATGATTATGGTTTCTCCATTTTGTCCGAAAGTACTTTCAAGTTGTTGACACCCTTGCGCCTGCTAAGGTTGGGCGTGGCATTGTATTCTACACTTATCCGCTGAGTAATCATCACCCGGCTCACCTATTAAGTGTGTATGACAATCAACTAATCCTGGTAAAACGGTTGCATTGCTTAAATCCTTGATGGCTGCATCTTTTGGATTGGCGATGGATGGCCCCAATGCAACTATCGTATTGCTTTAAATAAATATAATTTGATTATTAAGAATTGAGCCGGTTGTTACGTCTATGAGCCGTCCGGGTTTAATGGCTGTTAATTTGTTTTTTGCCTGCGCCATTTGGGCGAGGCTGACAATGGAAGAAAATAGAACGAAAACGAAGAGCCTTTTTATTGGTTATGTTTCGGATGGTGGATTGTCCGTTATATAAAATAGTCTACAACTTTTGCATATGCTCAAAACATAGTAAAAGTATGCTTCAGTAGCCGGAACCGCATTTCAAAAATCTTTTCATTTTTTATCGCACCCTCGCGCCATGACAGCAGGAGCAGGTCTGTTGCACATAGTGGCTTGGGGTGCCCATTTCTCTGCCATACTGATCTTTTTGCTGGTAGAGGCTAGTCTGCCAAACAGTTTCTGTGCCCGAACCATGGCAACAACTGCATATTGTCGGCGTATATTTTGATGTAGATGTTTGCTGTGAGTTGGATGTATAACCCTGATTGCCGTTGGCTAAATTATTCAACTTTTCGGTGGCGGCAGTAAAACCATGACCGGAGGCCAAAGTATAAAGCCGCTTCGCTTCTGCCATATCTACCGCAAACCCATTGGTACCTTCCTCATGCATACGGGCCACCCGGTAAATCGCTACGTCCGAGCCCAGGTTGGCAGCTTTTATATACCAATTTTTTGCCTCTATATCATTCTTGGGACAGGCAAATCCATATTCGTACATACCGGCCAGCGACATTACTGCGATCAGATTAAATTCCGGGGCGGTCCTGTAATTATATAGGACTCTAAAGCAAGTACTTTCCTGACCTTGGGTATAGGCAGCAAGGCCCTGGGCTATCTCGTCCGCAGCATTTCTCTTTAGAAGCGATTCGCCGGCGGAGGAATAGCCCAGTCTTTTTAATGAAGCGATTGCCTCTTCACTTTTATTGGATGTAGCCGCCTTTAGATACCAGGTTACCGCAACTGCGGGATTAATGACGGAACCCTTTCCGGGCTCCCATGTACCCTTTCCTGTTTCCCAGTTTTTTGCATAAATAAGCATGGCATCCAGATTGCCATTGGTGGCGGCTTTCTTGAACCAATCGCTGGCGGTAAAATCGTTTTGCACTACACCGGTCCCGTCCCGGTATAAGCGACCTAAGTTATATTGAGCCTTCGCATTTGAATGAGCGGCTGCCTTTTGGTACCAGGTGACGGCCCGGTTTATATCGGTTTTTTCACCTATACCAGTTTCGTACATTTCACCCATTTTGTTTTGTGCGTCCAGGTCGTCTTTATCGGCGGCTTTTGCATATAGCTTTGCCGCTTTTTCCATATCCTTATCTGCACCGCCCAACCCGTTTTCAAGCATGTAGGCCTGACTATATAAAGCTGCAGCAATTCCATTATCTGCCGCCAGCTTATAATACTTAAATGCGGTGGCCTCACTTTTATCTACCCCTCTGCCTGTAAAATAGATATCGGCCAGGTTGCTTTGCGCCTTTGCATATTTTTGATCGGCAGCTTGCTGAAAAAGTCTTGCAGCCTCTGTATAACTTTGTGCTACACCCCGCCCTGAATAATACAACATACCCAAATTGTTTTGCGCTTCTGCCATGCCAGCCGCCGCCGCATCTTTATAACAGGCCGCCGCCCATGCAGGGTTTGCCAAAGTTGGATAGGCATAGTCGTTCAACACGCCCATCATCAATTTTGCCGCAGGGCTATTCTCATATACCTTTTCATTTTTTATCCCATCCAGCAAAAAATACGCATCCCGGTACAGGCCGTTATTGTAGGCTTTAAAGGCTTTATCTAAATCTCTTTTTGGGGTTCGTTCATGCCAGTCCTGGTTTTGTGCCATACTGATGTGTGGCGTAAGGAAGAGCAGGGTGAAAAAAATGGCAAGCTTTTTCATGAAAGTAGTTTCTGATAGCAAGATATCTGGTTTTGATTTGGCATTTATACCCTCGGCAGGGTATTGTTATGCGGGTTCCTGAATGGGTGTTTTGGTACCTGCGTCGTCAATCTGTGCCCGTTGCAAGGCCAACAGGCTGCTTACAATTTCCGGATTGTTTTTTACGTGGTGATGGATTTCAAAAAGCAATATTTTTTTTGCGCCAGGACTTCGCTTCACATTTTCTCTTTGGCAATCTTGTTTTGCTGACTATATACGACCACAGAAAACAGGAGTACAGCACCCATTCCGATAAATGCCGCATTGCGGAAAAAGACCGATGGATCCTTAAAAATAACCTGGCAGAAAACTTATCCGTAATCGCTTTCAAAGTGATGGATAAAAGGAATTCGCGGTTGCCGGTAAATATGCGGCTGTAGTTACGGTCGGCTTCGATTTACAAAACCTCACCAATCATAATTTGTCACCATATTTTCCCTGTACCGAACAACGATCTGGTCGCTCAGAATAAATGGCTGTTCTTCGCCGGCTTCTTTTTCTTGCCGCGGCCTTGTTGCATTTTCAGCCATGCGGCTGATGGTTAATTCGATAGTCCTTGTAGATTGAGCTGCTTAAAAGGCCTGAAGATAAAAGCAGAAGTCCTGGTGACTTTCGCCCGGTTAAAAGCGCCATCATCCGAATTAGCAGTAAGGTAATGATCGGGATATCGCCAGCATTTTTATTTCCAGCGCTGCTTCAATGCCGTCCAGTTTTCCTTTCAGTTTAATATCCAGCAATACGATATCGGTTTTTTGTTCCTGTACCTGCAGCACCCCTTCCTCGCCACGGGGAAGTATTCTCGTCACCTCATAGCCAAGGCTGCTAAGCTGCATTGAAATTTTTGCCGCATAATCATTTCATCTTCCACTACCAGTATGCTGATCAGCGTCTCCATGGGTCAGGTTAATTGGAAAAAATAGGGGATTTTAAAATCAGCTTCCTAAATTCAAGAAAATACTTTGGTGAGCGTTTACCTGCGAAATTGTGATCCTAATAGGCATCACCTGATCAACACTATGCATCACCGATTGTTTCATTTTCATTGTAACATCCCCTTTCCGCTTTATTTGTAAGTAACGCTGGCTGCTATACCTGATACCAGTGTTCCGCTTACCTGGATTGAAATCAGGTCGCCCTGGTTTAATAAAACGGAGCCGGTCGCTACTGCATAAGTTGTGAAGGGACCAGTTACCGTTGCGGATAAGGAAGTGGCCACGGCCGTTCCGGGCGGCGTCCTCCGCCATACTGTGGCCGTAATGGTTGGACTTGGGTAATCTTTTGTTGAAAAGACGAGGGAGGTGAGTTCGCAGTTGAAGGGAACTACGATACAACTTCTTGTAAAATTGCTGCTGCTGGAACCCAAACCAATATAATATGAGCTGCTTACCGGGTCACCGGTGGCAAGGAGAAAACAGGCGGGTGCAGGTGGGGCGGTCCAGGTAGCAAGCCCTCCGGGGCCTGAAGTCAATATCTTATTAGCGCCTTGCGTACCGTCGGTAATTTTAAGGCTGCCAATAATATCCAATTTAGCGGCTGGGGTGGTGGTGCCAATACCTACATTTTGAGCCCCTGCAAAATAACTGAAACCCAGGGCAGTAATTAAAAAGAAAAACCTGGTCATAATGAGTTGGTTTAGGTTGAAAACAATGATGCGGCCTGTAATGTAACGTATTCATTCAGCCCTTCTTTATGTCAACGCCACACTTCTTCTTATGGCCGGCTTCTTCAACTCATAAAATTGGTAATCCGGTATTTAATGCGATAGCTGTATTGAAACGATTGACCTTGCCGCGGGCTTAGCGCACCTATCCCATGTTTTAACCCCGCAGAACTATTATCCCGCGTGATAAAAAGAAATTTTAAAACTTAGAAGATTCCGGGTCGTGGGACGCAAACCGGGGCCACCGACCGCCATTTCTCCAGGCTTGATGCTTAAATTTACTGGAGACGGTTTCCTCAAATACCATACATCTATCGGACAGCCATTTTCCAAAAATTAAAATTTTTTGCATGAAAAAGTTCTTCGGGGGTTCCGCTGAAACAGGACATGGAGCCTACCTTTTTCTACCGACAAAATGTACCTATGGCACATACAGCCATTAAACTAAATGACACAGGGGTACGACCGCTGTTACAGTTTCGCTCGATTTTTGCTGGGTCATCAAAGTTGTTTTTTTCTTAAAACATGCAGCCATGACTAAGAAGTTCTTTACCCTGCTCTTATTGCCGGCCACATGCCTGGCACAAAATGTTGGAATCGGCATCAGCCCCACAAAAGCAAGACTGGAAATAAACGGTGCCGTGGGACTTACCACCGCCATTTTCGGCGGGGACGGTGCAGGTATTTCATTCCAGCAAAACAATCCTGCGATTGGATTTAACCAGTATTACACTGATGTAAACCGTAACATGGCCATAGGAGGCGGCTGGGTGCAATATCTTGACATGGGTACCGGCAGTCTTAATTTCGATAGCTACCCGCAGGTAGCAACAGCCAATAGCCAAAATTATTCCTCCACGCGCCGGCTAACAATGAGGCAAAATGGAAATGTGTCGGTAAATGCTACGGAAGCCACTACGACCCTATTTGTAGGGGGTGCGAATCTGAACCTGCCTGCTGCCATATTCAGGGGCAGTCAGTACAACTCGTTGTTTTACGAAAGCCCCGCCGTGAATCTTTTATACCGGAACACCTTTATCAATGGAGGCAAAGATGGAAGCCTCGTATTGCTCAACGATAAACTGGGCGGCAATCTGCTGATCGGAGGTGGCACCACCAAAGTGGGTATTAATACCGACCCGACAGACATATTAGAAGTAAAGCAGGTGAACGGCAGGGGCCTGGCGCTGATCAATCCCAGTTTTGCCTACTGGGAATTTTTTGTAGAAAAAAACAGCACCGAAAATGCTTCCGATATGTACGTGTATTACAACGGTGGCAACCTCGGTAATTTTTACCAGGGCGATGGCAAATATTATTACTACAGCGACCGCCGCCTGAAGACCACTATCGAACCGCTGGCGCCAGCACTTGCCGGTTTAATGGCGCTTCGCCCCTGCGAATATGAAATCAAATACAACAACCCGGGACATGCAAAAAGTATAGGATTGATTGCCCAGGAGGCGCTCGCGGTATTCCCCGAAATCACGGGTCATATTACTGGCAATGACCTGGGTTATCCCGGTCTTACAGATCTCTACACGATGAACTATGATGCATTGGGGACCCTGGCCATTAAAGCCATCCAGGAACAGCAGCAAAATATCACCGTACTTAAATCGCAGATCGCAACATTGAAACAGCGTGTTTCCGTTGCAGAACAAGCTTTTACAGCGAACCACAAATTGATCCCGTCAAACTAAAACGACTGTTGTATGAAACTGCATATGACTATGGTGCTGGCCACAGGGCTTATCGTTGCCAGCCATGCGCAAAATATTGGTCTCGGCACCAACGATCCAACCCGTTCCAAACTGGAAGTATGGGGTGCCGCAGGAAATGGCACCACCACTGGCCTTTTCGGAAGTGAACGGGGCATTTCCCTGCATCGCAACTACCCGGCTGTTGGCTTTAATGAATATGTTGACAGTTTCGGATTCAGGCGCTATATGGCTACCGGCACTGCAGCAGTATGGCAATATATTCATAACGATGGTACGCTGGCGCTGGGAATGAGCCTGACTTTTTACCCTTCCGGAACCGATAATGGGGGCCTTGGCGCAGGCACGAAGGTTTGGAATTTTACTTCCAATAACCGATGGCAGATCTTAACCAATGGAGCTGGCGGCAGCGCTATCCTCGACGTGGGCCGTGGCACTGGCGGAGACGGAACGGCTATATTCCAGGGAACAAATTACACTTCGTATTTTAACAACAGCACCGGCGAAAACACCTATATACGCGGTGGTAAGAGCAGCAGCAATGTGATATTGAATGACGGCGTGGGGGGAAAGGTAATTTTTGGAAACGGCAGTGCTACGGTGGGCGTGAACACCAATTATTATGTTCCGCCTACCACGCTCGAAGTAAGGCAAAGCAACGGTGGTATCGAGCTTGTCCACAACACTTATACCACCCTTCCCTGGGAATGGCGGGTAGCCAGCGGATCGCCAGCTAATTTCTATGCCTATTACGCCGGCGGCGTCCGTACATATTTTTCATATACCGATGGGTCCCTTCATCCTATTTCGGATGCCCGTGTAAAAACCAATATAGAAAGCCTAGCCCCGGTGATGGACCGGATTATGCAGTTGCGCCCTGTGACCTATATGATGAAGGATGCCGTAACAGGCCAGCCCCGTAGCATGGGATTTATTGCACAGGAAGTAGCGTTGCTTTTTCCGACGCTGACCAGCCCCGGTATGGCCGGCAACCCGGACCTGCTGGGGCTAAACTATACTGGATTTGGTGTGCTGGCCGTAAAAGGTGTGCAGGAAGAACAACACCAGATAGAGGGCCTGTCTGCTACAGTCGGCGATATGGAAAAAAGACTCCAGGCCATTGAAAAAAAATTAACCCTAACCGGTAAATGATCCAGCCATGAAGAAGACACTATTATTCATATTAGGTTTTTTATTCCTGCAGCAGTCTTTTGGGCAAAACGCGGGCGTTGGCACCAATACTGCCACCAGGGCCAGGCTGGAAGTGGTGGGCGTAGCTGGTTCAGGAGCCACCAGTGGCCTGTTTGGGTCCAACAATGCGGGCATTTCACTGCAGCGAAACTGGCCGACTATTGGCTTTAACCAATACCGCGACGATATCACCTCGGGGAGCCAGGGTAAATTCATATCCAGCGGTTTTGCCGCCATCCAGTATATGGACCCGGGCACAGGCACTTATGCCTTTGATATGTTTGCCAGCGGCGCCGCCAATACGGCTACTCCGGCAGCTGTGCGGGCCATCACGATTGCCAGCAATGGAAACACTTCTATTCGCGGCACTTACACAGGCGCTTCCCTGGTGGTGGCCCGTGGCGATGGAATTGATGGTACGGCTGTTTTTGCGGGCCCTGGTCTCTGGTCGCATTTTAATTATTACAATAACGAAGACACCTATATCAGGCCGGGCCTGGATGGCGGCACGGTATATATCAACAAAATCCCCACCGGATCCATATTGGTCGGTACCACGTCCTCCCATATTGGTATCAATAACCCAGGCGTGAATCCCTTTTTCACCATAGAAGTTTACCAACCCGCCGGACAGAAAGCGTTTTCGATGGTGGATGCATACAATTACCGCTGGGCCATGGCCTGCAACTTTCTCAATACACAAAATAATGGGCAGGGTGTTGGACTGGACTTTTACTACAATAATGTGGGTCGTGGCCGGTTTCAATTTTGGGATGGCGCCTACGTGGTATTGAGCGACGCAAGCCTGAAAAAGGATGTGGAAACCATGGAACCGGTATTGGATAAAATAACAAAGTTGCGCCCGGTTTGTTATGAAATGATCCGCAATAACCCGGACCATGAAAAGGCCATTGGCCTCATAGCACAGGAAGTACAACCCCTATTTCCGTTAATGGTTCGGCAGGTAAACGACCACAACCGCAATGGTGAGCCCATTAAGGATGCCCTTGTGATGGACCATAGCGGTTTTGGCGTGCTGGCTATCAAAGCCCTGCAGGAACAGCAGCAGCAACTCAATATATTAGAAAAAGAAAAAAAGGATTTGCTGGAGCGGCTGTTGGGGTTGGAACGGGCATTAGATAACTAGTGACCGCATCGGCATCAGGAGGTACAGTCTACCGGATTATTAAATGGCGATGCTATAAATAACCCTGTCAAAAATTAAACCAATGTATTTTACATCAGGCCATTTGAGGTCGGATTTTTTATTATGAGACAAACAATTCCTTCCTTGATCAGTTTGGCAAGCTGCTGGCCTGTTTCCTGTTATTGATTTGTGCTTCGGCAGGAAAAATCAATGCGCAAAAAGCCGTAGGAATATCCGGCAAACTGGTCGGCGACTTCAGCAGCGAAAACTGCAATTGCTCAACGTGGATAGCGTCAAAATCAATATTGCATCGGACGGCAGCCGGGCCTTCGTTTATGCAAACGATAACTTACCAATGGGATTTTGATCCAAAGGTTCGTGTCCCCACGAACCATCCTCCGCCTCTGTAAAAAGTACTTTCGAAACCCTCGAAGATTCCGGTTCGTGGGGTGAAACCGGGGCGCAAATAAGTTGCAGGGCGTCAGATTCAAGGCAGCAATGACTCATTTCTTCCCCCAGGCATCCATCAGCAAATACCCGTCCCGCCCTTTTTCTGCAGCAGCATGGGTATCCACATCTATATACAAAACACTCACCGGTGCCTGCTTTTGCAGTGCAGGCCAGGCTGGCAAACCAGTGCCGTTCGGATTACCCGTTTTAATAAAGTTTGAAAAATAACCCTGCATCACTGAAGAAACGAGGTAGTCATCCGACTGCCACTCGTACACAAGGTTTGTGGGTAGGTTGCCAAGCGCATATTCGATTTCTATTGAATGGCCTGCACCGTGGTTAGCAACGGCTTTTGCTGCTGCTGCAAATGGCGCTTTAAGCGAGCTGTCCAGCAGCATTTTTGCCATCGCTATTTTGGTAACCGGCCGGGGGCGGGAATAGAAATAACGATACACAGGCTTACCACCAGTTTTGCTTTGCAGGTCGCTCCATTTCCAGGTACCATAAGCAATAAATTGATCTGAGGCAAGACGGGTGGCCATTGGCACGACGTCCGCTTCCGAAAAAACCGGGTAGGCTTTTAGCAAACCGGGAGCACGATCACCATAACGATTTTGTAATGCTTTGGTGTAATTGGTTACGGTAGGTTCATCTGCACCCAATATCGATTTAAAGCCGTTTTCTTCTGAGTTCCAGCCCACCAGCAGGGGCACATGGGCCTGCTCACCAGCCGCATAAATTTCCAGCGGAGATTTGGGGAAAAAGTAACCGTCTACCGTCACTGGAAACCTCGGTGCTCCCTGGCTTTCTGCTGCTTTTAGCACCTCGTCGGCAGGCAAAGCTCTCAAAGCGTCCAACGAGCCTGCGCCCAGTTTTTGGGCAAACTCCAGGCCCGATTTCTCGACCTCCGTCAGCGGCGCGGGTGTATTAAGCCCAAGTAGGGAACCACTTTCACCAATAGCTCCGGAGATGATATTTTTAGAAAGGGGAGAAGCCATTTGGGCGCTTACTGAAAATGATCCGGCCGATTCTCCGGCGATGGTGATTCTTTTGGGATCCCCACCAAATGCAGCGATATTTTGCTGCACCCAGACCAGGGCAGCCGCCTGGTCCAGCAGGCCATAATTACCGGAAGCGTGGTGCGGTGATTCTTTGGTCAATGCAGGGTGAGCGAAAAAGCCAAACACGGCAAGCCTGTAATTGACGGTGATGGCCACAACGCCAGTACGGGCTATGCTTTCGCCGTCGTACCGGAATTCGGATCCATCGCCAGCCCGGAAACCGCCGCCGTAGAAATATACCAGCACCGGCAGTTTCTCTGAGCTGGAACTGGCAGGCGTCCACACGTTGAGATAGAGGCAATCTTCGCTTACACTGGCCGATCTGAAATTCATATCACTATAAATTGGGAGCTGCATGGCACGTGGCCCAAACTGGGTCGCCATTCTTATGCCGGTCCAATTGGGTGCGGGTTGTGGCTCCTTCCAGCGAAGCTGGCCGGTGGGCGGTGCAGCAAAAGGGATGCCTTTAAAAATGTGGATGCCGGAATGGTGGGTCCCCTCGAGTAGACCGTTTACAGTTCTGGCCTGGGGTGGCGCCGCAGGGTTGTTTAACTGGGCGGATACCGTAAATCCGGCTGATACTATCAGCGATAAAAAGCTGGCAAACATTTTCATAGTTCGTTATTTAACAGGGCGAGCCCTGCCGCTCGAAGTTAGCACCCGCCAGTCATAAACAGTCTTTTGTATTTGCCTTTACCAGGATGCCAAATTTAAAGCGCCGTAGTATTACTTTGGCAGTCATAAAATTGATCAGGAGTTGAAGTGCTGGTTGCCTGATGCATTTTATAAACATGTTTGCCTGGATGATCAGAACGCTGATAGTAGCACCAAAGCCTCATGGGCTGCGGGATGGAAGCGGAAAACCCACAGGCCGCCAAGGTTTACCTGCCATGCGAAGCTGCGGCGGTATTGGGCGGCCGAGGATTTGCAGCGTACAGCCCGGTCGATAGCTGATGGGTGGACTTTTGCCCGTAGCCCCAAAGCCCTTTCATTTCTCCATCAACTTCATTTTGGCGGGTGGGTAAAATGCCGGACAGCGCCATTGCACTACATTTGACCAGCAGCAAAGCAACTCTTATGAAAAAGCCGGTGGATTTTAAGCGCTTCTTACAATATTTTATACAAGGCCTGATTATACTGGCACCTGTAACGATTACCAGCTATTTTATTTACTGGCTTTTCACCAATATTGATAGTTTATTATTGCCGGTTTTCCGCGCTTTTTATACCGATCCCAATAAAGTTGCGGTACCACCCGGCGTTGGATTTATCATCATCATCAGTTTTGTATTACTGGTAGGCTACCTCAGTTCGTTCTTTGTAATCGGGCGGTTGCTGAGTTTTTTCGATCATATGCTGGAGAAAACACCGGGCATTAAAATCGTCTATTCTTTTGTGAAAGATTTCAGCGAAGCTTTTGCAGGAAAAAAGCGGAAATTTAAAAAGGCCGTGCTGGTCAGTGTGTTCCACCCCGAGGTTTGGCAGGTAGGCTTTATTACGAATGAAGACCTGAGTAATTTTGGAATGCATGAGCATGTAAGTGTATATGTGCCTCAAAGCTATGCGGTGGCCGGGCAGTTGTTTTTTGTAAAGCAGGACCGGATAAAACTGCTCGCCGATATAGCGGCCGGTGATGCGCTAAAATTTGCCATCAGCGGCGGCGTGGTGGAAGCGCCGGAAATAACCGAGGCACCAGAGGAACCTCAAATCCGTGTATAGTTTTTCCGGGGAAAGGTGATGGTGTGTAGTTTCCCCGCATGATAGTAAGCCGATCATTATTATTAGTGGGTCTGATCGCTGCGGGCTTTAGCGATTGCTATGCCTGGGGGTTCTATAGCCATAAGAAGATTAATTATTATGCAGTGTTCCTGCTGCCGCCGGAGATGCTGAAGCTGTACAAGCCGCAGATAGAATTTCTTACGGAACATGCTGTGGATCCGGATATGCGGCGTTATGCTATTAAAGAAGAAGCGCCCCGCCATTATATAGATATCGACACTTATGGCCAATATCCCTGGCACGGATTGCCGCACCGCTGGGATAGTGCCGTGGCAAAATTTACCGAAGATTCGTTGCGGGCAAACGGCATTGTGCCCTGGTGGGTGCAAACGATGCTGGGCAGGCTCACCAAGGCTTTCAAGGAAAAGGACCAGGCAAAAATTTTAAAGCTGAGTGCAGAAATAGGCCATTACATAGCTGATGCTCATGTGCCACTTCATGCCAGCAGCAACCACGACGGCCAGCAGAGCAATCAGAAAGGCATCCATGCCTTTTGGGAGAGCCGGTTGCCCGAATTGTTTGCCGACAAGCAATATGATTTTTTTATTGGCAAAGCAGATTTTATCAAGTCTCCCGGCAATTTTATCTGGAATCGTGTAATGGAAAGTGGTGCCGCCAGCGACACGGTTTTGAAATTCGAAGCTGCCTTAAGCAGCAAGTTTCCCTCCGACCAGAAGTATTCGTTTGAAGATCGCAATGGCAAAGTGATCCGTCAATATTCCTCAGCCTATTCGGCTGCCTACCAGGAAAGCATGAAGGGCATGGTGGAACGCCGCATGCGGCAATCGATCTATGCAGTAGCCAGTTTTTGGTACACGGCCTGGGTGAACGCCGGCCAGCCGGATTTGGGGGCGCTTACAAATAAGGAATTTTCGGCTGATGATATAAATGCTTTTGAAGAACTCCAAAGTAAATGGAAGGCGGGCAAGATGATTGGGGTGGATCGGGAGCAGTAGCGGGGAGTTGATAGAAACGCGGATGTAGCAGATGAAACGAATAAGGGCGGACAGATAAATGTTTTCAGCGGGAGCATCTGTTGAATCTGAGCCGAAAACACTTCCCGGGATCAGCCAACCTGGGAAGCCTGTAAATCTCCGTCATACAATACCTAATACCCATCATGATGCAGCCGATGACAATAGATTTTCGATAGCACAGGCAGCGATCGGCCAGTAGGCCACCAGGAAAAATGATGTAAAAAAGGCAGCGTCATAGATGTGCCATAGCGGCAACACTTTTCTTTTCGTTTATGAAAACCCCAACCTTTTCATCTTTGCGGTGCAGGATGAAAATGCCGAACATCAGGCCGTAGCCAAATCTTCTCACATATTGGAAAAGAAAAAAAGAAGGCAGGGCTACAGGGTGGTTGCGGGCCTTTTGCTCTTCGCTTATGAAGTGGTTTTTTGAAAATAAAAAGCGGGAGCATAAAAAACGGAGTTGAAAATATCAACTCCGTTACGATAGGGCTTAAAAAATTATTTAGGTGGAACCGGTTTTATCTCTCACGATCTGGTCCAGCGATTTAACCCTGGTAAAGATGAGGATGCCGCCAAGTATGGCAGCTACCGCGATCACGCCAAAAAATATTCTTTTATCAGGCATTTTATCCCAGAAAGTGGCCATTACTCCAGCCACTTTGCCGCCAAGTGAGGTTGATAAAAACCACCCACCCATCATAAGGGCCGTCAACCTCGGCGGGGCAAGTTTTGACACAAAGGATAACCCAATGGGACTCAGACAGACTTCACTGATGGTAAAAACACCATAGGTGAGGAACAACCACACTGGTGCTGCCTTATTGGTGTAAATACTGGGTACCGACATCACGGCAAATACCATCACCAGGGCGCTTAGGCCGGATATCACGAGCGCCCAGGCAAACTTACTTGCCGTGCTTACTGGCTTCTTTTTTCGGACCCGCCAGGCAAAGAATGCGATAAGGATCGGCGTAAGGGCCACGATAAAGAAAGGATTGATCGACTGAAACAACTCCGTATTTCCGACTTTAACCGTCCCATTCGGCGGCCATTGATCCTTTGGAATATTGGCGAAATAAGGGTCAGGGCCCATGGTTTTTATCGCATGGCCAGAGTCGTCCGTTACAACCCGCATATAACTATCCATACTATCCACCAACTGGGGCTTTGTTTCAAGGGTTTGTAAAGCGTATACTGCATCCGAAGGCTTTTCCATGAACTGCGGGATTGTTCTGTCGGTGTGTGACTCTGCCCAGATCGTAAGCCCGGTGGAATTCTGGTTGTAGATCGTCCAGAAGATCACGGAAACCGCAAATACAAATAATAAAGCACCGATGGCTTTTTTATCCGTTCCTTTTTCCTTCCTCCAAAGATTAACGTAGAAGGTAATAACGGGTACACAGGCAAACATAAAGGCATCAGCAGAATCACTTCCAAAAAGATTGCCTGGAATAATCCAGCCAATTACTGCAAAAACGATCATCGGGATAAACACGGTGCCCAGTATTCTAGACGTAGGCATATCGCCCGGTTGCATAGGTCGCTTAATGTCGTGTGGCTTGATATGTTTCAGATTGATGGCGAGTGTTATCAAGCCAACAACCAGGCCGATGCCCGCAGCAGAAAACGCAGCCTGCCAGCCGATCTTGTTGCGAAGAATCGCCGCGATAAAATTGCAGAAGAAAGCGCCAATGTTGATGCCCATGTAGAAAATATTGTAAGCGTTGTCTTTGAGCGGTCTCAAATCTTCCCTGTTGTACATATTTCCCAGCAAAGTGGAAATATTGGGTTTAAAAAAACCATTACCTACAATGATCAATCCCATTGCGATATAAGCCGTATAGTCTCCCGGCATCGCGATCAGGAGATAGCCTGCTGCCATCATCGTGCCGCCGATAAAAATGGATTTAATGTAACCAAGATACCTATCGGCCAATAAGCCACCAATAAAGGGCGTAAGGTATACAAGGGCTATAAACGTACCCACAACATCCGCACCCATTGCTTTCGGTAATCCTTTTCCTGTGCTGTTGGTTAAGAACAAAAAGAGGATACCCACCATCAGGTAATATCCAAACCGTTCCCACATTTCTGTAAAGAACAAGACGTATAACCCTTTGGGGTGTTTGGCAGCCGCGATTGGTTGACTCATGTTGTTAGTTTTTCTGTTGTTTGTAAGAATTAAAAATCAGGGTATTTCTACTAATCCAAATGGTGTAAGACAGGTGTTCTTTTTTTTGCCTTGCCAAAACCGTCAAAAATCAAAAATGGGAAACAATGTTATAAAACGGTTTCCCACAAAAGCTTATTGACAAATGACAAATGACCCTAAAACAGGCTGTAATCGGTGTGTAACGTCAAATATCTATTTTCGCCGGGCAAATTCCAAAAATCAAATGAACATTCTTCTATTGGGTGCAGGCGGACGCGAACATGCACTGGCATGGAAAATGAGCCAAAGCCCGCTTTGTTCCCAACTTTTTATAGCACCCGGAAACGGGGGCACCCTGCAATACGGTACCAATTTACCCTTTGGCGTGAACGATTTTTCCGCGCTAAAACTATGCTGCATCGGACAAAAGATCGAAATGGTGGTAGTTGGACCTGAAGATCCCCTGGTAAACGGCGTTTATGATTTCCTGGTACATGATGAACTGTTGAAAGATATTATCGTTGTGGGACCATCTAAAGCGGCGGCACAACTGGAAGGAAGCAAGGCGTTTTCAAAGAAGTTTATGCAACGGCAACAGATTCCCACAGCCGGCTACGAAGAATTTACCCTTGAAAATTTTGAAGAAGGCAAAGCCTTTCTGCAACAACATAGCCTCCCCATCGTGTTAAAAGCCGACGGCCTTGCAGCCGGTAAGGGCGTAATGATCTGTCAAAGCCACACCGAAGCGCTAATAGTATTTGAGGAAATGATTGTGAACAAACAATTTGGCGAAGCCAGCACCAAAGTGGTGGTAGAAGAATTCCTGGATGGTATTGAAATTTCGGTGTTTGTGCTCACCGATGGAAAGGATTATCAGATCATTGGACACGCCAAAGATTATAAAAGAATTGGTGCAGGCGATACCGGTTTAAATACTGGCGGAATGGGTTGCGTAAGCCCGGTGCCATTTGCAGATGAGGTGTTTATGCAAAAAGTAATTGGCACAATTATTGAGCCTACGATCGCCGGTTTACACAAGGAGCGGCTGGTGTATAATGGGTTTGTTTTTTTCGGATTGATTAGGGTGGGTGAGGAGCCTTTTGTAATAGAATATAATTGCAGATTGGGTGATCCGGAGACCGAAGTGGTGTTGCCGAGACTAAAAAACGACCTCGTGGAATTGTTCGTTCATATGCACGAGAATACTTTAGGGGAAGCAGTGATTACTTACGACGAAAAGGCAGCAGTTACCGTAATGGCAGTAAGTGGTGGTTACCCTGGTGATTACGAAAAAGGAAAAGAAATTTCTTTTACTGAAGGGGAAGATAAAGCGCAGGATATCCTGGTTTTTCATGCTGGAACGGCGTTTAATGCGGAGGGAAGGCTGGTGACAAATGGCGGTCGGGTAATTACAGCAACGGCACTAAGGAACACCGTTTCTGAAGCTGCAAAAGCCGCAACGGAAGCGATCAGCGGCATTGAATTCGAAGGGTTATTTTACAGGAAGGATATCGGGTATGAATTTGAATAATAGGACATGGGGCTTAAGGTGTAGGGTATTAGGTTTTAAGCCTGCTTTAAGAGCGTATTGTTGGGGAAATCAGGAACTTTATTTCTGATAACAACATCTATATATTTTGTTTCGACGGCTACTGAATTTACCTGGCAGATCCGGGCCTTTGATGACAGTATTCTGCTACCCCAAACCCTAGTCTCTAAACCTTTAAGCTTTCTTCGCAATAACCGTAAATTCAGGCCTTTAACCCCTTTGGACAGGAATTCAAAATAAATTTTCCAAAACAGCATTCTGTATTGGTAAACCGGAACTTTTACAGCAATTTTGCCGACATTCTTTTAAACACTGATTTATCTCCAAATAATATAATGGGACTCTTTAATTTTTTTACACAAGAAATAGCAATGGACCTGGGTACTGCTAATACCCTGATTATACATAACGACGAAGTAGTGGTGAACGAGCCATCGATCATAGCCCTTAACCGCAATAACCTGAAAGAGGTGCTGGCAGTAGGAAAAAGGGCACTGATGATGCATGAGAAAACACATGAAAGTATCCGGACTATACGCCCGCTGAAAGACGGAGTAATCGCCGATTTTAACGCTGCAGAATTGATGATCAGGGAAATGATCAAAATGATCTACCCGAAGAAGCCTTTGTTTCCGCCAAGCTGGAGAATGATGATTTGCATCCCGAGCAGTATTACTGAAGTGGAAAAGCGTGCCGTACGTGATAGTGCCGAGCAGGCGGGTGCCAAAGAAGTGTACCTGCTGCACGAGCCGATGGCTGCGGCCCTCGGTATTGGAATTGATGTGGAAGAACCAGTTGGCAACATGATTATTGATATAGGGGGTGGAACCACTGGTATCACTGTAATCGCCCTGGCTGGCATCGTGTGCGATCAGAGCATCCGCATTGCAGGCGATGAATTTACCGCCGACATTATGGAAGCACTTCGCCGCTACCATAGCCTGTTGATTGGTGAACGTACTGCCGAGCAGATCAAAATCCAGGTGGGATCCGCAATGAAGGACCTCGAAAACCCACCCGATGATATCGCTGTAAACGGCCGTGACCTGGTGACGGGTATTCCCAAGCAAATTTTTGTAAGCTATCAGGAAATAGCCGAGGCATTGGATAAAAGCATTTTCAAAATAGAGGAAGCCATCCTAAAGGCTCTGGAAACGACGCCGCCCGAACTCGCTTCGGACATTTACCGGCGTGGCCTGTACTTAACCGGTGGTGGTGCCTTGCTCCGTGGGTTGGATAAACGCATCAGTAACAAGATCAAACTGCCGGTGCATGTAGCCGATGATCCGCTGAAAAGCGTAGTGCGTGGCACTGGAATAGCCCTCAAAAACTACAACCGCTATCCGTTTATAATGAGGTAGAGATGAGTACAAAGAGGTTAGAGATTAGTATAATGAGCAGCAGATTGAAACAATTATTTTCTTTGTACTAAATCTGTCTTTAAGGCTTTTGTACAAAAAGGCTTGTGCTAAATTCTGAGTCTAAAGTCTTTGTACTATAATCTTGTACTAAAATCGGTGTTTTAGGTCTTTGTACTATAATCTTTGTACTAAGTACTACCCTCTTCATGCGTAACCTCATTCTCTTCTTTCGTCGTTTCTCTAATCTTGTTTTTTTCCTGATACTACAGGTGCTGGCCATCGTAATGCTTGTGAAGTATAATAAAAGCCATGAAGCGGCCTATATGCAGTGGAGTTACGAGTTAACAGGCAAAATCAACAGGCAGGCAAATAAAGTTGAGACCTATTTTAATCTCGGGGAAAACAACCGCCTGCTGGCCGAAGAGAATAATATCCTAAAGAATAACCAGCCCCAAAATTTCACAGCTGTTGACACCTCGGGCAGGCTGGTTGCGGATTCTATAAAATGGGATACCACCGGCAAACAGCGCAAGTACCTCTACCGGATCGCCAGGGTGGTGAACAACTCGGTCAGTGTTCAGAACAATTATGTCACATTGGAACGGGGTAGCAGCCAGGGCATTCAAAAAGGCCAGGCAGTAACCAGTGCCGGTGGTATCGTGGGCATGGTTACCGATGTAAGCGACAACTATGCGATCGTGATGAGTTTGCTCCACCGCAACAGCCGCCCAACAGTGATGCTGAAAAAAGGCATGATCAGCGGTACCCTTACCTGGGATGGTCGCAATCCATCGTTGTTGCAGCTGGTTGATATTCCGAAAAGCACTAAACTGACGGTCGGAGATACTATTCTAACGAGCAACTTGTCCATCAACTTTCCACCCGGCCTAATGGTAGGCACCATCGCCAAATTTGAGGAGGAGAAAGCGGGCAATAGTTATATTATCCAGGTAAAGCCAGGGGCTAATTTCTTTTCCCTGCAATTCGTGGATGCAATAGAAAACTTTTTCGGGAAAGAGCAGGCAGAGTTGGAGGCAAAAGCGAGGAAGCAATGAGACAATGTGCTAATTAGCTAATATGCCAATGAGACAATATTCAAATTCGCAAATGGTAGGAAGAGGAAATGGCTAAGAATGAAATGAGATGATGAGTTTATTTTGGCATCGAGAATTATAAGATATAGGGTAAGGAACGAAAGCCGGCTGGTACATTAATAAAAACACTTTAAAAGAAAAAGCACCATTAGCTAATCAGCAAATTAGCTAATTAGCACATTGCTAATCATGGCAGAACCCATAAAAATAATATTCCGGTTTATATTGTTTATCCTGGTGCAGGCGCTGGTGCTTAACCATATGCCTCCGCTGCACCGGTTTATCACGCCCTATTTATATTTCCTGTTTATCCTTTGGATGCCTTTTAAAACTGGCCGGCCATCATTGATGGTCGTCGCCTTTTTGCTCGGTTTGTCGCTGGACATGTTTCTTCATACACCGGGCATTCATATCGCTCCCTGCGTGCTGATTGCCTACCTAAGGCCGTTTATCATTAACCTGCTGGTACCTAAAGAAACCAAGGAACTGAGTCTCGGTTCACCCAGCCGCACCACGATGGGGTTTGCTCCCTATGCATTGTATGTTGTAGTATTAACTATCGTTCATCATAGCTATCTGGTGCTGCTGGAGTGGATGCAGTTTGGTAGTCTTTGGTTCTTTTTCGGCAAGGTGTTTTTCACCACCCTTGTTAGCCTTTTGTTGATTACAATAACAGAGTTTTTATTCAGTAAAAGAGGACGCAGGTTTATTGGTTGATTAGTTAATTGGTTGAATGGTTGAATGGTTAACTGACTCCCCCCCGCACCCATGTTGTAAAGCAGCATGAACAGCAATTATATTTCCACTTTTTTTGGTAAGAAGAGCAGTTGAGAAAAAGCGACACCGCCCGGTGCTTTTTTGATGAGCGTGCAGTTTAACGTTGACAGTAACAATATTAGCGCGCAACAATTCCATGCTGATTTTAAGCGTGGCTCATTATGGATGGAGGTTCTTAATTCCAAACATCCGAACAAAACACAACATACGCAAAGCCCTTCATTTAGGCCGGGCCACAAGCCAGGAATGAAAACCAGCCTGTATTTGAGCTAATTTTTTTTATTTGTAAAATGGTAGTGAAGCTGCTTTACAATCTACCGAAAAGGCCAACCAATGCCACGCGCCAATCGAAATACACACCATGGTAACAAATTAATTTCCACTACCATATACAAACCAGCACAACACCAGCTACCTTCACACACAGTTTTCCAAACTTTAAAAACACCTGTCCCCTTACAGTTCTAAGGGGCTTCCATGTCCGATTACAATTCCATACGCAGCCGCGTGATCCGCATCATTTTTGGTGGGGCTTTATTAGTGATTATCGCCCAGTTATTTAACCTGCAGTTACTAAGCACCAAGTATAGTCTTTTGGCAGATGAACAAGGTATTTACCGGAAAGTGGTATACCCAAGCCGGGGCTTGGTGTACGACCGCAAGGGAAGAGTTATTCTGGACAATACTACCCTTTATGACCTCGTGGTGATTCCCTTTCAACTGAAAGGTGTGGATACGATGGCGATCTGTAAAATTGTAGGCATTGATACCGCCGAATTTAGAAAGCGTGTACTGGGAGCCATTATTAAAAATGGCCGTTACCAGCCCACTATTTTCCAGGGTCTGCTGGAACCTCAAATGTTCGCCCAGCTTAACGAGAACCTTTTCAGGATCCAGCCCGGCTTTGACCTGATCAAAAGACCAGTCCGAAAATTTCCTTTTAACGCTGCAGGACCTATCCTTGGTTATTTGGGCGAAGTGGACACGGGCTACCTGCGTCGTCACCCCGAACGTGGCTATTCCAGTGGCGATTATTTTGGAATTGCGGGGCTCGAAAGGTCGTACGAGAAGGTACTTATGGGTGAGCGTGGCATCGAATTTTGGCTGCGCGACAATAAGAACCGCCCCACTACCAGGTTTGAAGGCGGAAAGAATGATACCATCGCAATAGCCGGCAATAACCTGCATACTTCGATCGATATAGAATTGCAGGAACTGGGTGAAAAGCTGATGGCCAATAAATTAGGTTCTATCGTTGCAGTGGATCCAAAAACAGGTGGTATCCTGGCGATGGTAAGTGGTCCGGGTTACGACCCCAGTTTACTTACCGGTGCACAACGCGGAAAAAATATCAGGGCGTTTAATAAAGATCCTAAATTGCCATTACTTAACAGGGCAATTTCAGCAACCTATTCACCCGGCTCTACTTTTAAAACCTTACAGGCATTGATTGGTTTGCAGGAGGGTGTGATCAACACTAATTTTACGGTGACCTGTAGTGGCGCCTTTTACGGCTGCGGAAGCGGAAAGCCCATGCGCTGCCTGGATATCGGAACGTTTAATTTACGTACGGCCATCACAAAATCCGATAATACGTATTTTGCTACTGTCATGCAGAAAGTCATCAATAACCCGGCAAACCCTGATATCGACAGCAGCCTGAACATCTGGGCCAGATACATGAGCGCTTTTGGGTTAGGTCATAAGATAGGCGTTGACATTCCCTCAGAGCAACCGGGCAATATTCCCAACGCAAATTATTACAACAAGCGCTACGGTGCAGGCAAATGGAATTATTGCACCTTCCGGTCAGTAAGTATCGGGCAGGGAGAGGTAAATGTTACGCCGCTCCAGGTAGCCAATGAAATGGCGTATATAGCCAATAAGGGTTGGTATAAAATACCTCATGTAGTAGATAGTATCGAGGGCGGGGATACCTATCATTTACTAGACACATTCAACAAGAAACACACTGCGGTAAGCATCGACGATAGTGTATTTGAGGCAGTTCATGATGGCATGGAAGGTGTGGTAGACCATGGTACGGGTACCGGTGCCAAAGTGAAGGGTATTGTGATCTGCGGGAAAACAGGAACTGTAGAAAATTATGCACCAGGTGGTATCATCAAGCGGCCAAACCACGCCTTCTTTTGTGCTTTTGCCCCAAGAGATAATCCGAAGATCGCCATCATGTGTGTAGTTCAAAATAGCGGCCGTTTTGGCGGCACCTACGCGGCCCCCATCGTGGGTTTGATGATCGAGAAATACCTGAATGATTCCATCGTTGATAAGGCAAGACTGGAGCGGATTGAGTATTTTTCAAAACTGAACCTGGTGCCCGATTTTATTTATACCGACTATAAGCGGCAGGATTCAATCGACCACCGGAAAGACACGGCATACCTGGTAAAAAAAGGCTATTTAAAAATGTTGCGTGACACACTGGGCCTGGAAGATGATCCTGAAATAGATGAGGTAAAAACAGACCCTAAAAAATTGGCGGAGCCCCCAAAAGGGAAAGATAAGAAGGACCCGAAAGACCGCAATGCCGCTACCAGTCCCATCATCAACAATGCGGATGATAAAAAGAGAGTACCATCCCCCGATAAAAAAGATTCGACCCCATAATACCCATGAGTCAGCAACAAGCCATTATAAGTAAAGGAATTAACTGGGCCGTTATCTGGATCTACCTGGTATTGGTAGCGATTGGATTTATGGCTATT
Source organism: Chitinophagaceae bacterium (assembly GCA_039925965.1). GTDB lineage: Bacteria > Bacteroidota > Bacteroidia > Chitinophagales > Chitinophagaceae > JAZKFT01. Next base: position 116,994 of record JBDSXW010000022.1, read on the forward strand.
TTTTCGGTGGAACATAAGCCGGATGAAAATGTATTGCAAACCCTGGCTGCCCTTAAAAGCAACTATGCCAAGCAATTGCTTTTTATCGGGATCGGCCTGGTCACAGGTACTTTTATTTTGTTGACCGACAGCAAATTATTCACTGCCATTGCCAACCTGTCGTACGCATTTGGTATTTTACTTATGCTTATTACATTAGCCATACATAAAAATATCAATGGCAGCTATAGCTGGATACCGTTGGGTTTTATGAACCTGCAGCCAGCAGAGCTGTGTAAAATATTCGTGGCGTTGGCGCTGGCCAAATACCTCAGCCGTCCAGAGACGGATTTCCGGAAGCCGAAATCGCACTTGATAGCGGCGATCATTGCCCTGTCGCCGGCAATACTTTCGGTAGCCCAGCACGAAGCTGGTTTGGCGTTGGTCTATTTTGCTTTTATCATGGTGCTTTATCGTGAAGGATTGCCGCCAGCTTATCTGATTATAGGCGCCTCGTTGGTTGTGCTGGCTGTGACCAGCTTAATTGTGGAAGGCAATGGCTTGATGGTCGCATTGTCCATTATAGCGGTGTTGGCTTTGTTTTTTCTTAAAAGACGCATCAGAAGAAATAAAAAAATATTGCTCATCATCGCCGCTTCCTGGCTGGTGGGTGTAGGCATGCAGCGGTTTGCCGTACCATATGCGCTTAACAACGCTTTTGAGTGTTATCAGAGTGCCCGTATCATGAGCATGGTGGGTAAGGAATACGACTGCTCTAAAAACAAGCATACCAAAACCGATGCGGATGAAAAAAAGAAACCCGCCAAGAAGACAGATGATTATAATGTAAAGCAAAGTAAGATCGCCATTGGTTCGGGCGGATTGTTAGGTAAGGGTTTTCTAAAAGGCACCCAAACCCAGGGTAATTTTGTACCTGAACAACATACCGACTTTATTTTTACTGCCATCGGCGAAAGTTTCGGTTTTTGGGGCAGCACCCTGTTGGTACTGATTTATGGCCTGCTTTTATTTATTATTGTGTCCATGGCCGAAAGACAGCGAAGTGTTTTTAGCCGGGTGTATGCCTACAGTGTAGCCAGTATTATCTTTTTTCACGTGGTAGTAAATATGTGTATGACTATTGGCCTGGCCCCGGTTATCGGTATTCCTTTGCCCCTGATCAGCTACGGGGGTTCATCGCTGCTTACATTTACCATCCTGCTCTTTATCCTGGTAAGGCTGGACGCGGACCGGCAGATGGTGTTGCGTTAAAATGCTGGCCCCAGTAATCAACCTTTTATAAGCAGATAGGATTCACCATTTTTATATGAATTTGGAGATTCCATTCACCAATTTTATATGATTTTGGGGAATCGATTCACCGATTTAATATAAATTTTATGAATCTAATACCTAGAGTATGATTTCAAGAAGCATACAACAACATATCGAACAGCGACTTACGCCTAAAAAGGCAGCTATTATTCTTGGCCCAAGACATTCCGGAAAATCTACCCTGATAAAGGCAATTATTGATAACCAAAACCTTAGCGTACAACAGTACAATGGTGATGAGCCACAAGTAAGGGCTGCTTTTAAAGATGTGGGTGTAGAACGATTAAGGTCACTTGCAGGAAACGCCGATTTGCTGGTAATAGATGAATGTCAACGAATAGAAAATATCGGCCTGGCGCTCAAAATAATCATAGACCAGATTGGTACAGTAAAAATTATCGCTTCCGGTTCATCAGCTTTTGAACTGGCTAACACAATAAATGAACCACTTACAGGCCGAAAATGGGAGTATTTTTTGTACCTGCTGAGCTTCGGTGAAATGGTAAACAATACCAATATTATCACGGAAAAAAGCGCCCTGGAAAAACGCCTTTTATTTGGTACTTACCCCGAAGTGGTAACAAGCCCCGGTATGGAGCAAGCCGTGCTGGTATCGCTAACAGACAGCTATTTGTACAAAGATATTTTAGCCTGGGAAAAAATATTAAAGCCGCAAAAGCTGGAGCATTTAATAAAGGCTTTGGCATTTCAGATAGGCAATGAGGTGTCGTACACCGAGCTGGGACAAATATGTGAACTCGATAAAAACACCATTGAAAAGTATATAGGATTTCTGGAAAAGGCATTTATTGTTTTCAGGCTATCTTCTTTTAGCCGCAATTTGCGGAACGAATTAAAGCGCAGCCGAAAAATTTATTTTTATGATGTAGGCATTCGAAATGCAGTTATCAACCAGTTTTCGCCGGTACCATTACGACAGGATATTGGCCAACTTTGGGAAAACTACTGGATATCCGAACGAAGAAAATTTATGGATTATAGCCAACAAAAAGTCAATACCTATTTTTGGCGAACACATGCCGGTCAGGAGATAAATTATATAAAAGAGGCCAATTGAAAGCTAACTGCTTTTGAATGCAAATGGAACGAAAAAGCAAAGGTAAAAATACCTGGTTCGTTTATGGAAGCATACCCCAACACCGGATTTCACAAAGTTTCTCGTGCCAATTTTGACCAGTTTTTAATCTAAACTATTATGACCATAATTCCATTGAGCGAGGGCACTTTCACCATTGGCAAAGACAAGATTTTTATGCCTTTTGATGAAGCTACTGACGACCTGCAAAGTAGACCCACAGGCAGTTTGCTGGTGGAAGTGCAGCCATTTTGCCTTGTAACTGACAGGGACTTTTTACTGATAGATACCGGTCTTGGCTTTCGTAAAAATGGGGCGCAACAGATCCATGCCAACCTAAAAGCGAATGGCATACAGCCGGAGCAAATAACCAAAGTGTTGATGAGTCACTTGCATAAGGATCATGCTGGTGGAGTCAGCTATAAGAATATGCTGGGCAATGCCTTGTTGTCGTTTCCCAACGCGGCTTATTTTGTTCAGCGCCGGGAATTTGAATATGCGGAAGCCATCGGCTATCCGTCTTTTATTACAGACGAATTTGATGTGTTAGACCGCCATCCCAATGTATGCTGGCTGCACGACGATAAAGGCACCATCGACAATTATATCAGCTATGAAGTAACTGGCGCCCATAGTAAATTTCACCAGGTATTCTGGATCGATGTTGATGGCAGGAAATTATTTTTCGGGGGAGACGATGCGCCCCAGCTACAACAAATGAAAAGCCGCTTCGTGGCCAAATACGATTTCGACGGCAAAAAATGTATGGCACTCCGGCAGGAATGGTGGAAACAAGGAACCGAAGAAAACTGGACCTTTTTGTTTTACCACGATATCAAAACGCCGGTTTACCCTTCACTTAATTTGTAAATAGCTGTTCCTGATTTTGAAAAAAAATACGCTGTTGCAATAGAACATTGTTGATATATATGAAAAATTTATTGAGAATATGACGGAGCGGGATTTTTTTCACTTTTGTCAAAAAGAACAACCATCAGCAATTTTAAGTAAGGCTCAGGATTTATAATACAAGATTCAAACTGCCAATGGGTAGTCGGGCCCGCTCCCAATTTTTTACGGCAAGGTCTAGCCCTGAACTTTAATCCTTAAACCCTGAAACTTGGACCTTGATCCTTGAACCTTCATCCTTATCTTGCACCCCTCAAAAAAATTCTCTACATGGAATACAATCGTATGATCGCAATTTCCGGGATGCCGGGTTTGTTTGAATTGGTATCATCAAAAAACGAAGGCGCTGTGGTAAAAAGCCTGGAAGACGAGACTGTGAAATTTGTGAGCAGCCGGGTGCATAATTTTTCCCACCTCGAAAGCATCGAAATATACACCGTAAGGGACAATGTGAACCTTATAGAAGTACTGAAAGCCATGGAACTCAGCAGTGAAGCCATTCCTTCAGATAAGGATGCCGCTGCCGTAAAAGCCTACATGGAAAAGGTATATCCGGAAATGGATTTTGACCGTGTATATAGCAGCGATATGAAAAAGATGGTGAAATGGTACGGTATTCTAAAAGCCAACGATGTGGAAATCAAATCCACTGAACCTGTGACAGATGAAGAAGAAGGAACATCACCTGATCAGAAGCCAGTAGCCGAAACGCTCACACCCGAAACAGCACCAGCCGAAGAAGACGTACCGGCTAAAAAAGCTCCGCCAAAAAAGAAAAAAGCAGCCCCTTCTGCCGAAATGGACTTCGACGCACCTGCCGAACAATAAGCACTTTGCGTACATCTATATTGGATTCCCGTTCATGATAAGCCCCAAATTACCGCAAGAAATATTGCTGCTCGTAGTTTGGGGCTTGTTCAATTTGGCAAGCCCTTATAATCTCTGCAGATTTCCAAACCAAAACCCATAAATGAATCCCCCACTGGCCACTTACTTCTCACCATTCACCATAAAAACTTCAACTTATATATGACCACTATCCCAACAGCCGATATCAAGAAACTGCCCCGCCATTTTCTTCCTGCCGATTTTACCATCGCCAGCTGGGAAGACCTTGAACCTTATTTTAAGAATTTGCAGGACCGGAATATTGATTCCATGGCAGCGCTGGAGCAATGGCTGAAAGACAGCAGCGAACTGGAGGCGGCCATCAGCGAGGATGCCTGCTGGCGCCAGATCCGCATGACTTGCGATACAGAGAACAAGACACTCGAAGAAGCCTTTAACTTTTTTGTGATGGAGATTTCTCCCAAAATGCAGCCCTATGCCGATGCGATTAACAAGAAGCTGATCGCCTCACCCTTCACGGCTAAATTGGATCAGGAGAAATATTTCACCTACCTGCGAACCGTTAAGAAAAGCATCGAATTGTTCCGGGAAGAAAATATACCGATCCAGGCAGAGTTGGGTGTGATGCAGCAGCAATTTGGCCAGATCAATGGCCGTATGACGGTAGAACACAATGGCAAAGAATACACCCTCCAACAGGCCGCGAAATTTTTAGAAAGCAAAGACCGCAGCGAACGTGAAGCCGTTTATTTTAAAATGCAAGACCGCCGCTTCCAGGATAAAGACGCGCTCAACCAGCTTTATTCCACGCTCATTGAAAAGCGCCAACAGGTAGCTGCGAATGCCGGGTTTACCAACTTCCGGGATTATAGTTTTAAATCGATGGGCCGCTTCGACTACACCCCGGCTGACTGCTTCCAGTTTCATGAGGGTGTGAAGCAACATGCGCTGCCGTTAGTAGAAAAAATTTACCAGCACAAAAAGGAAAACCTGGGCCTGGATTCATTAAAGCCCTGGGACCTTGAAGTGGAAGCAGAAGGCGTAGAACCGCTTAAGCCATTTACCACCGGTACGGAGTTACTGGAAAAGTCGATTGCCTGCTTCGAAAAGATCAACCCTTTCTTCGCGGATTGCTTCAGGAAGATGAATGAGCTGGGGCATTTTGACCTGGAAAGCCGCATCGGTAAAGCGCCGGGTGGCTATAATTGCCCGTTGGCGGAAAGTGGCGCACCATTTATTTTTATGAACGCGGCAGGCCAGATGCACGACGTAACCACGATGGTGCACGAAGGCGGCCATGCGATCCATTCGTTTTTAAGCCATCCGCTGGAATTGAGTGCGTTTAAAGAATACCCGATGGAAATAGCCGAAGTGGCCAGCATGGCGATGGAGTTGATGAGTATGGATCATTGGGAAAGTTTTTTCGACAATCCCGAAGACCTTAAACGGGCAAAAAAACACCAGCTGGAGCGCACCATCACCATTTTCCCCTGGATCACGACCATCGATAAATTCCAGCATTGGGTGTACGAAAACCCGGCACATACATTAGACCAAAGGGCGGAGCAATGGGTGGCGATCCTGAACGAATTCAGTACCAACGTGGTGGATGTCAGCGGGCTTGAGGAATACCGGAAATACAGCTGGGAGCGGCAGCTGCACTTGTTTGAAGTACCTTTTTACTATATCGAATATGGCATCGCCCAGCTCGGCGCCATTGGCTTGTGGATGCAGTATAAAAAGGATCCGGAACAAGCACTTAAAAACTATATCATGGCCCTTAGCCTCGGCGGTACAAAAACGCTTCCAAAGTTGTACGAGGCAGCTGGCCTTCAATTCGATTTGTCACCCAATAGGATCAAAGAATTGATGGAGTTTGTACAGGAGGAATATGACAAATTGAAATAAGCAGATAAAAAAAGCCCCAGGTTCTGGAGCTGTAGAGTAACAAAGGAGTCAAGTTTAAAAAGCTTGACTCCTTTGTGTAAACCGATTGGTAGTTATTAAGATACCGGCTTGGTGATTGTCTTTGCTGTCTTTGCTTTTTTGTCTTTACAGCAATTTTCCTTTTTGTCTTTGCAGCAATCTTTAGTGCCACATTTTTTGCCTTTACCGGCAAATGCTGCACCGCTCACCAACAAGGCCGCAGTAGCAAATACGAGAATTTTTTTCATGTTTATGTTTTTGTGGAAATGATTATTGCCAGCTAATGTAGCAGCTTATTTCTTGAAAAGGAAGAGCGGGCTTGTTAAAATATGATGGACGGATAAGGGGTATTGTCGGCAAAAGTCGAAAATGGTCATTCACTCATTAAGTCATTTACCCGACGACATAATGAAGGCAGAATACAGCATGACACCCTTCATAGTCTTTATACCTAAGAAAGGGTATCCTGACATGCACCGCTATTTGAAATTCGTTATTGACAAATGACCTACTGACTATTGACCCCATGATCGATTTAGAGTTCTGCCAGCACAGTTACACCCCCCTCCACAACCTGGTTCAGCGTCACAAAGATTTTTGCACCAACTGGCAACAATACATCTACCCTGCTGCCAAATTTAATAAAGCCCATTTCAGCGCCCTGTTTTACAGTCATGCCCGGTTTGAGGTAGTTCACAATTCTTCTTGCCAATGCACCGGCGATTTGTTTTACCAGGATTTCTTTGCCCCCGGTTTTATATACCATACTATGACTTTCATTTTCTGTTGACGACTTCGGATTCCAGGCCACCAGGAATTTGCCTTTGTGGTATTGACTGTATACCACTTCGCCTCCAACTGCATTCCGGTTCAGGTGTACGTTTAGCGGACTCATAAAGATGCTTACCTGTATGCGGCGATCTTTAAAATACTCCACATCGGTGATCTCTTCCATTACAACCACTTTACCATCGGCAGGACAAACAATCTTGGCGGCATCAACCGTAAGCTGGCGGTTTGGCACTCGAAAAAAGTACACCACAATAAACCATAGCACCAGCGTTACCGCAAAAATAAAACCTGCCAAAAGCGGGTACGAAGCACTGAAAAACCAAATAGACGCGGCGTTGATCAACCCCACTACCAGCGTAGCGATAGCAATGGATGCGTAACCTTCTTTATGAATTGTCATGTTAATTGAGAATGGTGATTGGTTAAGCAAGTGGTTGGTGGTAAATCGCTAGTATGATTGGAGGGTTGGAGGCAAATATAATTGCATGAGGCTTGTCAATCAAAAGATGTGGCAAAAACAAAACAATGCCGGGTAAAATAGTTGGGGTAGGTTCCTATTGGCAGTCAGTTGCTGCAAGGTGGATTTGGGTCTATGGATTAACGTAGGCTATGTGAGGTTGAAATTGCAAGCTGCACATACACCCAAACGACTGGCGTGGCAAGTAATAGAGAATCAAAGCGATCCATAAAGCCCCCATGGCCGGGCATCATTGTGCCACTGTCTTTTACGTTGGCCAGGCGTTTGATTTTACTCTCGAGCAGGTCTCCCATCGTTCCCACAACAGCTGCTATTAATGGAATGGCAATCGAAATATGCCAGGCAAAACCGAACAGGTAGTGGCTCGCTACTGACATCACCAAAACGCAGAGCAGGGCACCGCCAATGGTTCCTTCCCAGGTTTTTTTGGGTGAAATTTTAGAGAAAGGCGTTTTCCCGATAAAAGACCCAACAATATAAGCCATCGTATCATTAATCCAGATAGAAGTGATGAGCACTACTGGCAACAGCCGTCCGGAATCTTCTAACGAAGCTGTCAGCCCTTTAAATTCCATTCCTTCCTGCCGCAGACTGATCATCACGCCCCAGCATAAAGAAATGTATAGCCACCCTAAGGCCGCTACTCCAAAATTTTTCAAACCAAAACTGTTTTTTTGAAAACTCCCTGCTATTAATAAGGCAAATCCTGCCACTGTAAATGGGAGCGAAAGGTTTTCCTTCAACCCATAACCACCAATCCGATACGCTCCCTCACAAAACCAGAGCATAATACCAAAACCGGAAAGCATCAGCCCAAAACGTAAATATCTATTGATTTTAGCTCCATCAATTTTTTCAATCAGGTTTATATACTCCCACCAGCACCCAAAATGAATGATGCTGAACAATACCAAAAAACTCCAGTGGTTCCACAGTAATCCTGCCAGCATCACGATTACAAATGCCACAGCGCTGATAGCTCGTACCCGGAATACTTCTTTGTTTAAAGCCATAGTTGCGGGTTAATTTTTTAAATCCCATTCCAGTTACCGTTTTCCGGATTCCAGTTACCTGTTTCTTTCCTTGCAATGTCAATCCACTTGTCATCTTCAACTCCACACTCGCTAATTCTTAAGTGTTTCATTTATTAGCGCCCACGCCAGGTCTTTTAAATGTACTGGAACATAGAGTTCTATCTCGCCTATGCTGATATACATGCTATCCTGCCGGTTCAATATCTTAACCGGGATTTGATTTTGTTCCAGTTTGCCCTGAATAATGGCAGCCTCGGTGTAGAGTGTGGTAGTAAATAGTAAATGCCAGTTCATGCTAAGCATTAAAAATTTTGATCAATTTTCTTCAATAACCTCACACCCGAGTCAACCCGTTTAATCCCGCAAAATGTCCCTTTCATCAAATGGATTGCTCCTGTCGAACACTTTCAGGTCTTCTTCACCGGCCATACGTTTGGGGCTTTTTTTGATCAGCCACACAAGGAGTCCTATTAAAAGTAGCAAAGCTAAAATGCCTAGGGCCATCGGGAAATTATCACTGGCCGTCATGTCGACAGGTTTTCCGCTTCTTACCACAGCGAAAAGCATAGTCACTACCAGGGCGTTATTGATAAAATGCGCCATTATATTGAGCCAAATGTTCCGGGTATAATAAAAGATGGTCCCCAGTATTACTCCCAATGCAAAGCGGGCTATAAACCCATACCAGCTCATATGAATGGCACTAAACAGCAGGCTGGTAAAAATAATAGACAGCCAGGGCCATTTGGTCCAACGGCTTAGCAAATTTTGCAGTGTCCCTCTAAAAATCAGTTCCTCCGTTATTGCCGGCAGCACCGCTATAATCAGCAACGACACGAAATATTGCCCCCAACTTTTTAACTGTACCATCGCCACCACCTGCGCATTATATTGTTTTTCCATAGCATCGAACCTCGCCCTGGTGCCGGCCGGCAGCGGAATAGCCCGGTTAACCTGCTCCAGAAGCCCAATGGAGGGTATGCTGCATGCTACGATCAACAATACAATAAGCAATAGACGGCTATCCAGCGTTTTACCAAACCCCAAAAAAGTCCAGCCATTTTTATAACAAATAAATGCAAAGCAGATGGCTGGCAAAAAAAACATGAACAATACAGACACAACCTGAACCAACTGTGCGGCAGTGGCATTTTCGGGCTTCATAATATCCTCCGCCATATTCACAATACTGCCGTTTGTCATCGTTGTCCAGATAGGAATACTAACGAGGCCCCCAATAAGAATGCCGCCGCCGACAAGGCCCAGTAATATGGCCAGCTGGCTCCAGCCATTAAACCCCTTACTGTAAACTTTTTCCATTTTAAGTAAATTGGTAACAGGCCGCAAGATAACAAGCGGCACATGCAGGCGTCTTTTTTTTATTCATTTGCTTCAGGCTATGAAGCGGGGCGTTAGTACAAGGAACTAAAAGTTGATAAAGTTACAAACAGGCTGGCAGCGCAATTAATTAAATAACTTGGGTTTCATGGTCCCCATTAACGGCAGCTGGCTTGAAAATTGTGTATAGCGTAGTTGGTCGCAACAACTAACTGTTAACACCTTACGTATATGGATCGCAGATGTATTTTTATTATTCCGGGAATATTTCGAAAAAAGATCGTACTTTATCAAATTCAAGTAAACGCTTTCAGTTTATATTATAACGCTTTTGAGACGGGAGATTTCATGCCCTGACTGGTATGGCAACTAAAATTTGCCCAATCACAAATCAATAAATCCTGTATTTTTCCGGCTAAAAAACCAAGTAGAAAACAGAAATTTCAATGCAAAGAATAATCAGCGGCATACAACAGGTGGGTATTGGGGTTACTGATGCCGATAAAGCTTTTGACTGGTACAAAAAAGTTTTTGGCATGGATGTGGTCGTTTTTAACGACGAGGCAACCGCGAACCTGATGACCCGTTATACCGGCGACAAGGCTCATAACCGTAAAGCGATACTGGCATTGAATATGCGTGGCGGCGGCGGATTCGAAATTTGGCAGTACACCAGCCGTACCCCATCTGCACCTCCGGTCCTGCCGGTAATGGGCGATCTGGGGATCTTTATCGTAAAAATGAAATGTGTCAATGTGCATCAGGTGTACGAGCATATGCAGCAGCAGGATGTGGAATTACTGACCACCGTTCAAAAGCACGTTATCGACGGCTATCATTTTTTCCTGAAAGATCCTTTCGGTAATATTTTTGAGGTTATGGAATGCGGTATTTGCTTTTCAAAGAAATATGGCATCCGTGGTGGCGTAAGTGGTGTAACAGTAGGCGTGAGCGATATGGACGCTTCTGTAAAATTTTATACCCAGGTGCTCGGCTACGACAAAGTACTTTACAAAGGCGAGGATACTTTTTCAGATCTGAAAGGGATACCAGGTGGTGATGAGAAATGTAACCGGGTGATTCTAACCCACAGCAATATCCGGAGGGGCGCTTTTGCCAAGCTTTTCGGAAAAACCTATATCGAACTGGTACATGTGCCGGGAAAAGTGGCCAGCAAAATATTTGATAACCGTTTTTGGGGCGACCTGGGATTTATCCATGTTTGCTTTGATATCAACGGCATGGACTCGCATGAAGAACTTTGCTATAACCATGGTCACCCGCTCACCGTAAACAGCAAGAATAGCTTCCCAATGGGCAAGGCTGCCGGGCATTTTGCCTATAATGAGGATCCGGATGGCACACTGATAGAATATGTGGAAACCCATAAAGTACCGATTCTCAAAAAATTGGGCTGGTATCTGGACCTTAAAAAACGCAATCCTGAAAAGTACCTTCCAGATTGGATGGTAGGCTGCCTGAGGTTTAGTCGGGTAAAATAGGGTGTTAAGTTTCAAGGGCACGGTTTTGCAAGCTATTGAGTATTGTATATTGTTAGTCGGTTATTGAATATTTTATTCAAAAGTACTTTTGACCTTGGTTCTAAACAGGGGCCGATTCATTTTCCATTTTGCATTTTATTATTTGGTACTTCACCAACTGACTCTTACTTTTGCCGTCCAAAAATTTTAGACATGAACGCAGCTGTTCAATTCGTACAAGAGCAACTTAATCAGACCAAGGGTAAAACACATCCTAAGTTTAAAGCCGGTGATAATATCACTGTTAATTATAAAATCATTGAAGGAAGCAAGGAGCGTATCCAGGGCTTTAAAGGTGATGTTATCAAGCGGCAGGGCGAAGGTCAGACTGCTACTTTCACTGTTCGCAAAATCAGTGATGGTGTAGGTGTAGAAAGAATTTTCCCAGCTTTTTCGCCTAATATCGAGTCGATCATCCTTCACAAAGTCGGTAAAGTACGTCGTGCTAAATTATACTACCTGCGCGATAGGAGTGGTAAAAGTGCCAGGATTCAGGAAAAACGCGTTAGCCGTTAATTCTATAATACAACATACTTATGGAGGCTTAGAAAGTCTCCATTTTTTTTATCCCACCGCTATCCTGAACGTTAAAATATCCAAAACAGCGGTATAGGACTAAAATAAATAGGTGAATACAAACCCATCTGCCACACTGCTATCGTAACTTTGTTTTTCATTTCTAAAAAAATTGGTCATGTTAACTTCATTATTATTTCTCTCCATGCCAGGCGGTACTGAATGGATCCTTATCGTTCTTGCAGTACTTGTTCTTTTTGGAGGCAGGAAAATTCCGGAATTTATGAGGGGTTTGGGAAAAGGTATCCGGGAATTTAAAGATGCAAAAGACAATGTGAAGAAAGAAATTGAGGATGGTATGAACGAAAAAGAGACCAAACAAACTTCTGCTCAGTAATTTCTAATTAATCTTCCATCGATTTTTGAATTCTTCAGAAACCGGACATTATTTGTTGGGCTATACTTCCATTTCTAACTATCAGCAACAACTGGCTGACAGAACTACTACCTGCGTGCAGGTAGTAAAGCAGTATATAGACCGCATACAATCCCGGCAACATCTTAATGCGTTTACCGAAATTTTTGATACAGCAGCCCTGGAAAGGGCTGCTGTATTGGATTTACAGCTTGACAATGGCCATACTATGCTTGCGCTTCATGGGGTTGTTATAGCCATAAAGGATGTGCTTTGCTATAAAGGTTACCGGGTTACCGCCGCTTCCCGGATTCTTGGCAATTTCCAAAGTATTTATTCGGCTACTGCTGTGCAGCGTTTAACTGACGCCGGCGCCATTATTATAGGCTCCTGCAATTGTGACGAGTTTGCTATGGGCAGCACCAACGAAAATTCGGCGTACGGTCCTGTATTGAATGCCATAGATAATGAGCATGTTCCTGGTGGATCGTCTGGAGGCAGTGCTGTAGCGGTACAGGCAGACATGTGCATGGTAAGCCTCGGAAGCGACACAGGGGGCTCGGTAAGACAGCCCGCAGACTTCTGTGGTATCTTCGGCCTTAAGCCTACATATGGTCGCATTAGCAGGTACGGACTTATCGCCTATGCGTCTTCTTTTGATCAGGTGGGCATTTTTGGAAAAAATGTAGCCGATGTAGCCAGGGTCTTAGAAGTGATTGCCGGTGCCGATGAGGCTGATGGCACCTGCTCGAAATTGCCTGTTGCCAGCTATTCAGCTGCTACTGAGACCGATCAACGTATATATAAATTTGCCTACCTTACTCCTACCATGGACCTACCAGGCCTTGATCCGGAAATAAAACTAGCCATCGAAGGGTTGTTTGATCAGCTAAGGGCTAACGGACATGAGGTTACAGGAATTCCCTTTCCATTGCTGGATCATATAGTACCAGCCTATTACATTTTAACCACTGCTGAAGCAAGTAGCAATCTTGGCCGCTTTGATGGCGCCCGCTTTGGACGCCAGGATTCAAATGTTAAACTTACGTTAACAGAATTCTATAAATACAATCGCACCAACGGATTTGGCAAGGAGGTAAAAAGACGGATCATGCTGGGTACTTTTGTACTCAGCGCAGGATACTATGATGCCTATTTTACAAAAGCTCAAAAGGTAAGAAGGCTCATTTTCGAGCAAACTGAAGCGATTTTTACAAATTTTGATGCGATTTTAATGCCGGTTTCGCCATCTACTGCTTTTAAGCTTGGCGAGAAAATGACCGACCCGGTGGCCATGTACCTGGCCGATATCTACACTGTTTTTGCAAATTTGGCGGGCATTCCCGCACTTGCAATCCCTGGGTATAAACACTCAAATGGCATGCCTTTCGGTATTCAAGTGCTCACAAACCGGTTTGAAGAAGTATCTTTGCACCGCATTTCGGAAATGTTGAGCACTACGATTTCAATGATTTAGTGGAGTTTTACCACCTATATGCTGGCAGAATTAATTGATTACGAATGTATTAATCCGTCCAATACCTGATTGCCGGATCTACGGGAACGCTAATCAAAGAGGCTTTTTACATCACCACAACGCTTGCAACTGACCCATAGGGACACAATGGAACTTCGTGTAAAGCGAATGTTCCGAATTTTTTAACGTTATAAATTGTTTTCAATGACCATGATGCTGAACAGAGTTGAAATGAACGGTCCGTTGAAAAGCAAGGTGCAAAAGTCTTTTGGATTTAAAAAGGCTGGTTTGTTTGTATTTGCTTTTATTATTGCTTTAACTGGTTTCGCCCGTAGCGGCGAAACTGACAAGACAGCTGCAAAAAAAGATTCAGCTTCTGCTGAACCAGCCCCGGACTACGGTTTTAAAAACCTGTTTAACAACAACCAATTTAATCCTGCAGAACCTTACCTCACACAATTAAATCCACTGGCCGTTCCTTTTGTGGAAGATTACATTCAGCATCAGGGGAAAAACCTGGAAGCAATGAAGACTTGGGCACAGCCCTATTTTAGGATGATGGATGGCATTTTGATGAGCTATGGCATCCCTAAAGAAATGAAATACCTCGCGGTTATAGAAAGCAATCTGCAACCATCAGCAGTAAGTTGGGTAGGTGCGGTTGGCCCCTGGCAGTTTATGCCAGAAACCGGCAGGCGAATGGGGTTAGCAGTAAATGGTTATTATGACGAACGGACCAATTATTACAAAAGCACCCATGCAGCGGCTAAATACATGAAAGATCTGTACAGCCAATTGGGCGATTGGATGCTGGTAGTAGCTGCATATAACTGCGGTCCTGGTCGGGTTTTCAGTGCGATCAGGAAAGTTGGATCCCGCAATTTTTGGGAAATACAATACGCCCTTCCGCTGGAAAGCAGGAACCATGTGAAGAAATTCATTGGCACACATTATATTATGGAAGGCGGTGGCGGCTTAACTACCTCCACTACAGAAGAGTGGGCAACGCTGCAGGCAAACAGAATCAGCATTACTACCCAGTTACAAAGTAGTTTAAGTGCCGAAGAAACTGTTGGCACCAAAGAAATAAACGTTGTCGGCAAGTACAACTCCTTAATCATGGCAAAAAATCTAGGGATGGATATTGCTGAATTTAACAAGCTTAATCCCGGTTTTGATGCGCTTGCAGATTCAAAAGAAGGTTACAATCTCCGGTTACCAGAAATGAAAATGACAATGTTCGCTGCCAACCGTTACATTATTTTACACGAGTGCATATTAACAGCATTGCAGGGGAGTGCCGCAGGTGTAAGTGGTTTCCCAAGTGAAAACAGGATAAAAGCCAGCTCGTCGAAGAAAAGAAAGTAACTTAATTTTCATATCCTGAAAATCCGGCCACTGGTCGGATTTTTTTTGTCTAGCCCAACGCCTTTTGAATAGCCGCAGCCTTGAGCATGCATTCATCGTGTTCTTTTTCACCTTCGCTGTAAAAAGTAATGCCACTACCCACATGGTAACTTAAAGCCTGGCTGTCCGCATTGTAAAGGATGCTCCGGATGACGACATTAAAATCAAAATCACCATTCGGAGCTATATAGCCTACTGCCCCACTAAACAGGCCTCGCCTGGTTTTTTCATATTGTTCTACCAGTTCCATTACCCTTTTTTTTGGGGCACCAGTCATACTGCCCATTGGAAAAGTAGCCTGTATGATTTCGCTAAATGTAATATCGGCACGCAAACGTCCGCTGATAGTAGAAATCATTTGGTGCACCTGCGGATAAGTATAAATGCCAAACAATTCATCTACCTGGACACTGGCCGCTTCACATATTTTTGAAAGATCATTGCGTACCAGGTCCACGACCATTACATTTTCGCTCTTTTCCTTACTGCTATTGCGTAACGCGAGCTTCTTCAATTCATCTCCTGCTTCGTTCCGCAATTCGCGGGAGGCTGTTCCTTTAATGGGCTGGGATAAAATGGTAGCGGCCCGTTTCATTAAATAGCGCTCCGGGCTGGCGCACAACAGGTAAAGATTCTCTTGCTTATAAAATGCTGAAAAAGGATTGGGCGATATTTTGCTTAACTTTTTATAAATACCCGGAGGATCAATCATCGCTCCACTGGCATAAAATTCCTGGCAAAAGTTTATTTCGTAGCAATCGCCCCGTAGAATATGCGCCCGCAATTTATGGATAGTGTTGATGTACTCTTCCTTTGTAAAACCTGCCCGTATTACCGGCACAGCCCCACCCAGAAAATCTTGTTGAGCGGCAGCGATGATATCGTCTAAAATTTCACTATGGTCATCGTTAAATGAATCGATGATGATCTCCGACGTATGCAGGCGAACCACTATTTGCGGAATAAAAAAATGCAAATCAGCAAAACCGATGCGGTCGCGATGCAGGGACTGCATACCCTCGGTTTCATTTTTGAGATCATACGCCAGGTGGCCAAAGAACCATTGCCCGGGGTGGGCCTCCATAAATAATTGTAATTGCTGTAAAGCCTTTCCTGCAGGGCGTTTCAGGTATTTGTAGCAGCCCGCTGCAACGAGGCACTCCTGTCGGTTAAATGGGGACGCGTATTGATGGTTGTCTAAAAAAGAACAACTGTTAAACCGGGAAGCCCAATTTAACAGTTGCAATCGTATTAGTTGAAAATCAACTACGGGAAAAGATCGTGTTTTCCTTGTCACTAGTTTACAGTATCGAGACACAAGTATCAAGTACCAAGACTTGAACCGTATCTAATGTAGCCTTACTCAATCATTATTAATCCACCTCTCAAATCTTGATATTTATGGCTTAAAAATCATCGTCTTCGTCATCATCAAAATCATTACCGCCTCCAAACAGATCGCCAAACTCATCGTCTACTTTAAAATCTTCCTCTGATTCATCTTTCTTCTTACCGCCAACGGCGGCTTTGCCTTTGGATTTGGGTACGTCGAATTCATCAAAGTCGGGATCCCACTCTTCATCATCTTCAGACTTTTCCCAATCATCTTCCACTTCTACATCTGAATCATCGTCGTCTTCGTCATCATCCTCACCTTTTTTGGCGGAACCCTTAGCTGCTTTTCC
The DNA here is from genome assembly GCA_039925965.1 of Chitinophagaceae bacterium. GTDB lineage: Bacteria > Bacteroidota > Bacteroidia > Chitinophagales > Chitinophagaceae > JAZKFT01. Next base: position 133,771 of record JBDSXW010000022.1, read on the forward strand.
TTTTTTTGGAGCGTCACCGTCCTCGTCCAGAACGTCGTCATCTTCATCATCCTCCAGTTGCTTTTTGGTTTTAGGAGATGCTTTAGGTGCCGCGTTATTGACGGCTGATTTTGAGGCCGCAGCCTTTTTAGGTACATCTTTCTTTACTGCCATTTTCAAAAGTATTAGCTGTGTAAATTTTCTACAGGTTTTTCAATTGGCCAAATAAAAATCAGAATAATTTTTGCAGGGCTTTTTTACATCTTTACGATCTGGTCTCTGCCGGGTCCATTCGAAACATAACTAACGGGAACGCCGACAAATTCATTGATGAATTTGATGTACCCGTTCATTTTTTCTGGCAATTCATTTGCCGTTTTCATGCCGGTGGTATCTGTATACCAACCCTCGAAAGACTGGTAAACCGGCTCAATCGCTGCCCTGGTCATCTGAAAAGGTATTTGTGATGTTTGTTCGCCGTTTATACTATAAGCTGTGCATACCATCAGCGGTGTAAATCCATCCATAATGTCGGCCTTCGTCATAATCAATTTCGTGACTCCGTTGATCATGCAGGCATATTGTAATGCTACAAGGTCAATCCAGCCACAGCGGCGTGGCCGGCCGGTAGTAGCGCCAAATTCGCTGCCGGCTTTGCGTATCGCCTCGCCGGTTTCATCGTGCAGTTCTGTTGGGAATGGACCACCACCTACCCGGGTACAATAGGCCTTGGTAACGCCCATCACATCTTTGATTAATTGTGGCGCTACACCCAGCCCGTTACACACGCCAGCAGTGATGGTGCTGGAAGAAGTAACGAATGGAAACGTTCCGAAATCGATATCGAGCATGCTTCCCTGTGCGCCTTCGGCCAGTACCCGTTTGCCCTGCTTTATTTTTTCGTTGATGAAATATTCTCCATTTACGATGTTCAGCGTTTTCAGGAACTCCAGCGCGTCGAAAAATTCTTCTTCCCAATCAGAAATATCTTCGTTGAAATTAAAATTATCCAGCAGTTTCTGGTGCTTGAGCCGCAGTTTGATATAACTGGCAGTAAAGCTTTTATCCTTTAAATCCCCCACCCGCAGGCCATTGCGGCCCGTTTTGTCCATGTAGGCAGGGCCAATTCCTTTTAAGGTAGACCCGATTTTACTGTCGCCTTTTTGCATTTCGCTAGCTTTATCCAGTGCCCGGTGCGAAGGCAATATCAGGTGGGTGCGTTCGCTGATAAAAAGATTCTTACGAACATCCACACCAAAAGAAGCTACTTTTTCGCATTCCTTTTTCAGGGTAACCGCATCCAGCACCACGCCGCTGCCGATGAGGTTGATATTTTCCGGGTGGAAGATGCCGCTTGGGATCTGGTGTAGTACGACTTTCTGGTCGTTTACATACAGCGTATGGCCGGCATTCGGGCCGCCCTGAAAACGGGCAACAATATCATATTGCGGGGCAAAGTAGTCGACTATCTTGCCTTTCCCTTCGTCGCCCCATTGGAGGCCGAGGATCACATCAATCATTTGGTGGTGGTTATTATGGTATGCCGCAAAAATAGTGGAATGGCGATTGGGATAGAAGTAGCGGGAGAAATAATGTTCGGGAAGTACCTCCATAAGTAAGGATCTGATTTTTATCAAAAAAAAGCCGCTTACTTTCTCATATTGTGGAATCAAGGTGTTCCAATTGCGAAATGGAGTCAAAATTTAACCACTTACAATTGCGGAAATGTCCGAAGAAATATAGCGAAAGACTAGGTTTTTGCGCCAAAAAATATTTTACAAATACCGAAAAACATGGGCTAAAATTAATATCCGTACTTCCCTTTCCACCGTTCTCTCAAAAATTTCCTTAATTCCTCTTCCCTGGCATTCTTGCCTGGGTCGTAAAACTTAGTACCGGCAAGGGTTTCGGGCAAATACTCCTGCGCTATAAAATTACCTTCACCCATATGGCTATACTGATAATCTTTACCGAAACCCTGCTCTTTCATAAATCGGGTGGGCGCATTGCGGAGGTGTAAAGGCACCGGCTGGTCGCCATGTTTCCGCACTGCCTCGAGCGCATCGGAAATGGCCATATACGATGCGTTGCTTTTAGGCGAGGAGGCCAGGTAGGTAACACATTGGCTAAGGATAATGCGTCCTTCGGGGTAACCGATTTTATTGATCGCTTCAAAACAGGCGTTGGCCATTACGATCGCTGTGGGGTTGGCATTTCCCACATCTTCACTAGCAAATATCACCATGCGCCGGGCGATGAATTTAATGTCTTCGCCGGCTTCGATCATGCGAGCCAGCCAATACACTGCACCGTTTGGATCACTGCCGCGCATACTCTTGATAAATGCGCTGATGATATCGTAATGTTGTTCGCCTTTCTTGTCGTACAGCGCTATTTTTTGTTGCGCTACTTTCATCACCAACTCGTCTGTTACTACTATTCCCGCCCCTTCAGCCTCAGCCGTCCCAGGCAAGGATTCCGCCACGAGTTCCAGCAGGTTCAGCAGCTTACGGGCATCGCCACCACTGATGCGGATCAGTGCCTCGATTTCTGTTAATTCAATATTTTTTGAATGTAGCCATTCGTCTTTCTTTATCGCCTGGTGCAACAAATCAACCAACTGCTGGTGGCTAAGGGTGCGCAAAACGAATACCTGGCAGCGGCTTAGCAATGCGCTGTTCACTTCAAACGACGGGTTCTCAGTGGTAGCTCCGATGAGCGTAATAACTCCCGTCTCCACTGCGCCCAGCAGGGCATCCTGCTGGCCTTTATTAAACCGGTGTATCTCATCAATAAATAATATAACCCCAGCCTGCTTTTTTGCGTTGTCAATCACCTCCCTTACTTCTTTAACACCACTACTGATGGCACTCAGTGTGTAAAATGGCCGGTCGAGTTGGTTGGCGATAATTCCCGCCAGGGTTGTCTTTCCAACGCCGGGAGGGCCCCATAAAATCATCGATGGGATGTTGCCTTTGGCAATTGCTGTCTGCAATACACTTCCCTGTCCGGTGAGATGCTCCTGGCCAATAAGATCAGCTAGTTTTTGCGGGCGAAGCCGTTCGGCTAATGGTATCATAGCCTCAAATTTAACGCTGTTCGGAGGGTTGCAATAAAAATCATCTAATCAATAATTCTGGCTTGATTTTATCGGTACCGACAGAAACAAAACCACATGGCCGATGCCTCCTGTAAAAACTTTTTTCGATTCTATGTACCATTGGTTCATTATATCTGGTCCCAAAGTATTACTGGGCATCATTGTTTTTATTGTAGGACAATGGGTTATTAAATTAATCAGGAAAGGAATCCAGCGCTTTTTTTCTGCGCCCCGCTTCAATTCGCTACGCCCATTTTTGAATGGGCTTATCGGTGTAATATTCCAGGTAATACTTGTATTGGCAATAATGCAGATGCTCGGAATTAAAATGACAATTTTTGCGGCGCTTATCGCAGCATTTGGTGTGGCCGCTGGTCTTGCTTTGGCGGGAACACTTCAAAATTTTGCAGGGGGTGTTTTGATATTGATTCTTAAACCTTACCGGGTAGGGGATAATATTATTACGCAGGGTCAGGAAGGTACCGTAGGTTCGATCCGGCTCTTTTATACTGTAGTGACGACGTTCGATAATAAAACAGTAATCGTTCCGAACAGTAAATTATCCAACGAGATCATAGTGAACCTGAGCATGCAAGCTCAACGAAGGCTGGATATTGAGCTGATGTTTTCTTATGGGGTAGATTTTGAACAAGTAAAAGAAGTAGTAATTGCTTCGCTCCACCAGGTCGAAAATCTATTGCCTTCCCCCGCTGTGAGAATTGGTATTTCTGAGCTTGGTAAAGACGGCTATAAAGTAATGATCAACATCTGGTGCAGTGCGCATGGCTTTCTCGACACCAGTTTGGCCGTAAATGAAAAATTGATGACCGGAATAAAGCATTCGGGGATAAAATTGCCCGGAATGTAGATATACTATTAGTGACGTAAAAATTGAGGGCAATAAAAAACCGCGACTGAAAGTAGCGGCGGTGTTTTATAATATAATTCAATTGCTATTATGCAGTTGCAGCTTCGTAGCGGGCGTTGATCTTCGCCCAATTGATCACGTTCCAGAATGCATCTACAAAATCCGGGCGGCGATTTTGGTATTTCAAATAATATGCATGTTCCCATACGTCTAGACCCAATACAGGCGTGCCTTTTACTTCAGCCACATCCATCATTGGGTTGTCTTGGTTAGGAGTAGATGAGATAACAAGTTTACCATTTTTAACTGATAACCAAGCCCAGCCACTTCCGAAACGGCCTGTACAGGCTTTTTTAAATTCTTCCTTGAATTTGTCGAAGCCACCGAGGTCTGCGTCAATTGCAGCGGCGAGCTTGCCCGTAGGTTTACCGCCCTGATTCAACTGCAGGCTTTCCCAGAAAAAGCTATGGTTCCAGTGACCGCCACCGTTATTTCGTATAGGTCCACCTAAACTGCCCGCGTTAGCTACCAGTTCTTCAATTGATTTATTCTCATTATCAGTGCCTGCAATGGCGTTGTTAAGGTTTGTAACGTAGGCCTGATGGTGTTTATCGTGGTGAATTTCCATGGTGGCCTGATCGAAAATCGGCTCCAGAGCATTAGATGCATAAGGGAGCGGTGGAAGTGTAAAAGCCATAAAATTTTGATTTGTGATTATTAATGTTAATTTAAGAATGTCAGGCTACAAATGTAACCTGATAAAGTAGGTGGGGCAAATGTTATGCCGTTATGATTTCAGGAATTTTTGTAGCCCTGGAATGGCAGGACATTTGTTTAAATCAAAAATCCCGGGCATAAAAAAGACGGATACACATCAGGGTGCGGCTTTGATCAGGTATCACTTTACTGGTAGCTATCCAGGTATCCGACTGATATACTTGTTGAGATCTACAATCTGTTTTTTTACTTCCTCGTTGGTAGGCTTTTCGGCTTTTGCTTTTCGGAAAAAATCTTTTGCTGCCCGGAATTCCCGCCTGTTCATATATATCTGGCACATTTGCAGGTAAGCCATTGCAGCGCCGTCTTTATCAGGAATTCCAGCCCTGATTGCTGCGCGGATATAGCTTTCACCTTGCTTCAGGTCTCCTTTTTGCATGGCCAGCATACCCAGCTGCAACTTATTGGCACCTTCAGCTTCTTTCATTGAGCCGCCAAGACTCAGGCTTTTTTTCATGTGCGATTCGGCACCATCATAATCCTGTTGCATCATTGCCAGCTGGCCTTTTACGGTGTAAAAAGCAGAGCGGATAGGCTTGTACAATAACTGCGGAAACCAGATAGAATCCAATACTTTTTCAGCTCCTTCTACGTCACCAGCTTCAATATGCTCCTGGATCAACCGCATCGGGCCAATAAAAAAATGTCCCGCCAGCAATATCACCCCTATAAAATATAAGATAAAAGATGGCCAGAAACTGGCAGCCACATTGACCCAAATGGCAAATGCCAAAAATATCAGCCCTAGCCAAAATCGATACTTTAGTAAAAGACTATAAAACTTCATAAACTACATTTTCGAAAGGGTGGCAAAGATAACAGCCGCAGCCATTGATTTGAAAGATTATTTGACAGAACGGCTCCTTAATCAATCACCGGGCTAAGCCATCTTTCCACCATTTCAATCGGCATGCCTTTGCGCCTCGCATAATCTTCTACCTGGTCCTTTTGTATTTTGCCGATGCCAAAGTATTGACTTTGCGGGTGCGCAAAGTACCAGCCACAAACGGAGGAACCTGGGTACATTGCAAGGCTTTCGGTAAGAATAATTCCGGTATTAACAGTTGCATCCAGCAGGTCGAACAGTTTGTATTTTTCAGTATGATCCGGGCAGGCAGGATAGCCAGGCGCCGGGCGGATACCCTGGTATTTTTCCTTGATCAGTTCTTCGTTGCTGAGGTGCTCATCACTTACATAACCCCAGTATTCTTTCCGGGTTTTTTGGTGCAGGCATTCGGCAAACGCTTCGGCAAACCGGTCTCCAAGGGCTTGTAAAATAATTTTGTTGTAATCGTCGTAGGCAGCTTCGAAAGTTTTAATATGCGGCTCAATGCCATGGATGGTCACTGCAAAAGCACCCAGGTAATCCTGCTTGCCGGTTGCTGCAGGGGCTATGAAATCGGTCAACGAGAAATTGGGCTGGCTGCTGGCTTTCTTACTCTGCTGCCGCAGCGATTCGAGGTGCACGCTTGCCGCTTGCCGCTTGCCGCTTGCCGCTGCATCACCCACACCTGACGATTCATGATTTACTGTTATAGTATCGGGCCCAGTGGCATTCGCTTCCCAAAAACCAATAACCCCTTTTGCCGTTAACCATTTTTCAGCGATGATTTTGTCCAATAAAAGATTGGCGTCATTGTAAAGCTTCGTGGCTTCGACGCCAACTACCACATCGGTAAGAATGGCCGGGAAACTGCCGTGCATTTCCCAGGCAATGAAGAAGGGCTTCCAGTCTATATAAGCCCGTAATTCATCAAGGTCAAAATCTTCAAAAACTTTGGTGCCGGTAAACGTAGGTTTTATGGCCGTAAAGTTGTCCCAATCAATCTTTACTTTATTGTTTTGCGCGGTAGCAATGGGCAGTAGGTCTTTGGCCACTTTTCTATTAGCAAAGCCTTCCCTTAATTTTTCATATTCCGTTTTGAGCTCATCAAGATATGGCGTTTTTAAATCGTTGTTCAGCAGGCTTCCGGCGACGGTTACGCTGCGGCTGGCATCCAATACATGGATAACACCCTTGTCGAATTCGGGAGCAATTTTTACGGCTGTGTGCATGCGGCTGGTGGTCGCTCCGCCAATCATAAGTGGCTTGGTAATGCCGCGGCGTTTCATCTCTCTTGCCACGTGCACCATTTCATCCAGCGATGGTGTAATCAGGCCGCTAAGCCCGATGATATCTACATTTTCTTTAATTGCTGTATCCAATATTTTATCAGTAGACACCATTACGCCGAGGTCAATAATATCGTAGCCATTGCAACCCAACACCACGCCCACGATGTTTTTACCGATATCGTGTACATCGCCTTTTACTGTTGCCAACAATATTTTAGCTGCACCAGCATTTTCTTCGTTGATGGTACCAGCAGCCAGGTGGGCTTGTTTTCGGTCTTCCTTTTCCTGCTCAATAAAAGGCGTCAGTACGGCCACAGATTTTTTCATTACCCGGGCACTCTTTACTACCTGAGGTAAAAACATTTTACCAGCTCCAAACAAATCGCCCACCACGTTCATGCCATTCATCAACGGGCCTTCAATTACATCAAGTGGCTTGGGATATTTGAGTCTCGCCTCTTCCGTATCGGCTTCAATATAATCGGTGATACCATTTACCAGCGAATGCTTCAAACGCTCTTCTACTTCTGCGTTCCGCCATTCTTCATTCTTTACTTCCACCTTGCCTTTGGCTTTTACCGTTTCTGCAAAAACGATGAGTTTTTCTGTGGCCCCATTATCATCATTATTCCGGTTGAGGATCACATCTTCACATAACTGTTTCAGGGTAGGTTCTATATCGTCATAAATAACCAGCTGGCCTGCATTTACGATGCCCATATCCATACCAGCTTTAATGGCATAGTATAAAAAAACACTGTGAATTGCTTCCCGTACATGGTCATTTCCGCGGAAGGAGAATGACACGTTGCTGACACCACCACTCACTTTTGCCAGCGGCATCAGTTGTTTGATTTCCCTGGTGCCTTCAATAAAATCTACCGCATAGTTATTATGCTCTTCGATACCCGTTGCGATTGCAAAAATGTTGGGGTCAAATATGATATCCTGCGGATCATAACCTACTTGTTCGGTAAGTATTTTATAAGCCCGGTGGCAGATCTCCACCTTGCGTTCTTTGGTATCGGCCTGGCCCACTTCATCAAAAGCCATTACGATTACCGCAGCTCCAAAGCTTTTGCAGATATGGGCCTGCTCTATAAATTTCTCCTCGCCCTCTTTCATGCTGATCGAGTTCACAATACACCTTCCCTGCACACACTTCAACCCTGCCAAAATAATCTCGAACTTGGAGCTGTCGATCATGATGGGGATTTTGGCAATATCCGGCTCGGCCTGCACGAGGTTCATAAAAGTGGTCATGGCTTCTATGCCGTCGAGCATAGCGTCATCCATGTTTACATCCAGCACCTGGGCACCGCTTTCCACCTGCTGACGGGCCACACTTAGGGCTTCTTCGTATTTGCCATCTTTTATTAGACGGGCAAACTTTTTACTGCCGGTTACGTTGGTACGCTCTCCTACGTTTACAAAATTGGTTTCGGGGCGAACCACCAACGGTTCGAGGCCGCTCAGGCGCAGGTATGGTTTAATATGAACTTTTTCAATCATGGTAATTCTATTGTCGGTCTGTTGTTATTTTTTGTTAGGATACGGGAAGCCAACCGGCTCCCGTTTCTTTTCTGCCGGGGGCGCCAGTAACTTTTTAGTGCGTTAAAAATGGTGGAGATATCTTCTTCGTGGCCAATCATTTTTTGCTCCATCTTTTCTATTTTCAGCATCAGGTCCTTGTTATCAAGAAGCGCCTGTTTCATTTTTGAATACACCCTTATTATTTGAATATTTACCTGAATGGCCGTTTCTGATTTTTAGGATACTCGAAAGCATAGACACGCCTTGCCCGGTAAACCAGTGGGTGAATATTGAAGCTCCATCTTATCAGCATTGTAGGGGGCAAATTGCGAGCTCCAATTTTTGAACTCCTCTACACTCAATTCAAACCTAAAGTCTTCAGGAAATCTAGTGGAATTTCTTTTTACGGCTTCTTTCAGCCGTTTTGTTTCCACCCCGTACATTTCGGCTACATCTCTGTCCAGCATTACCTTTTGGCCAGGACTGATGTAAATTTTTTCTACAATTGCGGCTTCGGTTTGCAAAGGTGTGGGTAAGTTTTCTGCTGGCATATTTGGGTTTTTCAATTTTTTGATATGCAGGTTCCGATATCAAAGTTTTAAAATGTCACCTTGTTACCGGAGTTAGAGGTCGCAATTTGCGACCTCTAACTCCGGTAACTTTTTTACACTTGACATCGCAATTTGCGACTGCAAGTGTAAAGTGTTTCTTTTCAAAGGGTACCATTGGTGATCTTTGAAGTTTTTCTTTTATTGGTCAATTGGAGATCTCAGTTTGTGACCTCCAATCAGGTGACATTCATTTTACACCAACTCCGTTTCCAAAATTGGCAGACGCCTTGGCGCAACTGCACTTACATTATCCGCTATATGCTTAATATGATCAGGTGTGGTACCGCAGCATCCACCAACAATATTTACAAAACCCTCTTTGGCCCATTCCTCTATAAAATGTGCGGTCTGGTGTGGTTCTTCGTCATATTCTCCCATCGCATTTGGCAATCCGGCGTTAGGATAGGCTGAGGTGTAGCAACTGGCTATCTGGCTCAGTTCTTCTATATGGCTACGCATTTCCTGGGCACCGAGGGCACAGTTAAGGCCCACACTAAGTGGCTTGATATGCATGATACTCGTGTAAAATGCCTCCAGGGTTTGCCCACTCAGCGTACGTCCACTTGCATCGGTAATGGTTCCACTAATCATTACCGGTAATGCCTCCGTGCCCTCTACCGGAGGGTTCTGCCGATAGTATTTTTTGATGGCGTAAATAGCAGCTTTGGCATTCAGGGTATCGAAAATGGTTTCAATTAAAAGAATGTCCACGCCTCCTTCCACCAGGGCTTTTATCTGGTCATAATAGGCATCAGCCACTTCATCAAAAGTAACGGCCCGAAAGCCGGGATTATTTACATCCGGGCTCAGGCTAAGGGTTTTGTTGAGCGGGCCGATAGCGCCAGCTACAAACCGGGGTTTATCCGGATTTTGGGCGGTATAGGCATCGGCGGCACGGCGGGCGCATTGAGCGCTGGCGGTATTCATTTGGTAGGCAATGGACTGCATGTCGTAATCGGCCTGGGCTATTACCGTACTGCTGAACGTATTGGTTTCAATAATATCGGCACCAGCCTCCAGGTATTCCCTGTGAATTCCTACAATAATATCCGGCTGCGTGATGCTGAGCAAATCGTTGTTGCCCTGTACATCGGTGTGCCAGTCTTTAAACTGCTCACCGCGGTAATCGGCTTCTTGCAGCTTATGCCGTTGTATCATGGTGCCCATGGCACCATCTATCACCATAATTCGTTCTGCCAGGCAGTCTTGTAATGTTTTCATGGTATGTTCCTCCTTTTCTCCATGTTTTAAAAAGCATGAAGGTTTTAATTAGTTGTACAATAGCGCTACTTCAGATGAACGGAACCCCGAACTAATTGGGGCCAATAACACCACATCTGGCGTTGCAGCCGGTCAACAATAATAACGAACTATATAAACGAGGAGGGCTACAGAAAGGTAGCAGGCATCGTTTATTAGTTCAGTTTTTTGAAACTGGTTGTAATAACCAACTTCCGAAATCCACTCAGGCTGAACAATAAACAAATCCGCCTGATGGTGCAAATATAACAAAGGCTGCAACATAATGTTACAGCCTCTTAGATTATTGAAAATAGGTTGAACCGGCTACTTTTTAGGAGCGTATTTGCAATCAACGGTGATTTCTATATCCTTGGCGATTTTCGCTCCCATAAAAGCAGGAACGATAACACCATATTCCTCGCGGGTTATTTTAAAGACTGCTTTCGCATTTACAGCCCCTTTCACGATCATCAGGATACCATCTGCCGCCGCGGGCTTAGTAATACCATGAAGGGTGAGATTGCCAGTTACTTTAACTTTATAAGTGCCGTCTTTGTTAAAGTTTACTGCTTTGAGGTTGGCAATGTTACCAAGAAAAGCAGCCTGTGGAAATTGATCGCTGTTCATATAGTCCTTGCTATTAAAATGCTCCTGCATTTTGGCTTTGGGGAAAATGAACCCTTTTATCAGCACCTGGAACTTCAGTTCACCCTTTTTTGTATCCAGGAAGCTGATGACCTCATTGTTCTCTGCTTTGATATCCTCAACAGGCGTGGAAGAGAAAATAGAGATTTTTCCGTTCCGGGTAAATTGCACCTGGGCAAACGAGGCTGCCCCAAAGGCGATGCCAGCGATAAAAAAGACCAGTTTCTTCATTGAGTAATTTTAAACTTTTATTTAGTTGTTACTTTTTACCAGGTTCGGACGGGTAACAATCGATCATTACAACATCTGCCCCAGTTAGATATCCTGTACAAATGCCCGTTATGGATACCTGCTGACCAGCTGTGACTGCTATACTGTCTTTAAAGGTGCAGTTGATCACCGCAAAGTCATCTTCGGTTTTCAGCAGACAAACCGTTTTGCCCGCCTGGTTTGTTTTTGTTTCTTCTACTATACCACTAACGTCCAGTGCTTTGTCGAGGTATTTCAGATCTTTTTCGTTGGCCACAAAAGCTTTTAGCAAGTCATTTGCTGACACCACAACAGCCTTTTCATCCCTTACATCCCGATGCGGAGCGTACCAGGTTTTAAAAAAAAATACCAGGCCACCAACGGCGAGTATTCCTACTGCTACCAAAGTTTTTTTAAGAGCCGGACGCATTATTTATTTTGTTTTAAACGGAAATAAAATGGCAGGCGTATAACAACGCACTGTTAAAGCTTATTGGCCCTGCGCCTGGCTATAGCTGCGCATGTCGCCCCACATATTAAGCAATTCAAGGCTGCAAATCTTGAAGTCACCGCTGAGGCTTACATACAGGCCAATTACGTCCTGCTGGTTAAGGGCTTCTCCATCGAGGCTTTCGAAGCGGACATTGTACAGGTTTACGAGATTTGTATAGCGGCTGCCGGTAGGCCATACCTGGGTACCGCGGTTACTGATATTGACCAGTTTAAATTTTACGCCTGCATGGCGTTCGCATTTTTTCGCAATATCATTAGGCTGCACATTGCTTTCTATGAACATATCTACACCAACGATCTTTTCCTGTACGCCTTCCAGGCTTTCCATCATGGCATTTTTGTCCAGGTTCAAAACGGTGCATGTTGCAGGTGTGTCGATTAGCTGCGGCCTTGGATTGTGCAATGGCTCTTTACCGAAATTGGCAATGATAGCATCAGCGAAATCAGTTGTGTTTAAAGAGGGTTTGCTCTTATCGCCAAAGTCGCCGGTATGCTGGCCATTTTCAAGTGTATACAATAGTGCATTCTCAATCATCACAGCACTTTGTAAGAGACCCACATGGCGTAACAAGCCGAAGCCGCTTAACAAAAGAGCTGTAGGATTGGCGATATTCTTGCCGGCAATATCCGGTGCTGTGCCATGCACCGCTTCGAAGATGCAGATATGGTCGCCTATATTAGCGCTGGGTGCAAAGCCCAATCCACCCACCAGGCCAGCACAGAGATCACTTACGATATCACCCTGCAGATTTGTCAGTAGCACTACATCGAAGGTGTCGGGGCGGGTAACCAGTTTCATACAGAGGTCATCTACAATCACATCATCGGCTTTCAGTTCGGGATATTCTTTGGCTACTTCGTAAAAACACTCCAGGAACAGGCCATCGGTGAGTTTCATGATATTCGCCTTATGGCCGCAGGTAATTCTACGGGCACCTTTCTGCCGGGCCATTTCAAATCCATAGCGTATGAGCTGGAGGCTTCCGGGGCGGGTAATGAAGCGGCGGCTGAGCGCTACGTCATGGGTAAGCATGTGCTCGATGCCGCCGTAGGTATCCTCAATATTCTCTCTTACGATGGTGATATCGATAGGTATACCAGCTTTGCTGAAAACGGTATCCACCCCAAAAAGGGTTTGGAAGGTGCGCTTGTTGGCATACGTGTTCCAGGTTTTACGGGCGGTAACATTGATACTTTTTACACCCTTACCCTTTGGTGTTTCCATTGGGCCTTTAAACAAAATACCAGTCGTTTCAATGGCATGCTGGGCTTCGGGTGTCATTCCGTTATTAAAGCCCTTATCGAAAACCCACTTACCCATATCCACATATTCATACTCCAGCGGCACTTTGGCCGCGTCAAAAATTTTTATTACTGCCGCCATAATTTCCGGGCCTATGCCATCGCCATTTGCTACTGCTATTTTCATAATTACTAACTGGTTTTTGATTGATTATAATGCAAAAATGAGCGGATTATTGCCGCAGGCAAGGTATTAAAAAACAGGACAGGATATAGTTATCATTCACCTTTAAATAAGGGGCTTGTAGATGGTCTGTTACTGACTGAGGCTTTGTTTGTATTTCCTCCTCAAAGAAAACCTGCTACATTCCAACAGTTTGGATAAGATTTTCCAGGCGTTTTTTCGCGTAGCAGCCACAGGGGGAACTCCCGCGGGTTTGTAGTCCACCTGGTATTGGAAATTATTGAACTCTTTAAACTGAAGAAACATTGTCCCCAACTGTTAAACAGAATAAAAGGCTAGCGTTTGGAAAGCATGGTTATCTTAGCTGTTTTTGCCCCAGGGCATCATTATTGCCAATAAAATTATAGAGATATGTGTTTTTCCGCTACGGCGAGTTTTGGAGCAGGCATGGCACTTTCAGCAGCAGGTGCCGTGGCGATGGCCAAGGCTAAAACGCCTCCGCAGCGTGTATTTGCATCGATCCCGTTATTGTTTGCGATACAACAAATATCCGAAGGGTTTGTATGGATGGGACTTAGCAACCCGGCATTTAAGGGAGGCCTTCAATTGGCCACATTTACCTTTCTCATTTTTGCGCAGATCGTATGGACCTTGTGGATTCCTTTAGCCATGTTGCTGCTGGAACAACAGGAACGACGAAAGAAGATCATCAGGGGGTTGTTGGGTGCAGGCGTGGTGTTGTCCATCTACCATGTATGGGGTCTTATTGTGCACCCAATAACTGGAGAAGCACTTGACTGCCATATTTTTTACCATGTAGAATACCTGCGACCTTACAAAATGTACAGTGGATTTGTTTACGGAGTGGCGGCCATCATACCTTGTTTTGTTTCCAGTGTAAAACGAATGTGGTGGCTGGGTGCAGCTTTCCTTGTTTCTTATGTGGCCACACAAATTATTTATACCATATACATTATTTCGGTGTGGTGCTTTTTTGCCGCGTTGTTAAGTACGATTGTCATTTTTATTCTGAATCGAATGAAGACCTCTCAACCTGGGGAAGTCAGAAAAAAATCGGTCCTGTAATCGCAAAACGGTAGCGGCAATTTTCCCGATGGGGAATAGTGGGGGAATTCTGCCCCACTAATGTTTCTCTGATAAAACAAAGTTGTTTCAAACCTGGTTTGAAACAACTTTGGAAAGCCTGTGATTAAGTCTATTTAATTAAACTTTTCCGTTATGTATGCCAGCAGACTTTCATCACTCATTTTGTTGGAAGTGCTTTCCGTAGTCACCGTGTTTTTAAATTGAGGCGTTTCTTCCATATAATGCATCAACTGTTCCTGAGCGATGCCGGTACCAGTCAAATGCACTTCTTCGGCATTCTGCATATGGGATAGAATCTCTTTGAAGAACTTATGTTGCAGTGTTTTTGCCTCATTGTTCTCGTTTTTTTCGCTCGTATTTGGCTCTGCACCTGGATTGCCTGCATGACCCAATACAGCGAAATCCGTCGCATCTTCACTACCGAAGCCAATAATAGTTGCATGATGTGTATCCATCCATACGCCGAATTGTTTCTTGTTTTTTGTAGACATAATAATTTATTTGTTACCAGGGCATCCAAAACCATACCCCGAATAAAATTCTCCTGTAAACGGCAGTTTGCAGCTTCGGTTATCCGGCGGCCCAAAGCCAGCAGGTCTGATAGAACAAGGCCGCACTTGCCACTCAATAATCCGGGCTTCGGTTTTAAAGAAGGGTGTTCTAATTTTAAAAATTCTATCATTAAACGGACTCCCATGAAACGACTCCTGTTTACCACCCTGATGGTCTGCGGCGGCATAGGTATTGGCTCGGCACAGTAAACGCAAAAACCAAGTTTGGCTTTCTTACACAACTTAAGCGGTAAATATCTTTTTGAAGTAAAACTGCTGAATAATAAAAACCTGAAACCGCGGTTAATGAAATGGCTGGGCAGCAAGTATGCCTATTTGAAAGCCATGTCTTTGTCAGGCCCCAGCAGCCCATGGAGATAAAAGAAGGCATGTTTTCAGCAGACTTTTGCCAGGCGTATATCTGCGATCTGATCAATGCACTGAGGATTATTGACATTAAGAAAAATGTAATTTATGTTGGCATCCGAATGGAGGGCGGCGTAAAATTATACGCTGAAGAATTATACGCTGAAGACGGTAGCACTGCACCGCCTGCCTTAGCGACCTGGTCTGATAAACCCATGTCAATACATTATCACCCGTGGTTCAACCCGCAACTAATTGGAATATGGCCTAATCTTTTGCCATTGACGGCAAACAACGATACGGCCTGATACCGCCAAACATTATTTTGTATCTGCCCAACCCATGAATCACCTAGAAATTGACTACACCAAGGCTGTACGACAAGATTCGCTGCACCCATCCGTGCTATTTGGGCAAGTCTATAACCAAACCTATGCAATGGACGCGATTGGAGTTTGCCAATTTCATTACCAAAAATTTTCACATGAAGCTATCGAAAATGCAATTGCTTCAGATCCGGATCGCCTTGTAGTGGCTTACTACCATGAGAACCTTGTTGTGGCTGCTGAAATGATTACGGAAAGTGTTAGCAAGATCAGTAATGCCACGGAGGCGGAACCGCTGCAACAATATCAAGCGCAAAACAGGTAACTTCTGCACACCGGTGTTTGCGATCGTTTACAGGCCACCATAAAAAAGCAACGGCCGGCGAAACAGGTGGTTCCGTGCCAGGAAGCTGCAATTTGCTAAAGACAATTTGCTAAATAAAGACAGACTGGAGATACCGCGCCCCAAAAACCAGAGTTATTTGTCCGCAGGTATTTGCCATTCGGGTCGAATAAAATGGCAGGTATAACCGTGAGCATGTTTTTGCAAATAGGCCTGGTGCTCCTCTTCAGCATCCCAAAAGTCGGAGGCTGGAACTACTTCGGTTACGATTTTTCCGGGCCACACACCACTCGCATCCATTTCATGTATCAATGATTCCGCGGTTTTTTTTTGTGCTTCGTCGAGGTAAAAAATAGCCGACCTGTAAGAACTACCGACATCATTGCCCTGCCGGTTCTTAGTAGTCGGGTTATGTATCTGGAAAAAAAACTCCAGCAAGCCGCGAAACGACAACTTTTCCGGGTCGAAGTTGATGGCGATGCCCTCGGCATGAGAACCGTGGTTGCGGTAAGTGGCATTTTTTACCTCACCGCCTGTATAACCCACTCGTGTGGAGGCGACGCCTGGTAATTCCCTGATTAGTTCCTCCACACCCCAAAAACAGCCGCCGGCTAATATTGCTTTTTCATTTGACATAATAAATGGTTTTTAACCCGCTGGATGGCAACTTTGCTGCCAATCTATTTTAGGGGACTTGTTGGCAGTATTGCAGGGTTTTTTTATGAATGCAAACTAGTTTGACAGGATCAAACACTTCGACTACCCCGGTTCGTGAAGAAACAGGGCCTCAGGGAAAACAATGGCGCCAGCCAGAATGGGTATCGTCAATGACGGAATAGATCGCTGCCTCTGCGTCAGCGTCCCGTATCGGCCACTTCTTCAATTAAATTTTACCACATGCAATGATTTCCGTTCAGCGGCCGTCAATAGTATTGCATACGCCAATGGATAGCAAAACCCTGATATCAGCCTGTTTAAAAAACAACCGCGCGGCACAAAAGCATTTGTACAATACTTATGCGGATGTGATGCTGGGTGTATGCTATCGCTATACCAAGAGCCTGGCCGATGCGGAAGATGTGTTGCAGGAAGGATTCATCAAAGTGTTCAGCAGCTTGCAGCAATACAAACACCAGGGCGAATTGGCCGGATGGGTACGTCGCATCATGGTGAACAGTGCAATTGACTATATAAAAAAACACAGTCGCTATCGCAATGAGCTGGCTTTTGAACAATTACCCATGCACCCGGTAAGCGATGAAAATCCAGACATCAGCCTCGACACCAAAGACCTGGTAGAGCTGATTCGGGAGCTGCCGGCGGGCTACCAGGCAGTATTTAACCTGGTGGCTATTGAAGGCTTTAACCATATAGAAACAGGGCAACTCCTGGGCATCAGCGAGCAAACCAGCCGCAGCCAGTATAGCAGGGCGAGGACCACACTTATCAAACAACTAAACAATATTTCTTCATCCTCAATAACGAAGTCGTATGCCAGGTGAATTTGAACAAGAGCTGCAGAACAGGATGCAGGACTTTCGCGTAAGCCCGGGCCCGGAGCTGTGGAAGCAGGTAGCCGCAGCCCTGCCCGAAGAGAAGCGTAAACGCCGGTTTATCTTTTGGTGGCTATTGCCAATTGGCCTGTTGCTGGCAGGTGGAATCTGGTACATGACAGGCAACAGGCAGACCGAAACCGGTGCTAAAAGACAATTGGTTTCGCAGAACGACACTGCCGCTGATGGCGGGATACAGGCAACCATTAAACCTGCTGACTCTTTGGCTGATGGCAGCAAACACATTATCACGGCATCACCAAAAACGACGCATTCAAAATTAATAGTGAAGACCGCGCCGGTTTTAAATGCAGTAAAACAAAATCAGGCAGCAATTGCCACAAATAAAGCCGACCTGAACCAAACGAAGCCAGGCGTGAAATCTAAGGTCAATGTATTAACCAGACCTGGTGCCGCATATCCATCAAAGCCCCTGGCAAAAACCAATCAACGGCAGGAGGTTACGCTGGAAACAACTGTTGGTAAAACGATTAGCTTCGCTGCTTCAAAAACAGGGTCAGGTGGCAAAACAAGGATAGTAACGACTGGTGATCCCGGGTTCGAAGTTGAAACGGGCAAGCCGTCTTTTAAACTGGCATTGAAAGACAGAAAGGCAATCATTGCCATAAAAGATCCGCCTGTATGGGCCGGCAGTGATTCATCAACCGCCAACAGTTTTACCGAAATGTACAATCACACCCCTACTACGGCGGGTTTTATTGTATCAAAAGACATTACATCGAATATTCCAATGGGTAAACTGGTAAAAACAGCGGATGTTTTAAACGGTTCCAATAGCGGAATCTCTGGAGGACATGATAGTAGTGCCACGGAAACCTTAGTTACCGGCACCAGCAAGCAACCCGTTGTTGCTAAGAAAAAGGCAGGTTTGCTGAAATGGGGCTTTTATATAGCCGCGGGCAGCAGCAATGCTGAAGACAAACTGTTTGGAAGTATGGAGAAAAGCCTGAACTACGCATCAAATATATCGCAGGGTACAACCGTGATTTATGCCAGTCCTTCTCAACCAACTGCCGGCTTTAGTTACGCCATTGGTACCGAACGTTTACTTACCGTTGATAAATACTGGCAATGGTATACAGCCGTCCAATACGGTTTTATGAGCAATCACCAAAAAACTGGCTCCCGCAAAGATTCCTCACTTATAATATATGATAACAGCGGTTACAATAATTCTTTGAGTTCAACAACCACCACGATTCACGGATTTTACTACAGCGGCACCACTACCAGTCATACCAATACCATTCACCAACTTAGCCTGCAAACAGGGTTGCGGTATGTGATGAATCCTTTGGCTAAGCGACCCCTTGGCATACGGGTTGGTGTAAACGTTAACCAGCAGTTTGCGACAAATCAATTGCTCTACGACAGTTACCAAAATATCTACTACTATTCACATACGGCAACCCGGCATTTTACTACAGGCATGATCCTGGGACTCGACTGGATGCTGGCCAGAAAACTCACCGTTGGCGGATTCTTTCAGTATAATTTTTCTGCCATCAACAAACTTGAAGCGGGCCGCAACCTGCATTGGCGGGCCGGTGGGCTACGGCTGTCCATTCCATTTGGTAAATGAAAACATCATACTGCTACTATAAAAACTTTCACTCCTTAAGCGCCTGAGTGGCGTTAAAGACAAAACTATCCTCATGAAAAAATTAGATTTTAAGTCCTTGTTTTTATGCGGCCTGGCGCTGGCATCACTAATCTTGTATGGCTGTTTTAAAGACAGTGGCTACTACCATTACACCATGTATACTCCCGTGTACAAAACTACCGCCCAGGTGCGGGCTTCTATTAAAAGTGACGTGCCTGTAGCGGTGCAAGAGCCGGGGAAGATGTACCTTATTGGCAATTATATTTTCCTTGCCGAAAAAATGCGCGGTATTCACATTATCGACAATACTAATCCTTCAAATCCTGTTAACAAAGCCTTTATTAAAATTCCAGGTTGCGAAGACATGGCCGTTTATGGTAACACATTATACGCAGATTGCTACACCGATCTGATGAGCATCGATATTACCGACCCTATGAATGTGGTGCTGAAGAAACATATCGTGAATTTGTTTCCCGACAGGCGTTCTGTAAACGGCTTCCTGGTAGATACGAACCAGGTGATTATTGATTGGATCGCAAGAGACACCACTATCCGGGTGGAGGCACCGCAGCAACGGTTCTTTAGTGCAGATAAATTATTTTCTACACAAAATCTGAGCTATTCTTCATTGGCAAGTTCATCTACCGGCCAGGGCGGCAGCCTGGCCAGGTTTGCGATACTGCGTAATTACCTCTACACAGTTACGAGCAGCAGCCTAAATACGGTGAATATCAGCCAACCGCAATTACCTACACTGAGCGGAACTACCAGCCTCGGTTTTGGTATTGAGACTATTTACCCATTCCAGGATAAATTATTTATTGGCGCTACCATGGGCATGCAGATATTTAGCGTCGCTAATCCATCAGCGCCGGTAAGGCTGAGCAGTTTCAGCCATGCGCGGCGTTGCGATCCGGTAATTGTGGATAACAACTATGCTTACGTAACCCTGCGTGGTAGCGGACTGTGTGGGGGTAACAGCAATGAGTTGGATGTAATCAATGTGCAAGACCTTCTGGCGCCTTCACTGGTAAAAGTCTACCCGCTTACCAGCCCAGGCGGCCTTAGTAAAGATGGTAACTGGCTCTTTATCTGTGATGGCACCGATGGCGTTAAATGCCTTGATGCCACCAACGTCAATGATATCAAACTGAAAAAGTTAATCGCCATGCCTGAAGCATATGACGTGATCTGCACTGGCGGCAAAGCGATTGTAAGTGCTAAGGATGGGCTGTACCAATATGATTATAGTAATATTAATGAGATCAGGTTGTTGAGCAAGATTGGGTTAGAGTAAAGCCTCCTTAAACCGTGGCAAGGGATAGCCTCCCCAACCCCTCCGAAGGATGGGCTTCACAACCGTGAAATGTGGATTGGCATCACGGACATGTCGCAATGTTCATTTTTAAGCATTCTATAAAGTCGTTATATGAAAAAAGTATTTTGGATACTGATAGAAATATTTTTTGTGTTGCAGGTTAGAGCGCAGGAAAAGGTTCAGTTTAGCAGCATTAACTTAATCGGCATATTGGCAGGGGGCAGTGGACAGGGGGCGGCGGTACAAACGACGAATGGCATTTGTTATAAGCATTGGAATGCTGGAATAGGTACCGGGATCGACTGGTATGGCGTACGAAGTATCCCCTTGGTAGCCGATATACGCCGGTCTTTCACAAATAAAAAATGCAAGCCATTTGTGTACGGTAATGCTGGCGTTAATTTTCCGTGGGAAAACGGTTACGGTTACAACGTCGGTTTTTCTTCCGTGGAAACTACTTACAAAAATGGTTTTTGTGGCGAAATGGGTCTTGGGTATAAAGTGTCCTTAAAAAACCACGCTGCCATTGTGGTGAGTGCGGGCTTCAGTTATAAAGAAATTAAGGGTGAGCAAATCAGTAGTAGTGGTATTCCGGGATTTGAAAAGACTACGAGTTTGTATGACTATTATTACCGGAGGATTGCGATCAGAATGGGGTTTAGTTTTTGATAGGAGGAAGCTTGGTTAGGCTTGCTTGCGATAAAGGGTAGGGTAGAGCCTTTTATAGGGCCCACCTCCGTCGGGCAAGAACCTGCCACCTCCGCCTCCGGAGGACACATGAGGGACAGTCATAACAATATGCTTACGGTCATGGGGAAATGGTCAGTAGTTAGTAGTCATTATTTATTTACTAATGACCATTGACCTTATGACCATCGACCATTGGCCCTTTAACTTAGAGACTACCATCTTAACAACGCACTCGCCCAGGTAAAGCCGCTGCCGAATGCTGCAAGGCATACCAGGTCGCCGTCTTTGATTTTTCCTTGCTCCCAGGCTTCGCATAATGCAATGGGTACCGAGGCTGCGGTGGTATTTCCATATTTCATAATGTTGTTGTGCACCTGGTCGTCGCGGAGTTTGAGTCGTTGTTGTACAAACTGGCTGATGCGCAGGTTTGCCTGGTGGGGGATCAGCATATTGATATCTGCTGGCTCAAGCCCATTTGCCTGCAAGGCTTCTATAATCACTTCCGGAAACTTTACCACTGCTTTTTTAAATACCGCCTGCCCATCCATATACGGAAAGTTCTGCGCTTCGTCCACCATGGCATGGCTCATAAACATTTCACCCCGTTCAGCATCATCAAAATCGGCCACGGGTTCTTTGACCCAATGGTTGGCATGCGTGCCCGGATTGTACATTGCCAGAATCTCGGCGCTTTCGCCATCGCTATGCAGATGCGTGCTTAATATCCCGCGACCTGCTTCTTCCGTAGGTTGTAATACTACAGCACCGGCACCATCTCCGAAAATGACGCTGATGTTTCTGCCCCTGGTGCTATAGTCCAGCCCAAAGGAGTGTTTTTCACTGCCGATCACCAGGATATTTTTATACATACCCGTTTTTATAAACTGGTCGGCTATACTTACGGCGTATACAAAACCGCTGCATTGGTTGCGGATATCCAGCGCACCAATCTCTTTCATTTTCATGGCCCTTTGCACCAATACGCCGCAGCCGGGGAAATAGTAATCAGGGCTTAAAGTGGCAAATACAATAAAGTCAATATCCTGTGGCGTAGTACCCGCACGTTTAATGGCGATGGTCGCGGCTTCGACAGCCATCGTGGTAGTGGTTTCGTCGGTTCTGTGGGCATAGCGGCGCTCTTTAATGCCGGTGCGTTCCTGAATCCACTCATCACTGGTCTCCATATAATCCAGCATATCCTTATTAGTAACAACGTTGGCAGGCACATACATGCCGATGCCGGCAATTCTGGAACGGGGCATAACAATCGCATTTTTAGTGAGCAGATAAAAGTATGGATTGCATCTTATAGCACAAACATTGGTTTTGGGTAACTATCTTAGATGGAGGCAACCCGTTGCTGAAATGCTACGTTATATCCTTTACCAATAGCACCGTCTTATATGAAATTATTTTTTACTCTTTTGGGCCTGGGTTTGGGTTTAGCAAGCTGGTCGCAGACAACTATCACCATCGTTGCGGATAAAGACAATACCATTTACGCCGAGTCGGCCAATAGCAATGGTGCTGGTGCTGGCATTTTTTTTGGTGCTAATCAAGCTCTAAACAGGCGCCGTGGACTGCTGCATTTTAATTTGTCAGCGATCCCGACCGACGCTATTATTGCTACAGCCAGCCTTAACCTTTTTGTAACCCAGCTCGCAGCCGCGGCTTCGAGCCAGCCGGTACAGGTAAACAAGCTTACTTCAGACTGGGGCGAAGGAACCAGTTCGGGTTTGGGTCATGGAAGTGCCGCCACCACCAACGATGCTACCTGGGCCAATCGCTTTACGGGCACCCCTAGCCCCTGGACTACTGCCGGTGGTGATTTTGAGCCAATTACTAGTGGCTCCACTAACGTAACGGCGGCTGGCGCTTTCTCCATTACAGGGACCGGGATATCAGCAGACGTACAGTCGTGGATCAACAGTCCCGCATCTAACATGGGCTGGATCCTTGCAGGTAATGAAGGCCTGGCCCAATCGGCTATGTCGGTCGCATCAAAAGAAAATACTTCGGAGGCTCAGCGCCCGGCGTTAACCATCACGTTTTCTACTTTGCCCGTATCGCTGTCTTCCTTTACAGCACAGCTTCGCCAGCAGGATGTGGTGCTTGACTGGGCTACCAGAACGGAATTAAACAACCTGTATTTTGGCGTCGAATATAGCACCAATGGCCGCCAGTTTACTGAGATAACCCGGGTGACCGGCGCTGGCAATACCGTGCTGCCCCAACACTACCAATACACGCATTTTCGTTTAAGTGAAGGGCAACATTTTTACAGGTTGGCGCAGCACGATGCTGATGGCCATACACATTACTCGCAGGTGGTGCTGGCAACAATAGCGGGCAGCAAACCCTGGCTCAGGATAGCAGGATACCTGGTGTCTGGCGAAATAAATTTATTGGCGAATGTTTTGCTTGATGGCCTTTCTTACGTGGTGATCAATAGCCAGGGGCAGCTGGTAGGGACAGGCAAGTTCTCCGGCAAAAAAATAAACGTGCAAAGCCTCGCGGCGGGCAGTTACAGGTTGGTAGCAAAAAACGTGGATGGACAAGCAATTTCGTCGGCGTTTGTGAAGGAATAAGCATCCCCTATTTTTCCCGCTGCAGCATTTCTATTTTCCAGAAGGACGAATTGTTTTCAATATCATCCAGCGAAGCTTTGATATCTTTCTTTTCGCGTTGTGTCAAATGGAAACTAAGGGTGGCGGCTGCGTTTTTGTTGAATGGCTCGTATTCAAAAACCACGCGTTGAAAATGGGCACCCAAAATGTTTTGGATATAGTCCAGCTCTTCGTGCTGCGAATATTCCTGGAAGCGAAATAGGTTATGCTGGGTAAGCAAAGCCGGCTTGGTAAGCAGGTCGGCAATATTTTTTGAATCCAGAATATTGTCCCACCCGCCTTGCTTTTTGTCCCGGATCTGCACCAGCACCACGCTTTTGCAATTCGCTTTTATCCAATTACGAAACACAAACATGAACCGCATAGCCGTTTCCAGCCCGGTATTGTCGCGGAATCCGGCGTCCATCACATCTACAACCGGGTCGGTGGGCAGCCACACATTGGGTAGCACGTACGGAAAGGTTGCATTCATACGCAGGGCGGTCAGCAGGCGGATATTGTAAGGCTCCTGTTTGGCGAAATAAGAAACAAAGTCCACGCCATCCGGATCGACCGCACCAAGCGCGGCGGTGTCAAACATTTGCCGCATCATAAACCTGGCAGGCTGGGTGCTGATGGTCATCCGGCGTCCGTCTCTTGTAATAACCGAATTGAAAAAAGCCAGTGGAATCGTGGCATTGTTTTCGGCGACCACATAGTCTTTCAATTGCTTGTCCAGCAGGCCACGGGTATTGCTATTGAGCTTTTGTTCAAAGCTATAGCCACGATCTTTGACATAGCGGTGATTTCCCATTTTAAAGTGCTGTGCAGGCGCAATAAGATCCCTCGCCACAAATGAAGAAAATAGTGGATTCATCAGGTCTGCAGCAATATCATCCACATATTTCTCATCAGTCATCACAATGTTTTTGCCGGCCAGTTTTTCGGCATACAATTCCCGGAAATAAGTGGCGCCCATCATGCCGCCCGAAGCCCCGGTGATCAACGCTGTTTGCGGCATCAGCCCACCGTTGGTAAGGCTGTCAATGCGTTGTAAAACATCCATGGTAAAAGTAGAGGACCGGGTTCCGCCACCGCTGGTGCTGATGATATACATCACTGGCAAAGCATTGCCCTGCCGCTGTTTCCATCGATTTAATATGTCTATAAAATGAAGCGAGTCGGTCCGCATATTTTCGGCGGAACTAAGTTGCCAGAGGGCCTGCTGGTCATACCTTGGTCGTTCTGACAAATTATCATAATTAAGGCCATATACTTTATTACGCGGGTCGATAACATCATGCTCGTACAGCACATTCAGCAACATAAATAGCAGGAGTAGAAAAGGCAGGGCCCAGGCTTGTAAGAAATAAGAAAAAGCACCTGCTACCGCAATCAGAATTGCAAAGAAAACGGTAATGCTCGCCGCTGCCGGCAGCTGGAAAAATTTATTGTCAAGAAAGAAACCGACGGTAATCAGCGATGCGAAGGCGATAAAGATCGAGATGATGGCGGCGATATGGTGCTGCTTAAAAATGCGATCTATAAAATCCTGGGTATAGTGCTGCACATCCCTTGGTTTACGCAGTTTAAAAGTGGCACTGAGGTACCAATCAATCCGCAGGTAATGCTTCCTGCTTTTGTGATCGCCATTTTCATATTTGGTTTTATGCCTGATCAACTCGTCTTTTACGGCTGCTGACATAAGGCGGAAAATGGTTTTATCGGCGCCAAAAAAATACCCAAATGCAATAGCCACCGCAAGTATGAAGCCGCATAAAAAGCCGGCTACGAGAAATACTAGTTCCCAAACTTCGAACAGCTCCTGTGAGTACTGAAACGATACGGTTTTAACTGCATAAAAAATAAGGAATACCACCGGCAGAATAGCGTTGTTGATACAGTACTTTAAAAATGGCTGTGAAGTAGTGGCCAGGAACTGCAGGTGCTTGCTGTGGAGGATAAAAGTGGTTACGTTCCAGCTCATAAAGAATACTGCGAAAGAAATACCTACCATAGCGGTGCTTAACGCATTCACATGGTCCAGGTATTCCGGCGACATGTACAGGTTATTTACCCCAAAGCGTTCCATAAAACTGCCATTCACCACCGCAAATAAAATATACCAGAATAGCAACAGCACCTGGTACTTGCGAAAATGCAGCAGCAGTAATTGTATGGGTAAGGAATAATAAACCCCGGCCAGGTATTTTTTCATTGACAATTATTGGGGGCTAGTAGTAAGTAGAGAGTAGCCAGCGGGTTGGGGTTCAAAATTTGCAGTCCCAATTGCCATTCCCTACTCACCACTCGCTATTTCTTCAAACGTTCTATTTTCTCCATTATTTCTTTCATCATATCTACCTGCACCTGCTGGATTTCCAGCATTTCCGACTGCTGGTTAATGATCAGGTGGTCCATTTTTTCGTGCAGCATGCGAATTTCGAGCTCACTTTTCAGGTTGATCATATAGTCGTTCCGGCTGCGTTCCCGGTCTTTTTCCTCCTGCCTGTTCTGGCTCATCATAATTACCGGCGCCTGCAAAGCCGCAAGGCAGCTGAGTATCAGGTTGAGCAGGATAAAAGGGTATGGATCAAACGGCTTTCTCATCATTAAAAAAACGTTGGTACAGATCCAGACAAGAATGAAAAAGAGAAAGGACAGTATGAACGTCCAGCTACCGCCGAATGTAGCAATCTTATCGGCCAGGCGCTGGCCAAAAGTAAAGTCGTCCTTATTGTCGTCTTCTTGCAATTTATCAGTAAGCGTGGAGCCCGACTCCAGGTTTTTCAACACATCTTTTTCCAGCGAAGTAAGGTCTCCTATTTCGGAAGAGAGTTTTTGCTGGATGTATTTGTAGCGGTATTGATTGAGCTCGTTGATAGAAATGACACCATCTTCTTTGAATTCGGGCACATCCTTTTTGATCGCTTCCATTACGTTGGATCTTATTGATCTGCACGTTATTTTTTCTGAAAGGGGGAAGGTCTTTTTTGAGAGGTCGCTCACAAACGTTCGTTGCATGAAACAGTTTTACCCGGTCAAGTTAGGACAAAATCGTTGATAGCGATCCTAACTGGTTAATAGGCTTTCGGTTCCATAATGGCGTGTCTTACTCTTACGATTATAATTGCGGTCTCTTTAATCTGATAGGCAATTCTATAGCGATGAATCTCGTATGCCCGAAAACTTCCGTTGTTGTCTTTTTGTATTTATCCGGCGGATACATTTTCGGGTAATTGGCAAATTTTTACGCTGGATGCTAACCCTAAAATATCAAGTCGTACTTTTTTCGCATTTTGCAAAGAAAATTGTCGGATATATTTATAGGCTTTTTCTAATTGGTTTTGAGCAGCCAGCGGCCACCTTATATCCCTTACCATTTAGCAGCCCGCCTTTCCATTTCATCTTGTGTGATATAATTGCCGACAGATTCCTGTGCCAGCGCTTCAGCGATTTCAATATTGTACTGATCGATACTTATCCGACCAGACACTTCTCTCCGGCTACTCAAAAACGTTTTTAAAAGAAGCAATACAGACTTCTTTTCTGATTCATTCAACATTGAAAAATAATCTTGTAGTTGTTGATCCAGGATGTTGGTGATTACTATTTGTATTAGTGTTGCGAATTTATGTAAAGAAGTCAAGTTTTAAAAACTTGACTTCTTTACAGCAGCATTGATAAACAACATCCAGACCATCACCAACAAAAATAGCATCCCGCAAAACTGGTGCAGCTGTGCTATCCATTCAAACGCTCCCCAACGATTCGGTACGATCCGCGTGCTGGTCAGCACACTGCCGATACCGAGCAACACTTGTAAAAAAATAACGCCCATCGGCAGCCATTTTGTCCTATTAAAAAAGCGGGTGCCACGTACTTTAAAGGCCTTGATGCTCCAGATGATGACCAGCAATAATAAGAGGTAAGCCATACCCCGGTGCATAAAATGCACGAGTATTTTGTTGTTGATGAAATTGAGAAATCCGTCTGTTTCTTTGTACATGCCCATGGGTATTGCCTGCCCGTTGATATCCGGCCAGGTGGGTGCGGCCGTGGCTGCTTTGTTACCGGCCATCAGGGCGCCATATACCAATTGAAAAACTAAAACAATCGAGATAACCACGCTATATTTTCTTAAAGAAACTTGCCGTTCCACCTGCTCTTTTGGAACCAATAATTGCAGGGCAAACCAGAATGTATACGCCAGCAGAAACAGGGCAAAAATAAAATGCAAAGCCAGGCGGGTAGGCTTCACATATACCGCATCGCCATCGAGGCCGCTGGCAACCATTATCCAACCTACTGCACCTTGCAGCGCACCCAAAAGAAAGAGGATCAGCAATGGTTTCACCATGGCTTTTTGAAACTTGCGGGTAAACAAAAAATAGACAAACCCAAGCGCGAAAACCACTCCGATCAGCCTGGCCCAGAGGCGATGGAACCATTCCCAGAAAAAAATAAATTTGAAATCGTGCAGGTTAAAATCCGAATTCAGGAGGTGATACTGCGGCGTTTGCTGGTACTTGCCAAACTCCGCCAGCCATTGCTGTTCGCTGATGGGTGGCAGGGCACCCGTTACCACATTCCATTCGGTGATGGAGAGTCCACTGCCGGTAAGCCGCGTAATACCGCCGAGTAAAATCTGGATGACCGTCATCCCCACGCCAATCAAAAGCCAGATGGCTACCGCCCTGTTGTTTTTACGTTGTTCTTCGCTTCTCATCTCCACTATAACAGATTCCATAAGCCGACGGTTCATTGAGGCCGCAAAGTTAATGTTGACAACTCTTTGCAATAATTTTGTTTAGAAGTTTGAATTTTATTTTTTCGAATCCTTATATGCTGCAATCCTTTTACGATCCCCACCTGGTAGAAGCCGGAATAGACGAAGCAGGGCGTGGCTGCTATGCTGGTCCTGTGTTTGCCGCGGCAGTTATTTTACCCAAAGATTTTTACCACCCCCTGCTGAACGATAGCAAGCAGCTAAGCCATGCCGAAAGAAATATCCTGCGGCCGGTAATTGAAGCCGAAGCCATTGGTTATGCGGTGGCACAGGTGAGTCATGAAGAAATAGACCGGATTAATATTTTACAAGCCACCTACCAGGCCATGCACAAAGCACTGGATGCGTTGCTCCACGAGCCGCAATTACTGCTGATCGATGGCAATCGGTTTAAGCCCTACCGGTCGGTTACCCATCTTTGTATAATAAAGGGAGACGGACTTTATGCCAGCATCGCAGCCGCCAGCGTGTTGGCAAAGACCTACCGCGATGATTTTATGCAGGCACTCCACCACCAGTTTCCGCACTACGACTGGATCAATAATAAAGGTTACGGCACCGCTTCTCACCGCAATGCCATCGTAGAACATGGTCTCTGTGAATACCACCGCAAAAGCTTTAATATTCAGCCCCTGCAACTGGAGCTGGAGCTTCGGGAAGCGGAGGAATAGGGTTTACGGGTTCACAAGGTCATGAGTTTACGACTTCAAAGCTTACTAATGATATTGTTCATCGGGCTCGTGTTTACTTGTGGATACTGCTTTGAAAAACTTTTGAACCCGTGGGCCCCGTAAACCCGTAAACCTGCATTTTAACACTCACTCCCTCCATTCGCCCTTGCCCTGGCGCAATACAACGGGCTCCTCCCCGGTACAATCTACCACCGTACTGGGTTCCATGCCACCCATCCCGCCATCGATCACAAAATCTACCAGGTGGCCAAAGCGTTCGTACATGATCTCCGGGTCGGTATAATCTTCCACCATATCACCTGGCAAAGACGAGCTGAGGATCGGGTTTCCCAACCCTTCCAGAATGGCCATGGCGATATTGTTATCGGGAATGCGAAGGCCAATCGTAGACTTTTTACTTTCTAAAATTCGTGGTACCTGTTTGCTGGCGGGCAAAATAAAAGTGTAGGGCCCCGGCAAATAGCTTTTCAGCAGCCGGTAAATGGGGGTGCCAATACTTTTGGTATAATCGCTGAGATGACTCAGGTCGCGGCAAATAAAAGAGAGCTGGGCTTTCGAAGGATCTACGTTTTTGATTTTGCATATCCGTTCTATCGCCTTGTGCTGGGTGATATCACAGCCCAATCCATAAATGGTATCGGTAGGATAAATAACGACGCCTCCCTTTTGCAGGGCGTCCACTACTTGTTTAATGAGCCGCGGTTGCGGGTCTTCGGGGTGTATTCGTAAAAGCATAATGGGAACGGCCACAATAATAAAGCCAACACAAAGATGCCTGTAAATTTTGAGGGCCACAAAAAGCGAGGGACGAAACCTCACGGATCCGGACAGCTACGTTGACCACGCGGCTCCCATTTGTCCTATTGACCTCACCACGGATATTAAATTGGCGAACTCATGTGCAGCGATCCCCAGCCCAAAAAAAACGGCCTCGTTTCCGAAGCCGCTTCCTTTCCCTTGACACCCACTTATAATGGAATAAATTCAATTTCGTATTGCGATAGCCAGGTCGATCCTTCCAATCCCCATGAGGCCGCTGGTGTTACCTTCATCCAATAAAACAGTGTGCTCACTACATCCACTGATTTCACCAACTGGCTTACTGTTCTAGTACTGGTATTGGGGGCAGTTGTACAAGGCAATTCGGCTAATCCATCCCAGGTAAAGCTACCTTTCAAAACGAAATCTTTACCAGCACCCAATGGAGCCTGGTTTTTCAAACGCCCGCCATAGCCATCGTTGCCAGGCCAATAGTCGATCAGGTTAGTGTACTTGGGATGCGCAGTAACATAAGTAAGACAGGTACCGCCTGCTATTTCTGCATCAGTCAGCGCCGTATTAAAAATCATTACGTCTGCGGTATAGATAGTGGAGAAACCCTGGGTAGGGTCGGCACCCCCGCCAAGGGTCAGGGGCGAAGTGTTGGTGAATGGGAACCTCGGAATTGTTATTGTAGATGCCCTTATTCTCATAAAGCCAGAATGCATCAACCGGTTGGCCAACGGCCAGTTTGGTATTTCCGATGATTAGCTCTGAAAGTCCGCCGGGCAAAGCTTTCAGCTTATTCTTGTTGTAGGTTGCATTAGCTATGACCGTCCGGCTAAATGCCTGTTTGCCTGCAGGAATGAGGTCGGCAGCAATTTTGAGATCTGCCCCCATATTGTTAACAGCCATCCCGGTTTTGTAAGCACCGGTATAACCCCACTCCGCTGCAACGGGCACCGGAAGTAATTGGTCCTTGTCGTCGCGGTTATAAAGATCCAGCCCCAGTTTAAGGCGATTGTGCCAGGTGCCGAAGCGAACGCCGATATTGGTAGTTTCGTTGTAAGCCCATGGAATACCATAACCTACCCATCCATTTGTATACGGGCGGGAAACGCCCGGAATATCAGCGTAAGAGCCCAATGTAGGTTCGGCGCCCCAGCCTAAATCCACCCGGTAATGCGGGCCGGCATTAAAGCGATCGTCGCTGAGTGACTTGCCCAGGCGTCCCCAGGATGCACTCAGCGACAAGTCATTTATTTTTTTGGAATTGGCTAGTAAATGTTGTTTGATATTCCATTCTGCACCTGCAGAATAACTGGTGTACCAGCGATGATCGGGTTGCATATTAGAGGAACCATCCCTTCTTACAACAGCATTTATTTTTAATATTTCACCCAGTCTATAGGTAGCATTTCCGAAGAATGAGGCCAGCCGTGATTGCATTTTACTGGGGAAATAATATACCGCAAAACCAGTCGGGATGAGATAGTTGACATTATTGGGATCGCCATTTACCACGTTGATCTTAATAAAATCGTTGGGGCCGTTGTAAGCATAGGCATAATCGAATTTATATATATCCGCCTGGAAGTTCTGACCGCCTTCAATCAATAGTTTCTGATTGCCGCCAAGTCCAAACTCGTAGCCAAGTGTATTGCTGGCCATAAAGCGCTGGTTGTAACCAAAATAGCTGGAAACAAAATTGTTGCCTTCCAGCAGGGTCGCAGGCCAGAAGGCATCGCGGATCCCTTCGTTGTAATCAAATGCAATTCTCCCCTTGTATTTGATGTTATTAATATTTGCAGCAATAGCCACGTAGCCCTGTATAACATTGGATACGTTGTTATCAATAGCCTTATCAAATTCATTGAGATAGTTACCATACCGGTTTTTATTGGGCGTCAGCGGGTTTGTTAAGTCTGGTATATACCGCTGTTCGGCCAGCCGGTCGCGAATATTGCGATTACGGTTACGGTCCAGGCGGTTGCAGTTAATCACACTCGACACCATCAGCCATTTGATCGGCGCTACGTTGATGAAGAACGAGCCGGTATACCGGTTAATATTGGTTTTATCAGCACTGGACGCATTTTTGGTGGCACTGGTGAAAAAGCGGAAGTTGGCCCGATCAGAACCACTGGTAAGGCTGAGATCGGCACTATACAGCATCGGGTTGCTGTAGTACAGGCCATCCCAATTAGCGGCACCGTAATAATCGCCATTGGTACTGTCGCGCAAGTAAGGTGCGTAGTTTAGCCTGTCAATCACGGAACCATATTTATCGTAGAAAGGCCGGCGGAAACTATTTTCGCAGGCTGCGTTCACGGGAGTGATAGCGGGTTTGCCGGTAACGCCCATGTATGCATTCACGTTGATTTCACGGAGCCCGGAGTGGGCATTCTTTGTAGTAATCCAGATAACGTCATTTGCAGCCAGTGGCCCCAGGGAAGCCAGTGTTACCGGGTCTTTGATCACTTCAATGCTTTCGATATTACTGGGGCTAATGGTTGCGAGGAGGTTGGTAGCAGTACCAATTCGGTTGAAATCATATTTCTGAATTTCGTATGCAAATGGATTATCCTGCGTAAGCGGCACACCATTTAGATACACCACGGCTTGCTGGTCGTATAGCTCGCGTTTGCTAAGCAGCGGTGCTGCAATACCTTGAATAAAGATGGGTTGCTCTGTACCCGGTTCGCCAGTGGATTCCTGTATATAAGTACCAGCTGCATTGCCCTTAACAAGCTGCTGCAATGAAATATAAGGCTGAGAGCTTACATAGCGCAGGGGAACACTGTTTATATGGGCTTTCGGCAAATAGCCTGGCGCAGGAATGATGGTGTCAACGGGATATTATAAAGGAAGTAGGCGTAGCCGGCGTTCGGGTATTCAAAACCGATGTAGCCTGGGTGGGCTGGGGTTACTCATTTGGATTGAATGGCGTTGCAGACGCAGCCCACATTATACCGCAATATGGCAATGCTGCCCGGCCATTTATTATTTCCTTAGATGGATGGGCCGGTACACAACGTTATGGAACCGTTTGGTCTGGCGACCAGACAGGTGGTGCATGGGAATATATCCGCTTTCATATTCCTACTTACCTGGGATCAGGTCTGTCGGGGCAGCCCAATATTACTTCGGATATGGATGGGATTTTTGGCGGGAAGAACCCGGTAATAAATGCCAGGGATTTCCAGTGGAAAACATTTACCCCAAAGAAGGCAACGATATTCGTAACGGCATCTATTTACCAAAAGGAACCTGGATAGATTACTTCTCCGGCGAGCGGTACGAAGGCGATCGCATTATTAACAATTTTAATGCGCCCATCTGGAAACTACCGGTGTTTATAAAAAACGGTGCCATCATTCCAATGGCCAACGCCAACAATAATGTTACAGAGATCAACAAGGGTTTACGAATTTATCAACTGTATCCTGCTGGCAACACATCCTTTACCGAATACGAGGATGACGGACTTACTGAAGCCTATAAAAACGGCGCAGGAGCCACCACCCTTATTGAATCATCAGCAGAAAACAACAAAGCTACCATCACCATTTACCCGTCAAAAGGCAACTTCACTGGCTTTATAAAAAACAAGGTGACTGAATTTCATATCAATGTAAGCCAACAACCTACTGGTGTAATTGTTTTGGTGGGGAAAAAGCCGGTGGCGCTCAAGAAAGCAACATCCAAAGCCGACTTTTTATCCGCCGCCAATGTATATTATTTTGACCCGGCACCTAACCTAAACGAGTTTGCAACGAAAGGCAGTCCATTTGAAAAAGTAGTCATTACTAAAAACCCACAGTTGCTTATAAAACTGGCGGCGATCGATATTACCAGCAATGGTATAACGCTTACGGTAAATGGTTTCCGTCTTGACGCCGCCGATCGGCTCCTCAAATCATCCGGGAGCTTGGCTGCCCCGAAACAGGCAGGCCTGGTAGACTCTAATTCACAGGCCTATAGCTTGAAGCCGACCTGGAACAAAGTTCCCAATGCGGATTATTATGAAATAGTATTTAACGGCCAGATGTATAGTACCATTTCCAGCACGGGCCTGGCATTTGAAGACCTGGTGCCCGAAACAAATTACACGTTTAAACTGCGGTCAGTAAACAAAACGCGCAGGTCGGACTGGATATCGTTTTCGGCCAAAACAAAAGTAAACCCGCTGGAATTTGCGATTAAGAATATTAGCGGCCATGAAACAGCAACAGCAGAGGAAGGATCTGAAATCTCCAATTTATTCGATTTTGACGAAACCAGTATGTGGCATACTGAATATGGGCAAAAGGCAATTCCTTTTGAGCTTGTAATGGACCTGAGATCTGTAAACCAACTGGAAAAAATTCAATACCTGCCACGAAGCCGCGGCAATGGGATCTTGCTGAAAGGAGCGATCTCCTACAGCATGAACAATATTAACTGGACGGATGCAGGCCCATTTGAGTGGGCAAAAAACGGCGATACCAAAGAGTTTTTACTGCGCGACCACCCAACAGCACGTTATGTCAAATTGAAAGTCACCGACGCCGTCGGTAATTATGGTTCTGGCCGCGAGCTCTATGTGTTTAAGGTTCCGGGTTCCGTCAGTATTATTCCTGGGGATATTAATAACGATAAGAAAATTGACAACAACGACCTTACCTCTTATATCAATTATACCGGCCTCAGAAAAGGCGACGGCGATTTTGACGGCTATATAAGCAAGGGAGATATTAACGGCAATGGCCTGATAGATGCCTATGATATTTCGACCGTAACTACCCAAATGGATGGCGGCGTAGGTACAGAACAGAAAGTAGCGTTGGCCGGCAAAATAGAAATGAGCGCGGCAAAACAACAATACAATAAAGGCGAAATGATTGAATTAAAAGTAACAGGAATTGGTCTGAAGGCGGTAAACGCAATCAGCTTTGCACTGCCCTATAATGCACAGGACGTTGAATTTGTTGGATTAACACCTATCAACACGAAGGCTATGCAAAACATGACCAACGACCGGCTGCACAGTAATGGGGTTAAAGCCCTTTATCCCACTTTTGTAAATGTTGGCGACCAGCCGGTGCTGTCGGGAACCATGGATGTGTTTATTATAAAGCTGAAGGCGAAGCGCATGCTTACGCTGGATCTGAAGCTCGTTGATGGCCTCCTTGTTGACAAACAATTAAACACTGTGAAATTTTGATCGACTGCTGATAGCTTTTGGATGCCATAGAAATGGCTGGTTCCGATGCCCGGGGCAAGTGGGCAGTCAATGACATCCTGCAACATTTGATCGATACCGAAAGAATATTCAGCTACCGGGCCTTGGCTTTCGCCCGCTATGAATCGCAGGCGATGCCATGGTGTTCTGAAGACGGGTATGCGATTGCAGCGGATGCAGGAACCCCTGCGCATTAATTCTTGTTTAATTTTCAGTTTGTTTATTGCATTAAGGTCCAATGGCCTACGCTATCGGAAGGTCTATCGGGAACCGATCCTGACCTTTAAAATCGTTGTCCCGCCATAGAATTCAATAATTGCATAACAATAGACAACGGCACTCAATACAGCTGAAATACCGGGTTACTCCTGCTTTTATAACGATCTGTAAAAACAATAAGGGCCTCCTGAAAAGATCAGGAGGCCCTATCGATAAATTAAGTGGAATTGATTTACTTGCCGAATTTCAATTTCTTACCAGGGTAATAAGCGATGTCGCCCAGTTGCTCTTCTATACGGATCAGCTGGTTATATTTTGCGATCCGGTCCGTGCGGCTGGCGCTACCGGTTTTAATTTGCCCGCAGTTGAGCGCCACGGCGAGGTCGGCGATGGTCACGTCTTCGGTTTCACCGCTGCGATGACTCATGATCGTATTGTAACCGGAATGCTGCGCCATGGTTACGGCATTGATGGTTTCGGTGATGGTTCCGATCTGGTTTACTTTTACCAGCAGTGCATTGGCGATGCCTTTATCGATACCTGTTTTTAAACGCTCAACATTGGTCACAAAAAGATCGTCGCCCACCAATTGGCATTTGGTACCAACTGCTTCGGTCAGCATTTTCCAGCCAGCCCAATCGTCTTCTGCCATACCATCTTCAATACTGGCGATCGGGTATTGTTTTACCCAGCTGGCCCAATAGTTCACCAGCTCTTCGCTGCTCATGATCTTGCCATCACTTTTATGAAAAACATATTTCTTTTTCTTAGCATCCCACAGCTCGCTGTTAGCGGCATCCATGGCGATCACAATCTGGCTGCCGGTTTTGTAACCAGCGGCAGTAATGGCTTCCAACACGGTTTCAATGGCTTCTTCGTTGCTTTGGATGTTGGGCGCAAAACCACCTTCGTCACCCACATTGGTGCTAAAGCCTTTCTTTTTCAGAACGGTTTTCAGCACATGAAATATTTCCACGCCCCAACGCAAGCCTTCGCTAAAGCTGCCAGCACCTACAGGCACGATCATAAATTCCTGGAAGTCGATTTTGTTATCCGCATGCGCTCCACCATTTAGGATATTCATCATCGGCACGGGCATGGTCTTCGCATTGGTACCGCCGATATAGCGGTACAATGGGAGGCCACTCTCTTCGGCAGCAGCTTTAGCCGCAGCCATACTCACTGCAAGTATAGCGTTTGCGCCAAGATTACTTTTATTAGGCGTTCCGTCGAGGTCGATCATCAACTGGTCGATACCTGCCTGGTCTGCGATATCCATACCAAGGAGGTTGGGCGCAAGGGTTTCGTTGACGTTTTTTACTGCTTTCAACACGCCTTTACCACCGTATTTTTTCTTGTCGCCATCGCGAAGCTCTGCTGCTTCATGAATGCCGGTACTGGCGCCACTTGGTACGGCAGCACGACCTAAAATGCCTTCTTCGGTTAATACGTCTACTTCTACGGTAGGATTGCCACGGCTGTCTAATATTTGCCTGGCGTGGATACTTGCGATGTAACTCATAGTGTTATTTGTTTTCGATTTACTTGAATGGGGGCGAATTTAACCCAAGTTGCAGCAAAACAGTCAATTTTCGGTTATTTTTCATGATTTTCTGATGCTATTTGAGTTACAATCGTTGCTGGTAAAGGGTTTTGCTTTTGAATTTAGTTTGTAGTACACAGGGGGGTGTTCGAAGTCCGGAACCCTTTTTTAGCTTTGCAGCCATGTATTTAAAGGTTTCCTTTAGGCATAATCCCGCTATTAATAACACTGCCGCTTACTATCGGCTGGTAG
>JBDSXW010000023.1:0-20966 GCA_039925965.1 Chitinophagaceae bacterium
AAAGTAGAAGGCGCACAACAAGCTGCCCAGGAGAAAGCCGGTGAAGCCCAGGCAGCCGCGCAGGAGAAAGTAGAAGGCGCACAACAAGCTGCCCAGGAGAAAGCCGGTGAAGCCCAACAAGCGGCCACTGAGAAAGCGGGTGAAGCACAGGCAGCCGCTCAGGAAAAAGCAGGTGAGGCACAACAGGCAGCCACTGAGAAAGCGGGCGAAGCACAGGCAGCCGCACAGGAAAAAGTAGAAGGAGCACAACAGGCAGCGCAGGAGAAAGCGGGCGAAGCACAGGCAGCCGCACAGGAAAAAGCAGGTCAGGCACAGGCCGCCGCGCAAGAAAAAGTAGAAGGCGCACAACAGGCTGCACAAGAGAAAGCACAAGAAGCACAACAGGCCGCTCAGGATAAAGCAGGAGAAGTAAAACAACAAGCACAGGAGAAAGCGCAGGAAGCACAGCAGGCAGCACAGGAAAAAGCGGCTGAATTAAAAGATGCCGGTTTACAAAAAGCCGGGGAAGCAAAACAGGCCGCCGAAGAAAAAATAAAGGATGCCGCTCAACAACAGGCAGAAGCACTAAAACAAAAAGCTATGGATAAATTATCAGAATCCGCACCGGAGGCCGAAAACCTGATTCAAAGCTTTATCCCATAAAAAAAATTCCCAAAAAACCACTAAAAATCACTTTATGAGCGAACAGCAATTACAAGGTGCCCCACAAGAACAACCGGCCATGGAAAGGGAAGTAAAACCAATTGGCAACCCACTGGAACATTTAAAAACCAGTGCAGAAAAACTGGCCAAATTTGGTGGATTCGATTTGATAGAGGCCTCCATTGAGGGTACGCAAAACCTTAACCCGGAACGCAAAGCCAGGCGTAATATATTTTTAAGCGAATCACAGAAAAAAGCAGAACGGGAAAAACTACAAAAAGCCCTTGCAGTATGGGCCGATGTGCTACAATCAAGTGATGATCTTTCGGAGATGGTGGACCTTTGCGAAAAAAAGGCGGCTACAAGCCAACGTGTGCTAGAGCAAAATCTCTCAAAAGCAGTAGAAGAATCGCTGGACCTGGAACGCTCCTACCGGAATGTTGCCCTGTTTTTCAAAAACGCTGAAAGCGACAAATTAAAAAATGTTTCCTTTATCAACTGCGAACTGGATCAGCTGAAGGATCTCGACAATACCCGTTTTATTGATACCGTTGCGGAAGAACTTAAGATGAGCTATGATCGGCTTGACCTGCGGAATAATTATAGCTTAATGATTCTGCCAGGCTACCTGGGATCAAATAAAGTAGTTGAAAAATGGGCCAAGATGGCGCACGAAAACAAAGTGATGATGGTCACTGATTTTGAACACCTGGATACACCGGACGATGTAATGGAAATGTTTGAAATGGCCAATCTTACCAGTGGCGACAAATACAAAAGCAATGTAATGATGGCCTGCAACTGGCTGGTTGGGCGCGGAAAATTTGAAGAACTGGGAGAAGAAGATGATTTATATGTTCCGGCATCTGGTTCGCTTGGCGGCAAAATTTACAAGACGCTTATGAGCCAGGTAACAGCCGGTAAAAAGTTTGGTTCTATGAATGAAGTCGACGGGGTTAAGTTCGACATGAAGAAAAGTGAAATTGCCAATATCGAAAAAATGGGGCTCGTACCAATGGTGAAAGAATATGGCAAGGTGATGGCCTTCTCCGCAAAAACATTATTTAATGGGGATAACCTGGGCCTGCAAACCTACTCCGTAGTACGTGTGTTCGATTATGTTACCAAAGTAATGATGGACTTCCTTAACCGTCGTGCGTTTGAGAACTTTAATGCCAATACCCGCAAAGACCTGATGGGCCAGATTGTAAAATTTCTTGACAGCATTACAGGTCCCGATAAGCTCATCGAAGATTTTACCATCCGCCGCTTCGAACAAGATCCGGTACAAAAAGATAAGATACACCTGGACATCCATATGAAACCTTATTTCCCGGCTAAGAACTTTATGATAAAAATGGAAGGCCAGAAAGGTGATGATGGAAATAGCTGGGATACGGATTATGACCAGCAGAAAGCATAGGATCATTTATTATATGTAAAAACTAACGGTGTCAGCAACAGCAGCTCTGCCACTTTTAGTTTTTTCTTTTTACAAACCAACTGGTAATATATCAATGATCAGAAAAAAATCATATTTCGCTTGCGTGGCTATAGTAGTTGTATGGTGTAGCTTTTCCTGTGTAATGGGGCAAAATATAAAAGGTGAAAAAATACAGGTATCGGCTGAATCGCTAACGGTGCTCAAGTTCAATTCGCCGGTAAGCCAGTATGATTTTGGAACCAGAGACAGCTATACCTGTCAGTTGAGGGACAACGATAATTCTATTGTAATTAAAACAATCGGCGACGCCCCAACAAATACCAATCTCTACATCACCGAGGGCAAAAGGGCCCACCTTTTTGTGATAGAGTTTATAAAAAAAGTAGATGTCAATAAAATAAAGCTGTTCTACGATTTCTCTGATTTAAAGGAATTGAAGAAATTGGTGGCAGCAGGTCCGGCCGTCTATACACCTCCCGAAGAAACGACCCCAGTTGCGGTTGACCCCACAAAGTTATCCAAGGCGGAAAAGAAGGCGCTGGAAAAGAGGGAAAAAGAAATTGAAGCTCTCGAAGCCTCGAGAGCCCAGGCTGCGTCCGACAAAGCTGCGGCCGACGAAGAAGCCAAAAGAAAAGCCCTTTCTGACGCAGCAGCGCTGAAAGCAGCCGAAGACGATAAAAAAAATAAGGAAGCCCAAACAAGTGCCCAGATAGCCGCGTCGAAAGATGAGGCAGCAAAAGCCTTGAAAATACAAAAGGAAGCGGAGGCAAATTTGGCAAAAGCTGAATATGCCGCGAAGCTGCAAAAAGAAATAGACCGGCTAAAAGCAGAAGAAGAAAAAACGAATGCATTAAAGGCGGAAAAAGCAGAAGCAGTCCGGATTGCACAAGCCGAAAAAATAGCCAAACAAAACAAGGCCATCGAGGACGCCAGGCTTGCCGATGAAGCAGGGAAACTGCTGAAAGCACAAAAGGTGGAGGAAGAACGATTGGCGAAATTGGCTAAAGACCAGGAAGCAACCAGGGCTCGGGAAGAAGCCCAACTAAAAGCAGATGCCCAGAAAAAAATAGCGGCCGATAAGGCGGAAGAAGACCGGCTGGCCAAATTGGCCACCACTAAAAAAGAGCAGAAAGCACTGGAAGAAGCGCGGCTAAAAGCGGAAGCAGTCCGCAAACTCCAGGAGCAAAAAGACGAAACTGCCAGGCTCGCTAAGGCCGAAGAAGACCGTAAAGCGATTGAAGACGCAAAGATTATGGCTGAAGCGAAACGCAAACTGGAAGCGCAAAAACTAGAAGATGCCAAAATTGCACTCGCCGCCAAAAGAGCTGAAGATGTAGAAAAAGCCAAACAAGCTGCAGCTGCAGCAAAAGCTATACAGGATAAAAAAGATGAAGCGGCCCGGCTGGCACGGGAAGAAAAGGCCGCCAAAATACAGAAAGAAATAGACGACAAAAAAGCGGCAATCGCAGCTGCGAAGGCATTAAAGGCCCTGATGGAAGAAGAAGCAAGGCAGGCCGCCATTGCTAAAGAAATGGCGATCAAAGCCGAAGTAGCACGCAAAAAAAGGGTGGCAGATTCTATTGCGGCCTTGCCGAAAATTTATACCCACATGGAGCTATTCAAAAAATATCCAAGATTTCTTTTTGAGCAGCCTCCTTCCGGTCAAAACCTTAACTACAGGTATCTTAACGCAAAAGACACCCTTGAAAATAGCATGGTTAGCTACCCGATGCTGGCAGAAAAGCCGAACCTGAATCTCCAGTCGGATGGTTCGGACAATGTGAGTTTTGTGCTGGAAGATATTAAGTTCAGCGGGGTGAATTGTTTCTTGAAACTGCATATAAAAAACCGCTCCGATAGCGACTACCTCGTAGGCCCCATTAACTTTAGCTGGTACCGTGCGGCAGACACCACGATGCTTAAAATATATCCGTCTTACATTACAACATTCCCGGTACTGGCGCCAAAAACCGAAAGCACTATTGTGTATGCATTGCCTGGTATTAATGCAAAAGAAGACGATCAGCTGATCCTGACGATGGGTGATCGTTTAAAGAAAATACTGCTTGAACTGGTGTTGCCTACCGACCTATATCTCAAAAAAATGAATAAGCCTGATTAGCACATGTTTGCAAAAAAAACGATACTGGTTTTCTCCATGGTGGCATCGCTCATCTCGCTGAAAAAAACAGCTGAAGCACAGCACGAAATTTTTTTTTGCGGTGAACGCATCCCCGTCTCGAACAATTTTGTAGCGAACAAATTGATGGATATTATCCGCCGGCAAATACCCAATATTAACCTCGCGTCGCTGCGGGCCAAAGCGCAAACCTTTTTCCCCTATGTGGCAGGGTATCTTAAATTAATGGGTATTCCGGAAGATTTCAAATACCTGCCGGTAGTAGAAAGTGGATTCAACTTACTAGTATCTGCAGTAGGCGCAAGAGGGTTTTGGCAAATTATGCCGGCTACAGGAAGAGAAAAAGGATTGTCGGTAGATGGCGGTTACGACGAACGGGACGACTTTCAAAAATCTACTATAGCTGCGTGTAAAGTGCTCAAAGACAATTACAACCTGCTTATCCGCCTGAATAAAGTGGCCTCCTGGGTGCTGGCCGCTGCAGCCTACAATTTTGGCATTGGCAATGTTTCCAAAGCCGTAAAAAAACAGGGGACGGATTATTTCACGATGAACCTCAATCCCGAAACATCTATCTATGTTTACAAGATTATCGCCGTAAAAGAGCTCTTCGAATACCCGGAATTATACATGAAGGGCTTTGGTTATAATGTGTTTTCAACCGCACCGCAGAAGAAACTTCCCGATCTGAGGGATACCGAAGTAGATGAAAAAGTATTTGAGAAAATGGAAGTACAGGTATTGGAAAACCTGGTGGAGAAAAAAACTGAACCCAAATTTGTGGCAGGGCATATTAGCGGAAAATATAAGAACTTTCGGGATGGCGATTTTGTGTCCATCAGCCTCAATGAGGACCTTTTTGTAAAAGGTGGGTTTGCCAAAAAAGAAACCGTGCTCAAAGGCGCGGGATGGATTATAGACGGCAAGGTATATGTGGACCTGGGCTATGGTCACGACGTGACGCTATGCGATGCCGCCAGCGTTAAGGGAATACCGGTTGGAAGGTTGACAAAGGGTGAACCAGTTTTGCTCAAAAACAATATTTTCGATGAAAATGCGCAATGGAAGTGAGTGGCGAATAGAAAGTGGAGAGTGGCCAGCGGGGATCAGCAAAAGATGATTGAGAGATGTATCGGGATTGAGGGTCTGGTAAACTTAAAGTCAGGTACCCGCAACTGGCAACAGGTAACTTGTAACCGGCAACTGGTGTTTGATAATAACAATTACTTTGACATAAAATATGCCCGCAGCAAAAGACAATATCAGGTTTGAAAAATATGCCGAAATTAATGCAGAGTCTTTGCTGACTGAACTTTTGATCAATGGGTGTACGTCTGATCAGTTCATCATCAACCAGCAAAGCAGCTTTAGAAAGCTATATCGCAAAGATGTGGACAAGGTTAGTTTTAACGACTCAGATGCACATACAGGCCGTCAGGTAACCATTGATATTAACCGGGACAGCATCTATGATGTTTTGCCCGAAGGCCTCTTTCACCAACCGATGAACACCAACACCGGTACTGATCTCAGCCGCATGGTGGGCGACAGCAGGCGGCTCAAGGAAGAAGAAAAAAAGGCCAGGCTTTTTTTTAAACCGTTCGACCAGGAAATGGTGGGTTATGCAACTGAAGTAGAACAGCAGGAACGTGCAATGATGCAAAGCATTTTATGGGGTAATGTGGCTGAGGATCCTTATATCTTTTGGGGCATCCCGGGCAGTATCCCCAAAGAGCCAGCTGCTATTTTGTCGGGGATCATGCCATGGGCCTACCTTATAAAAGGCGACATGAAGTTGACAGCCAAGGCCATGCAAATGCTGATGGAGTGCAGGGTATCTGCAAAAGCCGTGCAGCTGAAAATGCAGGAAGTGAAGACGGGTTCTATGCAAATGGAAGAAGTAATTTTAGGCCAGGACTCGGTGATTGGCAATCATTTTTGGGAGGCTGGCATGAGTTGGGTTTTTACCCTCCACCAAATTCCGCCACATAAAATGGCGTTGTATACGGCTAAGGGTTATATTAGCAAGATGCTTGATTTTTTTACAGATATTTTTTTACCGATAGAAATAGACGTGTTGTTTCAATACGAAACGCAAGATTCAAAAGCGGGTGAAGCTGATCCAATATTGGGTTATGGCTTTACTATATAATTCTCAGGCCAAACATGCAGACAACGACAAAAATATTTACGATCATTATGGCCAGCGGGCTTGTCGCCGGCATCGGTTTAATTACGATGGCACAAAGCTTTTCCGAGAGCTTTAAGTCGTTTGGTAAAAAGCCAATTGTAATAGGAATCGTCACGGCGCTGCTTTGTGCGGGCAGCATTTACCTGGCGGTGTCGCTGCTGGAAGAATTGTTCCTGCTTTTTTGGGTGATGTCTTTCATTTTTCTATTATTTGGTGGAATTCACCAGGCATATGCCCACAAAAAGTTCATTTATGAAGTAGATGAAGAAAAAAATAAAGTGGTAATGGCGGAAT
This sequence comes from Chitinophagaceae bacterium, assembly GCA_039925965.1. Taxonomy (GTDB): domain Bacteria; phylum Bacteroidota; class Bacteroidia; order Chitinophagales; family Chitinophagaceae; genus JAZKFT01. The sequence continues at coordinate 6,712 of JBDSXW010000023.1, forward strand.
GGCTGTTTGTATTTGCTATGGGGCTAATAGCAGTGGTTGCTTTTGCAGCATTACAGTTTTTTGTGATTGATAAAACCTTCCTGTTTTATCCGCTGCTATTCGCCGGCCTGTTTTTTATGCTACCCGTTTTGATGAACTACAGTTTCGAGGCCGCTTATAAAATTCCCTACCCTATGTACAAAAGTTGGGAGTACCCCGTCAATAATCCTATCGATCCGCCAGAGGACAATCCCAATGAAAAATTACTTGTTATTGGCTTTGAAATACCAAAAAAAATGACCGATGCCAAGCGAACCTATTTCCGGGCCAAAACCCCTGAATCAATAACATTAGGCGATTTATTCTATCATTTTATCAACGATTATAACGAACTTCAAAGTGAAACGCCGATACAAATTGCCGGGGAGCATAAGCTGCCGCTGATCTGGTATTTTCGTCTCAAACCCAGGTGGTACCAACGAAGCAAGGTGCTAGATCCCCAAATCACTATCAGGGAAAACAAAGTGCGGGAGAATTCAGTGATCATCTGCGAACATTTTAATAACCAACCAAACCAGGAAACCAATGAGGGATAATCTGAAACACTACCCGGTAAACTGGGTAGATGGCATGAAGATCAACAAGGACCTGTTTATAGCCCAGGACAATGCGTCCCTTGGTGCTATGCAGGATTTCGCATCCATGCAGCTTTCAGCAGTGCAGTTTGGAGTTTTACCACCGGCTGCCGACGGTGGTGAAACATTTAATGTGAAAATTGCCCTGGACAATCAAAATACGATCAGGGCCACGGTGCATAATTGCCAGGCTGTTACGAGCGGCGGTATAAGAATTAATGTTCCAGGACTGGGAATGGCAGCGCAATCTGGTTCGGGTAACCTGCCAGCAACCACCTTTGAGTTTGCAGCCACTTCCGGAGAGCGCACCTATTGGATATTTTTAATTGCCAACCCATTTAACCGGCAACCGACCGGCAGCCCCGACACAGCCGAAAACCCACCACGTTTTCCTTATGTGCAAGGGCATTATGAACTTCAGGTGATTGGTGAGAGTGCCTATAAACAATTTGCCAACAATCCCTACGCCCTGGCAGTAGGCAAAGTGTTGATCAATGGCAGCAGCGTGGTGAATGATGAAGGTTATATTCCTCCCTGCTATACCATAAATGCCCACCCCGACCTGGCCAACCTCCTGAGTGAAATAGACCAGTTTTTTGGCCAGCTTGAAATGAAATGCTCAGTGATTGTTCAGAAAATATTTAAGAAGAGCCAGCAAAACGATTTGTCGGAACTGGTGATGTATCTCTGTGACAGAACCATCCTTTTCCTCGGACCTACTATTACCCAGTTGAGGTGGTTTGTACAACACCAGTCGCCGGCAGTTTTGCTATCGCATATTGCATCGCTGGCCCGGGTGATGAAAAATACCATTGACCTCAGGATCGGCTCGGGTAAAGATGAACTAATGAATTACCTCAGCGAATGGTGCGAACTAAAACAAGGCGAACTTGAAAGCATGTTGAGCAGCCTTGCTACGCTGCGCTATGATCATAACGACGTGAACCAGAACATCGAAAAAATAGCAAGGTTCGTGCGGATTACAGGTAAACTTTTCGAATCGCTCAGTAACCTGGAATTTATCGGTAAGAGAAAAGAAGTTGGTTTTTTTGTAAAGGAAGAACAGCAAACAGGCAACAACAGCAACCAGGGCAGTACGGAGCAAAAAGCGAGGAGAAGGTTTTTTGGGTAACAGCAAGGTTTATGGTTGAGGGTTTCACTCTCAAGTTTACGAGTTTACAAGTTCAAGGGTTTATTGCTGAAAGATTTCAAATAGTGGATGATCATACTACTTGCTACTTGCTACTTGCTACTTACTACTTACTACTTACTACTTGTTACTTACTACTTACTACTTGTTACTAAGCAGTGACCTGAATTTTAAGATTAAAAAAAATAAAACGATAAGAAATGAAACCGATAAATGTGGCTGAGAGAAGATCGGCCTATATGAACTTCCTGCTTTTTTTTGGGGTTACGATAGCGATTATCGGTGTAGCTGTTTTTTTTGGCATGAAAGTGCCATTCAAGCAGAACCAGCAGCTGCAGCAAAAAATTGGGCTGCTGCAAAATGAAAAGACCTTTGCAGAAACCTTTTCGATGAAGATGGCGGAGACCAAAGGGATCCTGGACACCGTAAATAAAGCCGGAATTCAGGCTGAGTTATTAGACCAACGTATAACTGATGGCATCAAAGGCCTCAGTGCTATGATCAACGCCGATACTACGATCAACAAAAAAACTTATACTGACATTATTCAGAATCTTACAGAACTCCAGTTCGCAAAAAAACAGTTGCGGGATGCCACGAGCAGTAATATGGACATGACTAAATACATGCAGCAGATAGAAGGTCTCAAAAATGAACTCTTCAGGGCCCAGAACGAAGCCACTACACTACGGGTACAGCTTGTTCAGATAAGCCAGGGCAAGTAGGCCGATGGATTTACTCCTAAACAATTATTTGGCATTTCATCATTGATCCCATGCAACAGACAAATCAATACCTCTCCAATACCCGCTTCGGCATCGACAAGAATGTGCTGGCGACTATGTTTGTAATCGGTGTGCTGGCGGTTGGACTGCTGGCGTTTAAACTAACGAGAAAAGAAACCTGTAGTCCGTTTTCCATCACGTCCGCATCAGTAAGCTCAGGTAAATCAGTAGATTTCTACATCGGCGACCCGGTAAATTTTACTGCGATGGTAGAAAGTGACGACCAGGTAGCCTGGGATTTTGGCGACCATACACCCGACGACATTGGAAATACGGCCCGCCACATCTACACTCGTGACGGCAACTATACCATTACGGCCACTGTTAACGGCAATGACAATTGCAAACAAACCGTTGCGCTGCATATAAAACCTGTTGTAATGAGAACGGGCACTGAATCGGGCGGGGTTTTGGAAACAAATCCTATTATTGGCCAGGACGCTCCTACTGCCGGTATTCCAGCTTCCTATACCTGCACCGTAAAAGCAAAAATGTATGAATGGTCAATATTAAATTCGCCGATTTATCCAGCCCAGAATACCGAAACAGCCGGCTATAATTTTATTGTACAGGGCCCCCAGATTCTTGAATTGAAACTTGATGGAGATCCGACGAAAGTGTACCGCAAGCAAATAAACGTGCTGGCTGCTCCGCCACCTGCTATCAACACCAGCCCGGGCGGCGGGTCCTCGAAGGGTGGTGGTAGTTCCCCGGTGTCTGTACCGCCGGTATTGCCGCCTGTTATTCCGGTAGATATGGGCAAAAAAGAAGATCCAAAAAAAGAGGATCCGGTGATAGAGAAAAAACCGGAAGAACCTAAACCAAAAATGATCGTTGCGGACGAAGTATTCCGGATGCGGTTTGAAGCGGTAGCGAGGGGCGAAATTAACGCTGCGGGTTTTGACGATGTGCTCTGTAACGGTGGCGGTACCAGGGTATTGGTAGAAAACGACAACAACAAATGGGAAACTGTGGCCGGTATCTGCCAGCTTTTTTACCGCAATAAAAAGATTAAAAAAATATGGGATGTGGTCACAGAAAGAGATAGCAAAAACTGCGTGACACTCATACGCCTGAAATACAAAAAGGGTGGTTTCCTTTAAACTTAATTAAAATACATGCAAACATATCTTCGGCTGCCGCTTCGGTTTGAAGCTTTTTTTCAAAAATCAAGGCTCAACACCTGCCCCATCAATCATTCTATAGCCAGCAACCTGCACCTACTCATCACTACGGCGTTAGGAGAAAACAAACTGGATTGGGACTACGGTTCACAATTCTGGGACCTGGATTTCGACATCCATATTTCTGGCGACAGTCGCAGGGAAAGTATTATCAGCAGCCTTAAAAAACAAATTGCCAGTTATGAAAAACGCATCCATAACGTAGCCCTGGAAGTAAATGTGAAGCAAACAGAAAAGGCGGTTGGCGCCGGCAAACAAATTAAAAGAAGAATAGAAATTATTGTTACGGCATCCATTTCCAGAAGCAACGAACCCTTTAAATTTCAAACAGGCTTTTTCATCGGCCCGTTAGCTTTCGATTGAACGGTATTTAGTACCAAGTATTTAGTATTAAGACAAAAGGCATTGTTCTTAAGGGTTTATGGAAAACTTTTTGGTTAATCATATGATTTCAGATTTCGACGCATACAGCTCACTAATTTGTACTAAATACTTAATTGTGAGGTCCTTCGGTCTGAACACTTGTGCCAAATCTCTTTTGTCCTAATTCCATGTATATACTTTGTACTAGATACTTTTATCTAGATACTATTATCTAAATACTTTGTACTAATGGCTGTTTTAAAAAAAGAAAGAATAAAAGATAGAATGCAGAAAACTGCCGCGAGGTTGTGGGGCATTCCGGACAATGAAATTGACACCAATTTTGATCCGCTGGTAATGTTGCTGATTGAAGCTTGTGCGGCAGAGATGGAAAAAATTGGCTATGCCATAAATAATAGTCATGAGCGCTTGCTGGAAAAATTAGCCGAACTCATTGTGCCCGAAGCGGTGGTGGGTGCCAAACCAGCTTCCGCTATAGCCGTAGCCACACCTACAGATACAACGGCAACCCTGACCAACCAGACCGGCTTTTCCCTACCACAAAATATTCTTAACTACACCACTAATACCCAATATACCCACCAGTTTTACTTTACGCCCATCGGCGACTTCAGCGTGTTGAAAGCCCAACTGGCAAGCCTGGTAATTGGACAGAAATTTTACAAAGTCGCGGGAAACAACAGGAAAGAACTGGTGCACAATGAAGCCCCTAATGGCCAGGTTAAAATCAATGAACTATGGATGGGTATTGTGCCAGACAAGAATCTTACAAACTTAAAAAGTCTCAGTATATGTTTCGATCTGAGGTCACATTCTCTGGCACCGGCTTTTTATGCAAGCCTGGGGTATGTTACTGCGTTTGTGGGCGACGCTGAACTGTTGTTGGCTCCCGGGTATTTTAACCAGGTACAGTTTGATCTTAACCCCGAAGAAATGCTGGTTACCGGCCACGATTATGCCAACAAAATAAACCGTCAGTCATCCGAAGTATACAAGCAGCAGTTTTTACATATTGCCAAAGACCTAACCCCGGCGGTAACCGGAATGCCTGCTGAACTTGAAAGCAAACTACCAAAACTGGTAGCGGCCAAATTTGCCGCAGAACCAATGGTATTTGTCAAAATACATTTGAATCGTTTCTTCACCCAGGATGATTTGGATGGGCTATCGGTAAGCATCAATGCGGTGCCAGTAGTAAACAGAAAATTGCATACACTTCATTACCGTACCGACACCTGGGTCAATATTGTGCCGCTACAGGTGGAGGGCAACTTCCTCGATATCCATTCTATAGAATCAAGCGGTGGTGCTAAATACAAATTCCGGGCTTCGGCCGAGCAGCAAAACCTGGAAGATGGAGAGGCCTTGATCAGGAGCAGTGGCGTGGGCAAATCCAATTCAAAGGAAGTGCGGGATATCATCACCAACCTTATGGATGCGATCCGCGATGAGAGCGCCTATTTCAGTGAAACCAGTAACGACTTTATTTCATCTCGGCTCAAAGAAATATCCATGATCTTATCCCGCCTCGACGACCAGATGCAGAAGTCGAAAGATCTTAAGGATGCCAAACACTACCTGCTTTTGAAACCTAAAACGGCTGGGGAAACCATCGCCATCCGCTATTGGACCACGGATGGCGCACTGGCCAACCAGATAAACCCCGGCGCTATATTATTGCCCCATAACCAAACCCAGATCGGCAATAAAGACGCTTACCTGGTGACGAATGCCAATGGTGGCCGGGATCGCACATTGGAAAATGAAAAACGAGCACTGCTAAAACAGCAAATCATTTCGAAAGGGAAGATTATTAGTGCATTTGATATTAAAATGCTTTGTCACCAGATTTTTGGTAAAAACCTTATTCGTGCCACAGTAGAAAAGTCAGTTGCCATCGGCAATGCCGCCACCGATGGTTTTTCCCGGGTGATCCAGGTAAGGCTTGAATTGGAAGACAAGGAAGCCGCCAATGTATCCTACCTGTGCAGGGAGCTGCAATCTACATTATCAAACGAGGCTACTATAGTATACCCGTTCCAGGTATTGGTGGTTTGAAAAATATCCTGAAAACAAGACCATTTACTGTCGCAAACCTATGTGCGCGTTGATCTGGGGACTGACTCATTTATACTTCCCTGTGAAATATTCATTCATCAACTTATCTGCTAAACGGGCTTGTCGTTACCCCCAATGCCCGTTTTTTCAACAGCGTCTTGCCGCTACATTCCGTCACCAACTCCCGGCAACACAAAAAATATCGACCGAAATTGGTTTGATTTTCTATTTTTAGTTGCATAAAATCTAACCATGCCCGCTTGCAGCCCAACCCTCCGCGCCCAGTTATTTCCACTCATATTCCTGATTGTTGCCTGTGGGCAGGCCGTGTCTGGCACCACTGATAGCTATGGTAAGCAACAGCCGGAACCACAAATAGCCAGCGATAGCTCCGACCTTACACCAAGAGTTCCAGTTTCTTACGACAGTCTTACATTCATTAAAACTGAGGAGTTAAATGCCGCGCCGGGAACAAAATCAGTACTATTCAACAGTATCAGCAGCAAACTGTACGCGATGAACCTGGAAGGCATGAGTGTGTACGAATTTGACCAGGCTACCCGCAAAGTGGAGCGCATTTTTAGATTTAAACCCAGCAAAGGCATCGGCTGGAACTATGCTAAAAATCGACCCATTCCCTCTTTTCAGGAAAAACCGGTGGAAGGTTGCCTGTCGCACAACAACAGCATTCTTTGGGTATCGCTGCACAATGCCGAAGGGATTGTGCCCATTTTTTTAAACGATATCGCCAAGGAAAAATCGGCAAGGAGTAACAGCGATACGACGTTTAAGAAAGTGTATGTCAGCAATATTTTATTGAATACAAAAGACAGTATGAGCGTGCCGCTGATATTTACAGGTAAAACACCCAAGATCATTTCTAAAACAGCAGATGACAAATACTTACTGGTAAGCAATTGGCATAGCCACACCGTCAGCATCCTGCAAACCGATACCAGTGTCGCTCCATACGCGACCAAAATAAAAGACATTGCAGTAAGTACCATTCCCCGGGGCATTGCGGTGAATGACAAGTTACAAAAATCCTTTGTGGCCCAGATGGGTGGGGCTGAACTTACAGTGATCGATAATACTAACTGGGAAGCTACGACGGCAGTGCAGGTGTTGAAAAACCCCAGGCATATTGTACTCGACACCAGCGGCCGGATTTATGTATCCTTTAATGCGCTGAACTCCGTTTCCTGTATCGACGCAACCACCGGCCTGGCGTTGTTTAGCGCCCATACAGGCAGCCAGCCACGGACCATTATTTTATCCAGGAACTACAAGTTTCTGTTCGTAACCTGTTATGCCGGCGACCAGGTACAGGTATTTAAGATTTACCCCGATCATTTCCAGAAGGTGATGGACCTGCCCTGCAAGGGAAGCCCTGTGGGCGTGGATATTTACGAAGACGATAAAGTACTCGAAGCCTGGGTTTGTAAATATGTTACTGGTGCCATCAGCGTATTTACTTTTAAGAAACGGTAATTATTGCTTGTCAATTGTCGTTAGGGTTCATTGGGTCATCAGGTGTTCAGGCCTGTGTAACGAGAGTTGCAGCTAAGCTCTGCCTTGTTCAACTGGGTTGAAGGACAAGCCTGCCAATAAAGGATTCATAGCGAATAAACTATAACCATAATAGACCCAATTGAGTCGGCAACGATTGAAAAGGAAGCGGTCCGAATTTTTCTAAGCCATTTTTTGCATATCCTTCTGTACTATTTCTTCCTGATCTCATGTATTTGAGGCTACTTTTGGCGTGTAAATAAAAAACTCATGAAAAAATTGATTCTTGGTTGCCTGCTATTGTCAGCGGCGGCTGTGTCTGATGCACAAACAAAAATCACCCCGGACGATGCCGCCAAACATATCGGCGATAGCGTATCGGTATGTGGTAAAGTATTTGGCGGAAAATGGCTCGAGCAGAGTAAAGGCCAGCCCACCCTGCTCAATATGGGCGCAGCTTTCCCCAATAGTCCGTTTACCGTTGTATTGTTCCCAGCAGCAAGGCAAATGTTTAAAGAAGCACCCGAAGTCTTTTACACCAACAAGGAAGTTTGTGTGCTGGGCACCATTAAGGATTATAAAGGCAAGCCGCAGATAGAAGTAACAAATCCGGATCAGATCAGCGAAGTGAAGCAGTAAACGTCGCTGCCCGCATTAATCGTTTTAGGATTACAGCAACCAAAAACGCCCGGCAAAATGCAGGGCGTTTTTTATTATTTCAGTGAAAAAAAATTAATTGGTAAACAGCGGCTCTTCCTTCATTCTTTTAAATGCGACAATCTTACTATCCCAATAAGAATCATCCAGATCGCTGATCATTACGCCTTTGCTGGTGCAGGAGTGAATGAATTTATTATTTTGCAGGCACATGCCCACATGACTCACGCCTCGGCCACGGGTGTGGAAGAAAACAAAATCCCCTTCCTGGATATCGGACCGGTCAACACGATTCATAACGGCATATTGCTCATGGGCTGTACGGGGCAATATCCATCCAAAAACACATTGCCCAATCACCTGCATAAATGCGGAGCAATCAATGCCATGATGCGTGGTACCACCATACCGGTACCGGGTGCCAAACCATTGATCAATTACTTTATAAAGAGAAACATTGGTAATTTTTTCCACCGTTTCATTCATCATGATGGCATACTTAAACTGCATGGGTATAAACGACTCCAGGGCTGCTGTGGTAATCTCCATAAGCTTAGTTGGCATTGAATGGCTACCGATAGTAACTTCCCGGGGTGCATCCACTGCATTGGAACTTACGCTGACAGCCTGCTTAAAAGTCCAGTTGGTGGATTCCGTAAAATTGGTATAGCCGATCATAGTATTCCGCTGCACGGCATTGGCGGCGGTATTGGAGATAGCAGAAGATTTACTATCGAAGAGGTTGTTAACACTGCTGCAACTGGTGAGCAACAAAACAATTAAGGCCAGCGGCATACAGTTCTTAAACATCATGGGCACAACTTTTAGAAATGTTAGAATTTGTTCGGATTCGGCCGAAGATAACTGCCCATGTGCATAAATCAAAGCATCTACGAATTTTTTTGTACAGTTCTTCTGAGTTATTGAATTGAGTAAATGGGTAATTTGATCGATTAAACGGGTATTTTAATTGGATTTGCACCTGAAAACGTGGAAATCTATCCCGAAAATGGAATAAAAGTGGGATAATGCCTGAGAAAAAATTTCATGCCGGAATTTAACGCTATTGGGAAAACCTTAACGTTTGGAAAGCAGCGGCGGGGAAATTTTGGAATTCCTCACATCCCTTTTTGACCTCCGATCCCCTGAAGGGTGTCCCTGTGCAACTGGTGGTGTACCCAATTTGAAAATAATAATTACATACCACCACCTAATGTGTGGGTTTCACAAAAACTTATTTCTAAAGAGAAGTTTCTCAAATAACTTACCCACAACCAGCAACTCAGCAATCGCTTTATTTAATTTGCGACCTGTTTCTAAAAGGCAACTCGTCTCACAGAGGCACCCTTCAGGGGACCGGGGGCAAAAAGGAATTTGAGGAATCCCTCAATGACACATAAAATATTTTGAACGCCACCAACCTTAAAGTTCAACTTATGAACCCGTAAACCTGTGAACTCGTGAACCTGTGAACGTTCAGTGTAACATCCAAATACTACTATCTAACATCTATATATGCAATTCTCCCATCTCCACGTACACACTCAATACAGCCTGCTCGACGGAGCGGCGCCGATTGATGCGCTCTATAAAAAAGCCATCAAGGACAATATGCCAGCGCTGGCCATCACCGATCACGGCAATATGTTTGGTGTGTTCCAATTTGTAAAAGAAGCTTATAAACATACCAATGAAGACGGCAGCCTGAAAGTGAAACCCATCGTGGGCTGCGAGTTCTATGTTACACAGGACCGTCACCGTAAAATCTTTACCAAAAGCGAACGCGACAAGCGTTTTCACCAGGTATTCCTGGCCAAGAACGAACAAGGTTATAAAAACCTGATGAAACTCACCTCACTGGGGTTTATGGAAGGCATGTACAGCAAGTACCCGCGTATCGACAAGGAACTCATCCTGAAATACCATGAAGGACTGATCGCAACGACTTGCTGTCTCGGTGCCAGCGTGCCGCAGGCCATTTTGCAAAAAGGCGATGACGAGGGCGAAAAGGAATTCAAATGGTGGCTGGATATTTTTGGCGAAGACTACTACGTGGAACTACAGCGCCACGGCATTTACGAACAGGAAAAAGTAAATAAAGTGCTGATTGCCCTGGCGCGCAAATACAACGTGAAAATATTCGCCAGCAACGACAGCCACTACGTAAACCAGGAAGATTTCAATGCCCATGATATCTTGCTTTGTATCAATACCGGCGAAAAACAAGCTACGCCCATCAACAAGGGCAATAGCATGAACGACGAAGACAGCGATAAAAAGTATCGCTTCGGGTTCGACAACGATCAGTTCTTCTTCAAAAGTACCGCGCAAATGAGCAAGGTATTTGAAGACCTGCCCGAAAGCATCGACAATACCAACGAGATCATCAGCAAGGTGGACACGCTCAAGCTGACCCGCGATATCCTGCTGCCCAACTTCGTAGTTCCCAAAGAATACGCTACGCAGGATGCATTTCTGGAAGATATCACCTGGAAAGGTGCCAAAGAACGCTATAGCGAAATGACACCGGAAGTAGAAGAACGCATCAAGTTTGAACTCTTCACCATCCGCACGATGGGTTTTGCCGGTTACTTTTTAATTGTGGGTGATTTTATACAGGCAGGACGGGATATGGGCGTATTCGTGGGCCCGGGTCGTGGTTCGGCGGCGGGCAGCGTGGTGGCGTATTGCATCGGCATTACCAATATTGACCCGATTAAATACAAACTGCTGTTTGAGCGTTTCCTCAACCCCGATCGTAAATCCATGCCGGATATCGATACCGACTTTGATGATGACGGTCGACAGAAAGTGATCGACTACGTGGTGGATAAATATGGTAAGAACCAGGTGGCGCAGATCATCACCTACGGTACCATGGCTGCCAAAAGCAGTATCGCCGATGTGGCAAGGGTAATGGACCTGCCGCTGGCAGAAAGCAAGGCCCTTTCTAAATTGGTACCCGACAAACCCGGGACCAACCTGAACCGCGTGATGTTTGCCCCGCTCACCAAAAAAGAAGGCGAAAAAAGCCTGGAGGAAAAAGAAGATTACCCGGTGGAGGATATGGACAATATCAAACGCCTCCGCGAAATTTACAAACAAACCGATACCCTGCATGGCAAAGTATTGCGGGAAGCGGTGAAGCTCGAGGGCTCCGTGCGCAACACCGGCATTCATGCGGCGGGTATTATCATTGCGCCGGACGATTTGACAAATATTATCCCGGTATGTACTTCCAAAGAAAGTGACTGGCTCGTTACCCAGATCGAGGGCAGCGTGATTGAAGAAGCTGGTGTAATTAAAATGGACTTCCTGGGGTTAAAAACCCTGAGCATTTTAAAGACCGCGCTGGAACTGATCAAAGAAAACCATGGCGTGGTGATTGATATCGAGAAAATACCGATCGACGATAAGAAGACCTACGAACTCTACCAGAAAGGTGAAACCAACGCGACTTTCCAGTTTGAAAGTCCCGGCATGCAGAAACACCTCAAGGACCTGAAGCCGGATACATTCGCCGATCTGATTGCGATGAACGCCCTGTACCGCCCGGGGCCGATGAAGTATATCCCCAACTATATCGACCGTAAGCATGGCCGTGAAGCCATTACCTTCGATCTGCCAGATATGAAAGAATACCTGGAAGAAACCTATGGCATTACCGTGTACCAGGAACAGGTTATGCTGCTGAGCCAAAGTATAGCAGGCTTTAGCAAGGGCGACGCCGACGTATTGCGAAAGGCCATGGGTAAAAAGCAGATCTCGGTGCTGGACAAGATGAAGAAACAGTTTATGAGCGGTGCCACGGCCAAAGGCCACCCCGAAGACAAACTAAATAAAATCTGGAGCGACTGGGAAGACTTTGCGCAATACGCCTTTAATAAAAGCCATAGCACCTGTTATGCCTGGGTGGCCTACCAGACAGGTTACCTCAAAGCCCACTATCCTAGCGAATACATGGCCGCCGTGCTCAACCATGCCGGCAGCATCGATAAGATCACTTTCTTTATGGAAGAGGCACGCCGCATAGGTATTAAAGTACTTGGCCCCGACGTAAACGAAAGCTCCGTGGGATTCGCGGTAAATAAAAAAGGCGAGATCCGCTTTGCACTTACGGGAATCAAAGGCGTGGGTGAAGCCGCCATCGAAAGCCTGGTAGAAGAACGGAAGAAGAATGGTAATTATACAGATATGTTCGACCTGGTAAAACGGGTGAACCAACGCACGGTAAACAAGAAATCGCTGGAAAGCCTGGCCTATGCCGGTGGCTTTGATTGTTTCCCCACTTTTCACCGGGCGCAATATTTCTTTGTGCCGGAGAATGATAATAGCAATGGCCTGGAAAAAATCATCCGCTTTGGCAACCAATTCCAGACCAACAAAAACGAATCGAGCAACAGCCTGTTTGGTGATACCAGCATGATGGAGATCGCTACGCCCAAGCTTCCTCTTTGCGAAATATGGACCCTCACCGAATTACTGGAACATGAAAAAGATGTGATCGGCATCTACCTCAGCGGCCACCCCCTCGACCATTTTAAGTTTGAGCTCAAACACTATGGCATTACGCCTTTGGGTGAGTTCAACGAGTTTGTGGAAGCCATCAGCCTGCAGAGCAATGCCGCCAAGCCTTTCCGCCTGGCCGGCCTCATCACCAACGCCAACCACCGCGTAACAAAGACCGGTAAAAACTTTGCTAACATGAGCATTGAAGACTATACCGGCAAAACTGAGTTTACGCTCTGGAGCGAAGACTATGCCCGTTTCAATACCTTTCTCACCAATGGCCTCACCGTAATGGTAACCGGCTTCCACAAACCCCGCATGCGCTTCAATGGCGCCGAAAAATTCCAGGACGGCTGGGAATTTAAAGTGCAAAGCATCCAACTCATCGAAACTATGAAACGCACGATGACCAGGCAGGTAAAGCTCACCATCGAAGCCCGCTCGGTAAAACCAGACATGATCGACTTCCTTCAAAAAAACCTGAAGAAAAATACGGGGGGGCATAAGCTGAATATCCACCTATGGGATGAAAAACAAAATGTGCACGTGGATCTGCGGACGGGTGGCTTTGAGATGAATGATGATTTAGCGAATTTTTTGGCGGAGAAGCCGGAGGTGGAGGTGTTGGTGGAGGTGAGGGAGTAAAAAGATTGGGGATTAGGGATTGGGGATTGGGATTGGGATTAGGATTAGGGATTGATTTTAATCCTCATTGACGAAGTTCGCCAACAAGACTTTAAATTTATTTCGGAAATTTTTGTGTGGGTTAGAGAGTTGTTGGTGAAAACACCCAACAACCACCCACACCCAAAACCTCCAGAACAAAGTAAGGTAACCGAAAGAAGTAGGGCCATCGCATACCACACCCTCGCCGTTGTTGTGTGTTTTCACCAACAACCACCCTCACCCAAAACCTCCAGAACTAAATAATGCTACCGAAAGAGGCACGGACGTCGCATACCACACCCACGCCGTTGTTGTGTGTTATCACCAACAACCACCCACACCCAAAACATCCAAACAAAATAATGCTACTGAAAGAGGCACGGCCATCGCATACCACACTCACGTCGTTGTTGTGTGTTATCACCAACAACGCCCAAACCCAAAACCTCCAAACATAAAGCAGTGCCCAAAAGAAGTCGTGACGTCGCATACCAAACCCACGTTGATGTTCGTGTTTCCACCAAAAACTCCTAAACTCAAAAACCTCAGAACTAAATACCGAAACCGAAAGTAGCGGCGATGTCCTATATCCCCGTCGTGCTTGTATGTGCGTGCACAAAGAATATTGCCAATTTTAGCTTTCGCCCACATTGGCAAGTGTAAAACCGTTGCTGGTTTTGTGTGGGTTAGAGAGTTGTTGGTGAAAACACACAACAACGGCGTGGGTTTGATATGCGGA
>JBDSXW010000024.1:0-25460 GCA_039925965.1 Chitinophagaceae bacterium
TTAACTGCGTTTTTAATGCTAACAACAGCGTATCTGGTGGTGGTGCTATGTTTATACACAATGCCAGCACTGGTCATGTTGTCAACAGCAGTTTCTTTAAAAACACCGCATCCACAAGCGGGGGCGCCGTGGTATTGTCTGTGAACAACTCGAATATCGTTTCAGAAAATAATATCTTCTACAAAAACACGGCTAATGGCGTTCCTACCGGTGCCGGCTCGGATATCACCAATTTTACCGGCGGCGCTAATACATGGGCTAATAATATACTACAACAGGGTAGCAGTGTTCCTGCCGATAATGGCACGAGCATCCGTAACAACCTGCGTGGTGTAGATCCGTTGTTTGTAAATGAAGCCAGCCCTGTAGGCGCCGATCTAAGCTGGGGAACAGCGGATGATGGGTTGCAATTGAGTAACTGCTTTGCGCCGCCTATTGCCAATGGTATTGGTCAGATTGCTGCCGTTGGCTGCAGCCCGGCCATTAATGCCGGCGACAACACACCGGTGCTTGCTGGCTCAATCAATACCGATCTACGCGACAACCCGCGTATCGTATGCGCTATCGTTGACCTGGGTGCCTACGAAAACCAGGATTGCAGCATGCCTGCCATTGCCAGCAACCAGCTGCAGGCTTTACCTGAAATGATGGAAAAAGAAGACAGCTGGTCTGGTGTGGTCGTTAATCCATTTGATAACGACCTGCAGATTCGTTACAGCGGAGCGGAAAAATGTGCAGTGACTGTATTGTCTGCAAATGGCAAAAAGATGTGGACTAAAAGCAATATCAGTGAAGGCATTACCCATGCGGATGCCAGTAGCTGGGCCCGCGGCATGTACCAGGTGGTGATGGTAACAGCTTCGGGTAAGAAGATGAATTTTAAAGTAGTAAGATTGTAGTCCATCTTTATGGCTATAACGATTATCAACAAAACTGTTCCGCCCTGGCGGAACAGTTTTGTATTCCGGTTAAGCAATTAACCTGGCAATGAATTCTACACGCATTAAACCCAAGAAGGCAATGGCTCCGTAAATTGTAACATTATTGGTGCGTCCATAAGGTATTTTCATTTGTACCAATCAATATTTTGGGTTTGCAGACGAAACGCTTTTTTCTATACCTGCTCTTCTTCTCGTACACTATGGTGTTGATTAAGCCTGTGCTTCCCATTGTAAGTGATTGCATTGCTCATACTTTTTGGAAGCTGGAGCATATTTCTACCACCCATTTTGAAAACGGCAAGTACCACGTGCATTTTGAGCTACTGCATGATGCCAGGGAAAACAAACCCAACAGATCTGCTGCCAACACTAAAATTGAAGTTTTCGCCGCCCCTCATATTATTGCCCAACAAGCCGGCTATCATTTTTATACATCTGCCCGGGTGTCTGTGGATTATCCACTGCCGGTAATATACTATCCTTCCATTTTTTTGGAAGGCGATTTTCTTCCTCCAAAGGCCTGCCCTTTATGCGGATAAAAGCAAGTTAGCAATTGACCTATGTAAAGGCGACACCAGGTTTTGTAATATCTGGCTGCCTGCGGTTATAGGGGAGTTGGTTATTTGTTACTTCCGTCCACTTTTTCGTTGCAGCCTGTATTACCACATATTCAGGTTAAGACATTTCCAGCTGTACTATTGCCATTGCATGTCCCATAATCAAATGACACGTATGGCGCCATTCCGGTCACAATCCGGTCCGGAAAGCATTCATCAGTAAGCGTGGAAATTGTTTTTAGCATAGACTTAACCAAACGAGGTTACACCACATTGCCTTTTTGTGGAAAAATATTTATTTATTTTTTCACAACATGAAGCCTTACCGGCAAGGCCGGTGTCCGCTCCTGTAATCTATACGGGAAGCGGGTTACAGGCGTTAGCCTGCTGGGTAAAGAATGGCTTTTGAAGCTTTATTAACCTTGTTGTGTCACCATTTGCAGCTGGCCTGTAAAACCATCAGGAACCTACCCTCGTAGCTTATTTTTTAACGGTTCTTTTTAATTTCTCCTATTCATTCATTCAATTCTTAAAAACACAATTTTATGAGAAGAAAATTTAAACGATTCAGCTCTGCCAGGCTATGCCTGATAATGCTGCTCGCTTTTGCAGGGGTCAAGGTGCAGGCATCTTCCCACCGCGAGGCGCCATTGATTTCCAGGGATCCTCTGGCGGACAACACCGATGTGTATGCCTTCAGAAGTCCTGACGATGTGGCAAATGCTACGGTAACCATCATTGCGAACTTTATCCCTTTTGAATCCCCGGAGGGCGGGCCTAATTATTACAACTTTAGCCCGGGTGTACGTTACGAGATCCACATTAAAAACCGTGCGGACACACCAGGTGACGATATTACCTATCGTTTTACCTTTGCACAAACCAACCAGGATCCCACTACTTTTTTCAACATCCGGTTAGGTCAGCAGAATCTCAAAACCACCTACATCTGCGAAAAGAAAGTTGGTGCCGGTGGTTTTATTACCGTGGTAAGTAACGGCGTTGTGCCACCAAATAATATTGGTCCACGTTCCATTGATAACGCAACGGTTGGTTTGGGTATGAATTACAACACAATTATGACTAACGCCATTGCCACCACCGGCGCTGGCGAAAAAGTATTTTGTGGACCTGTGGACGATCCTTTTTTCGTTGACCTGGGTGGGGTTTTTGATGTAGGCAATTTCCGTCCCGAAGGAAATACTGTTAATCCTACTAAAGATGCTGTCGCACGCTTTAATTGCCATACCATTGCTATCAAAGTGCCGGTTGATCTACTGCAGAAAGATGGCAGAGCAGTTACCACAGCTACAAGCATATTGGATGGTGATTTTGTTATTGGTG
The DNA here is from genome assembly GCA_039925965.1 of Chitinophagaceae bacterium. GTDB lineage: Bacteria > Bacteroidota > Bacteroidia > Chitinophagales > Chitinophagaceae > JAZKFT01. The sequence continues at coordinate 2,843 of JBDSXW010000024.1, forward strand.
TATGGGCAAGTGCAAGCCGCCAACAACTTAAAACCATTAATACAGCTGGCGCCGAAACATTTACAGGCGCATTTGTACAGGTTTCAAGGTTAGGTATGCCACTTACCAATGAGGCAGTTATTCCAATTGGTATGAAGGACAAATGGAATTCCATGACACCTTATGCTAATAACGATTTGCAATTTGCTGATTATTTTAAAAATCCGGAATTGAGTTTATATATGGCTGAGCCCCTTCCTAATTATTTTGGTGCTGCTGTTCCGTCATTAAATTCACTGCGGGTTCAAACAAAATCACTCGGAGCTTTTGACTTCAGAAATAATATGCCAGGTCTTTGGCCTTTAAAAGGTAATCCTGCCCTGGTAGGCACAGCTTTTGATCCGGCCACCTATGGCAACATTTTGTTACCTGATAATCATAGCCCACGTTCTGTGGATATCCTGCCAATCTTTTATACAGGCGTTCCGAACCTTGCTCCATACCAACTGGCTACAGGAAAAACCGGCGGTCCATTGTCTGCAGGCAAACCTTTTATCAATAACTTTTTGCCAACACTGGGCGATATGCTGAGGCTCAATATGGCTGTACCACCTACACCGCGCAACTCTCCTGATTTTAGTTCTTTGGGTATTGTAAATGCAGCCGTATTAGGTTTAACTGATTCGCGTTTTAATGGGAATACCAGTATCCAAATGATTCCTAATATGGACGGGTTTCCAAATGGTCGTCGCCTTGAAGATGATGTCACCACCATCGAATTACAGGCAGTATCCGGAGTAGCGCTTGCTGCTATTGGTCTTTGGTATGATGATTACTATCCAGGTGTAAGTGCCAGTCCGGTGACTACAAACCTGGTAAAGGTTCTTTCATTTACCAGCGGTCCTACCAAAAATGATACTACGTTAAAAGCAGCTTTCCCGTATGTGCAAACACCATGGAGAGGCTTTGACTACACAATGAAACCAAGGTTCTAAACAAATCAAATAAAAATAATTATATGAAAAGAATTTTAAGCAGCCTCCCGGCCATTTTGGTTTGTTTGTTTCTCACACAAACCTCAGTAATGGCTTCATCGCATAGAGAGGCGCCATTGATCTCAAATGATCCTTTGGCAGATAATACTGACTTGTATGCTTTCCGAAGCCCCTGCAACGACAACAACATTGTGTTGATTGCCAACTACATTCCGTTTGAGCATCCCGCAGGAGGCCCAAATTATATCACTTTTGGCTCAAACATCCGTTACGAGATACACGTGGATAACGATCCTACGACCATGTTCGACGATATCGTGTATCGTTTCGAATTTACAAGTGTCAACCAGGATCCTACGACTTTTTTCAACATCCGGTTGGGTCAGCAAAATATCAAAACTACCTACACGATGACTAAAAGTGTTGGTGGTGGTGCATTTACAACCGTTATTTCAAATGGTGTTGTACCGCCAACTAACATTGGTCCAAGATCCATCCAAAACCCCGTGGTTGGCCTCGGTGCCGCTAATTATGATGCCCTCATCAATAGTGCAGTGACAATGGCTTCTTCTGGTGAGAAGGTATTTTGTGGCCCGGCAGACGATCCATTTTTTGTGGACCTCGGTGGTGCATTTGATGTAGGCGGATTCCGCAAAACCGGCCCCGACGCCGTAGCTAAAAGCAATTGCCACTCTATTTGTATTGAAGTGCCAATTTCATCTTTACAAAAAACACATAGGGCTGTAACCTCAGCTACGAGCATTTTGGATGGTGATTTTGTAATTGGTGTTTACGCAAGTGCTTACCGTCGTGAAATGACAACTTTAAGTACTATGGGAGCTGAGCCTACACCAGGTGGTACATGGGTTCAGGTGTCCCGTCTCGGTATGCCACTTACCAATGAAGCGGTTATTCCTATCGGTATGAAAGACAAATGGAATGCTACTTATCCTTCTGGTGACCTGGCTTTTGCAGGTAACTTTACCAATCCTGAATTAGGCTTATATATGGCTGAACCGTTGCCAAATTATTATGGTGCAGCTGTTCCAGGTCTTGCCGATTTGCGCATTCAAAGAAATTCTTTGGGTGGTGGTGTAGCAGGTGCCGGGTTTGATTTCGCCAACAATAAGATGGGATTATGGCCTTTGAAAAAGGATGCTATGGGCAATCCTAATCCAGCTTTGGTAGGTACTGCTTTTGATCCTGCAACCTATGGTAATATCTTGTTGCCAGATGATCATAGCCCACGCTCTGTTGATATCCTGCCAATATTTTATACCGGAGTTCCTAACCTGGCACCGTATCAATTGGCTACAGGTAAATTGACCAATAACCCGCTTTCTGCAGGCAAACCTTTTATCAATAACTTTTTGCCAACCCTGGGTGATTATTTAAGGCTGAATATGGCTGTTCCTGTTACGCCACGTAATTCACCAGATTTTAGCTCGTTGGGCATTATCAAGGCTGCTGTGTTGGGCTTATTGGATTCCAGGTATAATACGGATAAAAGTATTCAGAACATACCCAATATGGATGGATTTCCTAACGGTAGAAGACTTGAGGATGATGTAACTACTATTGAGTTGCAGGCTGTATCCGGCATTGCCCTTGCTGCTATTGGTCTGTGGTATGATGATGGTCCGGGAGCAACGCCAAATCTGTTGAGTGTATATGGATTTCAAGCAGGTATAACACATAACGACACTACGTTTAAAGCTTGTTTTCCTTATGTACAAGCTCCATGGGCTGGCTTTACTGGCGCACAGTATTCAGCTCCCTCTCCATGCGGACTTCCAACAGATCGTTTATATGTTGATGCCTCTTTACCAACAAGTGGTAGCGGTGCAACCTGGACATGTGGTTTAAAAGAAGTAAGCGAAGCAGTTGCAATTGCCAATGCTAACCCCGCAATTAAATCTATATGGGTAGCTGCTGGTACTTATAAACCAACAACTGGTACTGACCGTACAAAGGTAATCATGACAACACGTGCTGATCTTCAGATACTGGGTGGTTTCGTAGGTAATGAAACAGTAGCTTCTGCTGCTAATCCTGCTGTGAACCTTACCATCCTTAGTGGTGATATAGGCACAGTAAATGATATGAGCGATAACAGCTATCGTATTTTTAATATCGGTGGCAACCAGGCTACATCAAGTCCATTATTAATTGACGGTTTCATCTTCGAAAGAGGCAATGCCAATGCCGCAGGCGATGGTGACCGCAGCGTAGGTGCAGCTATCTTGTCTTATGGCATACCAGCAGCAACTCCGGTACAAATCAAACGTTGCACATTCCGCAACAACTATGGTACAGCTACCGGTGCAGTATTCCTGGTTAATACCAATATTAGTTTTGATGGTTGCCGTTTTGCTGCCAACTCATCTAACGGTTCCGGTGGTGGCGTACTCGCTTACCAGTGTAATCAAAACTTCAATAACTGCGTATTTGCAGGCAATAGTGTAACTAATGGTGGTGGTGCATTCTACGGTAACTACGGAACGGTCACTTTCACCAAAACAACCTTTACCGGTAATAGCTCAGGCACTGGTGGGGCTATTTATCTGAATCGTTATAATTCAAATGTTTCCAATAGCCTCTTCAACGCGAATACCAGCGTGTCAGGTGGTGGTGGCATGTTTATCCATAACGGAAGCATCAGTACGGTAACCAATAGTACCTTCTTTAAAAACACGGCTGCTTCAAGTGGTGGTGCCATCGTACTGGTCGAAGCTGGTTCTTCTATTACAGCTGGTAATAATATCTTCTACAAGAACACCGCCAGTGGTCAGCCTACCGGCGCAGGTTCAGATATTACCAACTTTACAAATGGTGCCAACACATGGGCCAATAACATCCTGCAAACGGGTACTTCCGTACCAGCAGACAATGGCGGAGCCATCCGGAACAACACACGTGGTACTGACCCGTTGTTTGTAAACGAAGCAAACGCGATCGGTGCGGATAATATCTGGGCAACAGCTGATGATGGTTTAGCACTGGGAAACAGTAGCCTGGCAAAAAATACCGGTGACAATGCACTGGTAGTTGGAACAATGGATATCACTGGCAGCGCCAGGATTGTATGTAGCTCGGTTGATAAGGGTGCATATGAAAACCAGGGTCCATGCGGCGGTATTGCAGATGAAGCTGGCATTGTAAAAGGCGCGAAAGCCACTAACGATGCTATCGTTGCTAATCCATTTACCAATGACCTCCAGGTTAGGTATACGGGTAGCGAAAAAGCTGGTATCAGTGTTACTTCCACTACTGGCAAAACCATGTTTATCAAAGGAACGATCAGCCAGGGTATTACCCGGGTAGATGCATCCAATTGGGCCACCGGTATGTATGAAGTAGTCATCACCACTGCTTCCGGCAAACGGATGAGCTACAGGGTTGTGAAATTCTAATTCGTTTTTTAGGTGAATAATAAAGAACTGCCCCGCGTTTGCGGGGCAGTTTTGTTGTTACCATACACCAGGGTAAACACATTATCCCGTATTGCAACTATTAAATATTAGTTGTTGGCCAGATGCTACCCGAGAAAAAAAGACAAAGTAATTGACTAACTGAATGAAAGATATACAAATGAATTGACGCTTTTTTAAGAAGCAGATGAGCTTGTAGTCGAATGGATAAACAAATTTTGGCATGAAACGATTGTCAGCAAAACCATCGGCCGTAAGAAAATGGAAGAGAATCACCGGCTTGTAAAGGTTGCTACCATAAAACATAAAGAAGCCAGAAAGCCAGGCACCGCACCGAATGGCTATGCGCCAACCCATGGGATCAGCTAAAACTTACAGCACTATTTAAAAACATTGGCTGGAGTGAAGAAAATATACAACTGGCCATGACACAAGTGATAAGCAGTGCGTTCTATCCAGGCTCGGAATTGCCAATCAGCAAACAGATACAAGAGAACCCGGCCATTTGCGATATTATTGGCCGCGATGTAAACTAGATTACCAAAGACAAGCTTTTCAAAGTGCATTAGATCTATACCGGCACCACGCGATCATCGAAAACCATCTGTCAACCACCACCAATGAGCTTTTTGATTTGCAGTATAGCATAATGTCTTACAACTTAAACAATACCTATGCTCGCCGAAAGAGCAATAGAATCCTTTACTGAAATTGTTTCAGGGTCGGATACCCACGGTTCACGCTGCACATTCTTTCCCCGGACCGATATGACTGGCAGCTGCCAGCGGCTTTGATTTCCAAAACAACTATTTATGGTCCCCAAGGTTTTTGAAAAATTATCTCCGGAAAAGTAGTGGTTATGAGAACATTTTTTTTTAGTTTTAAAACAAAAGTTAATTTTTTTGGTTCTCAATGCGCTGCCTTCCGGTTACTTCCGCTTTTATGCCGATATATTTTGCCATTATTGAAAATCTTTCATAACCAAAAACAAACCTCCATGAGACAAACATTAAACTTGATCACCAGTCATTTTTCTAAAGTTAATGGCCGGTCAAAGAATGCTCCGATTGCACGGCTTACTTTATTTACCCTGCTTTTATTGGCAGGTTTTAGTTTTAATTCCTTAGGCCAGATGTATTCCGTTGTATTAAACGGCGGCAATGAATCTCCTGCCAATCCATCTGCAGGAACCGGTACGGCAATAATTACGGTAAATGCTGCGAATAGCACTATGCGGGTGCAGTGCAGTTTTTCTGGTCTTACGGGTAATACAACTGCGAGCCATATACATGCTGCTACAACCGTGGCCGGCTCTGGTACTGCAGGGGTTGCAACCACAACACCCACCTTTGCGGGATTTCCTCTGGGAGTAACCTCAGGTAGTTACGACAACACCCTAGACATGACACAAGCCAGTAGCTTTAATCCATCCTACGTTACGGCCCATGGCAATAATGTAGCCCAGGCATGGTCTGATCTAAGGGCTGCGATAGCGGAAGGGAAATCCTATTTAAACATTCATTCTACTGTTTACGGGGGAGGCGAAATCAGGGGATTCATGGTGCCTTTCCTCAACTATTCGGTAATATTAAATGGACTCAATGAATCACCGGCCAATGCGTCGCCCGGGACGGGCATGGGAACCGTATCGATTAGCCCTGAATTAAGCCTTATGAGGGTACAATGTGTTTTCTCAGGTCTTCAGGGTACCACCACTGCATCTCATTTGCATGCTGCGACAGCCGTTGCTGGTACAGGTACAGCGGGCGTAGCTACCACGACACCGAGCTTTGCTGGGTTTCCGCTCGGAGTAACCAGCGGTTCTTTCGATCAAACCTATGATATGACTATGGCTTCGAGTTATAACCCATCTTATGTCTCCGCTCATGGAGGTACTACTGCTCAGGCATTTACCGACCTTCGCACTGCCATTGCCGATGGCAAATCGTACCTTAACATACACACGTCAGTTTTTGGCGGTGGAGAAATAAGAGGTTTCACAACTACTCCAGCTCCATGCGGTGCTGTAACTGATCGCCTCTATGTGGATGGATCTGTAGCTTCCAGCGGAACAGGTGCAGGCTGGGGTTGTGCGTTAAAGGAATTAAGTACCGCAGTGACAATGGCCAATGCAAATCCTTCCATCAAATCCATTTGGGTAGCCGCTGGTATCTACAAACCAACTACCGGCACCAGCCGTACTGCAGTCATAGCAACTACCCGTGCCGACCTTCAGATTCTTGGCGGATTTGCCGGTGGTGAAACAGATCCTGCTACCGCCAACCCGGCCGTAAACCTTACGATTATCAGCGGAGATATTGGTATAGCAAATGATATGAGCGATAACAGCTATCGCCTGTTTAATATTGGAGGGAACCCGGTTACTGAAAGCCCATTGCTGATCGATGGTTTCATCTTTGAAAAAGGTAATGCTAATGCCCCAGGCGATGGCGATCAGAGCGTAGGTGCAGCCCTTTTATCCTACGGAATCCCTGCAGCCACGCCGGTTCGCATCAAACGGTGTACGTTCCGCAATAACTTCGGACAGGCCACAGGTGCTATCTTTCTGGTAAATACCAATATCGATTTCGATGGTTGCCGTTTTGCTGCCAATACATCCAATGGTTCAGGTGGGGGCGTTCTTGCTTACCAGTGTAATCAAACCTTTAATAACTGCGTATTTGCAGCCAATAGTGTGACTAATGGTGGTGGTGCATTTTACGGCAACTACGGAACCGCGACGTTTTCCAAAACAACCTTTACCGGTAATAGTGCGGGTACTGGTGGAGCAATATACCTGAACCGTTATAATTCTAATGTTTCAAACAGCCTGTTCAACGCAAATACAAGCGTCTCAGGTGGCGGGGGAATGTTTATACACAACGGAAGTCTCAGCACCGTAACCAACACTACTTTCTTCAAAAACACTGCCGCTTCAAGTGGTGGTGCCATCGTATTGGTGGAAGCTGGCTCTTCAATTACAGCTGGTAATAATATCTTCTACAAGAACACCGCGAGTGGTCAGCCTACCGGCGCAGGTTCAGATATTACCAACTTTACCAATGGTTCCAACACGTGGGCTAATAATATCCTTCAAATGGGTACCAGTGTCCCTGCAGACAATGGGGGAAATTTACGTAACAACACCCGTGGAACTGATCCTTTGTTTGTAAATGAAGCCAATGCGATCGGGGCCGATAATATTTGGGCTACAGCTGACGATGGCCTTGCATTAACCCTTCCAAGTCCGGCAAAAAATAGTGGCGAAAATACGTTGGTTTCCGGTGCCACCGATATTACAGGCAATGCCAGGATCGCCTGTGTTACAGTAGATAAAGGTGCCTACGAAAACCAGAATTGCTGTACCACAAACCTTCTTGGAACTGATGTTACGGGAAGTCTCTCTTTCGGCGGCGGTACCAACTATTTTAATTCATCGAATGGCTTTGTTCCCGCCGGCTGCGGAAATTCAGGAACGGGTAGTACGACGGTTACCATTGCAGATCCAGATGCCGAATTCTGTTTTTCAGATGGTGCAAACGCCGATAATGCCAATTTTACCAACAATACTCTGACGATCACAGACATGGCTCTAAGCGCTGCTGGTGCCAGTAATTTCTCAATGACTTTCCAACTCGCACCTGGACAGGTGGGTGGAGTAAGTAAAACTTCCGACAATTTCCCCAATGGCGGAATGACTTCCAGCTTGTCAGGGGGTTTGCTTACCGTTACAATGCCAGGATTTTCCGGCGTGGGTAACTATTCTGCCTCTTATTCCTTCACCAATTGTGCACCTTCAGTTGCCGACCCTGTTATAGCCAGCGTTGCTGCAAATGGTGTATCGGGAGAAGGAAATACTGCATCAGGGGTTTCAGCATCTACCCACCCGAGCATTGTTACCATATCCAAAGATGTGCTTCCTGCTGGTACAGGAATTGTCAACAATCCATTTAGTAACGATCTGCAGGTGCGGTATACGGGCAACGAAAAAGCCGTCATCACCGTAATAGGTTCTAATGGTAAAGCTATGTGGAATAGAAATAATGTTTCTGAAGGCATTACCCATATTGATGCAGGTTCCTGGAGTCGTGGTATTTACCAGGTTACTATTTCTACTGCTTCAGGAAAGAGAATAAATTATAAAGTGGTGAAGATGTAAGTTTTCTTTTGTTGATATTTTGCCAGAAAGTCCCGCTACTGCGGGACTTTCTGCTTTTTAAGCATCAATAGTGACGGTCGTTTTATTTCATGGGTAAGAAGTTTCACGGGTTCAAAGGTTGCTGATTACTTTTAAAATTTACGGAAAAGCAGCATTTACAAAGCTGATTGGCTAAATTTATAAGGAATTTTATTCTACACCGACCCTGGGTTGATCCAGTTTATCCAAATCCTTATTTTGAAGATGGATATTATGGCGTTAAATTGCGGAAGATTGACTCTAATCAATAAGAAAAAATGATTTCTTTGAAACAAAAATTCCCGTGGTCTGCCTTTATTGTACTGATACTGGCAGCATCCTGCAAAGAAAAAAATATAGAACTTACCTCTCCGGCATTGGATGAATACTGGAAACCTACTGTGGGCAAATACATTGTATATCGAATTGACTCTACTGTTTCTACCAACTTTGGTGTTTCGCTTACAGTGCACAGTTACCGCGTAAAAGACCTGGTAGACGCGGAGGTCGTAGACGGGCTGGGCCGGAAAGCTTATCGTATTTTGCGCAGTATCACCGATACCAACGGTGTAGATGCCTATAAACCCAATGCAAGTTTTTATGCAGTGCCAGTAGGCACCGAATGGATAGAACTGGTGGACAATAACCTGCGCTTTATGAAACTCCGCTGGCCTATCAGGGATGGTTTTGAATGGAAAGCACACTCTTTTATCGATGCTACTTCCATTAATTCTACTGTACGTTACCTGGCCGACTGGAATTATGCCTACCAAAACATCGCCCAGCCATACACGGTGCTGACCAAAAAATTTGACAATACGGTTACGGTGATGCAAAAAGATGAAACCATTCCCGAGGGCCCTTTCAGCCCAGCCGCTTACAAACAGCGCAACTATGGTGTGGAAGTATATGCCAAAGGGATTGGCCTTATTTACAAAGATTTTTTACACTATATCTACCAGCCACCGACTCCTACCCGTGCCGGCTATTACGAAGATGAAAGCTTCGGCATTAGGTTGCGGGTAATAGAATACAATTAGTGAACGCCTGGAAATCCCCTTAGTCATTTATGGAAGTAGTTTTGGCAGGAATAGCTACTTACCTCTCCTTGTTAGATACCACAGGTGGGTAAACAACATTTGTAAAAGGTTGCCAACCTTGTTGCTCATGGTCTCCGACCTAAACGTTTCAGGGTTGGAAACCCTAAAGTCTTCCCTGATAGTCTAACCTTCGTAAACCCTCAGCTTCCTCGCTTTCAGGTATCTTAAAACAATCGCAGCAATCACGACAAAAATAGTACCCGCGACGGCTTCGGTTACCAGCATAAACTTACTGTTATGTTTGTCATGTGCCCAACCATCGATAGCAGTCATGTAGACTACAGGCAGGTTACCAAGCGATGCCAGCAACGCATACTTGGTCGCCACGTTTTTTTTGCCTACTGCAAATAAGATCACCGCCGAAAAAGCCGCATTAATCAACCCGATACCAAAAGTATAGGCGAGCACACCGGTAATATAAACGACCGGCTGGTAGGGTAGGGCAGCCATGACCAAAGCCACCAGTGCACATACGATACCACTACCGAGGTATCCAAACCATACTCCCTGTTTATCCACTATCGCCCCACCTGCTACACAACCAACAACACTGACCAGGCCACTTAATAATCCGGTCACCAGGGCCACAGTATCCGCATTCGCATGCCAGTCCGTTGCTATGGCCGACCATAGATTCGCCGCCGCACCGCTACCAATCGGCATCATTACCAGCACCATTACAAACAGAGCAATGGGTATTTTCAACATGGCAATCACATCCTTGCCCATGGAAGCTAACTCCTGCAGGATACTTTTTTCTTTTGAATGCTGTATGTCGGGAATCAACTGAACCACCAGGGCGAACAGCGTTGATAAAATGGATAATACCACTCCGGCAATCACGGCGCTATAATGGGTCGTGAGCCATAAGCCAGCCCCACCGCCGAGACCTATTCCAGCAAGGCTGCCGGCCTGGAACCAGCCGGCCGCGAGCCCTTTTTTATGGGCTTCTATCCGCCTCGCCATAAACCCGGTCACGGGCATAACTGTAAAAGAAGCGGCCACCTGTGAAATAAATGCAATGAGTGAAACCAGTGCCACAGTTTTCAGCGTGAGGGCAGTAAAGCACAACAGTAATAAAGTGGCGTTGCTGGCCACCAGGCCAATCCAGAACCATTTGCGGAGGCTCAATGAAAGATCAACGACCGGGCCCCATAAAAATCGCCAGAGATTGGCTGAAAAACCAATTGCCACAATGGCGGCAGCTTCTGCAACTGTGAAGCCATGCTGCGTCAATAAATAGGGTAATGCCACCGTTACAAAACCCTGGCTGATACCGGCTGGGAATAACAGGAAGCACATGTAATACGGCTTTGTAAAAACAGGTTGTTGGTTGTTGGACATTTATAAGTTTAGATTTTGGGTAAAACAGGGGAATTCAGGAAGGATGGTATTTGCCTGTATGTAAACCAGACCGGTGTTTCGGAGTTATCAACCGTTTCAACCTGGTAATATACTTCAGAATCCTCATGATGGCTAACTCGGGTAACCTACTGCTCATTATTTTTCAACATACGATAGCATCAAAGATCGTCAACCAAAACCATGAAACACAACCTGCTCCATTTCTATACTTCGAAGGGGTAAAATGGCGAATGGCAAGTCAATAGGTCCTTGGGTCACTAATCCATTAATTTACTGATAATTATCATAATACATCAATGACCAATGACTTAATAACCCAATTACTATTCACGATTATGAGTTTTGCGAAGTATAATATGCTCCCGACGCAGTTTTTTTGTACTGATGCCGGTTAGGGAAATTGCTTGTTGAAAATCTGGGTGACAGATAAAAATGATCAGAGACAGGAGCCTTTCAAAAATGACGGGCTATCAGGGTACACAATGATTTTTTAAGTGGATTTTACGGGGAAAATAAATAGGTCAGGTCTCCATTAAAATCAAGCTTTTCTGTTGAAAACAATTGAGCCGCTACCTGGTAAAAGTAGGCACATGAAGTTTGCAGAAAGTAACCGTTATTAAAAAGTCGGCAAATAATTCCATCTACAGGGCAGAAAATCAAACTGACTTCTGGATATTTGGCAGCATATTTCGGCCAGTGTAATTCGATATAGTTCCACCAATAGTGATAAAAAATAGTTTTAGGTAATATGTCTGCATCAGACCTTTAGATGCATTCAATTTGATGTTTTTTTCTTTTTTTTCTTGATAAAAAAAACGTAACCGTAATTGGAGGTTACATAAAAAAAATCAAGGCTGCGAAATAAAAGCTAGGGCTCAAACAGCGCCGGCTTCTTAACCCCGGAATGTAGCCGGGACAGGCGGCTTTACTCATAATTTTCTTAACGCTTTTATTTCGAGGCCATTCCTATTCAAGGTTGCGTATAAAATACCTAATCCCAATAAAAAATGGGAACAGTTTGCTTTTGGCAATGGGATCACGGGCGAATTGTATGATTCCAGGTATTTAAAGTTTGGTATGCGGGCTGTGTCGGGTAAAACTGCAGCATAAAGAGTTGTATTTTCCCATATATGTCATCAGCCGGGCACCTGCTTCCGGATGCTGCAACCCTACCCGGACTTTGGTTTAAAAAACGATGAGCGCCTGCTATTTCGGTGCAATACGATTGGCTTTTCATGGCCATCAGCCCAATTCGCCCCAAGATCCGGGATGTAAAATGGTGGGGGCACCAAAATCATTGAAACAAGTCGATGACAGTGCCATTATCCGAAATATTATTGTTTGATTATAGAAATAAATGAATAGCCGGCCCATCATTGTATTTCTGGATAGCTGATAAATTATTTGTGTGATATATCCCCTTATGCCCTATCTCACCACTAACCTTTCTATCATTTAAAGTTTCTCGCATCCGGAAAGATCAGTTCCTGGGCCACTTCTTTTGGCTTGGGCTTTTTATTTTGTACATGGGTAGGTATAGATGTTTCATCCGGGCGGGCCAGTGTTAATACATTCGGATCATCTATTTGCGATCCGGTAAGTCGCCGCAGCAGTTTCGAAAAATTATAGCAACGTTTTACGATCACATGGATTACTTCCCCTTCTACCTGTAATTTACCCTCCACCATAATCAGCCGGGATTGTATAATTTCCTTGCGGAACTGTTCAAATAGCTTTGGGAAAATTACCAGGTTAGCGAAGCCGGTTTCATCCTCGATGGTCATAAAACAAATGCCAGCCGCAGTACCGGGCCGCTGGCGTACCAACACCAGGCCTGCAACTTTTACAAAAGCCCCGTCTGGTAGGGTAGCAAGCCTTGCCGCAGTCGTGATATGTAGCTGATCCAGTTTTTCCCTGGTAAAACTAACGGGATGGGCCTTCAGAGAAAATGATGTGGACGCATAATCATGCACCACATGTTCGCCTGCCGTCATTACTGGCAGTGAGATGTTTTCACCGGCAGCATCCGCAGCAGGTTGCCCTTTAAACAATACAACGGGCCGGTCTTTGGTAGATATTTCCCACAATGCTTCCCGCCGGTCTAGGCCAATGGACCTGAAGGCATCTGCATCGGCTAATTTTTCAAGTGCGGCTTCAGGTACGGCTGCATCGCGCAGTTGATTCAGGCTTTGGTAACTGCTTTCCCTGGCTGCAATCAGTAGTTCCACATCTTCCTGTCGCAACCCCTTCACTTGCCTGAAACCCAGCCGCAGCGCACAATATTTGCCTGCCTTCTCTTCCAGCAAATTATCCCATAACGAATAATTGATATCTATCGTACGCACTTCCACGCCATGTTTCCGGGCATCACCAATTAGCTGTGCAGGCTGGTAAAAGCCCATCGGCATGCTGTTTAAAATGCCGCAACAAAATACATCGGGGTAATAGCATTTTATCCAGCTGCTGACGTATACCAGCAATGCAAAACTGGCCGCATGGCTCTCCGGGAAACCATAGCTGCCAAAGCCTTCCAGTTGTTTGAAAACACGTTGGGCATACTCCAATGTGTAACCATTATTTACCATGCCTTTAGTCAGCTTTTCTTCCAGTTTACTTACCTGTCCATGGGCTTTAAATGTGGCCATACTGCGGCGTAACTCATCTGCTTCTGCGGGTGTAAAGCTTGCGGCCACAATGGCAATCTTCATGGCCTGTTCCTGGAATAACGGTACGCCCAAAGTACGCTTTAGGATTTCTTCTAATTCTTTTGAAGGATAAATAACGGCTTCTTCATTATTCCGGCGCCGTAAATAAGGGTGTACCATATCGCCTTGTATGGGGCCCGGTCTTACAATGGCTACTTCTATTACCAGGTCGTAAAAGCACTTCGGTTTTAATCTTGGCAGCATGGTTTGCTGTGCCCGGCTCTCGATCTGGAAAACCCCGATGGTATCAGCACGGCAGATCATATCATATACAACCGGGTCTTCCTGAGGTATGTTCGCCAGCGAGAGATCCAACCCGTAATGATCTTTGGCGATATCAAAGGTTTTACGGATACAGGTTAGCATACCGAGGGCCAGCACATCTATTTTCATAAAACCCAGGGCATCGATATCATCTTTATTCCATTCTATACAGGTACGGTCCTGCATCCGTGCATTCAGGATGGGCACCAGGTCGCTGAGCTTGCCTTTTGTAATCACAAAGCCGCCGGTATGTTGCCCCAGTTGCCTTGGGAAACCCATAAACTGCCGGGTGAGTTGTAATACTTTTTTTAAATGCTGATCGCCTGGGTTCATTCCTTGTTCTGATAACCGTTTTCCCTCAAACCATTCGTCGGTAAATTCCCATATGGAACTTGAAAGCCGATTGATGGTATCAACAGAAAGCCCCATGGCTTTGCCAATATCCCTGATGGCGCCTTTCTGGTGTTGCTGGGTTACGGTAGCAACAATCGCAGCCCGGTCGCGGCCATATTTATTAAATACATATTGCATTACTTCTTCGCGGCGCTCGTGTTCAAAGTCTACATCGATATCAGGTGGTTCATTGCGGGCGGAAGAAATAAAACGTTCAAAGAGCAGGTCGATAACTGTAGGGTCTACAGAAGTAATACCCAGGCAATAACATACTGTTGAATTAGCGGCGGACCCGCGGCCCTGGCAAAGGATCTTTTGCTGCCTGGCAAATCGGACGATATCATATACCGTTAAAAAATAAGCAGCATAGTTCATCGCTTCAATAAAAACCAATTCATGCCGGATAGCGCTGGTTACTTTTTCCGGGATGGTGGCTCCATATCTTTCTGTAGCACCCTGCCATGCCAGGAAAGTCAGTTCTTCCTGCGGTGTGCGGCCTTCGGTGGTAAGCTCCTCCGGGTATTCATATTTCAATTCATCCAATGAAAACTGGCAGGCAGCTACAATCTCCTGCGTACAGGCAATGGCATCGGGATATTTATTGAATAGCCGCTCCATTTCATCCATAGGTTTTAAATAGCGCTCCGCATTGGGATGAAGTTTGTAACCTGCATTATAGATCGTGCATTTCTCCCGGATACAGGTCATCAGGTCTTGCAATTGCCGGCGGGCGGGTTCGTGGTAATGCACATCATTGGTGGCTACCATTGGTATGTTTAATTGCAAGGCAAGTTGGGCCAGCTGGTATACATATTTACCATCATCACCCTGGTAACGGCGTGCGGCTGCGATATATAAACGATGTCCAAATGAAGCCCGGTATCCTTGTAATGCTTTTTCAAAAGATGGATCAAATTCAAACTGACCATTCAGCGCTTCGGGCGGGATCACAACAAACAGTACCTCTTTGGCATATTCATATACATCCGCTTTGTATAAATGACAATCTCCTTTTTCAGCCCGCCGGTTACCTAATGTAAGCAGGTTGCAAAGTTGGGAATAGCCATTTTTGCTGGTAGGGTAAGCAAGGAGGCTGATGCCATCAAGTAAGTCGAGACGGCAGCCTACAACCAGCCGGATTTTTGCCTTTTTCGCTGCCGCATGTGCTCTCACTATACCTGCGAAAGTATTCCGGTCTGTAATAGTTATTTCGCTGTATCCCAGTGCTGCAGCTTGTTCTGCCAGTTCTTCGGGGTGCGAGGCGCCGCGGAGAAAAGTAAAATTAGAAGTGACTTGTAGTTCGGTGTATCGCATAACCTGATAGTGGGGAATGGGATTTAATGTGTTTTAAATAATAGCATTACAGTAGGCTTGTGGTGTATTTTAATTGTTGATATTGTATAATAATCTGTCAGCATTTATATTCAACCCCGTTCGGGGTTGCATTGCAGGCTTTTCCATCATCCCCGGGTTTCGCTAAGGGGCTATTAATGTATAAGACCCTCGTGCTTTTCAGTCGCCGTGGTTCAATTTTATGCTTAGTCCCCGGCCCGTGTAGTTGTACTTTTTTTTGCGGAAAAAAAAGTACCAAAAAAAGCCGGCCGGAAAATATAACACCCATTTTCCGGCGGGAGGTTGGATGGAGCTTTTGTACTATTGTAAACTGAGCATTAGGAACGCTATTGTACATTTCAGATTGGAGTCCATGCGGCTTCCATCGCCGTAGTATCAACAATAAAGCCCGAAGGGCTGCAATTTTAATTGCCCCGGGCGAAACCCGGGGAAGTAAAATTACAATAGGGGCTAAGCCTGAAAGGGTTGAACAAAAGCCTAAGCAGTAGAAGATTTTAGGAGGATTAGCAAACGGATGATACGGATGCTCACGGATTCTTTTTCTAGTAAGAAAAAAGATACTTATAGAATACAGGCATTCCCGCAGTGCTATTTCTCATCTTAAAATAGCATTTACATTTTCGACGACAGTATCGGCGGGGCTTTCACATGAAGCAACACAGAACTATTATCTGCTTACCGTGAAACCCCGACGCAGGCAGCATCGAAAACCTGAGGCAAATACAAGGTTTTCAACCTGATAGAAGATCTTAGGGAGATCAGTCCCGAATATTTCGCATTGGCTTTTAGCTAATTTCTATCTCCAAACGCTGAAATGTAAAGGCATAAAAGCTTTCAGATATTTAGATGATATTTACTAACCCAAGGCTTCAGCCTTGGGAAGTGCGCAGGAACATTTTTAAACCGCTATCAATTATCGGCGCCAGTAGTCCCAGGGCTGAAGCCCAATGTAATTTTAGTTAAGGGTTTTATGTGCCTTGGGCACATTTTGTGGGTAGAAAAAAGGGCGAAGACTATGCAGTGTTCCAGCGGAACACCTTGTAAAACCCTACAAAACGTTCCTACGGAACGTAAACCCGAATAAACATCATATTTGCTACCCACAAAATGTGCCTATGGCACATGCACATTTCCTTAACTAAATGACATTGGGCTGAAGCCTTGGGTTAGTAAGGAAGCTTTTTTATATAACCAACCCTTGATTTCCAACAATAAGACCTCATCTTATCTCATTAACTTGACACCAATGCGATTGTTTAGGGATGCTCACGGATTCTTTTCTAGTGAGAAAAAAGATGCTTACAGAACACAAATTCCCGCTTGCGTTAGCTTTCCCCTCAAAATCTTGCTAATTCAAAGAACTTAAAATCGCCTTACGTTAGTTTGAAAGCCGTAAGTCAACCGTATTAAATCCCAAATCCCAAATCATACATCAAAATCCTATGCAAAAAAGCCATGAATAAACCATTGATAGGATTCTTCATAATGCCCGGCCCGGAACAGCCAGTAGCGGCGGCCTGACTCATCCTCTACATTGTAATAATCGCGGTGTTGCCCTTCCTGCAGCCACCATTCCTGTTCTATCCGTTCGGGTCCATCTGCTTTCGTTATTTTATGCAATACTCCTTTGTACCGGAAATTCATGGGTGGGTAATCTGGTATGGGCGCGGCTACTTCGATGGGTTGAGGCTGGGCTAATATTTGCAGCGGTCTGGGCTTGTCGATTCTCCATGTGGTGGTTGTTTTTTCATTGATCGACAGAGCGGGTATAAAAGAACGCTCCGGCCAGTAATGTTCAGCAGGCAGGAAACGATAAATATGCCCGGGGCCCATTTTTCCTTCGATACGATCCAGCAATTCTGAAACATTTACAGCATCCAGCCCGGCGTTATGCTCCCATAATATTTCCTGTACGGGAGACAGCGCTGTTACCTTTTGAGCTTCGAGGGTAAACAATTCGATGCCCAAAGCCGGCTCAATCGTATCGATTTTAAGTTCAAATAATTTAAAAAGGTGTTTGGTATTGGCTGTTGGGCGGTGGGTACCGATCTCAATAGTTTCCACCTTTCCATCCACCCGGTAACATTTCAATATCGCGGTACGCAATCCTTTTTCCTCTTTGATTAACTGGCCGCATAAAGTACCGAGTAGTCTTTCGATAGCAATTTCAATCCCGGTTGCGGTTACAATCGGCTCAATGCAGGGAAGCCTTTCCCGGTAGGGTTCAGACGGGATCACCGGTTCAATTGTTTCCTCTTCCTGTCCCAGCGCCTGATCCAACCGGTAGAGCAATGCCTTGCCGAAACGCCGTCT
This sequence comes from Chitinophagaceae bacterium, assembly GCA_039925965.1. Classification (GTDB taxonomy): domain Bacteria; phylum Bacteroidota; class Bacteroidia; order Chitinophagales; family Chitinophagaceae; genus JAZKFT01. The sequence goes on from JBDSXW010000024.1 coordinate 20,918, forward strand.
TAAAGCGCTTCGGGGCATATTGATAAAGCTGCCCGTTTGCCTTAAGCCCAATTTTTCCAGCCGTTCAATGGTTTCAGCCTCCAGCCTTAATGCTGTGGGCGGCAAGGGTAGGAGGGCTTCTGCCTGACAGCCGCTTTCAATAATACACTGCTGTTTGCCAAAACGGGCAATCGCCCAGGCCGTACCAATGGTATCGGCGATGCCACAATTAATACCATAGCCAATATGTTCCAGGCGCTTATGGATATCCGCGAGGTAAGGCTTTTCGCCGCCCCACAAATGAGCGCAACCTGTGATATCGAGCAATAAGCCATCGGGCGGATCAACAGCCACAACAGGCGTGTAGCGAATTAGCCATTCCGCCAGGTTCCTGGTTAGCTTAGGCGCATATTCAGGTTTGTCGTCCAGTACTTCTAATGCTGGTATCATCGCCCGGGCATCAGCTACGGTCATACTGATATAAACGCCCTTTGCTGCCGCTAATGGATGCACTGCGGTGACCACTATCCGTCCATGATCGGGGGCCGCCAACACAAAGGGTATAGCAGCCAGTGCCGGACGACGACGAACCATCCAATCTGTTTTGAGCTGGCGGAACCATATGGAAAGAAAACGCTGTTGCATATCATCCCGTTTTCTTTTGTTGCTGCACATAGACCGCCACCAGTTTTGACACCTGCCGTAACCGACCGCCTGAAAATTCCATGTCCCAACTACCCGGCTTACCATTCCTTACTTTCAACAAATCTACCTGCCAGCGGGGAAAGCCTACCCCGGGCATACCATCTGGTAATGCAGCTGGTAAGGGCGTTATTTTCCACCGGGTAACGCAAGCCGTAGTATTCAATAGTTTTGGGTTATTACGAAGGATAAACCCGGTCACCCGGCTTTGCTCCACTGCCAGTTGCAATCGCCTGGAGGCGGTAAAATTTAATTCCGGTATTTCGCCGATCACCGCAGAAAGTCCTTCACATTTTAAGGCTTCTTCCATGGCCCATAGCTGGTCTTTCTCTTTTTGTAATTCAATAAAAATGACCTTCTCCGGGGCAATACCAAACGACATCAGTGCGGGCGGAAAAATCGTACGCTTTTTACTAATCCACACAGAAGCGCCATCATTGCCCATCAGCGAAGCCAGCAAACTGCTTACAAAACCGCCGGTTGCGGCGGCAGCTTCTGCCCCGGCAGCAATAAATTCATGCACCGCCCCCAAGGGAAATTCTTTATTGGGAAAAGCCTGTTTTAATGCTCCAAGGCCGGTTTGCAAAACCCGGTTATTCGCGGTTTTTTTAAACCCCTGCAAGGCAAGGATCTCTTTCTGCAATTGCGCAACGATATCGGCTGTTGATAGGGGCATGAATGATAGTTACGAAACTCAAAACGGGTTTGCTTTAAACAAAAATACTAAAATATTTAGTATTTCCATGGAAAAAGTTACAGTTACAACCTATAAAATTTCAGGACTAATTCTTATAAAGATTGTATTGAAAAATAGACTTCTAGGGCGGGTTCAGGGATAACGAATTGGAATAGTTTGAATGAAAGTATGCCTGGAAAATGGACCAAACCACCGCCATCATCATGCTTTTCAGGGAATGAACTTCGCTTACTATTGGTTATACTACAGACATCGCCTTAAATCCGCTAATATTTTCCGGCTACCTTCCGGAACCAAAATCACAGGTTCAACATACATCGGAATTCTGCCCGGAATGTTGGCATCTTTAGTAATTACCAGTCATAAAATTTTGAAATCCCAACAAGAAATTTGGGATACCAGTAATGAGCACCCTTTCCCTTTGGGAACTACTTTGATTCCCATAGGAATTCGTCGCGTTCCCATGGTGATTCGTAGTGTCCCCATCGGAATTCGCCGTGTACCCATGGTGATTCGCCGTGTACCTATGGTGATTCGCCGTGTGCCCATGGGAATTCGTAGTGTGCCCATGGGAATTCGCCTTGTGCCCATAGGGATTTGCCACGTGCCCATGGTAATTCGCCGTGTTACCATGGTAATTCGCCGTGTTACCATGGGGATTCGTCGCCTGCCCATGGTAATTTGTCGTGTGCCCATGGGGATTCGTCGTGTGCCCATGGGGATTCGCCATGTATCTTTGGTAATTCGCAATGTGCCCATGGATATTTCGCTCTGTACCCAGGGGGAAAACTGTTTACTCCTGGCATTTAGCACTTAATTCATTGAAAAAGAATTGCTTTTAAAAGTGGGGATTTCCAAGGTAGCGATATGGCTACCATGGTCCTTCTAAATTGGTAACTTGATGTCTGCAATAGATATCTGTTATGTCAAATCAGGTTACCCCCACATAGGCGCCGCACTTCCGTCCGGTGTCTACGCGTTACTTTTCGTTGACAATTTTAAAGGCCGCATGTAGTCAGCCATCACCCAATGTGGCGCTCTTTTTATTTATTGGGGTTCGAAATAAATGAGAGCCTCGCCTGGAGAGTAAAAAAGTAACTTGCAGACACAGCACGGTAGTCCTGCGCCTACATGTGGTTTAGAAAGATCATGTTTCAAAGGTATTCCGCATGATTGATTGATTGATTGATTGATTGATTGATTTTCGTTCCATGGTTTTTCGTTCCAGCGGAACGTTTTGTCGGTAGCAATTTGAGGTAGATTCCAATCAGTGTTCCAGCGGAACACTTTGTAGAACTCTTAGAAAACGTTCCGCAGGAACGAAGAAGTTGTGAGGCTTTCTGTTTTCTACCGACAAAACGTTCCGCTGGAACCAAAGACCGTTAAACTAAACGAAATTGAAATACAATATTGTATTACTGATAGTGCTAATCTATTTATTTTCGCCTGTGTTGGTCTTCCTCCATAGTGAGACCCCAAAACCGCCATCGTAGGTGTTTTCACCTACGACCTATTAGGGACATCAACGTTACCTAACCCGCTGTTCGTCTGTGTTGATATTCCAGGATAATTAAATCCAACCCACTGGAAATTGCTGCCAAATCGCCACAAGAGTCCGGACTATTTGCATTTTTATATTTCAATGCGCTACACCCAAACTGCTGAACGTTTTTGGGTTTGGTGCTTGTTGGTGAAAACACACAACAAGGGTTTGGGTGATGCATTATCGCCATCGTTATGTATATTTCGGAACACCATCCAGGGTAAAATTTATAACGTTGTCATTTATTTGGCTACATCACAATCCGGAAAAATCAATTAAATCTTTCCCACTTTAATTTATATTCGAACGATTATCATTGAGACAGTTCCATCCGCGAGCGACCTCCCAGTATGCGCCGCACTTCCGTCCGGTTTCTACGCGTTACTTTTCGTTGACAATTTAAACGTTGGCATTTAGTCAACTATTACCAAATGCGACGAGTTTTTTATTTATTGGGGTTTTAAATCAATTAGGACCTCGCTGTAAAGAAGAAAATAACGTATCGACACAGGACGGGAGTCCTGCGCCTATTATTAGTTCGGGGATTAAGATGATAATACCATGATAACCGGGCAAGTCAGGGCCATTTGAATACCCGATAACGATATTAGGATATACACGGGCTTAAAATGATACTAAACTATGATAAGAATACTTATAGCTATTTGCGCCTTGACCTTCTTCTCCTGTAGTAACAATGGTGGCTCAAATGAAAGACCGCGAATTACAATACCTGTTGAACATATTGTTGCTGCGAAAGATCAGCAGGAGAGGCGTTCGAAGTCCGAAGCCTATTGTAAGTCCCATAATATTCCAATATATACAAATCCAAATGCATTATTTGTTGACCCGGAAGATAGTGTTACAATCAGGACGCAAAACGAAGTTACAGACAGGGCGTTGGCACTTTTTTATATTGGGGCAAAAAGCGAAGGACTTGAACAAAAGCAATTGTACAAAATAGGCCATGATTTTAATATTAATGCAAAGCTGACAGCAAGTGAACGAGAATATGCCACAACCAAAAAACCAACCCAACAACAAAATATTGATGCCAGCTGGAGATATGAAAGTTTACACCTGATGCTTTGGGCACTAGGGTTTATTGACACATTAAGCTATCCAAACCAGATCTGCGATGTTGCAGGCGATCTGAAAATCATTCAGGATCTAACAGAACAGCAGTTCAAGCAAAAAGCAAAATTGAGAAGCAGTAAAGAGATCCTTGACCAGGCCGACTTAATACTCCGGCTTGATTGGGCTTGCGTTAGTGCAAAGGAAAAAAAGCAATCTGCACCAGGAAATCTTGTTGATGGGGTAGTTGTTGAACGACATCAATCGCTGAACTGGTTAATCAATTATCTGCATGAGGACTGGGATAAGGTAACTACAGATACTTAGTCAGGATAGCCCGTCAAGCAATGCTGGCTTTATCCTGGTTTTTGTAGAAACACCAGGATTGCTGAGATTGATGTTGTTTTAAAAATTACAACATATCACTAGCGTTGCGTTTAGAAATTATTTAGTTCTTTGAAAGTATTGTCAATATTGAGTTTGCGAGAAATTTACCTTGGAAACGATTTGAATTTTCGAAAAAACGGAGATTTGTAACTAATTGACAG
>JBDSXW010000025.1:0-30445 GCA_039925965.1 Chitinophagaceae bacterium
AATTCGTTTTTGATTTATGAAGTGATGCGGGAGACCGGGCCGTACTGCGTCGTCGCTTTTAAGTCGCAAGGGAAAGTCTGCTTCCGGTTCATGGATACGGCCTACGATAAAAAATTCTTTATTACTGAAGATGGCCGGGCCTTTGAAAAATGGGAAGAAACGCGGCAGGTACTGGATAAGTTGAAAATAGACTACACCCGTAAAATAGACCGCTACGAAGAGTACCGGGATATAGTGTACGGGAATAACGAAGGAGGAAAAAAGGAATTTGGAAAGTATGCGTTGCTGCAAAGCAAACAGTACCAGAATATTCCCCGCACCATCCAGAACGTGTTCCTCAATTCCAAACTGGAAGCGGAGTTTATCAAACAAACAATCATCATGTCGCTGAATGAAGAAGACATATCCATCGACCTGCAGAGCTATACGCACCACCTTAAAAATTTCGATGAGCAGCTGTCGGATATCCATAAATATAAATTACCATCTGTACAAAAGCAGGCGGAGAATGTAGTGAAGTTTCACCTGGCCATCCGTCACCTGGAAAGGGATAAAAACATGAGCAGTCAGGAGTTGGCCTGGGCCGCCAATAATGTGCAACGGGCCATTCCGAAACTGGCGGATAAAAAAGAAAAAGCTGAACTGGAAAAGCAGGCGCTCATCGCGAAAGCAGAAGGCAGTGAAAGTCGGTTCCGCACCAAAGCAGAAAAGATCAAAGGCGAAATCAGCATCCTCGAAAACGACCTGAAAAAGGCGAAGGAAAAGAGTGAGTATTATGCCAAAATAAATGTGGAGGCGGTTGTAAAAAAAGTAGGCGAAAAAGCAAACATCGAAACCGAAGGGAAACAACTCAGCAAAGAAAGAGAGTTGCTCACCGCAAAGTTTACAGACATTTCCCAGAAGTATGATTCCCTGCTAACTGCACTTGAAAATAACCTGAACACCTACGAACAACAACAAAATAGCCAACTGCTGCAACAGAAGGAGCGGGCCATGGCTTATAAAGACGCCACACGCAAATGGCTCGAAAAAGTGTTGACAGAAACCAGGCAAAATCACAAGCAAGCGGTCGCGCAGGCCAGGGAATCCGTAGACCAGCAACAGGAGCAATTACAAAACGAAAAGCTGAAGAAGGAGGCAATAAAACACAAACGTTTTTACGATGAAGAGATCGCAGCAGCACAACAAACACTGAACGACCTTCAGCTAAGTGTGCAGGATGCAGAACAACAAAATAAACACCTGAAGAGCCGGGTAGAAACCCTGCAAAAGCAATGGGAACTGGATGAAGTCTCGACCAAACAGGCGATCGAAAGACAGCTTGAAAAGCTACAGGAATCCATTGCAAAAACTACAGCGGTCATCGCGGCCATCACAGCTAAATTGCAAAACAGTGAACAGGCATTCTATGGCTGGCTGAATAAGAACGAACCTGGCTGGGAATCCAGCATTGGTAAGGTTTGCAGCGAAGAGATTCTATTTAACGATTATTTGTCGCCAAGGAAAACCGGGGTAGTTACTGCTGGTGTTTATGGGGTAGATATTAACCTCGATGAAATCACCATCCCGGTAAAAACGTTGGCGGATTATGAAGCGGAAAAGCAGCTGGCGGAACAACAGATTGCTGCCGCACAGAAACAATTGGCTGAATTGCAGACCGAACAAAATGATAGATTAGAAAAACTACGGAAAAAATACCAGCCGCTGATCAAGGAATGCAAGGACAGCATGATTGAGCAGCAATACCGGCAGGAGCAGGACAATCATTTATTATTGCAAACACAGCTTCACAAAAAAGACCTGGAGATAAAAGCGCGGGAAGAAAAGCAGCAGGCCATGCTGGGTATTGATGATGCCATCTATGCCGTACAGGAATTGCTGATCCAGGCGCAACAGGCACTGCAAATAGCCGAGGACGAAATCAACAAGCAGGTAAGGGCCAGGGAGAAAGACCATGATAAAAAAGTGGCCGCAATAGATATGCAGCTAAAGGCCGCTATGGCCGAAGCACAGGAATCGCTCGAGCAAAACCGGAGGCTCCATACCATCGAAAGACAAAATATCCAAAGCAGGCAGCAGAGCGAACTCTCTGGTAAAGGCGTAGATACCATTCGTATCAAATCCATCGAAGACCGATTGGAAATTGTGCAGGCAGATCTTTTGTATATAGAAAAAGTGCGGGATGTGGTGGCAGAATACAAGAAAGATAAACGCGAGCTGATTGACAAAACGGACGAATACAAAAACAAAAAGACTTTACTGGAGCAACAGTACCATAACGAAACAGAAAAGCAACGGCTGCAGAAGCAGGCATTAGCAACAGAAATTGCAGAAGCTGACGACCTGATGGTACAAATAAAGGAACAATTAACGCTGGCCGAGGACGACAATAAGGCCTTTGTACAATTCCAGGGAACAGACGCTTACCTGAGTACGGAAGCGGCCTACAAAGAAGCGAAAGACTTGTACAAAACCGAGAAACGCTGTAAGGCACTGATCGACGATTTTAACCGCAGTTATTACAACGCTATTAAGCGGCTGGACGATTTAAAAGAGGCTACAAACAGTTTTCTTGGAAACTTTTCCGCGCAGAATATTTTCAACTTCAATACCAGCTTAACCTACAAACAGGAATACCAGGAATTTGCCGAACAGCTGAATGAGTTTGTCAGCAATGCCAAGATCGAAGAGTTTGAAAAACGCATCAACGAACGCTTCGCCACCATCATCCACTCGTTGGGCAAAGAAACGGGGATACTGATGAGCAAAGGCGGGGAGATACAGGCGGTGATCAATAATATCAACAAAGATTTTGACAACAAAAACTTTGTGGGTGCCATTAAAAAAATTGAACTGCGGCTGGATGAAAGCGCCAATAGGGTGGTGCAGTTGCTGCTTAGCATCAAGAAGTTTAATGACGAACATAGCTTCGACATCGGCGGTATGAATTTATTTTCCACCGTAGATCAAACTTCTAAAAATAAAAAGGCGGTAGACCTGTTGAAGCAATTGGGCAAGGCTATCAGCGAAAGCAAAAAAGATTCAATTGCCTTAAGTGATTCGTTTGAACTAAAGTTCCGCGTACAGGAAAACCAAAATGATACCGGCTGGGTGGAAAAGCTTAGCAACGTGGGTAGTGAAGGAACCGATGTATTGGTGAAAGCGATGATCAACATCATGCTGCTGAACGTATTCAAAGAAGGAGCCAGCAAGCGTTTCAAGGATTTCAGGCTGCATTGTATGATGGATGAAATTGGTAAGCTTCACCCCAACAACGTGAAGGGTATTTTACAGTTTGCCAACGACCGCAACATACTTTTAATCAATGGCTCACCCACAGAAACCAATGCGTTGGATTACCGCCATATTTATAAATTAGAAAAAGATGCCAACCGTTTCACGCGGATCAAACGTATCATCACCAACTATGCCCAGGCATGACGCTACCTATCTCCATAGCTGAAAAATTGCAGCAATTGTTGCAGCCCGAAGCCAGTCTGCCGGCCTCAGCTTTGAAGCATGCGGTAGTGGAGACAATGATCAATGACGGCGTATTGCAAAAACGTATCAGTGGCAAAAGCAAGGCGGTAATTTTTATCAGTGATCCGGCTGCTTTGCGATCCTACCTCAATAATCATTTTGGCATTGCCAATTTGGAGCAATACATAGTTGCATACAAGGATGCGGATATCACCAGGAGCGAAGCGATTGCGGTTTCCGGCAATTCGAAACTTAAAACGATCAGGACGTTTAAAGGGTTCCTGGTAAATAGTTACGAACCCATATCCGCTATGATAGACGGGAAACAGTTCATCATTAATCCACCATTGGGCACCTTAACATTTATCAGCGACTATGAAGCTTTTATTCCGGATCCTGGAGTAACCATTGTGGGAATGGAAAATCCCGAAAATTTCCGGAAGGTGCAGCGCCAGCGGTATTTATTCGAGGGCGGTAAAGTACTTTTTATCAGCCGGTATCCGCAAAGCAATGATGGGATTAAATGGCTGCAAACGATTACTAATGACTATCTCCATTTCGGAGACCTGGATTTTTCGGGTATTAATATTTACCTCAACGAGTATAAAAAGTGGCTTGGCAAAAGGGCTTCGTTTTTTGTGCCTTCAAACACCGCCGGGTTATTGCATGTGCATGGAAACCGGGAGCTGTATAACCGCCAGTTAAGTCTTGCGCCGGATAGCATTCTGATAGAAGAGGAAAATGTCAGGAGGTTGATTAGTCTTTTGCATCAGCATAAGATGGTGCTGGAGCAGGAAGCGTTTATTTTGTGATATGACGGCATCTCCTTTTTGGCGCCTGAACCTGGATAATTGTACGTTGATTCCTGAACCGAGAACCATCTACTTCTTCCACCTCAAATAAATCCTTACCAACAGCGGAAACGCCAGCAATACCAGCCAGGCTGTCCAGCTGTGGAAAATGATCAGCAGTATTGTAACTATTAGCAGTAAATAAACAGGATAGGTAAATGTGAGTAGTGCCAGCATTACACTGTCGTAAAAAACGGTGTCTTTAGTTTTCTTTACCACAAAGTTTTTTACAGGTTTGTATATTGGGTAATGAATGAGTTTCGCCAGCATCGCAACCGGCCATAATATATTCCGCAGCCCGGTGGGCCATGGCTTGTAAGCGCTGGGGAGGGCGGTTAATTGTAAGAGGTCTTTCTCGGTCTGTTTATTAATCTGGAGCACCTGGGAAGCCTCATTGGTTGTTTCGCCCACCACTTCCTTACCAAAAGCTTCTCCGAAATTGGCATCCAGTATCTTACCAAAATCATCAAACGAATCGTAGCGGATCCAAAGCGGCAGGATCTTTACATCAATCCCCTGTTTCCAGCATTCAATAACCATTCGCGGCGAGCCTTTTTTTAGAGGTAGAATGAGTTCCGTTTGGTGTACGCAATACCCTTCTACAAAAATCATCACAATACCTCCTTTTCTTAAAACATCAATCACCGCATCGGCAGTATCATCATTGTTGCCCAGCTTGTCCTTGCCATCCCTAATTCTAAAAATGGGGATGAGTTTAAAGCCACGCAACATTTTACCCATGGCTGGTTTTTCAAATACATCTCCTCGTGTAATTACATGTATTGGTCTATCATTGTTAACCGCAAAGTAAAGAGCATCTATAAATGAGTTGGGGTGATTGGCGGCGATCATCAGGGGTCCGCGCAAGTGGAGGCCCTTGCTATTGATCAGGGTTACCCGGCGGTAAAAAAACTGCATGGAAAGGCCGATCAGGTATTTTAAAAAGTAGTATAGCAAACGAGAAATAATTTTAGATAATCAAAACAACTAAATTTATCGGTAAAACCAACAGCTCAATGAACGAACAAAAAATATTTCGGCCCTTTGTAGCGCCGGAAACAAAGATGAAGGAATTCACCCTGAAAGCAATTTTACTGGGTAGCTTATTCGGAATCATCTTTGGAGCCGCTACTGTATACCTGGCGCTCAAGGCGGGTTTAACTGTAAGCGCGTCGATACCGATTGCCGTAATTGCCATCACATTGGGCCGGAAGTTGTTTAAAACCACCATCCTTGAAAACAATATTATTCAGACCACCGGCAGCGCCGGAGAGAGTATTGCAGCGGGTGTGGTGTTCACCCTGCCGGGTTTTCTGTTCTTGAGCGATGGAGCGGGTGAGAAATTCTTCAACTACATCACGATACTCACCCTCGCTATTCTTGGAGGTATACTCGGCACACTAATGATGATACCTCTACGAAAAGCCTTGATAGTAAAGGAGCACGATACCCTCCCTTATCCCGAAGGAACAGCCTGCGGCGATGTACTGATAGCTGGAGAAAAGGGTGGCGACTTCGCTAAAACTGCATTTTGGGGATTGGGCTTTGCTTTCACCTATGCCCTGTTGCAAAAAGTGTTACACCTGATTGCCGAATCGCCATTCTGGATGACTAAACAAGCCAATAAATTTTTCCCTTCTGCAAAAATTGGTGGTGATATCACCCCGGAGTATTTAGGAGTAGGCTATATCATCGGACCAAAAATAGCTGGTGTGCTGGTAGCAGGTGGCGTATTTGCCTGGCTGGCGGCAATCCCCTTACTAGCTTCAGTGGTACCGCCTGATGTAATTGCTTTGCAGCAGGTAAAGCTTGGTTATTTACATGATGTTTTAATAGCAGGAGGCAAGGGTGGCTGGGACCCTGTTACCCATTCCTTTGCCGATTATTCTGCTGCCATCTACTATGCCTATGTAAGGCAAATAGGAGCCGGTGCAGTGGCAGCGGGCGGCTTCATTACTTTGCTTAAAACGATACCTACTATTATATCTTCTTTTAAAGGTAGTTTGGGGTCCATAAAAGCCAAAGGAGATAATTCCGAAGTAAAAAGAACCGACCAGGACCTTAGCCTTAAGATTGTTTTGTTTGGAAGTATTTTGCTAATTCTATTAATGGCCTTGTTGCCACAAGTACCTGGTGACAGCATCTGGCAGAAGCTTATGATAGGGCTGCTGGTAGTAATATTCGGCGCATTTTTTGTCACCGTTTCTTCCCGTATTGTGGGGCTTATCGGCTCATCCAACAACCCCATCAGTGGCATGACGATTGCTACGCTTATGGGTACCTGCCTTATATTTATTGCAGTGGGCTGGAGTGGCAAAGTGTACGAACCGATGGCACTCGTAGTAGGCGGCATGATATGTATTGCTGCTGCCAATGCCGGTGGTACCTCACAGGATTTAAAGAGTGGCTATATAGTAGGAGCCACTCCCAAATACCAGCAAATAGCATTGTTTATAGGTGCCATAGTATCATCAATTGTTATTGGACTTACGGTTAAATTTTTGGATCATCCTACAGCAGCCATGTTGTTAAAAGAGCCTGGTATGAAGCATGCGATAGGAAGTTTAACCTACCCCGCGCCCCAGGGGACACTAATGGCGACGCTGGATATTGGAATTCTTTCTCATAAACTCGACTGGCAATTTGTTTTGGTAGGCGTGGCACTGTCAATTGTAATGGAACTCTGCGGTGTAAAATCTTTAAGTTTCGCAGTAGGTGCCTACCTGCCGCTGGCCACTACCTTGCCGATTGCTATTGGCGGTGCGATCCGCGGGCTGGTGGATAGAAAGAAGGATAAAAATATTACGGCCGAAGAGGAAGAGTTGGGTAAAGGCAACCTGTTTGCTACGGGCCTTGTTGCAGGCGGAGCCGTGGCAGGGGTAATTTTCGCGATCATGGCCGGCTTCGATAGTACGGCGGCGGCCCTTGGCAAAGTAAATGGCGAGCAGGCATTTACGGGCATGCTCGGTGAAAATGGCTACTATATTCTCGGTGTTGGCTTCTTTGCCTTCATGGGTTACGTATTGTACCGAATCGGCAGGAGCAAATCGTAAATAAGACCGAAAATGAAATATCCCCGCTTACTTTCTTATGGAGCAAACAATAAAGTAATAGCCCTTACGAAGACGGAGGTTGCTAAACTTTTCGTGGGTGATACGCGGAGTGATATTGGGTCCGAAGCTGAAAAATTAAAATTTGCCAATCGGGTCAATGACCTGGTAAGTAAATTTATAAGGTTGGATTATGATGAAAGCCTTCTGGCAGAAATGCTGGTGATGGAACGCATTTATCCCATCGACTACCGTGCCTATGAAGTAGAAAAAAGGGAACTGTGGGTGGATGTATTTTTTGATGAAATGGATCAATTGCATCGGGCTGGATTTGTACATCGCGATATCCGGCGGCCATCAGATATCTCCGGAATGCCATTTGATAATATCCTGCTTGGCTCGGATGGGATCCGATTGGTAGACGTTGGTATTTCCGCATTATTGACACAGGTTGGTGAAAAGCTGTTTCAGAAATACCTCGAAACAGAGCGTAAAGAGCTGGAAGAATTCAAGTATTTTTTCATGAACAGGTAGCCATCGCAAAGGGATGGAAACTCGGATCAATCGGATTGAACGAATAACAATGGATTTTTTGCAAGTGATTGTCGGTTTGTTTCGCATAATTCCGATACCTCTAATATCCGTTTACATCCGCCAAATCCGCTTGATCCGCGTATCTATCCTTCCAGCCTTATGCGTCATCCGCAATCTTAATTTGATTTTGTGGCCAAAAAAGCTATTTTTAAAAAACGAAAAACGTAGCTTATGAATAATGTTGCCAGCATACTCAGCAAAAAGAAACTGACCGTTTGCAGTGCCGAACCCAATACGCCGGTTATTGATGCCTTAAAGCTCATGGCCGAAAAGAATATCGGCTCGCTACTGGTATTGGAAAACGGCGACTACCGCGGCATTATCACCGAAAGAGACTACGCCCGCAAAGTGATATTAAGGGGCAAAACCAGTGCCGGCACTACAGTTGCCGATATCATGGGTACCGACCTGCCCAAACTGGCCCCGAAAGACAGCATCGAACATTGTATGGCCCTTATGAGCGAAAAACATATCCGTTACATGCCGGTATTTGATGGCGATAAACTGGTGGGAGTTATCTCCATGAGCGATGTGGTAGGTGCTATTATTCTTCAGCAAAAAGAAACGATCAGCCACTTGCAGGAATATATCCACTCCTAATAACAGTGGCTATTTTTCGGTAGATAAGGAATAGGGCAGATCCATTGCGGCTACCGCTCTTGTGGTAAAAGGCGTTGCGCTCATGGTAATGTTGATCCTGGCTCCTTTCATGATGGCGCTATGGCTGAGCCAGGTTTTAGTGTACGGCTCCCCATTGAAGAAAACCTTTCCGGCATACCTGTTTTGTGCACTGTTGGCCGGCGCATTGATGAGCAATTGCTTACCATTTTCCAGGCTAACTGTAATTTTTTTAAACAAGGGTGCGCCCAGCACATACTGATCAGTGGCTGGCGTAACCGGGTAAAAGCCAAGGGCTGAAAATACATACCAGGCCGAGGTCTGTCCATTGTCTTCATCGCCGCAATAGCCATCCGGGGTTGGTTTATACAACCGGTTCATCACTTCCCGTACCCAATATTGTGTTTTCCATGGAGCGCCTCCATAATTGTACAGGTAGATCATGTGCTGAATTGGCTGGTTGCCATGGGCATATTGCCCCATATTGGCGATCTGCATTTCCCGAATCTCGTGGATCACGCCGCCATAATAAGTATCGTTGAATGTGGGCGGCATCGAAAACACCGAATCCAGCTTTTTTACAAACTGTTTTCGTCCACCCATCAAGCTTACCAGGCCCGCCATATCCTGAAACACCGACCATGTATAATGCCAGCTATTGCCTTCGGTAAATGCATCACCCCATTTGAAGGGATCGAAAGGCGACTGGAATTGGCCGTCCTTGTTTTTGCCCCGCATCAGTCCGATAGCCGGATCAAACAAGTTGCGGTAATTATAGCTTCGTTTCTTATAAATCGCTATTTCAGAAGCTGGCTTGCCGAGGGCCTTCCCTAGTTGATAAATGGTAAAATCGTCGTATGCGTACTCCAGCGTACGGGCGGCGTTCTCATTGATTTTTACATCGTATGGCACATAGCCCAGGCTTTTGTAATAGTCAACACCATAGCGGCCCACAGCCTCTATCGGACCTTCATTAGCGGCGCCGTGTACCAATGCTTCATATAGTTTTTCAATATCATAGCCACGCATGCCCTTTACGTAAGCGTCGGCCACTACCGAAGCAGAATTATTGCCGACCATTACATTAGCATAGCCAGGACTGCTCCATTCCGGCAGCCAGCCACCCTCTTTATAATCGTTGATCAAGCCTTCCTGCATCTCTTTATTGATGGAAGGGAACAACAGGTTAAGCAATGGGTACAAAGCCCGGAAGGTATCCCAGAAGCCAGTACCCCCGAAAAGCCGGCCAGGCAATACTTTTCCGTTATAGGGGCTATAATGAATCGTATTGCCTGCAGCATCCAATTCGTATAATTTATTGGGGAAAAGCATCGTGCGGTACAGGCAGGAATAAAACGTTCTGACCTCCGTTTTGGTGCCCCCTTCCACCCTAACCCGGTTCATCTGATCATTCCATAAATACTGCGCTTTTTGGCAAGTCCGGTCAAAACCATCAGTCCCCAATTCTCTTTGTAAACTGATTTCCGCCTGCTCAATACTGATAAATGAAGAGGCTACTTTCAAGTGTACCTGCTCTCCTGAAACCGTACTAAAACCTACAACAGCCCCCACATGATTGCTCCTGTGCGCCAGTGAATTTTTTACGATTCCGCTATCATCCCATACATAGGAAACGGAGAAGGGCTTATCAATATAAATGACAAAATAGTTTTTAAAGCTATCTGTAACGGCCTGCTTCCGTGCATATTTGGTGGAATAACCAACGATCTTGTTTTGTCCGGGAATCACTTGTACATAAGAGCCTTTATCCAGCGCATCTACCAGTATAAAAGAGCTGTCATTTTTGGGATAGGTAAATCGGAATTGAGCGGCTCTTTCTGTTGGTGTCAGTTCCGTTGTCACATCCGCATCGGCCAGGTAAACACTGTAGTAGTAAGGCTTTGCAGTTTCTCCCTTATGCGAAAACCAGCTTGCTCTTTCATCTTCTTTTAATTTAATGGTTCCCGTCATCGGCATGATGGCAAACTGGCCATAGTCGTTCATCCAGGGAGACGGCTGATGGGTTTGTTTAAAGCCTTTTATTTTCTCCGCATCATAACCATACATCCAGCCATTGCCCATGGCACCCGTTTGTGGCGACCAGAAGTTCATGCCCCAGGGCACCGCCACTGCTGGGTAGGTATTACCATTAGACAGCGATGGCTTGGAAGCCGTACCCATCAAGGTATTAACCCAGTCAACCGGACCGTTGTTATTTGTGGTTTTCTGCGCCCACAAGCACATAGGCAACAGGTAAAAGAGTACGAAGAGCACTTGTAAATTCCGGTAGGGCATCATCTGAAATGTTTTTAGTTGGTTGATTGTTACTGCGGATACACCAGCTACCTGGCAAATCTATTTGCCCGCTGAAAAAGAATCCGTGTTCATCCTTCTCTTCCGTAGCATCTCCAGAAACTATCGGGACTTATCTCCTTTTATCGTCGCGTAACCCATTTTATAAGTTGCCTCTATCAGGGAAAAGTCTTGAAAAATTTTGCAAAAAACAGTAATTGATAGCCGACCGAATTACTCCAGTAATCCCAGTTATGTGCTCCTGGCCTGATAATAAAATCGTGCGGGATATTCCGTTCCAAAAGTTTTTCATGCAGCTTCGTATTGACGACATAAAAAAAATCTTCGCTACCGCAATCGATGATTAATGAAAGGGAGCCGGGTGTCAATAAATGGGTAAGGTTGATCACCGAGTTTGCTTCCCAGCGGGCGGTAGAGTCTGAGTAGGTGCCCAACCTTTTTGAAATCTCCCAGTTTTTTGGGAAGGGCCTGATATCCACACCGCCGCTGGTGCTGCCGGCTGCGCCAAATATATCCTGGTGTTTAAATGCCAGGAATAAAGCGCCATGGCCACCCATGCTCAAACCGGTAATAGCCCGGCCATTCCTATTAGCAATGGTTGTATAATGTCGGTCAATCCATTGTGGCAGTTCTGTGCCCACATAGGTTTCGTATTTATAATTGGTATCCACCGGGCTGTCGAAATACCAACTGCCGATATTCCCGTCGGGGCATACGATGATCATCCCGAATAGATCCGAAAAAGTAGTGAGGGATTTCACTTTCGAGATCCAGTCGGAATATTTTCCACCATAGCCGTGCAAAAGGTACACCACTGGAAAGGGCGTTTGTCCGGTATAAGAAGATGGGGTGATCACCACGGCTTTGATGCCTTTATGCATTATAATGCTCTGCGTTAAAACGGTATCCACTGTGGCAGCCTGGGTTACCTGGTATTGGCAAAGGACAGTACACCACAATACGATAACACGAATTCTATTTTTTAGACGGTCAGCAATTTTCGGGGACATTCTTGGTTTCATTTTGATGCTCAGGACAAAATAATAGCGGCCTTAAAAATACCCCATTTTCGCTGATGTCAGTTTATAGGCTCAAACAAAAATCCCGGAGGCATTGCTGCTCCGGGATTTTTTGGAATCAATGACCAGATGACCATTGACAAATGACTTTTTATGGTTACCTGATCTTCATCACAAACTCATTGTTCATAAACTGTTTCTTAATATCTCTAAGATCGCGGAGGATGCTGGCGTCTACCAGGTTGTTATTGTATTCGAGTACAAAACCACCTATCAGGTCTTCATTTACCAGCGATTCCAATTCAACCTTTTTCATTTCGGTTTCGCCGGTAATTTTTGCCAGGATAGCAGTTTTCATGGCTTCGGTTAACGGCTGCGCAGTGGTCAGTTTCACCTTATGAATGCCTTTGATTTCGTTGTACTGTTCTATAAAAGCGGTGGCAATCTCGGGCAGTACATTTTCCCGGTGTTTTGAAATGAGCAACTTATTGAAACCCTCTGTAATTGCACTGATCTTACCTTTTGTAACGGCATCCAGTACGGCTTGTTTTTTATCCCCCTTCACTACCGGGCTTTTAAGCAAGGCCGTAAATTCAATGCTGACTTTGCACAGCTCTTCCAGGTACTGCATATCAGCATATACAACGTCGAGTTGATTCTTTTCTATGGCCAGGTCAATGATGCTCTTGGCGTATCTTCCTGCTAAACGGGGATTGTGCATAACGAAAAATGTGGTAATGTGAAAATGTGGAAAAGGCCGGGATCCAAAAATTGCCAGAGGGCTTCAATTTTCACATTTTCAGACCTCTACATTTCCACAATAAAAAGGCCTAGTTCAGTTGTACTGCGTTTGCCAATTGCTTAATAAATATTTCCTGGTCGGCTTTGTTGGCCAACTCTCGGCGCAGTACTTTTTCCGCTACTTCTACTACCAAAATACCAACCTGGTTTTTCACGTCGGTAAGGGCAGCCATTTTCTGGTGCTGGATCGCTTCGCTGGCATCCATAATAATTTTATTGGCTTCCACCTTGGCTTGTTCCTTGGCTTCGTTGATGATCTTGTCTTTGGTGTCTTTTGCTTCTTTCAGCATAGTAGCACGCTCTTCACGGGCTTGTGCCATTAACTGCTCGTTCTCGTTTTTCAACTGAGCCATTTCCGCTTTTACCCGATCAGCCATTGCCAGGCTATCAGCAATACCCGTTTCTCTAGTTTTCAAAGAAGACAGGATGGGCTTCCAGGCAAATTTTTTCAGGATAAAGAACACGATCAGGAAGCAAACGAGCGTCCAGAACAAGAGGCCAAGGCCAGGTAATAAAAGTTCCATAGTAATGTATAATTGATAATGTAATAATGAATAATTAATGTGCCAATTGGCCAATCTGCTAATTGAAACCCAGTAGCTCCTTCATTTTGTTGTAGTTGTTGTCATCCCGGTTTTACGGTCAATGTTAAAGACCTGCTGTTCAATCCGAATATTGATTATTGAACATTTCAAACCAAGAATAATAACCACTGCACCCTCCGTCCTGTACTTCAGGTGCAGTGGAATCTTTTGCCGAACGGCAGGTATCTTACTTGATGAAGATAGCCAGCAAACCGGCGATAACCCCGAACAAGGCAACACCCTCTACGAAGGCTGCAGTCAGGATCATGTTCGCACGGATGTCGTTTACTGCTTCGGGCTGACGGGCGATGCTTTCCACCGCGCCTTTACCGATCTGGCCAATACCGATACCTGCACCGATTGCAGATAAACCAGCACCGATAGCTCCACCAGCGTTAGCAATACCGTCCAAAAGAATTGTCATTGTAGACATGATACTAGAATTTATAAATGAAAAATAAAAAAGCGATTAGTGATGGGCAGCTGAAATATGTGCATCTGCATGTGCCTCATCGTGGCTGCCTTCCCTGGCCTGGCCAATAAATACTGCGGTAAGTGCGGTAAAAATATAGGCCTGGATAAAGGCTACCAGTATTTCAATAAAGTAAATGAATATGGTAAATGCTATTGAAACCGGCGCGAAGCCAATACCTGCAAACTTGCTGATTCCAGCAAAAATGAAGATCAGCATGATCAGACAGGTGATGATCATGTGGCCTGCGATCATGTTGGCGAACAGACGAATAATGAGCGCGAAAGGCTTGGTGATAACTCCCAGCAACTCCACGATCATCATCAGTATTTTCAAAGGAACGGCTACACCGGGAAACCAGAAGATATGACCCCAATAGTGCTTGTTCGAGCTGAAATTGATCACGAGGAAGGAGATAACGCCCAGCACGAGGGTAAAAGCGATATTACCAGTAACGTTGGCCGAGCCAGGTATCAAACCAATCATATTTCCAATCAAAATAAAGAAGAAAACGGTGAGTAAGTACGGCATGTACTTCTCGTACTTAAGTCCCAGGTTCGGCTTGGCCACATCGTCCTGAATGAAATTGATCACCGGCTCGATCGCATTCTGCCAGCCGGTTGGAGCCACTTTCACACCATTCTTTTTGTATTTCCGGGCAATATTGGTCATCAGCAATACCAGCAGCAATAGTCCCAGGATCATCTGAACTACGTTGCGGGTCATGGAAAAGTCATAAACAGTAACCCCTTCCTCTACCGATTCAATCTTGTTTTTTTCATTCAATTTGTAGCCGTCGTAGTTCGCTTCTCCGTGCTCAAAACGACTGGAAGAAAAAACGCTGAACCCTTTTTGGGGAGAATATAAAATAATTGGAAGGGGAATGGAATAGTGGTGACCAGCGTAGTTAAAGAAATGAAATTCGTGGTTATCCATCACGTGTTCCATCAATACATCAGAAACGCTAAATTTTGATGGATCTCCCTCTCCGGCAGTTTTATGCTCCGTATCAGGTCCATCCGGCTGGGCTTTTACAGTGGCTGTATTTAGTAGGGCAAACAGGCCGAAAGCCGCTACCAGCATTGATTTAACTAACTTATTACCCATACCGGTTCTAAAATTTTGTGCAAATATAAGCGGCCGGGCTTAAAAGGAAAACTGTTTGGAGAAATAACAAAGGGAATTGGTAGGAAATATTTGGCAGAAATACGTAGTTAAAAGACTCGTTTTTTAATTCTCTTCGCAATTGAACAGCCTTATCCCAAAGCGATTCGTTGGTTCAATACATTGCAAATGGCTTACCCATTTATTCGGCATCGGCTCGAAATGACCTTACCGGTGTATAGGCAAGTCCTACCCTTTAAAAAAATAAATCCCATCCGCCTGTGCCAGGCAGGTAATATCGAGATCGTTGATGCACACATGCGCCGGCAGCGTGGTGGTATAGTAGATTACTTCAGCTACATCTTTCGGAGTAAGCGGTATAAAGCCGTTGTAAATACTGTTAGCTTTTTCTACATCACCTTTAAAGCGCACGGTGCCAAACTCAGTATCTGCAGCGCCGGGGTTGATGCAGGTAACTTTTATTTTATATTTCAACAGGTCGATCCGCATGGAGCGGCTCAGCGCTACCACAGCTGTTTTGCTGGCACAGTAGCCATTGCCCCGCTCGTAAATTTCTTTGCCAGCCACAGAACCCATATTGATAATATGACCCTTTCCCCGTACCTGCATCAGCGGCACCACGGCTTTGCTGATATACATCAGGCCCTTCACATTGGTATCGATCATCGTTTCCCAATCTTCAATCGAGGCCTCATCAAACAAGTCGCGGCCCAGGGCCAGGCCAGCGTTGTTAACAAGGATGTCAATGTCTTTCCATTCGTTGGGCAAGGTCTCAATAGCCTGTAAACACGCAACCTTGTCCTGAACATCAAAAGCCAGCGGCAATACCTGGATACCATATTGCTCCTGCAGGTTGCCGGCGATCTCCGAGAGCCTTTCCGCCCGGCGTCCGGTAATGATGAGGTTATGACTATGTTGGGCAAATATTTCGGCACAGGCCTTTCCAAAACCGGAAGTGGCGCCCGTGATCAGGATGGTTTTTTGCATGTGCAAAGAAAAAGAAAAAAGGGGAATGCGGCGAAGGTAGAAGATAGAAGGTGTATGGTAACGGGATGGAAGATACTATCAGGATGAGGTATGAAGGTAATAAAATGGTGCCATCGAAAACGGGCTTTAATTGTAAGAACTTCTAAACTCCTAAGCTGACATTGGTTATCGCATCAATATCGTTGTGCCTTTTTTCTCGATCACCTTGTTTCTGAAATCCCGGGCTTTTAATTGCCACACATAGGCGCCTTCGGGCTGGCGTTTGCCGTTAAAAGTGCCATCCCAGCCACGGCCCATCGTGGTGCTTACAAAAAGTTGCTGGCCCAGCCGATTGTAAACGGCGAATATTTCTAAATAGTCTACACCATAGCCTACCGGTCGCAACAGGTCATTTATACCATCGTTGTTGGGGGTAAATGCAGAAGGAACAAATATATCCGGCTCATGCTCCAGCACCCTTATTTTCATGGTATCAAAGCCTTCACAGCCTTCCGGCGTGAAACCACGGACGCTAAATGTCTGAGTGGAGGTAATGGTAGCCAGTGGTGAGGTCTTATTGGCATCATCCAGGTAGGTGGATGGTTCCCAGCGGAAAAGCGGGGCGCCCTTGGCCGTTAATAAAATACTATTGGGAGCGACCACAAATGTATCCCTCCCGGCATTAATTTTCAACTTTGGCACGACCCTGATGAACACGGAATCTTTAAATACACGATTGCACCCCAGGGTATCTTTTACACTTAATACATAGGTCGTACTCACCTGTGGTTTGGCAATTGGGTTGCGGGTAAGCGGGTTACTGAGGCCCGTACCAGGAAACCAACTGAATGATTGACCACCGATGCCTATTAGCCTGGTGCCGTCGCCAAAACACAGTACCGTATCTTTTCCTGCATCGGGAAACGGCTTTGGCGTGACATTGACGGTTACTGTATCCCTGATGGTACAAATGCTATTACTGGCAATCAGTTGGTAGGTGGTGGTAACAGGCGGCGACGCATTTGGCTTTACGACAAAGGCATTGGAAAGGTAAGCCGGCGGCTGCCACTCAATCTTGCTGCCATTGCTGGTCGCATTGATCAGCGCATTATCGCCCAGGCAAAAGTTAAGATCGGGGCCAGCATTTATCGTAGGGCTTTGTGCGATAGTCACCGATTTAACGATGGAGTCAATACAGCCCTTGCTGCTTTCCGCCCACAATGTTACTTTGGCAACCGTGTCATTGCCCGGCTGGGTAGGAAAACGCAGACCCGGATTTTGCACCGAATCCACCAACCTCAACGTCGAAGTGGAAGGATATTGCATGTACCATTTCCAATGGGCACTATTGCCATAAGTGGCAAAACTGGCATCGTTGAAAATAACCGGGCTACCGGAACAGCGCAGTGCCGGGAAGGTAAAATTGGCATTGAAAACCGGGTAGGCAATCACAGTGCTGTACGAAGTATCGGTGCACAATTCGTCCCTGCCCACAACCAGTCGTATGTGATAGGTGCCAGTGTCGGGATAGGTGAAAGAAGGCACCCTGATCCTGCTGGTATCGCTGTCAATACCAGGCACGCCAAAATCCCACCAGTATTTGTTGTTGGGGCTGTTGTTATTCAAGAAGGTAAGCGACAGGCTTTGGCAGCTATAGTAATTTTCCGGAAGCGAACTGACCGTAGCGCATTCAGTTACACGGTATTGAAACTCTTTGCGATGCACATTGATTTCTACCCCATTTCGTAGTTCGTGTACACAAAAACACACAATATAGTCGCCTTTCTTTTGAACCAGCCCCTGGATTTGCCCGGTGGTGGCGTTAATGGTAACAGACGGATTGCCACCGATAGGATTACTGCCCGAATAACCGGGTGCATATCTGATGGAAGTAAATGGTGGATCGCCACCCACATCATAAGCACCGCAAAACTCGTAGCGTAGTTCGTCACCATCATCATCAAAAAAGGGCACTGTAAATACAGCCGGAACATCTTTACAAATGATCTTGATGGAATCGCTGGTAACCGGAGTACTGTTGATAGGTGCCAGATTATGCGGGGGAATGGTAGCGGTATAGGTGGCTCCGGTATTGATAGAATTGAGAATGTTGGCCAGGTCGGTAAGCCGGCAGCAGCTGCTGGACGACAGTGAATAGCCATCTACGGAATACGGCAACGAAATGCTGTCGATATAGATACCTACTTCGTACATAGCACCCGGCGGTACCACGGTGCAGGGCAACGTTGTGCTGATTGGCATTCCGTATTGTGCTACCCTCGGAAGCGAGCGCTGGGTGATAAAAAAATTAGTAACCTTGTTATGAATGTTTAGTACGATGGCGTCCGGCAAGGTACCCGATGAGTTGAGATCCTTGTTTACCCGGGCAGTAATGAGGTAGGTATAAAACACAGTACCGTTTTCATCGGTGTATTTGTCAATATAATTATAGCCCAACTCGCCTCCAACTATATGTGTTGCCCTGCTGGCATAGGGTACCAGCAGTAATAAAAAAATATAGGGTAAAAGCGAGCGCATTTTGTAAGGCCAGGTTTTGGGTGTTTAGCTACATGCTCATTGGTTGTTTTCTCTTTACAGATATGGATGGAAACATGAATGCTGCATTAGGCAACATCCAAAACTTGCTACCTGATCAATACAAATGTACCCGCTTGCCTGATCACTTTGCCTAAATAATCGGTGGCCTGCACATTGTAAACAAAAGCAGAAGCAGGCTGCGGTTCTCCTTTTATTTTCCCATCCCAGCCTTTATCAATCGTCTTAGTGCTAAAGACGAGTTGCCCAAGCCTGTTATAAACGTCAAAACGGTCGAGGCTTCTCATACCAGCGAGGATAGGGCGGATAACATCATTTTTCCCATCTCCATTAGGTGTAAATCCGGACGGCACAAAAATACTGGGGCCTGTTATAAACACCTTCACCAGCACGTTATCAGTTTCCTTGCATCCGATAGCAGTGGACGTAGTTAGCGTATACAAAATACTTTCCTGTCCTGGCGACAGCATTTCCCTGGTAATAAGCAGGGTAGGATTGTGGATGCTGGGATTGCTGAGGCCAAATGGTGGAGACCAGCGGTAGACAGTTACCAGCGGTATATCCGGCAATTGAAATACCAGCTGCTGATCTGTCACTACGCTGGTATCGTTGCCCGCAAAAGTTTTTAATGGCGGGAGTACATTTACCAGCACCGTATCCCTTCCGGGTTTTGGGCAACCCAGTACATCAAATACGGTCAACACAAACGACCGGCTCGCGCTGAGCCGAACCGTTGGGTTCAGGGTGGTGGCATTGCTCAGAATATTCGCAGGGCTCCACCCAAAAGTGGCACCCATAATGCTGCCATGCAATGCAGCCATGGTATTAAAACAAATAGAAGTATCCGCACCGGCATTGGCTCCCGGGTAAGGAATGGTCGTGATCGTAACACTATCACGGGCCTGGCATTTACCCAGATTTGCTGTTACGTAATAAACGGCAGCGGCAGCGCCAGGACGGGCTATCGGAAATTTCAGGTTGGGGTTATTGAGTGTCGCAATGGGTGTCCACTGGTATTGAAGGCCCTGGCTTACCGGCCTCAGTTGCAGCGAATCGGTCCGGCAAATAGTGGTGTCTTTGCCAGCATCTACAGTAATAAAATCCAGTACGTTGATCTTTACACTATCGCTATTGGTGCAGCCGCCATCTGTTACTGTTACGTAATACGTCATCGTGTCTTGCGGGTACACTAATGGAGTGGCAGTAAAACGGTTCAGGATTCTGAAGTTGGGTGTCCATACATATGTGCCGGCACTACCGGCTATCAGCTGCAGGGTATCAATGGAGCAGATCAGGGTATCTTTAAAAGCAAGGTTAAGCGGAGGCCGGCTTAATACTTCCAATGGTTTCACCAGGGTTTCCACGCAGCCTTTGCTGTCTTCTACGGTAAGCGATACATTTTTTGTGCCGAGCGATGGATAGGTATAAGCCGGGTTTCTTTGGGTAGATGTATCCCTGCTAACGGTCGGCTCGCCAAAATCCCATGTCCATTTGTTTACGATACCATATCTGGAGGTTGTGTTATCAGTAAAACGAAACGGATTAATAATACAGGAGCCAAAAACTGAGAAAGCAGGCTTAAAACCGGGATAAACGATTACGTTGGTGTATGCGGAATCGCTGCATTCCTCTTGTCTGTTCACCACCAGTTTGGCTCGGAAGGTCCCGGTGTCGGGATAGGTATAAGTAGGCGCAGGCAGGCTACTGGTATCGGTGGTAGTGCCAGGCACACCAAAATCCCAGAAATAACTTTTTACCGCCGAGGATATCGACTGATTTTCAAATAACACTGAAAAATCGTCGCATGACACCAGCTTCGGCGGCAAATCGGCCGCCACCAGGGTACAGCCGGCTACAAACACATGGAGCTCCTTGCGTGTTTGAGCCAGGAACTGGCCATTGCGGTATTCCCTGATGATCACCGCCAGCACGTATTCACCGGTTATGGAGGGCGTTTGGCCAGTAATAATACCAGTGTTACGGTCAATGGCCATATTGGTGCCAAAGGGGTTTTGAAAATTGTAGTTTCCGGCATAGGGTACTGAGCTGTAGGGCGGTGGGGAAGAAAGGGTTGGCGATGGTGAACTTTGGCTGCTGCCGCCCAGCGCAGGTGCAAACTCATAGACCAACTTATCGCCGTCAGGATCGGTAGCAGAATAATCGAGTGAGATACTAGAATTGACACAGGTAAGCGCCGTATCCCTTTCGGCAAACCTTGGGCTGCTGTTATATGGATTGCCGGCATTTAAGCTGGTTCCGGGGATGGTAATGGTGTAGGTAATACCCTGGCTTTGTGAAGGCTGCTGTAGGTTCACGATGCCATCGATACGGCAGCAACGCTGGAATGAAACTGTATAGCCGCCAGGAATTGGGTCCAGGTCTACCACGGTAGCATACTCGAAAATGATATAGCAAATGTTGGGCTTCGGATTAATACAGTTACTAAACGTCCCCTTCCTCAGGTTATACTCACTTGTTTTTAAAGCTTTCACGTTCGTCACCTGCACATTATCTGCCGTACGGAAAATGGTGAAATTAATGTCGTCGGGGTTTTGGCCCGGGGTGGCTTCGTTACAGTCGCGGTACAATTTTAAGGTGAGGCGGTAAGAAATTTTCCCCGGCTGTGTCTGGCTGTTTCCCAGGCATTCATAGTAAATCCATCCGCCTTTGATATGCCTGGCAAAAGCCGTTGGCCGAAAGGCCAAAGCAAGTAAGATGATGAAAAACAGTTTTTTGGCCAAGGAAGATATTTTTACAGCATACAGGCATACGACAGCTATCTACAAGATTAGGTTGCCTTTGGATTTGTTGCCATTAAAGATAAAATCATTTTGATGAAGAAACGTTCATGCATTTCGCTTGCAGCTAGTTTGTCCAGAGATTGTTTTTAGAAAGTAATAGATTATCTGCCACCGATCGTCATTTATAGACGAAGTGCTTTTTAAGTTAAAACAGGTTTTAAAAAACCACATGACATTCAGGCATAATTTTCCGGCTTTCTTTAAGTATGGTTACCGGGTACTTATTTTGCGCCTGCTAATTAAAACGACTTCATAAAGCAATATTTGCCGCCAAAATAGGGAAGCAGAAACGGGTAATAGCCGCCAGTGTGCATAAGAATAGTTAGGTAGTCCTTTAAAGTAGAATGAGAGAGAATTTCCAGTTGCTCCACCATGGAGATGCCGGATTAATCAGTGGCACTTAAAATAATCAAAGGGCTCGAGGCAGTCTTTGCATTTGTATAATGCCTTGCAGGCAGTGCTGCCAAATTCGCTTGTCAGCGAAGTGTTGTGGGAATGGCATTGCGGGCATTCTACGCCATCTGCAGGAATTTCAAATTTTTTATCCGGGGCGGCGATGCCGTAGATTTTTAGTTTTTGTTTACCCGCTTCGGTCATCCAGTCGGTGGTCCAGGCGGGAGACAAAACAGAAGTGATCTTAATGTTTGACAGGCCATGTTCAAGCAATGCCAGGCGGATGTTCATGCTGATCATATCCATAGCCGGGCAACCGCTATAAGTGGGGGTAATCACGATTTCAACCTGGTCCTGGTCAATTTTCACATCTCTTACAATACCCAGGTCCAAAACGGATAATACAGGCACTTCGGGGTCGCAGACTGTTTCCAGGATATGCCAGATTTTCTCAGTCGATATTTCGCCGGCGACTACCATATGCTATTGGGATAGGCTCTTTGTAGAAATTGCATTTCGGCTAATATATAACCCAGGTCTTCGGTATGCCGCCCTTCCATGCCACCGCTTTGCATCCAGGGATCGGCCGGTATGGCCAGTGTTGCTTCGGAGAGGATAGCCGCAATTTTTTCATTCCATTGTTGCTGCAGCAACGCATAGTTTACAAAGCCTGGATCGTAAGAAGGTGGTTGGCAGAGTTCTCCCGTAAAAGCCCATATTTCATCCATTGCGGTTCGCATCCGTTGGTGACTTTCATCAGTTCCATCGCCCAGGCGGATCACCCATTCGCTGCTCCAGCGGAGATGGTAGGTCGCTTCTTTCAAGCTTTTTTCTGCGATGGCGGCAATTTGCAAATCTGTGGCATTCATCAGCTGGTTATATAATAGGAACTGGTATGCCGAGAAGCAGCAGATCTTCAGCACCGACTGGCCCCAGTCGCCGTTGGGCAGTTCCACCAATAAATGATTTTTATAATCAATCGCATCGCGCAGGTAGGCGAGGGTGTCTTCGGTTGATTGGTGGATTAGTTGATTGGTGGATTGGTTGAACTTTTGATTGGTTGAGCCGTTAATTTGGGTGGCGGCATGTTGGTAAAAATTTCTTGCTTGCCCGATATAATCCAGGGCCACATTGCTGATTGCGATATCCTGTTCCAGCACGGGGCCATGCCCGGTCCACTCGCTCAGGCGGTGTCCCATGATGAGGGCATTGTCGGCAAGGTGCAAGGTGTATTTTATTAATGCTTCCATTGGGGGTATGGTGTTCAATTTTGTTTGTTTGGGGTGAAATGTTTGTGTGTAGGTGAGATGCTTTTTGTGCAAGGTGGGGCCTCATCCCCGGCCTTCTCCTCTCGGAGAAGGGTGCCCCTGTGTAACATTCAATATTAATTTGTTACTGTGGGTGCCTTGATGAGAAACTTTCATAATTAAAAACAAGGGGCACCAATTAACGGGTCAACTGATCAACCATCTACATATATTTTACTTCGTCGGGTAAGTCATAAAAGGTGGGATGGCGGTACGCCTTGTCATTGGCGGGATCAAAAAATTCTCCGGCGTCGGACGGGTTACTGGCATGGATATGTTTGCTTTCTACCACCCAGATGCTAACACCTTCCATGCGGCGGGTGTACACATCGCGGGCGTTCTCGATGGCCATCGCAGCATCGACCGCGTGGAGGCTGCCTACGTGTTTATGATCGAGGCCTTGTTTACTGCGGATGAAGACTTCCCATAACGGCCAATTGGTTTGATTATTCATTATTTATTATTGATTATTGGCTGATTTGGCAGACTGCAAATATTTTATGTAACCGTTTAATTCTTTGAGAATTTTTTTATAATCGATATTGATTTCTGAAAGAATCTCTTTTTTAATATAACCCTCGTCAAACGCTGTAATCATGTGGTCCGGTGTTTCCGTAAGTGAACCTCTTGCCTGTCGGCAAAACTGAATATTTTCCTGGAAGTGAAATCGGCCAAAACCTTCCGCAATATTTGCGGTAACCGATCAAGTATTGGCGAAGGTTGGGAAATAGAATTCTGTCTGACCACAACCGCTGCTGATTGAAAAACTTTTGTTGAAGTTAACAATAAAAAATTCAGTGTTGCTTGTCAAGCCCAAACCAAAGCTGAAAAAAAAAATTGCTGATTGAACTTCCGTGTACCCAACTTTTGCCAATATTTTTGTTACCTGCTGGCGTTTTTCAGGGTTTGCATTTCCATCATTTGAGAGTTGATTTCAAAATATTCGAGTTAAAAAAAACATCTTTCTCGCCTCATTGCGAAAAAGATGGTCAATTGTTTTGTTGATATCTGGATATTTTGAAGTGTCCTCCAAAATTTACATTTATCTTTTTTGAATTGGGCGAACTTCTAAGCTGCCGTCTTCATTAAAAATCGAACACCCTTTTGAAATGTCCACGGCATCGTCAATGTCTTTTGCATTCACCATTAAGTAGCCGCCAACCATTTCATTTCCTTCAGCATACGGACCATCTAAAACTATTTTTTTTGAACCATTCACATGCTTGCCTGATACTTGAAGTGCATCGCCTCCAGCAAGAATTCCTTTTTCGGCAAGTCCTTGCATCCAATTATCCCATGTTTTAATGATGTCCATTGCGGCTTGTGAATTAGCGGTAGAAATATGAGTATTACCACCTCTGAAAATAAACATGAATTTTTCCATTTTGTTTTTTTTAAATTGTTTTATTTACCTTTATACTGCGAATATTCAATGTATAAATTAATTAAACAAGTAGGACACTAAAGCAAAGTAAGTATGAAAGACAATACTAATGTTGATAATCAAGCAATTGAGTCTAAAAAAACTTTTGTTTTTGATGAAAATACTTGCCCCGTAACTGCTACAACTAAAGTTTTGGGAGGAAAATGGAAGCCTATTCTTATCAATGCAATCTACCATAAGGCTCCAGCAAGGTTTGGCGAATTGAAACGTAGTGTAATTGGCATCACGCAATCTATGCTTACTCAACAGCTAAGAGAATTAGAAGTCGATGGTATTATTAGCAGAAAAATTTATGCAGAGATTCCTCCAAAGGTAGAATACTCTTTAACTGAGTTTGGACTCACATTGTCACCCGTGATACAAACTATGGCAAATTGGGGTGTAGAATATAAATTGAATAAACAAAAAGTGCAAAGCAAATAGAAAATTTCGTGGTAATTTTTTTTGTCTGTCTGTTTATGTTATTCTACTGTGGGTTGTGTCGTCCGCTACGTTTGCAGGTCACCGATCTGCTTGAGTTTAATACCTGGGACATAAGGTTATAATTTTCTGACTTTGGAATGAATTGCTTAGTAGTTGATGATATTTTCTTTCTAAAAGTCCTGCATGCTTTATACACCTGCAGTTCATAAAAATGATCGTAAGTGGCCATAGCAAGCAATGATCAATAATTAGTAATTAATAATTTAATTCGTTTCCTGGTTTTAAAATCTGCTTCCTGCTTTTTTTTGCGCTACCAGGTATTCCAATGCTTTGAATACCTCTTTAAAATTTTTATTGTACTTTTTTTCAAGTTTTAGTATTTTCTCCTGTAGGTCTTTATGTTCCAGTGCCATTTGCCTTATCAAAACAAATGTTCTGATGATTGCTATATTGACATCAATGGCTTTAGAGCTATTAAGAACAGACGACAGCATTGCCACTCCCTGTTCAGTAAATGCAGATGGCAGGTATCTTGTTCCTCCCCAACTTGAGGTCGCAAATTGCGACCTCAAGTGCTGAAACTCACTCTGGGTACGGATAAACATGAAATCCTTTGGAAAGCGGGCGCTGTTTCTTTTTACTGATTCTTTCAACCTTTTTGTTTCTGCATCATACATTTCCGCAAGATCAAAATCGAGCATAACTCTTTGACCGCGCACTTCATAAATCTTATTTTGAATAACCGAAATTTCCATGATTGCAGAATTTGGAAGGCGCTGATTGCCACCTCAACATGAAAATAACGGATGGGCAACGGGACAGGCAATATAATACACGGTTTAAGAATATTAGATGATGCTTTCCGTTTTAACCTAGGCCACTTTCAACATATGTCTGCTCCGCTTTTTCTCCGCATGCGCCTGCGCAGCTTCCCTTACCCATGCACCTTCATCCCATGCTTGGTTGCGGGCTGCGAGGCGTTGTTTGTTGCAGGGCCCATGGCCTTTTACCACTGCCCAAAATTCATCCCAGTTGATGGCACCAAAATCGTAATGTTTGGTGATTTCATTCCATTTAATATCGGGATCGGGCAGGGTCATGCCGAGCAGTTTTACCTGCTCCACACATATATCCACAAATTTTTGACGGAGCTCGTCATTCGTAAAACGCTTGATCTTCCATTGCATGCTCTGAATGGTATTGGGGCTGGCATCGTCGGTGGGGCCGAACATCATTACGGCAGGCCACCACCAGCGGTTGATTGCATCCTGGCACATGCGGCGCTGGGCTTCGTTGCCCTGGCTTAACACCAGCAACGATTCAAAGCCCTGGCGCTGGTGAAAACTTTCTTCCTTGCACACCCGCACCATGGCCCGCGCATAAGGGCCATAGCTGCAGCGGCAGATAGGCACCTGGTTCATAATGGCCGCACCATCCACCAGCCAGCCGATGGCACCCATATCGGCCCAGGTAATCGTAGGGTAATTAAAGATGGAAGAATACTTGGCCTTGCCGGTATGGAGCTGATCGTACATCTCATCGCGACTGATACCAAGGGTTTCGGCAGCGCTATAGAGGTATAGTCCATGACCCGCTTCATCCTGCACCTTGGCCATCAGTATGGCTTTGCGGCGTAGTGATGGGGCACGGGTAATCCAGTTGGCTTCGGGTAACATACCCACGATTTCGCTATGGGCATGCTGGCTGATCTGCCGGATCAGGGTCTGGCGGTATTTTTCCGGCATCCAGTCTTTAGGTTCGATCCTTATTTCGGCATCAATCTTTTGCTGGAAATGGACTTCTGGGGTTATGAGTTGCTCCATGATACAATGATTATTTCGGGGCAAAAATAATGGGTTAAGGGCAAAAAAACTAACGAGCGTTAGTTAAGGACAATCCTGGTTGTGACTGGCAAAATAAAGACGCCGGTGCAACTGTGCAACGGCGCCTGTCTGGACTATGATTTTAATGACTATTTGATTGAATGATTACGGGTGATCAGGGGGGTAAGCACGCAATTAACTTGTGAAGCCGTAACCCAATGTCTGAATCAGGATTTGCAGGATTATGGGATTTGTAGGATTTAGAACCCAACATGTGAACCCTTGAACTTGTAAACTATCGAACCCCTAAACCCCTAAACCCCTAAACCCCTAAACCCCTAAACCTTGGACTTTGAACTTAACCCATTAGTTCCACACTGCGGCTGATAAACGAAGTTAGGTCGTTGCCTTTGAGCATGCCCTGGCTCAGCATGGCTAGGTCGAGGAGGTTTTTGACCAGCTTTTCCTGTTTGGCAGTATCGCCTTCGGCAAGGATTTGTTGTTGGATGGGGTGGTTGCCATTAATCGTGAAATTAATCTCGTCGGGCATTTGAGCATAGAAGCCCATCATGCCATTATTGCCGGCTACACTGGCCATGTCTTTCATGCGGCGCATAAACTCGGGACGGGTAGCGATAACGGGCGCAGAATCCGGGCCCAGGCCTTTCACTTCAATATTGCTGTGGGTGTTGGCGATATTGGTTTTGAATAATTCCTGTAGTTTGTCGCTGTCTTCCTTGCTCAGCACGCTGTCGGCGGATTCATTTTTATCTACCAGGTTTTCGGCGATATCGGCGTCCACGCGGGTAAACTGTACGTTTTCAAATTTATTTTCAATCTGACCGATCCAGCTGGCATCGATCAGGTCGTTCAGGTGAACAACATAGAAGCCTTTTGCCTGGGCGGCTTTGATATAGGCATCCTGCTGCACGGCATCTGTAGTGTAGAGCACAACTGTTTTGCCTTCTTTATTTTTCTGTAAGGTTTCTACTGCAAACTTGTATTCGTCCATGGTGAAAAACTTGCCAGTGTCGCCAGCAGTGTTTGGAACGGCCTGCATTACGAGGAAGGATTTCGCCTTGTCGTAAAACTTATCGTCGGTCATCATACCATATTTCACAAACAAGCCCAGGCTTTCCCATTTCTCTTCGAAAGCGCTGCGTTCGTTGCGGAACATTTCGTCGAGCTTGTCGGCCACTTTTTTGGTTATATAGCTGTTGATCTTTTTTACATTGGCATCGCCCTGCAGGTAGCTGCGGCTTACATTCAATGGGATATCCGGGCTGTCGATCACGCCCTGCAGCATCATCATAAACTCAGGCACGATATCTTTTACCTCGTCGGTAACAAACACCTGGTTGCTATACAGTTGGATTTTATCTTTTTGTATCTCGTAGCTGTGCTTGATCTTGGGGAAATACAGGATGCCGGTCAGGTTAAACGGGTAATCCACATTCAGGTGAATCCAGAACAAAGGCGTTTCGTTCATTGGATACAGTTCCTTATAGAATTTCTCGTAGTCTTCTTTGGTAAGGTCGGCTGGCTTGCGGGTCCAGGCCGGGTTGGTATTGTTGATCGGCTTTTCAGCTTCTTCTACTTCTTCAATGTCTTCAATTACTTCAGTTTCGCCTTCTGCCAATTCGGGTTTTGCCTTGGGTTCAGGCTTTTTCTTTTCTTCATTCACATCTTCAAAAAAGATGGGAACGGGTAAGAACTTACAGAATTTTTCAAGGATACCGGTGATGCGCCATTTGTCTAAAAACTCTTCGCTGTCCTTATCCACGTGCAGCACGATTTCAGTGCCGCGGTCCATTTTGTCAGCATCTTCAAGGGTGTAGGCGGGACTGCCATCGCATTCCCAGCGAACGGCCTGCGAACCTTCTTTAAAACTTTTGGTAATCACTTCTACCTTTTCGCTGATCATAAAGGAAGAATAGAAACCAAGGCCAAAATGCCCAATGATATTGGCTTCGTTCTGGCCTTTGTATTTTTCCAGGAACTCTTCGGCGCCGCTAAAAGCCACCTGGTTCAGGTACTTGTCTACCTCTTCAGCCGTCATGCCAATGCCCTGGTCGGCGATGGTGATGGTTTTGAGTTTGGCATCGAGCTTTACGGTAATCCTGGGTTCGCCAAGGGTGCCTTTGAATTCGCCCATACCCGCAAGGGTTTTTAGTTTTTGCGTAGCATCTACGGCATTACTTACCAGCTCACGGATAAAAATTTCGTGGTCGCTGTAGAGAAATTTCTTGATGATCGGGAAGATGTTTTCGGTCTGTACCCGGATGTTTCCTGTGGACATAAAAATTTACGATTTACGATTTGGGATTTAAGATTTGTTTGTTTTCGCAGCCGCGCAAAGTTGCGATGGGCCTGTGCTTTGGAGACTGCGATTTGTTTTTGTTGGACCGGCATTTGTTTTTCAATGGGGCGACGGTGGCGACGCTCCGTTCAGCTGCACCGCTTTGGGGAGCCCTGCTTGTGCTAGCTGTTTGCGGAGGTGGAAGCTGCCAC
Organism: Chitinophagaceae bacterium; assembly: GCA_039925965.1. Classification (GTDB taxonomy): domain Bacteria; phylum Bacteroidota; class Bacteroidia; order Chitinophagales; family Chitinophagaceae; genus JAZKFT01. The sequence continues at coordinate 29,132 of JBDSXW010000025.1, forward strand.
CTGCAATCAGTTGAACGGAGCGTCGCCAATGCGGCTCCCTCGTAATACAAAAGCCCGGCTCAAAGCCTGCTTACCAAATTCAATGCCACGGCGTGAATGCCTGACATTTTTGCAAGATGAAGTGGTTTATGACGGAAAATGGCCGGGAAGCGGGTTGATTGGGCAGGCTGCGGGCTGGAGAGTCCGTCAGGGGCCACCTCCGTACGGCAAGAACCGGCCACTTCCGCCAGCGGAGGACACGGACTGCTGTCCGCGAGGATTCAGCGACGTCCGGCAGGAACCGGACTCAAGCGTTTTGAGGGACACCACTTTTGACTGACCGGCGGCGATGAAATATATTACGTGAAAAACAGGCGCTCCACCGTCCAGTAGGCGGCTGTGAGGGCGATGACGCCAGAGATAGGGTACACGACCCATTTGCGGTACCATGGTTTTTTGCCCAGGGGTAAAATAATCAGGGCGAATACCCCAACGATGACGGAGATCTGGCCCAGCTCCACGCCGAGGTTAAAGGACAGAATGGAAGTAAAAAATTTGTCACTTGGCAGGCCGATCTCGTTCAGCGAACTCGCAAAGCCCATACCGTGAATGAGCCCGAACATAAATACCACAAGCACCCGCCAGGGTTTTAGTTCGGTGAGCAGGATATTTTCTACGGCCACAAACACAATTGATAAAGCAATTATCGGCTCCACTAAGGATGGTGGTGTTACGATAAGGCCTTTCATGCTAAGCGCCAGGGTTATGGAATGCGCTATTGTAAATGCTGTGGCCTGCCAGAGGATGGTTTTGATTTTAGTACTGAGGAGGCAGAGGCCTACCACAAATAAAATATGGTCAAATCCATTGGGAACAATATGCTCGTAACCGAGCTTCAGGTAAAAAAGTATGACGTCGCCGGTGGGGGCCTTATCCAACTGGTAATTGATGGTATGCCCAAAAACGTTAGTGCTTGCCAGCAGTAGCAGCATAAAAGCAGCAAATATTCTGGGGGACGGGATTATTTTGGGAGGCATTTGTAGCGAGTTTAGGAATGCAACATCGGCAGAATCGAAGGTATGTACAGCAGTCATTGCGAGGTTCTTGCCGAAACAATCTCACGGCAAATTACCAACTTTTAGCTGGGTTACTCCGGCCATTGGTTGCAAGTTTCGACAGGTTGTTTCGTTACCGTCATTCGTCGGTACAAGTGGGCAGGAACCCGCCTCGAAATGACACATAGTATAAGTGGTTAATAATTAAAAGGGTTATTTTCTGGTTTTTAGAAGATTTCATGCCAAGGGAGGCCTCACCCCCGTCCCCTCTCCTCGCGGA
>JBDSXW010000026.1:0-138043 GCA_039925965.1 Chitinophagaceae bacterium
CCATGTCCCAGTCTTTGCGAGGTGGGGTTCTTGCCCCAACGAAGCAACCTGTAAAGAATTTGTAACGAAGCATCGCGGTAAAGACAACAGGCCTAAGAACGAGCAAGCAGATTGCTTCGGGCAAGAACCCTCGCAAAGACTGTCAATAACGCTACCAATCCTTATCCGGCTGCTTTGTATTGCTGCGTTGTTTTTGATTAAGGCGTTGCTGTAATTTTTTCTCTTCCTGGCGGAGTGCCTGAAGTTTTTGCTCGGCGTTTTCCTTACTTATTTTGGGCTGTTGTTGCTGCTGGTCCTTTTTATCTTGCTGGTCTTTTTTATCCTGTTCCTTCTTTTCTTTCTCCTTATCTTTTTTGTCGTCTTTTTTATCGTCGTTCTTTTTGTCGTCTTTTTTATCCTGGTCTTTTTGCTGCTGCTGACGCAGTTCGTTCAAGGCTTTCTGTAAATTTTCGCGGGTCTCCTCATCTTTAGAATTCGCCCTGAGCGACTGCTTAAATGCATCTACAGCCTCCTGCAATTTTTTATCCTTTACCAGTGAAACACCCTTATTATAGAGGCTTTTGGCTTGAAGTTGCTTATCCGCATTCACATCCCGCATAGTTTCAAACTGCTTGGCGGCCTCTTCGTATTTACCAGCTTTATACATGGTGTTGCCCAGGTTAAAGTTAGCAGTGGAGCTTTTAGCGTTTTGTTTCAGCGCTATTTCATATTGCTTGCTGGCCTCCTCAAATTTGTGCTGCTTATAGGCATCATTGCCTTTTTGCAGCGCCTCATTTTCCTTTTGTGATAAGGCGGGTGAAACGCCTGCCATCAACAGCAAAATTACCAGGGCCGTTTTTGAAAATGTTTCGCCGGCGGAGGCTGCAGCCAGTGCTGGTTTTTGCTGTCGTTCAGCACCTGTCATTTTTTTCTTTTCACCCAACATCATTTCCAGCACCAGCATTACCATCGCTACCAATACAAATAACCAATAATAAGATTTGTAGTTGGTAAGGGTGCTATCGGTGATGGATTTCTTTTCCATGCCCCTCAGTTGATCAGCTATTTTATTGGCCGCGTCGCCCGCTTCATTCAGCAATTGGTAGCTACCATTGGTTTGCGCAGCGATATCCTTTAGCTCCTTTTCATTCAGTTTTGTGATCACCATATTACCCTGTTCATCTCGTTTGGATTCGCCGGTACCAGGATCCACGATGGGCGCGCCGCCCGGAGAGCCCACGCCAATTGTATTGATGATAACGCCTTTATCTTTTAATTCTTTGGCGGTGCTAATCGCAGCATCGTCATGGTCTTCCCCATCGCTGATCAGCAGGATGGATTTGTATTTTTTATCTTCTACGGTCAACGAACGATTGCATAGCAGCAAGGCATCCGCCACATTGGTACCCTGCAGGGGCACCAGGTCGGGACTGATGGTGCTAAGGAATAATTTGGCTGCCGAGGCATCTGTAGTAAGGGGCATCTGCAAATAAGCATTGCCTGCAAATACTACTAAACCCAAGCGATTACCTTCCAGTTGGTCAATGATTTTGCTGATCAATAGTTTAGCTTTTTCAAGACGGTTGGGCTGGATATCGCGGGCCATCATACTATTACTTACATCCAGGGCAATCATGAGATCGGTGCCCGTCAGTTTAATTTTTTCGGTACTGTCTGGCTGCCGCAAATTTACCAGTGCGCCCACCAGCAATGCAATTGCTACGAGTTGCAGCCATGCTTTCCATAGAAATCTTTTAGGGCTATAGCTCGCAATTAGCTGTTGCACCAGCGTATGATCTCCCAGTTTGGCCACGATGTTTTTCTTCCAGCGAAGGGCTAAGAATATAAGCGCTATTATTGGAATGATTAGCAGCAGCCAAAGGAGGTTTAGTATGTTTTCGATATTGATAATGCGGTTATAGTTTGTTTAAAGAATATCCTTCAACTACTTTTCAAGAATAATGACGACCAAGGTGACTACGATCATCACAACTCCGGACAGAACTATTGTTGGCCAATCCAGTTCTGTTTCTTCATAATAATTATTACCATTTTTATTTTTATCGCGGACCAGCAAAATGCCAATCACGAGGATAATTGTCAAAATAATGTATCCTGCCATGGGTTGTCAATTATGAGTTTAATTACTCAAAAACCTCCCGGCAACAGACCGATCATTTCAAGAACGGCCCCAGCGTTTTCCAACTTTTTAGAAAATCGCTTGTCCTTATCGCCCATTCTCACTTTGCCGATTAAAAAAAACGTAAAAAACAGCAATCCTAAAACAATGCAAATTGCCATGTCGAACCATTTGCCTGCAAGCTAAAAGTTAGAATGAAAAGGAAATGGTAATTGTACGAACCTGCATTAGTAAAACCACCACCCAAAACAGTAAATCAGACATCCGCCATCCGACATCAAAAAATCGACTCGTTTATTTTTTCCCTTCAAAGAAACCCAACTGTTTCAGTATCCCTTTCAGAATATTCATCCGGATGGCCACCATGTCGGGGTTGGGGTCTTTGCTTTCCACATTCATGGCGAAAAAGTACACGTGTTTATTCTCTTCAATCCATCCCACAACCCAACCCAGTTGGTTGCCATTTTCAATGGTTCCCCAGCCAGTCTTATAACTCAACTTATAATTTGCATTGCTTTCCCTCAACATCATGCCATTTACTATTTCCTGGCTTCTGGCGTTGAACATCAATTGCTTGAAATACAGCCGCTTCATCAGGCCTAATTGTTCATCTGCCGTTATTTTTAAACTATTATCGAGCCAGAACGTATCGATGGCCGAGGTAATTTTCCGGGTACCGTATTTCAATGAATCCAGCCAAACCTGCATGGTGTCTTTACCTATTCGGCGGGCCACTTCCTGGTAGTATGGAACATTGCTCACCGCAAATGCCTCTTTCATATTCATATCCTTATTCCATGCTTCAATGGAGCGCTTCCGTCCATCCCAGGGAATTACGACGGTATCGCTGAAAATTCGGCCGGTATGTAGGGCAATCAGAGAGTTCACCACTTTAAAAGTTGATGCCGGGAGGTAAGCGCTGTCGCGGAACCGGGACAGGTTATAGAGAGTGAATTGATTTTGGCCATTGTCCCAAAGACCAAAACAGCCATCGACCTTATTGTCGTCGAAATACTTTTTAAAACTATTGTCCACGGTGGTGTTATTGGGGCTACAGGCAGTAAACATAGTAAGCAGGAAGCAGGAGAAAAGCAGGTACGCCAAACGATTCGACATGGTAATTTTTTGAGTCGTGCAAATGTAAAGGATGCGATTGGTTTGCGGCTGCTTCCAAATCCCCTGGTTCTGGAACAGTTTAAAACAGGCCTGGGTTCCACAGTCCTAATTACAAGAGGGGTAAACTTTTCCCATCTTTTATTGTTTCTTTAGTGCATATCCGCTAATTGTGAATAAAGCCCATCAGATCCGGGCTTACTAATGACGGCATATCATTTGTTGAATAATTGGGTGCGCTTCAATAGGGGTGTACAAAAAATGCCAGGTAATAATATGGAACGCCAAACAGTTTCTCCTCCAAATTTTGCTGAATTTTGGGATCATTTATATGATCAGTACGCACCGGTTGTCTATGGCATTTGTCTGAAACTTGGTGGTGATGAAGCAGTAGCTTCCGAAATATTCAAAAAAGCTTTTTCTGGTTTTTCGTCCCTGATTGAATGCCGTAATTCCCACCTCTCGATCACGGCTTGCCTGGTGCGGCACACACATAAGGTAGCTATTGAGTATTTAAGGGTGAAGGATACCAAGGCCAGGATGGAACAGGTATTTGCCAATTAAACACCATTGTCGCTCAGGTAGTTTTTTTTGGTTTGGCCGCCTTGCCTCCAGCCTGATCCGGCTTCGACAGCTGTTCCACCGTGATAAGGAAATTGGCTACAATTGCATTCGGGAATAAGAGCCATAGCCACGATTTTTAATATCCCTACTAAAAATACATTGTGTGACGATACAGCAATGCTCCCTTTTTATCATTCCTCCCTCAGCATTTTAAGGTGAATATCGCCGGTCAGGCCCGCCGGAAGCAGGGGCTTATCTTTTAAACGGAATGGTGCTGTAGTCCAGGTAACACGTTTGGCCGGATCCAGCAACTGGTCACCGATCAGCCGATTGTGCCAGGTATTGGAGACCGAAATCTCAACCAGATTATTACCGGGTTTGATGGCTTTTGTGATATCGATTTTAAAGGGCTTTGTCCATAAGGTACCGCAATCAATGCCGTTGACTTTTATTGTCGCTATATCGTTAATCGAATCGAACTGCAGGTACGCCGAGCTAATGTGGACCTTGCCTGCATCGAACGTACGGGTGTAAACGGCCGTTCCGGAATAATACCTGATTGCCGGGTCATTGCTTTCTGTCCAGCTTTTTAGTGTATTAAAAATTACGGGGGCAACGGGGCCTCCATAACTTTTATCAAACTGCACTGTCCAGTTGTCGGAAATAATTTTTAAGCTGCCTTTTACGACTTTTAAAGGCACCACTATCTTTCCAGACCTGACCTCAGCAATCCGGGTTTCCGGTTTCCGGAATATAACAAACACAGATTGATTTGGCTCCAGGTAGAGGTTGATCCTGGTTCTCCCTGGTTCGTTCCAACAATTATGGCTGCTTTTTTTTTCAAGGCTCACCGGATCCCAGATTTCGGGCAATTTATCTGCTATCCTGAAAGATGCCACTATGGAACGCCTTGTTTGCCTTTGATTGGCAATAAAATAAATATCTGCATCGGCAGTTTTACGATGCGTCCAGGCGATGTCGTTTTTATCCTGTAAAAACTCCAGGTCCCGTGGCAAGCCAACCTGTAAAAACGAGGTATAGGTATATGGTAAAAAAAGGATTTTTCCTTTCGCGGACTTGTTGGTTAAAAGCTGCCGCATCAATTGAATGACATCCTCGTCCCGGTCGTTAAATCCAATTCCCTGGATATAGCTTTTCGTCATCAACACCGTGGCGCCATCATTCACCAGTTGTGCGATTTTCTTAAGTACGGCCATAGACACCAGTCCGGCATTCGGTTGCATAGCAGTTTGCTCAGGGAAAACCAATACGCCATAGTTGGCACCGCCCGGCAATACCACTCTGCCTTTTTCCACCCGCATCAACATCAGCGCATCCGGGTTAAATGAATCATAGGCATAACCATTCAACGGGTTCACCCAATTTTCAGGATCAGCCATGTTTGCAGAATGAGAAACGCCATCGGGGATCTGCCGCATTGGCTCGCCTTTATTCTCTAACCGCTTCTTCTCAGACGCCACTCTGTGTTTTCCAAATATTCCTGGCAACGTACCTACTATTCTATCCGGCAATACAGACCGCCGCGGTATTTCTTCGCCGGTAAATACCGCTACATCCACCACAGGCATTCCAAGTTGTAATAGCGCCTGGCAGCGGGCCAGGTAATCGATCCATGCCTTGCCTTGTTTGAACCAGGTCTGGTCTCTTTGAAAATACAATCCTACACCATCGAGTGTTACACCCGGTTTGCGATCCATAAAAGGGTTATGGGCAAAAACATGCAGCACCATCTTGTTAATGCCCAGGGCAAAATTCCGGTCGCCCAATGCTTTAAGATTACCAGGGTGTTCGCCCCAGTTCATCCGCACCGAAGTAAATGACTCTGCCTGGATAATATTCTTTCCGTATATATGAGCGCCGCTGATTGCATCGAGCATATCGTTGGGCTTGTCGTGCGTGGGGCTGTTGAGCCAGAACTCTCCCATCGGCAGATCTACAGTTTTATAATGCAGCAATCCATCGCTAACCATGGTGGGCGCAACGCTCTCGGCGCTAAAGCTGCAGCCTTTTTCATGGGCAAGTTTATTGAGGGTAACATAAAAAACATCGTTCACCAGTTCGGCAATGGTTTGTCGTACATCGTGCAATACCTTTTCACTTGTAGCTGCATCTACTAGCGGAATACCTGCCATGGTAAGCAGGTAAGGCATCAGATCGTAGCCCCGCCGTTTCTTAAACTCGCCAGCAAACACAGGGCTCCAGTTTTGGCTTCCGGCTTCCCAGCTATCCACATGAAAAACTTTTAATACTTCCCGGGCCAGCGCCGGATCCGTTTTTTCAAAGGCCTTTCCAAACCAGCTATCAAATTGTAATTTTATAGCTGCAGCATTAAACTTATCACACTCGAGGCCCGCACCTGCGCCACCGGTAGCATTGGTATGCCCGGTAGAAGTATGCCCCATGCGCACCACCACCCAATTGCCCGCAGGCAGTACCCAGCGCAGGTTTCCGGCGGCATCCATTTTATCAGAAAGGTTGATTACATCCGATAACGGAATGGCCATATTTTCCGGCACCTGTGCATTGGTGGTGTTATTGCTAATCCTCCAAACAGATCCATTTTTACTTTCATATTGGTTGATGACCGGTTCGGAGGATAAGTAAATGCCCATCACTTTTAAAGAGGGTTTCCACTTGGCAGCATCCAGGTCTTCTGCACCAGGTTCGGTTCCGTCCTTATCATACAAAAAACGAAAATACCTCGAAGTGGTAGCGGCAATTGCACTGGTTACGTCTTCATCTGTATCCTGCCAGCCATGGCGTGGCGGTACCAGCCTGGTTATTGTTGAAAAATGAATGCCATCATCGCTGGTCTGTATAATCAATCGCTGTGCCTGGTAGTTATTACCTCCTGTGTGGATCGAAACCGACCGGCAGGTAAATGGCTGCTGGTATTGGTATTGAACCCAGCAGGTGGTGTCGCTTTTAAAACTTTGTTTATTGGCCTTATCGGCTGTCGCCAAAAACTGTGGCATGGTACCCTGGCTGGAAGTCACTTCCGGCAAAAGCCTGTCTGTCTTAAACCTTTCGGGATAAGCGTATACCGCCACATCTTTGTAATAACTTTCGTATGCTTCGGGCCTGGCCAGGTGTATACTGGCTGGGATGTCAGCGTTGAGGTAGGTTTTAGTCCAAACCAATTTTTGCATCGACAATTCGGCTGTGATCCACGGACCGCCGGCCAGCGCAAAACCATCGCTTACATGCATGGCCAGTTTAAGGCCGAGGCGTTTGGCTTCCTGCATGGCAAAATTGACCATGCCCCACCATTCGGGTGTGAGCTGACGTACCGTTGGCGCAAATGGAATCGTTGGAACTGTGTCCTGGATCGGCATCAGGTAAGCGCCGCCGATACCCACTTCTTTCATCGCTTCGAGGTCGGCGGTAATGCCAGCTTTCGAAACCGCAGCATGCATCCAATACCAGAACACCCAGGGCTTTGCTGAAGGCGGTGGATTAAGAAAGGCTTGCTCAATCGCATCCGTCTTTTTTACTTGTGCCCACGAAAAGCCCACCTGCGCACAGCAAAGCAAAAAAAAGAAAAAATATAGGTTCCGATTTTTAGACATGTATTGAAAACTTATTTTTCAGCAAACTGTAAAGCACTCTTTCCCTTGTCGACAGAAGTGGACACTGCGATGCCCCGATGGTCTTTAGCATCTACCGCATTGTAAAAATGATAGACTACGCCTTTGTATTTTACCACAAAGCTTTTGTGGGCAAATTTTGAATCGTAGGGTTGGGAAGATTTGATCAGATCAGCTCCATTCCAGTCGGTCCAATGTACGAGATCGTAGCTGCATGCGAAGCGATTGAAAGCATCTTTTCTCCCTTCCCAAAAAGCACCGAAGTAAAACATAACCCAAAGGTTTTTTATCTTTTGAATGACTGCATCACCGGTAATACCAATGGGGTGATGCATGACGGGGTCGGCGCCAAAGCGTTGCCAGTGCTGCATATCGTCGGATACCGCCATTCCGATCCGCTCGAACCAGCGCCATTTGGGCTTATTGCCACTGCTATCGCCATTGGCATTATAATACATCACGAAAGGATGGCCCGTGGCTTTTGACTTATCATTAATTACGGAGCTTTTAAACAGTTTCTTGTTCTCCCACCAGCGCACATCTTTATCGTAAGAAGCCAGCACCGGCGAATCAGACCGGTTCCATTCATGGGGCGTTACAAGGTCACCATCTGTGTTAGCAATACCTATTTCCAATGGGCCAGCCTCATAACCACTATCCTTGCCACCGAAATAACTCATCCAATATTTTCCATCATATTTCTTCACCTTATAACTACCGCCAAATTTTGTATCCTCCAATGCGATATAGCCCGCTTTCTGGTTATTGTCCCAGTCGGTTGCATTGGAGAAACTCATAAGCTTCCCAAGCGATTTCCAGTTAAGCAGGTCATGGCTTTTGGCCAGCCAGGTTTCGTAACCGCGGCCAGTAAACTGGATATAACTCATGTACCATTGCCCTCGTTCGCGGAACACCGTGGGGCAATCAATTTTTTTAGAAGCATCGGAAGCCACCATCACGAGGCCATATTTGCAGGGTGTTTTTACCTGTTCGTACACTTGCTGCATCAGCGCTTGTGGCACTTCTTTTTGTTGCGCACTGCAAAGGCAGGTTACAACACAGCATCCCAAAGCCAATAATGTTCTACTCATCATTACCTTATCATTTTTGCGGCCGCAGCAGCCGTTCTATTTTTCGAATTAAAAGGCATTAAATAAAAAGAATAGCTGTAAGGCTGCGCTTTGATTTGATACTTTTCCAGCGGTGCCGCTACATCGCTCCAGCTATCATTGCCACCAACGCCCATTTGCAGGAGGTCAATGTTCAGGGTGATAAAACCGGCATCTACCAGCTTGTTAGTGTGTTTGGCATTTTGCACATTTTCATCGGTGTAGGGAGATGCGCTCATGCTCAATAAGCTATCTGCAACTACGAGCAATCCATCCTTGGTTTTTGGGTTGGATAGGTACATCCAGCGCACATCGGTTCGGTTGCCGTTTTCCTGCGGCACGGCATAATTCTCCATGAACTGATGGATAGGTTGACTATAGATACCGGCATCAAAGCCATAATTTTTATCAATGTAATTTTCCATGGGGCCCTTACCAAACCATTCGATATTATCATAGCCTCTGTCGATGCCCATTTGCATTCCGACTTTTGGGATATTGGGCAGGCCCGGTTTTGTAGTCAATGCATAATCTATTTTGACCACGCCATCTCCATAGATGAAATACTGAACGGTCACTTTAGCGCTATCATTGATCAAAGAGTAATAACAAACGATCCGCTTACCTGATTCGCCGTTTGATTCAACCAGGCTGTTTGAAATACTGTCGAGTTTGATATCATCCTTATACCACTGGAACAACTTACGCTGAGGTTTCCATCCACGCTTGTCATTGTCTGTAAGCGGTCTGGTGAAATGCGGCAACAATGTTTGCCTTATCAATGATTGTTTTTTATAGGTATAGCTATCCAGCCCACCCTTTGCTCCCTTACTAAATCCCACCGAAAAATTACCGCCGGAAACCTCGATCCGGTCGTTGGATACTTTTACAACAGATGTTCCGGTAGAAGTGTTGATAAGATTGAGCAGCCGGGATTTTCGAACCAGGAACTGATTAGAAGCCACTTCAAAACCTTTCTCAGCCCAGCTTTCATCATGACTTAAGGTAAAATGAATTTCAGCCAGATATTCTGAATAATTTTTCTTTGTTTTGATAAAAGGAACAATGTCCAATATAGTTTCATCGCCTGGGGCAAGGTGCACAGGCGGCAATTCTTTTGAGAAAATTACAACGCCGTCTTCCTTGATCACGAGAGTGGCTGTGTAAGCATCTGCATTTACCACAGCGCCGCGGTTTATAATTTTAATCTTACCATTTACCCATTCTGATTCTATGTTTTGAAATACCCTTTTACACTCATACATCGCACTCTTCGGCGTGCCATCGGAATTTACGAGCCCTTTGATGGTGAAATTGTCAAAATACTTTTCGCCATAGTCGCCACCGTAGGCATAAAACGGAACGCCTGCTGAGTCATGCTTTAGCAATCCCTGGTCTTTAAATTCCCAGATACAGCCGCCGATAATGCGGGGTGTGCTTCGCCATTGATCCCAGAAATCTTTAATGTTTCCAACGCTGTTGCCCATGGCGTGGGCGTACTCGCAGAAGAAGATGGGCCGGTGATCGCCGTTTGGCTGATTTGCGAGCAGTTGTGCTGTGTACATCGCCGGGTACATGCGGCTAATGACATCTACATAATATTGGTCGAGCGGGTTTTGCAGGCGGTGCGAATGGTCGTTTGATTTTGGATAGCGCGGATCGGAGGGATCGATATAACCTTCTTCCTTCGGGCTGCCAACTGCGGGTTCGTAATGCAATGGGCGGGTAATGTCGAAGTCTTTGATCCACCCTGCCATAGCTGCATGGTTGGGGCCGCTGCCGGCTTCATTGCCGAGGCTCCACATGATGATGGATGGATGATTTTTATCCCGCAGCACCATCCTGCTGGCACGGTCCACGTAGGCACCCGCCCACATGGCTTCCTGGCTGAGCTTACCTCCAAGGCCATGGGTTTCCAGGTTGGCTTCATCTATTACCATCAAGCCGTATTCATCACAGAGGTCGAGCAGGTAAGGGTCGCTGGGATAATGGCTTAGGCGCACACAATTAAAGTTGAATTGCTTAATAGTTTTGATATCCTGCAGAATGTCTTCTCTCGCCAATGCCTTGCCTTTTGTGGGGTGATGATCGGGGCGGTTGACGCCGTAGAGATAAGTCAGCTTCCCATTGATGAGCAGCTTGCTATCGCTCTTCCTGAATTCGATAGTTCTGAAACCGATCTTACAGGTTTTTACTTCCAGCACCTGCCCGGTGCTATCTTCCAAACTCAATAACAGTCTATATAAATTGGGTTCTTCGGTACTCCATTTTTTTGGGTTACTGATGGTGGTTTCGAGCAACCCAAACTTCACCCGATCGAGGCGTGGGTGAATTTCGTTGATGATCTCATCTGCTTTTTTACTAAGCGGCTGGCTTAAAACAGGTATTCCGCTTTCATCATATAACTGCGCCTTCAAAACATAACCAGGCATTTCATGACCGGTGAGATTCTCAATCCTGGGGCGGATGCTCAGCAACGCATTTTTATAATCTTTATCCAGTTTAGTTTGGTAGAAAAAATCAGCGATGCGCAAGGCTGGTTCGGCTTTCAGCATCACTTCGCGGTGGATGCCGCTCATCCGCCAGCTGTCCTGGTCTTCCAAAAAACTGCCATCGCTCCAGCGGATCACCCAAACAGAAATGATGTTTTCACCGTCCTGCAAATAAGGCGTCACATTAAATTCGGAGGATAAGAAACTGTCTTCGGCGTAGCCCAGGAACTTACCATTAACCCATACTTTATAGGCCGAACTCACGCCACCAAAATGCAGGGTAATATTCATGCCCTTCCAGCCCGCAGGCACCGTAAAGCTTCGCTGGTAGCAGCCTACACCGTTATAGTCTAAAGGTGGGTATGGGGGATTTACAGGCCGGAAAGGATACACTGCACTTTTATAAATCGGCTTATCGTAGCCCTGCATTTCCCAGCTCGATGGCACCGGAATTTTCTTCCAGCCGCTTACTTTGCTTTTATAAAAATCTTTCACTTCATCGCCTGGTTTTAATGCAAATGAAAAATCCCAATCCCCATTCAAACTCATGTAACGATCCGTGTTATTACGGTCGCCTGTAAGGGCATCCGCCACAGTTGCGAATGAATATGAGGTAGCCCTTGAAGCATCACGGTTGATGCCACTTACCGTGGGATCCTGCCAGGGTTCGGCATGATAGATAGTTGGCGCATTTGGAATGGCTGCGGGGGTTTTGTCTACCAGTTGGGCATTTGAATGGATAGGGAATAACGAACAATGGATAATGGATAATGAACAGAATTTTATGACTTTTTTTAATTTCATTTATTACTTTTTATGACATTTTATACGCCGGGATATCAGCGATCAACAATGGTTTGTAGTTTAACTACCGCACTGGCGTCAAGCCAGCTCCTGTAGCCAAACTGCTAAATCCAAAGCCATAAGGCTTTCAGATATCTTGAAGCCTATTTACTAACCCAAGGCTTCAGCCCTGGGCGGTGGTGCGCATATTTTTAACCCGCTGCCAATTACCGACGCCAGTAGTCCCAAAGGTGAAGCCTTGGGTTAGTAACGGAGTCCTCTCTGTAAAATCAACGCCTCATTCCCAACCTTAAGACCCCATTTCATCTCATTAACCTGACGCCAATGCGAAATTATCGGGATGCACCATCCGACTCCACGGGTGCTGATGGTAGTACTGACCTCTGGCCCACACCAACATTGCTAATTCATTCTTTTTTTCAATAATTCCATTTCTATGCAAGCCTGCATAAAGGGCCCAATCGCTTTGAGGTCGTCATCGCGTTTGGGCTCTTTTATATAGTAATCATAGGAGCCATCCCGGTACGGTATTCCGCCCAATCCGGCACCGGCCACCGCCTGTATATAGTGGTATTTACCGGCAGCATCCTGCCGCACAAATTCTTTGATCATACCTGCGTAGGCTTTATTAACTGCGGGCAAATAAGTCTTGCTGATGTAGCCCATCCGCACTGCTTTTGCCAGCCCAAAAACGAACATGGCAGTGGCGGACGACTCCAGGTAATTACCTTCCTTTCCGCCCTTATTGGTGACTTGCCACCAGACGCCGTTTGGTTTGTCCTGGAATGCAATGATCGCTTTCGACAGTCGCTTTAAAATCTGCACCAGTTCATTCCTGCGCGGATGCTTTGCGGGTATATAATCGAGCACATCCACGAGCGCCATGATATACCAGCCAATAGAGCGGCTCCAGAACTCGGGTGACAAGCCGGTTTTAGGATTGGCCCAGCGTTGTAGTTTACTTTCGTCCCAGCCATGATAGAGCAGTCCGGTAGCGGTATCCCGACTGTATTTTTCCATCCACACAAACTGGTTGATAATATCATTGAAATCCTCGGGCTGCTGGTGCACTACGGCATAGTTGGCGTAAAACGGTTCCACCATATACAGACCATCCAGCCACATCTGCGATGGGTATTTCAGCTTATGCCAAAATCCCCCCACCCTGTTCCTCGGCTGCCAGGCAATCTGATTTCTGAGGGTGGTGGCTGCCGTTTTGTATTTAGCATCTTTATACAATTCGTCCAGGTAAAGCAACTGCCTGCCGGGTGGAATGTTATCGCTGTTGTATTCGTCTTGTACATAGGTTCTGATGCTTCCATCAGCAGTAATAAAATGGTCGATGATATGTTTTGCGTAATCGATATACGACTTATCACTTGTAATCTTCCATAGCCGCTCGAATCCCATGAGTACCACGCCTATCTCATAGTTCCAGTTGGCGGGTCTTGATGCCTGCGCCTCTTCAACGGTTTGGCCTGGTTTAATTAAATTATCCTGTTCCAGGTGACTGGCATACTTCTTCACTACCATTGAATCCTGGTATTGCTCCATAATCGTTTTGGCCATACTTTTTGCATACTCCATTTGCGCATGCGATTGGGAGGCAGCCAGTAAAATGAACAGGAAGGTAAAACGGATTGTAATCATTTGGCAGCAACATTTAAATCTGGTTCTAAGATAGTTTCATTGGGCAAAGATTCCACTGGTTTCTTTCGCCAGTAATTAGCAAGAATACTCCCACTGATATTCATCCAGGGACTAAAGACTGCTGCTGGCAAACCCAGTGTCCCTAACTTACCCATACTGCCTGCCAGGCCACTCGCCATACCGCCATTTTGCAAGCCCACTTCGAAGGCGATGGTGCGGGCTGAGTTCTTATCCAGTTTAAACAATCGGCTTAACCAATAACCAAAGAAATACCCCGCGGCGTTGTGGATTACGGACGCGAGGAATAGCAACAGGCCCACTTTCATCAGGTTATCACGCCCGGCGGCGGTAGTAACGGTGGTAAAATAAATGATGCCAAACATGGAGACATACGGCATCAAAGCATCCAGCTTTGTGAACTTCCGTGACAGTAGGTGGTAGAGCACGCCCACTATAAATGCCCCAAATAAAAATGAAAGGATTTCCAGCGACTGCATCGCCGCAGTGGAGCCGATACCCGTTTCAAGTGTGGACCAAAGACCCAATGGCAGTGCCAGCAACCAGGCCATTCCAGTTAAGAAAATTACCCATACTATTTTCCAGGCTTTGGGCGATGCATGTTTCAGGTAATCGTGCAGTAAGGCTGCGCCTACAGGTACCAGAACGATCTTGATAATCTCCATCATCATGTTGATGAATTTCACTTCAATTAAAGTACCGGCGAGCAGCTTCATCAAAAGCGGCGTAAGAAAGGGAGCCGCTAAAGTGGCCATAGCCGTAACTACAACGGAGAGCACCAGGTTGGCCCTGGCGATATAGACCATCACATTACTGGCCAGGCCGCTACTACAGCTACCAATAAGGATGATGCCTGCGGCAATTTCGGGTTCAAAATGAAATACCCTCGTTAGTAGAAAACCCATTAAAGGCATAATAGAAAAATGACATAGGAGTCCGATGGCCACACCCTTACCCGTGGTGGCGAGCCCGGAGAAATCTTTCAGGCTCATCTGGATGCCCATGCCAAACATTACAAACTGGATGATAACGAGGATCAGCCATTTGTTGCGTAAATCAACATCGCCCCATTTGGTAAATGCAGCGGGGTAAAGCATTCCAGCCACAACAGCCGCAATAATCCAGGCGGTATAGCGATAGGTTTTTAATCGTTCGATGCCGCCCATGCCGATGGCAAAACCCATTGCCGTAGTTACCGCAGCTGGCCGCCATAAGTTAGGTCGCTGGATGAGCAAACCAACCGCCAACGCAATTGCCGATACCGCAGTTATGGCCAGGCATATTTTGAAAAATGGTTTCATGTGGCGCTGTTGGTTGCTGATAAAATTTCAGCCAGCCATTGGATGGCGATTGTAGGACTTGCCAGAATCGGCACCGTTTTATCCGCTTCATCCAGCGTG
The DNA here is from genome assembly GCA_039925965.1 of Chitinophagaceae bacterium. GTDB lineage: Bacteria > Bacteroidota > Bacteroidia > Chitinophagales > Chitinophagaceae > JAZKFT01. The sequence goes on from JBDSXW010000026.1 coordinate 14,878, forward strand.
TCTACCACGCGGGCCATCGATGCCTGTGCGAGTAAGATCACATCCACTTCTTTGGATAATTTTTTCAGGGCTGCTCCTACGTTGGCGTCATGTGTGGCAGCGTCACCACTCATCAGGGCTTCGAAGGCGCCTTCGCACAAAACAGGTTTTAATTCAATATCTTTTCCTGCGACCAGGGCCCTTCTTCTCACGAGGTCGCTTGTAGGTTCCAGCGTGGTGGATAAGGTGGCGATGACGCCGATGCGTGTTCCCAATTGCACTGCTTTGTCGGCCATCGGCTGATCTACACGCAGAACAGGAACGCCTGTCAGCGAAGCTGCCATTTCTACGGCAGGGCCGATGGACGAACAGGTGAATAAAATATAATCAGCGCCAGCTTCCTCGGCGGAGCTTGCATAGTTGACCACGCGTTTGGAGGTGGATGCCGTTAATTCGCCGCATGCGATTGTGTTTTTGATCAGGCTATCATCCACGATGTTAAAGACTTTTACGCCTGGCAAATATTTGCTGCACAGCTCTGCAAAAACTGGCACCAATGTGGCCGATGTATGTACTAATCCTAATGTTTTTTGTGACATGGTCTATATTATTTTATTTTCTATGTTATGAACTGTTGTACTAGCATGTTGCGACATCGGCGAACGGTTCCCGCGCCATTTCGCCTAGGCCTCAGGCTAAGTTCTATCTCCAAACGCTAAAATGCAAGCCATCGAGGCTTTCAGCTATTTTGAGCCTATTTACTAAACTATGGCTTCAGCCTTGGGTAGAGGGTTGGATATTTTTAACACGCTGCCAATAACCGCCGCCAGTAGGCCCAAGGCTTAAGCCTTGGGTTAGTAAGGAAGTCCATTTTGTAAAACAAACCCATATTTTCAACCGTAAGGGCACATTTCATTTCATCAATTTGACGCTAATATGTTTATTCCTCGTTTCAACATATGGAATATTAATGAGCTGTCCGAAATGCTACAGCTCACCATTCAGCAACACGCCGAAATAACCTTCACCACCTACCTGTCCTCCTTTAAAATTAATTTCTAGCCCGTTTATGATCTCATTGGACGAAATGGCACTGCAGAGTGGCGCACCCAGGACCAGCGGTGCGATCATCACCACCGCCTCAATTTCCAATGCCCTGGCAGCATAGCTGCTGGTGTCGCCGCCTGAAATCACCAAACGTCTAACACCCGTCATCTCTATCGCCTTTTTTGCTACCAACCCCAATGCGGTGCCCAGCTTTTCAGATGATAAATTTTCCGTCTGTTTGAAGCCCGTGTGTACAATGACGCTCTTGCCCTGTTGCAGGTAATGGATCGCCTGGGCAGCATCTGATTCAATACCTGCGCCACCTTCAGCAGTTTCACAAACAGCCGCTACATCCATAATTACTTCTTCAAAAGCATTTGCTTTTGCCCAATTGATCTGAGTGACAGTAACCGGCGAGCAACTACCCGAGATCACCAGCAGTGGCGCAGCTTTACCGGGATGATCCCAGCTGGTGTCATCGTTAAGTAATCCTGTATCATTCCAGTATTTCCCGAGGGCCATTTCCACCGCCGAACCGCCGGCTGAAAATTGCGGTCCGTTTTCATCAGCCAACAAATCCAGCCAGTTCCCAATTTTCGTAAGCTGCACATCATACAAGGCATCGACCAGAACTACTGATTCATCCGGTTGCAGGTGAAGTGACCATTGCTCAACAGGTTGGCCGAGTTGCAGCATATCGATCAGTCCAATCTTCTTATTCGTTTGCTGCTGCAGGTGCAGGCGGAGGTCGCTTTCGCCGGCAGGTGTTACCGGATGTTTACTCATAGACGGGTGCCTGTCGAGGCGGTAAATAGCACCGCTACTTCCGATACCCATCCTGGCAAACAGGTTCCCAAATACACAGTAGCGGCCCAGCGCCGGCGTGCCGCCCAACACCGAAATTCTTTTGTTCTGAAATATTGTAGCGCCACAATCTATCGCCATGCCGATACTACCAATATGTGGAGCAGAATCGAAAGTGGAGCAGTTTTTATAATGAACATGTTTTGCGCCGCTGGCTTTCATTTGTTCGAAAGCGGGCAATAACACTTGTTCCATTTCCTTCGGCGGCAATGATCTTGTTTTGCCTGCCACACCATAAGCTTGCAGGTCGTGATATTTCGAGAGTTGTGCGGCTGTGGGCGGCTCAATAAACAACATAGTCTTAGCACCGGAACGGCATAGAAATTCCAGGGCATCTGTTGAGCCTGTAAAATCATCGCCGTAATATGCTAATAAAAGTTGTTTCATTTGTCAGCTTCAGGGAAACTAGTTGTTTATTGAAGATCGTTCCTATGAAGGCCCAGGTCCGTAAGAGGTTCCAGTAGAATAAGCGTTTGTCATTTGTCGTTTTTAGGAGGCTCCTATGGAGCCTATTATGAATGTTAAGAATCATTATTGCTATAAACAGGTGGTTCCTAGGGAGCCGAAAAACGTGCGATTTAACTTCGGCAGGGAGGCATCGGCTAATCCTCTAAACAGCCCTGCCTCCATAGGAGCCACCTGTTTATAGAAAAACGATCCTGGAAACAATTTGAGCTCCATAGGAGCTTCCTGTTCATAGAACCCACTCCGAATTAGTTATTTCGATTAGAGCTTCCTAAAATTCTAATCGAAAAAATCAAACAAGTACTTTTCTTCGTACACCACCTGGAATTTCTGTAAAAACTGGTGGTACTCCTGGCGAAAAGTTTGCTTTCTATGGTGCTGCTCCTGGTTCAATACATATTTCGCCACCGAATCGATATGGGATTGAGAATACGAAAAAACGCCATACCCATCCTGCCAGGCAAACTTTGATTTACTCCATCTCTTTTCATTTATAAATTCATTGCTTTCTACCTTAATCTCCTTTACAAAATCTGGTATCCCTATTACCGGTTTAAAACCTACAAAGACATGTGCATGATCTGGCATACAATGAACAGCAAGCATTTTGGATTTGCGGTGTTGCACCAGCCCTGTGATATATTTATGCAATTCTTCTTTGTGTTCATTTGGAATAAGAGATTGGCGATGTTGAACAGCAAAAACAAATTGTAGATTTGTGAAAAAGTATTTGCCATATCCGGTTTTTTAATAAACTCCTTTGGAGCCCATAGTTATAAAAAATCATAAGGAGTCAATTTAATTGCCTTTCGCTAACACCACAACACAAATACACTGATTCAAATTAATTCTAGAAAACTTGTTTGGCATTTGTCGTTTTTGGAAGGCTCCTGTTTACAGAAACACCCGCCTGGAAACAACTTCAGCCCGATAGGAGCTTCCTGTTTTATAGAATATCAACCTTGAAGGATCTTTAGCTCCATAGTAGCTTCCTAATCAAGCTTTCACATCGACCTTTTAGTGTACCATGAGGTCGATCCTCTTCGCAACCTACTTTCGACTTATTTCTTCCCAAACTTCTCCACCGACTTCGCAAATTCCGGATACTGTTGAGCGGCCGCTTCTAATGAGAGTCCGTCCACCGCAGCCTTCCAGGCTTGCTGCACGGCGGTTACACCTGCGGCGGTACCCATTGGATGGGCCATGATGCCACCGCCTGCCATGTAGAGCAGATCCACTGTTTTGGTACGGCGCCAGGTTTCGAAAGCCTGCCCGCCCCATTGGCCTGACGATACCACCGGCAACGGCCTTTTGTGGTCCCACATGGTTGCCAGGCAGGCTTCGATTGAATTCACGACACTATCGTCGGTTTCCCAGAATTTGTTTTGGATGCCGTTAACATGCATCTGGTCCACACCTGCCAGCCGCCATATTTTTTGGTAGGCCTTGAAATCAATACCGAGTAACGGATGCCGCGTCAACATGCCCCAGCCATTGCGGTGGCCGTGGATGACGAGTTGGCGCTGGTCGCATATCTTTTTGGCGGCTGCCAGGCCAATGCTGTTGATGCTGATCATCGCACAGGTACCGCCTACCGCAACAATATGTTCATAGCGTCGCAGCATCTCATCTGTTTCCCCGGTGATGTTGAACGCAAACATTATCTTTTTACCTGTTTTATCTGCATAGGCATTCAGCACCTGCATGATTCCGTCCACCCGGTCTTCGAATTTTGAATTGCCCGAAGAAGACAAGAGTTCATCATCCTTTATAAAATCGACGCCGGCTTCGGCTAAGGTCTTTACCATCCCTGCCGTTTGGTCTACCGATAAACCGACAGAAGGTTTGATGATGGTGCCGATCAAAGGCCGATCGTAAGCCCCGGTTAATTGACGGCAACCTTCAATGCCAAAGGCAGGCCCCTGGTAGTGAGTGCCATAAGATTCCGGCAGCTCAATATCCATTAACTTAAGACCAGTGAATTGGGTGATCTCGTACAAATTCCCCTGCAGCGTTGAGATCATCACCGGCAGGTTATAGCCAAAATTTTCTATACTCCAGGACACTCTCACCATGGCGCGATGGTACGTACCTGTAGCACTTGTGGCCCCGGGAATCGCAGGCTGGGAGACGGTTTCAAGATGCTCTACGCTTTCTACCCTTGCTGCAAATCGCTCTTTTAGCTCTGCGGTTTCACCAGGCACGGCTACGAAGGTTCCTGACGATTGCTCGCCGGCCAGCACCGCTGCCGCCTGCACCGGTTCGTATGGTGTTTCAATATAATAGGTCGCTACAATTCTTTCCATGGTTATTTGTTTATCTGATCAACGGCATCCACACTGTCATATCCGTATTGCCACGATTGGCCCAGGCGTAATATGGAATCAGTTTTATTTTTACAGGTGTCGCATTGTCGTTGAGTTCTTTATACAACGTATGCTTCCATCCGGCATTTGACAATAACCGGGCCTCTCCTTCCAGACCCATCACATTACCGTTATCAATCTTCATCGATTTGTTTTGAAATTTAATCGACGCTGGAATGGCTATTTCAAATACGTTTTGTCCTGCCGGCAGATCCGGTGATTCAAGGCAATAGACTATGGGGCCACGCTTTACTGCCACCTGGTTTCTCGTAGCTTCCACCAGCGGGTTTGATTCAATTAAAGTTGCAGGCATGCTGAGTTGCAGCTCGATTTTATCACCAGCTTTCCAGGTTCTTCCGGCTACTACATAACCATTTTCCCGATCCATGACAGATGGTGTTTTCCCGTTGATGATAAGTCGGTAGGACTTGCACCAATCCGGTATCCTCAGGTAAATATTCACCGGTTTATTTGTTGGTTGCGTCATGGTGATAGTGATATTTCCGTCCCAGGGATAATTGGTTACCTGCTCCAGTGCAATAGCGGTACCGCCCTTAAGTTTAGTGGCCATGGTATTGCCGCCGTAAAGGTTTACGTACAATCCCTTCTCCCCAATGCTATACATGTAATTATTTACTTCTGCAATGGTGCGGATCACATTGGGTGGGCAACAGTTGCTCTTGCTGATATACTTCGAGCGACCGCCGCTCCAGCGCAGATCATAGGGATAATCTTTGTCTGCCGCCAGGGGATTGGTATAAAAGAATTTATTCCCATCCATACTGATGCCGCTGAGAACACTGTTGTATAATTCGAGCTCTACAAGATCTGCATATTTAGATTCGCCAGTTACCTGTAACATACGCCAGTTCCAGAGCAGATTGCCAATGTTGGCGCAGGTTTCGTTGTGGGCGGTAAGGTTGGGTAATTGGTATGCCTTACCATAAGCCTGTTGTATTTTTTGAATGGAATCCGGCTTGTACGAAATAGCTTCCTGCGACAAGCCATCATATAGTGCACCACAGCCACCGGTGATATACATCTTGCGGTTGGTTACATCATCCCACATGGTGTCGAGGGTATGCATCAGGCTGGCGTCACCGGTTTCGGCATATACATCCGCTACGCCGGCAAATAAATAATTCGCCCTTACTGCATGGCCATTCACTTCGGTCATATTACGAAACGGTAGTCTATCACTATTATCGTCTGTGCCCTCGCTCATGCCGCGGATGTCAATCAGTTTTTTTGCGAGGTCCAGGTATTTTTGTTCACCGGTGGTACGGTACATTTCGGTGATACCCATATAGTGCGAAGGGCAGATGGCGTTGCGGGCCTGCTCGGGTGTTGCCTTGTTGTAAAAGTAGATCAAAAATTCGGTTGCTTTTTTGGCAACATCCAGTAACGATGTTTTACCCGTGGCCCGAAAATGCACACAGGCTGCGGTCATCAGGTGGCCAAAATTGTAAGCCTCAAAGCTCAGTTTATCATCAAAGGTTTCGCCTTTACCAGTTTTCTTTTGCTCGATGATCGACTTTGTGTACACGTAACCATCTTCCCGTTGGGCTTTGGCAATTACAGCAATGGCATCGTCCATCATGGCATCCAGTTTTTTGTCTTTGGTAGATGCATACAATGCCGCTACGGCTTCGAGGGTTTTATAGAAATCGCCATCGTGAAAAGAAGGCCCGCGGAAGCGACCGGTATCCAGCCCTGCTGCTATGCGGAAGTTCTGGAAGGCATAGCACATGGTTTTACTGGTATAGGTTTCCCATAGATGTGGCACCATAGAATCTTTGCAAACCTGGAAGCGCTCGGCCCAAAAACCTTTGGTCCATTTTACATCGCTCATACCGATGCTTGAAAGTTTTGCGTAGGGACTTTTATCGGTGTTTACGAGGCTGGTTTGGGCTGGGGCATTTAGGGCAAGGAGGACAATTATTGAAGTGCATAATGCTATTCTTGTGAGGGCTTCGATTCCCGGCCTTTTTGCCCCCGGTCCCCTCCCGAAATTATCGGGATAAATTCCGGGGTGCCTCTGTGTGGCTTCTTGTGGCCACGCGTTTTCAGGCTCGCCTTTTATGCATGCACCAGCAGTGCAGGGCATGGATTCTAAAATTGTGTCTTCACTTTCACGCTCCTCAAAATATTGCTTCCTATTTTTCATTCGCTGCTATTTAACTGACTGGTAACTGATGCTGTATGTTTTGTAGGGCTGCATGGTGAACTCATATAGATTGCTGCCTTTATTTGTTATGGTTCCGTTTTTTGCAGTGGGTGTGGTGGTGCTTTTGAAGCGCAGGGTGCCCACTCCTTCTGCGGTGGTGATGTTGATTTCGCTGGTGCTACATTTGAGTGCGACAGCGCTCTGGGGTGTGGGTACACGTCCTTCCATCCACTGCAGGCCGCCGAGGTTGGGCACTACATCATATGTGGCATAGCCGGGCGAAGTGGGCTTTACACCAAGGTAGTATTTACCCAGCAAATAAATAGGGCTGGCACCCCAGGCATGGCAGAGACTTTTGCCAAACTCGCGGCCATACATGGCGAGGTGTTCGGCACCTTTTTTAGTGGGATTGTACTCTTCCCAAAACGTGGTGGCGCCTAACTTTAGCATGCCGCCCCAGTAGTCTTTTATTTCTTTGAGCACATAGCTTTGTTCGCCCATGGCACATAAAGATTCCAACTCATAGAAGCGCATATAGGGCGTGGTAATTTTTTGGATATTGTCGTTTAGTAAAACTGACTTTTTCACTTGCTCCTTTTGCTGCTGGGTGAAGTAGTCGAAGAAGATGGAAAACATGTTGGAATAGCGGGTCACATTTTCGGTTTGTTTGCCATCTACGCGGCTATGCACAAGGGCTTGTTTGTCTTCGTTCCAATAGATAGAAAATATTTTGGTTTTGAGATCGGCCGCGTATTGGTTGTACCTGGTGGCATCTGTTTTTTCATTGGCGATGTCGGCACAAAGACCCATGGTTTCGAGGCTGCGGCAAAGCAATAGTTGCTCAAAACTTACTTCGCCTTTTTTGCTGAGTTTATCTGCCCAGTCGATAAAGATCCAGTCGCCCGGCTTGCCTTCCATCAGGCCGTCTTTATTGCGGCGACCAAGGCAGTATTCCATCAGGCTCTGCATTCGGGGATAAAATTGAGTAATAAATGTTTTATCACCGGTGTACAAGTAATAATCATAGATACCGAGGAACCAGTAAAAAGTATAATCCATGATAGTATTGATATGGCCGGTAACCGGGTCCTTGCCGCGTAGGGCCAGCAGTGTTCTCGAGACCGTTTCTTTATCAAAATACAGGTAGTAATTCATGAGGTAACTCTGGTAAGCGTCGCCACTCCAAACCCAGCGGTCGCGTTTGATACCATCGATAAAAAACTCCCTTGTATTGAGTCGGAACGTGTATTTGGAAACCTCATAAATTTTATTGATCTCTTCATCCGAGCATTTGAAAGAGCCATTCTCTTTTACATCTGCATACTCGTAGAGCATGGTGAGGGAATCTACAGTTACCGTTCCGTCGGTAACCATATTTACATAGCGGAATGCTTTGGAAAGCACCATTACGGAATCGATTTTCTTAGCCTGATTACATGCAAGCCTGTCGAGGGTTACAGCTCCTTTCTCACTCATGGCTTCTTCTTTACTTTCGCCATAATACAACGTTATATTGCCATTGCCTTTAACGCCATGCAGCCTTACAAATCCAAAGGTCTCCTTACCGAAATCGAAAAGTTTAGCAGTGCCATTCTTCGTAATAGCTACCGGCCGCTGTGGTGTGGTGGGAAGTTTGAATAATGAGGGAGGCCTTGCAGGATCCTTAAAATTCCAGCTGCCTGCGTTGAGCCATTTGGTGGCGGATATATCGGATGTCTTACCCGTTTCGTCGATCCATTCCTTGTCCTCGAAAGTAACGAGCCAGCTGGCATCGGATACAATAGTTGCGCCTTTTACAAGGATAGCGGGCACTTCGGCCTGGTTAAAAACCTTCACGTTGATCTTGTGTTTTCCGGCAGGCACGGTAATCACTTTCGGCGTGCCTTCCAATGGCTGTCCGTCAAGTTTTACGTTATAGCTGCCTTCGGCAAAAATGGATACCCGCTCTGGCTGAGTCAGGTTAAATTCTTTGTGAAAATCCATCAGTGGATAATGGTTGTCCACCTTCCAGAATACCGGGAAAAATGTGCCCCGATCGGTGCGGCGATTCTCCATTTTATTAGCGAGGTCTATTTCAAAATCGCCGGGATACCAGATCCAGGTGGCCATTTGCGCATTGGAAACAAACACTGAACAGAGGATGCCCAACAGCATTACAGAACGTACAAGAGTCCCGAAATAATCGGGATGTCTCATGCGACGCAACCGATGCTTCATAGTAGTACTTGCTCCTGGCTCAAAAGAAATTGTAGTCATAAATTAATGTCCGTTAAAGATGATGTATAAGGTAAGGATTACAAGCCCCAGCAAGCCAAATAATATTTTTACCTGCCTGCTGGTTTTGGGTATTTCATTTAGTTCGGGTGCTGCCTTCACTTTGTTTTTATCAACCAAAGAAATAATTACCGCTGCTGCAGACAATGTAAGAAATAAATAAAACGACACTAAAAAGTAATGGGGCCACCAGGTGTTGGCTCCTGTCTCTTTATTGGGTGGCAAAATCCACAAGTTTAACATGCCCACAAAGAGGCTGATGAAAGAACCTACAGACAATATAATATTCACAGCCAGCTTAGTAGTGCGTTTCCAAAACACACTCAATAAAAATGTGACTGCAAGCGGCGGCGCCAAATACCCAAGTATAGATTGAAAGATATCGAACAGGGTTTTGCCTTTTATATTATCCAATGCAACGGCCATTAACACTGCCAATATGCAACCTCCGATTACCACCAACCGGCCAACGGTAACCTGCTGCTTTACCGTGGCGTTTTTATTGATGTTGTTTACATAAATATCTTTTGTAAAAACAGTGCTTAAAGCGTTGAGCGACGAACCGATAGTGGCCACGAGAACGGCAATCAACACGCAAATAACCAGGCCATTTAAGCCTGACGGAAACAAATTAGTAACCATGGTCATATACGCCAATTTATCATCACCCATATTTGGGTATAACACATAGCAGATAATCCCCGGCAAAATAAACATGGGCAATGCCAGCACTTTTAACCAGCCTATAAAATTAACGCCCAATTGCCCTTGCTTTAAATTTTTGGCACCCAGTACGCTTTGTACCATACTTTGATCGGTGCAAAAAAAGGCGACTGCTGAAACAGGATAGCCCAATAAAATAGCATGCCATGGATAGCCTGCGTCTGAAGCCGGCTTCGTGAGGTTCCAGAAATGTGCCGGCGTTTTAGCAGCCAATGCGGATATGCCGCCAATTTTTTGCAGGCCCAGGTACGTTAATGTGAGGGAGACGATAATCAATAACAGCATCTGGAACACATTCACTTTTGCAATGGCTTTTAATCCGCCCATGAACGTAAACAAACCGGAAAACGCTACCAAAGCAATAGTGGATTGCCACATCGGAATGCCTAGAATTTGCCGCACCAGAATACCGCCGCTAAATAAACCCAGCGACAACCAACTGATTAGAATTTTTATGAGTGCGTAGCCAGCTAAAATATCCTGTGTGCTTTTTCCATAGCGCTTGCCCATAAATTCTGGCATGGTACTTACTTTACTGGCGATGTACCTGGGTGCAAAAACCATGGCCAGTAGCAATAAAAAAACAAAAGCATACCACTCGAAATTTCCGCCCACAATACCTGCCGTGTAGCCAATACTGGCAAAGGCTAATAACGAAGAAGGCCCTACGTTGGTTCCCCACATATTAAAACCGATACTATACCAGCTGAGCGAGTTTTGAGCAAGAAAAAGGGTTTCGCCCTTCTTCTTATTTCTAAAACTGGCGATGTAGCCGATGACCAATAAAGCCACGAGGTAGACGGCAATAATGGCGAAGTCGAGGCCGGTGAGTTTATCGTAGATTTTGTTCACTGTATCGTTTAGAGGTTTAGAAGTTTAGGGTTTAGAAGTTTAGGGTTCACGAGTGCACAGGTTCACGAGTTTACAAGTTGTTGTTGGTAGTTTTTTTCACGGTTGACGATTCACGAAAGGTCGTAACCACTCAGGATGTCGGCTACTTTAACAGGCATGCCTGTTTGCAAGCTTTTGTCCATGGCTTGTAGTAGGGCGATGGTGCCAATGCCTTCTTTCATGTCGGGGTAGGCGGTAAAGTTTTGTTCTATGGAATCGACGAAGTATTCGAGATAATTCTGGTACTCACCGGCATGATGGCTCTGGCCCTCGAAGCGAAAATAATGCTTGAGCGTAGCATCGCCCCAGTGGATGATTTTTTCTTCGCCATCCTTGTTGGTGAGTGCATATCGAAGTTCATGGTAATCGGCCTGGCTGGCGCCGATGGTACCTCGTAAAACGCAGCTCATTCCACTATCTCTTGCAGTGGGTTGGGTTGGGCCGGTATAGCTGCCGCTTACCCTGGCGATTCTTCCGTCGGTAGCTTTAAAAATAAAATGCATCGTGTCTTCATTTTTAAGGCCGGCCGTTTTGCCATTGCTGCTGATCATACCGTATCCCATTACCTGCTCAATATCGGCCATATAATACCGGATAAAATCAACCGGGTGGCTCAGGCCGCCATATAGCCATTTGAACGACCTTTCCAATGCCCATTTCTTTTCGAGAAACCAGCGGTGGTCTGCGTTGTAGTGGCTTTCGATGGTGATGAGTTCACCGATCTCGCCTTTTTCAAAATCGGCGCGCTGCCGTTTGTAGGGTTCAAAAAAACGGGAGCTCTGTCCTACAAAAACCTTTCTTCCGGACTGCTCCTGTAATGCGATCAGTTCTTTGGCCTTGCTGAGGTCGTCGATAAAGGGCTTGGTGCAGATCACATGTTTTTTATGTAACAGGGCTTGCTTTACATGCTCCGCATGCAAATGATCGGGGGTATAGATGGCGATAATATCGATGCTTTCATCGTCCAGCATTTCCTGGTAGTCGGTGGTATAATCGTATACCTTAAACTCGTCGGCCCGTTGCCGGGCTACCTCCAGGTTTTGATCGCAGATCAGTTTGAGATTGACCTTGCTGCTTTGCAATGCGGCTGACATGGTGCTGCGGCCTTCGCCAAGACCGAGAATTCCAAGGTTTAACATGAGTGTATTTTTAATAATTCATTCAGATTGCTTTTAGGGAGGGCCTCATCCCCGGCCCTTCTCCTCTCGGAGAAGGGTGCCTCTGTGTCGATTCTAAAGTAATTTCAGCGGCTTCAGGAAGACCCAGGTTTCACCGGGCTTTGTGCCTTCGATTCCTTCCTGGTATTTTTTCATCATCTTGTTCCAGTCGTCTACGCGTGGGTTATTTTCGTTTGTTTTTGGGTTGAGGTGATCCAGGGTTTCTCCTTTTGGGATGCTGATGATCAGCATTAGCTGGCGGCCATTTCTAAACACCATTAATTGCTGGAAACTGGCATTGCAAAAGCCTTTGGCGACCTCCGGCCATTTTTGAAATTGGGTGGCATGATGGTTAACATATTCCTGCTGTAGTTTTTTGTCGGCGACCAGGTTGGCGGTAAGTACGATATGTTCCCACTCTTTTGCTGTGGCGGTATCTGCGCAATGTTTCCGCTTGCTGAATTCATAGACCAGATCGTGGTACAGTTTTACGGCAGCATCGGGAAAATTGTTTTGGAGCCTGCCCTGCATCACACTAAGGTCTACCACTTTACCAAAATACACTGTATGGTTTTGCCATTGGTAAATGGCATTGCTATCCATATTGCTTTTTTGAAGCAGGATTTTCAATTTTTGAATATCGAGCGGAGCATTTTCTTTGGTAACAAGTTCTATAATTTCGCTGTGTTCTTCATTAACGGGAAGTTTATCCAGGTCAACAGCCCGCTCCTTCGCCAATGTTTCGTAAAACGGTAGCAGGCCTGCGTTTTCGCGGATTCCGGCACCTGCTTCCGGACCATTATTGAGCCATTCATTTCCGGGGCCATTGGCATTCTGCAAATACTTTTGAGACAGCGTCCAATTATTGCTAATTTTTATATAAGATGAACCCTCGTCGGTATAAATGTAAAACCAGTGGCTGGGCAAATGGGCGTAGGGCGCTTTGTAAATGCTATCCACATAGTTCTCTGAGATCGTGGAATTGAGTTGGGCACTTAGGGTATAGATGCCAGCGCAGTCATAATTATGTTTACCGTAGTGCTGAATTTTGTTGCCGGTTATCCGGTTGTTCTTCATGGCATTGGCGGTTGGGCTCCAGCCCCAGCCCATGCTGATGCCGGTGTAAGAAACGTTTTCAATCTCGTTGTGCGCAATCAAAGTATTCCGGGTATAGCCTGCGCCAATACCAACGCAGCTCCAGTCTTCATTGGTCGCATCAGTTATCATGTTATTAGAAATGGTCATATGATTGCAAACCTCGCGGTCATCTTTTGGATTATAAGGCAGGTGAATTTCCGTGGCTTCGTCGGAATATACCCCGGCGAGGATTCCAGTACCACCAATGTCTTTAAACAGGTTTCCGCTCACTGTATTATTATGAACACCCTTGATATAATCCAGCCCGGTAGATGCCAAGTGTTCGAAACGGCAATTTTCAAAATTGATCTGCCCTGCAAAGCTTACCTCCACTGCAGCCGCCGGGCGGCCCACCCATGCCTGGTTTTCAAGGCCGGCCTTTTCGGGTGTTCCTGCGGGTCGCAGTTTGTAGGCGTCGAGCATATACATGCCCGCCTGATGCGGCACATGCCCGTGTTGTGAAGGGCGCAGCCAGCCTGCATGCTGAAAAGAAATTCCATTGAAATAAATATTAGATACGGGATGATCGATGGTGCCGGTAACCTGCACCAATGTCTCAAGTGAAGGCGCAATAACTTTTGCTGTCAGCAGGTTTTCACCAACTCTTGGCCAATAATAGATTTTGTGGTTGGAGATATCCAGGAACCATTCACCGGGCTCATCTAAAAACTGGAGGGCATTGGTAAGGTAAAAGGCAGAGTTGCCGGTTTCTTTGGAGATCCATGGCGCAGGCCAGGGGTGCTCACTTTGAATCCTGCTTTCTGGTTGTTCGAAAAACAGTTTAGTACTATCGCCATGTAGTTCCATTTTCTTAATACGAAGGATGGCGATGGCCCACCATTGGTGGATGAACATTTCAGCGCCAACTACATTTTGAAGCGATAGCGTTTTGGGCGTCGGTATCCAGCAGGTTTGATCCCTTTTATTCCAACTAAGAATGCGATCCATTAAATCGCCATTCATGGATTTTGCCCTTACTGCCTTTTGATCGTTTACCCATAACTGCCGGAATTCGCACAATCTTCCTGCGGAGCCGGGTGCATCAGCTACCCAAACTTTACCAGCGGCGATGGCCGGTAGTCCGGCAACCGGCTGCTTTATTTTTTGCCAGTTGCTGATCCCAAAACCACCGCTCAAAACCGGTTGTTCACCAGAGACTGCTTCAATATAAGTGGGGCTTGTGGCGGTGCCGGCATCTTCGGGTCTGATGAAAACGGGTTCGTCCAGTTGGTACCTGCCGCCCATGAGCATAATATGAGCGCCATTACGGATACCGTCATCGTTGAGTCTTCTTAATTCACGGACCTCGCGGATAGCTTTAGCTAAAGAGGCAAGGGGCTCTTGCCTGGTTCCCGTAGCAGTGTCGGAGCCATTGGGTGCTACAAATACCTGCAACTGTGCGATGCCTAAAAAGGGCGCAGTCAGTAATAACATAATTACAGGCAATCTGGTTATCATTTAGCAATCGTTGATCGGAAAAACCGGCTTACAATAAGCAATAAATGTAGCCTAAGCTGTTGCGGGTAACAATGTACCTAAATGCTATAATGATGGAAGATTTTACTATTGGCAGTTTGGGCATTTTAAAAAATGGACACCTCTTAATTTTGAAGACGTTCTATAAAACCGGCTCCTGAAAAACCTTTTTCAGGTAGGCTGTATTTGCGCCATAGTTGCCTTTTACATCCTTTGGCTTTTTAGCATCGCGGCTTCGCTCTATAACCAGCCAGCCGGCCCAATTCATTTTGTTCAATGTCTTTTTTACCCGGTACATATCAATCTGCGGATCATTTTCCAGCCACACGGAATCTTTATTCGTGGCATGAATGGCACAGATCCGGCTGCCACCCAGGGTCTTCAATTCTTTCAACAGGTTACGGCCTTCTTTTAATGGGTTGGAGAAGTTGAAGTAGATTTTGATGGCGGGAGATCCGATCTCTTTCAGCAGCTTCACTTCTTCTTTTGCAGTCAACGCGGTTTCGATACCAATCACTACGCCGGCAGCTTCCGCCATTTTTCCGGCTACTTTTAAACGGGCCACTACAGAGTCGCGAACCTCCGGGGTTTTCCTCAGGTCACATTGTACACCGAGCGGTAAGAAAGCCAACTTTACATCCATCAGATGCATGGTGGTGATGCAATCTTCTATCGACTTTTTATACTCCGTTCTGTTGCAAAAAGATTGGGCGTAGTAGCCGGTCATTGCCAGCGAAAAAATCTCTACGTTGTTATCTTTTGCTGTTTGTAAAAACTTATTGCGTACCGAGTCGGTGAGCAAAGTATTTTCAAAAGTTGGGCGGTTGCCAAGGCCACCCATATCCACTTCCACGCCATCGGCGGCTAATTGCTTGGTGAGTGTGATGGCACCCAATTTCTGGCGTTTTAGCAACATAAGGTCAATCAGCCCTATTTTGAAGCGTTGGTTGTTTTGGGCGAGAGCGCAAACAGGGGCAGCTAAAGCGAAGCAAAGGGTAAGTGCTATGATTTTTTTCATGGTTAGTGGTATAAATATTTGGCAGCGATCTATTCACCGACATTGGCAGGGTTCTCGCCCGCCTAGCCATCATATGAGCGATCATTGCGAGGGTTCCTGCCCGCAACGATCCATTAAATTACCTTCCGGTGGCTTTATTAAAAACTTTTTCCAGGTTCTCAAATCCTTTTACCGCGTGGGCCGGCAGGCGTTCACCGTTATCGCCGAACACGTACATTAGGGATTCTTTTTCGATGGTGATTTTTGATTCGTCGATGGCGCCTTTGTCATCCTGTATGGCCTTCAGCTTGAGGCCCAGGTATTTAGCCATAAAATTATAGACAGGTGTTCTTTTGGTGATGCTGAAATCGTGTTTATCGTTGGGCAAATGGGTGTTTTGAACGTCTTCTTTTTTACCGTACCAGCTATACATTTTTTGCAGGTAGGGAAAGTCATGATCCGGGGTTCTATCGGTCCAATCGCCGCCGTCGCTTACCAGCAGTTGCGGCCGGGGAGCGGCCATGGCGGCGATTTCCACGTTGTCGGTGCCACCACCACAGGCGTGGATGGGCATGCCACTTTCGCAAGGGCAGCCGCCATAGAAATAGGAGCTTATAGCTACTACCGGCGCCGATACTTTAATGCGGTCATCGAGGGCGGTCATTAATACAGTATGGCTTCCGGCACCCGAGCCGCCGGTGATGGCAACACGGCTGGTATCGGCATCCTTCAGCGATAACAAATAATCTAAAATACGGATGCTTCCCAAGGCCTGGATAGTCATCGAAAGGCTGCGGCGATGGTCTTCATATTTAAACTGCAGCATCGATTCACCCCATGCAAACAGGTCGTAGCTAAAAGCCATGGCACCCATTTTGGCAAACGCCGCGCAGCGATACTGGCAGTCGGGCCGGTAGCGTTGTTTTTCCCAGTGGCCATCGGGATTTAATATGACCGGAATTTTGCCTTTGATCACAGCCGGCTTGTACAGCGAACCATTGATCCAAACGCCTGGCAATATTTCAATAGCAATATTTTCTACAGTGTAACCGTCGTATTTTCTTTTGGGTGTGATGATGGGTTTGGATAGTGGGTAGGCAGGAAGCTTATCTAATTGCAGTGCTTCTAGCAGGCAAGGTTTTAGTAATTTCTTACGGGCTTCCCATTCGTCCAGGTTATGGTATTGCGAAGCGATGCGATCGAGCTCGGCCCAGCCTTCTTCGGGGTTCCAGCGATAATATTCGTAGACGCTGAGTTTGTAGACCTTATCCTTTTCCTTTTTCACTTTCAGGTCGAGGGGTTTCAGTACGTTGTCGAGGGTCTCCTCTACATCGTTGCGGAAGCGCCAGTTGGCATAGGCTACGGTTTTGCCAGCTACCATGCTGTCTGCATACTTAATCTTAATGCCATACTTCTGCTCGATATTGCTAAGCACCTCTTTCAATGGCTTTTTGTAGGAGTCGTCAGAGGTTTGCTGTGCTGTAGCAGTTTGCCACAAAGCCAGGGAGGCACAAAGGAGCACGAAGGCTTTTGTAAGGAGCCGGCCGCGGGATTGTAAGGAATTCCAATAGAGAACGATCCGTACAAGAGTCCCGAAATAATCGGGATGTACCATGCGACGCCACCGCAGCTCAATAGTAGTACTTACCCCTGGCCCAAAATTATTCTTAGCATTATTCATTGTTGGTCAATTTATTTTTTGCTTCCTGTTTTTCTAATCTTGAACCCGCCAGCCAGCCGCTGTACAAAAGGTTTTTATCTAGCGTGGGTTTGGGGAAGAACAGGCTGGCGAGGTAGCCTACGCCGATTACGATCAGGTGGCTATAAACACCCAGCATCAATTTGTGGTGCGTGAAATTGAATTGGCCAAAATCGAGCAATAATTTCTTGTGACCTTCCAAGCCAACTTCGGTAGATGTAAGAAAGGCATAGGCGGTAAACAATACACAAACAATAATGCCAATATTGACGCCCTGCCTGTTCGCCCTGGCGCTAAAGATACCTAACAAAAAAATGCCTACGATACCGCCTGAAAAAATGGCGTAAATGGTAAAAATTACACCGAGTACACCTTCGTTGCCCACATACAAATAAAAGCAACCGACCAGCACGGAGAGCAGACCGGATATTACCACAAATAGCTTGCTTGCCTGTAAGTATTGGCTGTCGGGGCGATTGGGCTTTGCTTTTTTGTAATAGTCTTCCACCCCCACAGCCGCAAGGGAATTAAGGTCGGCACTCAAACTACATATCGCAGCAGAAATTAATGCAGCTACAATAAAACCCACGACACCAGTTGGCAACTGCGTCATCATAAAGTACGGGAAAACACCTTCAGCTTTTGTTCCAGGCGGCAAGGGATTTTGTTTGTAAAAAACAAATAAGGCCGTACCGATAAACATAAACATGGTCCACACAGGCACGGTGAGCAGGATGCCCATCATCGACGCTTTGATAGCTGCTTTGTCAGTTTTAGCCGAAAGGTAGCGCTGCACGACGGTTTGGTCAGTGCCATATTTTTGGATCGCATAGAAGGCCCCATTGATCACCATCACAATCAACGTTAGCCGGGTAAAGTCTACATCATAGGGACCAAAGCCTGCCCGGTTATTTTCTGTTGCCACTTTGATGGCTTCGGGCACGCCGCCTTTGATAGACATTAATAATATAGTCAGGCAAATAATACCGCTGGCAAATAGCATAAAACCCTGGAATACATCGAGCCAGATTACGGCCTGCATGCCGCCTTTGAGGTTAACCAATACCAGGATCAACCCCACGACAACAAGGATGACGTATGGACTTATATTAGTGAGTTTATTAACGGCTGCTGCTATTAAAAACAGCACCGTGCCCATACCGGCAAACTGTCGCAGCACAAATGAAGAGGAACTATAATATCTGGCAAAACTGCCAAAACGTTTTTCAAAATATTCGTAGGTGCTGAGGCCGATCACTTTGCGGTAGAGTGGCACAATAAACCAGATGGTTCCCATCAGCACGATGGGCACCATGAGCCCTTGTACCAATAGTATCCAATTGCTGGTAAAACCCTGGGCCGGGTATCCCAGAAAAGTAACGCTGCTGATCAGCGTTGACAGCAGCGACAAACCCAGCGCCCATGCTGGAAAATTGCCCTTTGCCAGAAAAAAGGTTTGGGTGGAGTTTTGCTTATTGGCAAAGCGAAAGCCCAGGAACAAAGTGATCGCTAAAACGATCACAATGATGAGGTAATCAATAAAACTCAGGTGGTTCATGGAGCAAGATTATGAGTGGTCATTGGTCAATGGGTCATTGGTCACTTGTGATTGGTCTTTGGTCTTTGGGTCAATGGTCAATGACAGGTAAAATGGGACTTTGAATTCATCGTTTTCTGGCTTTTGAGGTAAATGTTGTTACGTGCAAGCCGCGGGGTTTGGGTCGCCCCTATCCCCTAAAGTGGGATTTGGGTGTGGCTTGCTCCGCAACGTTGCCGCTTCTTTTTTGAAATAACCGACATTGCCCCGGAAGTTTAGCACCACTGCTTTCAGCTTATATACAGATCCTTAATTGTTTTAGGCAAGGCATAACTGCCAGGCTTTACGGTCACATACAAATCGTTGGTTCCTTTCATTCTTACAACGCCCCTGGCAAGTTCGTTGGTGGGTGTGAAATGGTGCATGTTCAGCGCTTCGAAAATGGCGGCGGCTGTGGCGCCACCTTCGATGAACAGTTCTTTTATTTCCTGGTCTGCCACAATCTTTTTTACCGCTTCGGCCATGGCAGTTCTTAGCTGCAAAGCGGAAAGGTTCGTCAGTTCGATCATCGTTTCGTCAATGGCGATGATGGCTTTCTGCTGGGCAACAATTGTTGTTGCTACCTGCTGGAACCAGCCTTGGTCTTCCCTTTCTTCAATAACGCTGGCCGACAGGTAATGCACACCGCGCTCTTGTTCCTGTACTGACTTAATGAAGGTTTTGCTTGTAGCGAATGAAGTTCCGCTGACATACAAATAAGGTTTCAGCATTCCTGGCTCAGTGCCAGTTTTTTGCCGGCAACCCTGCTGCTGTAACAGCGCTTCAAAACAATCCCCGGCACCTGCGATCAGCCAGGTATTATCCACCTGCTTCAACCACTGCATAATGTCGTTTCCTTCACATACTTCGCCAGCAACAATACCATCTGCGGGTAGTGGGTCGTCATGTTTTTGCACCGAAATTTTTTCATCGCTATCTGCATCCAGCATTTTCAATACTGACGCATCCGTAACAGCAAATTCAGGGTCGGTAGCAAAACTGGTGTCGCTGATCAATGAATGATGAACATAATATTTACCACCAAAAATGGTTCTGCCCAATGATGGATTAGCTGGCAATAGCAAAGCTTTTGTCAATCCCATCACTTCCATCTGTACTCTCAATTCATCCACCACATAACCACGCAAAACGGAATCTGTCTTCTTATACACCCATTCAGGATTCAATGGCAGCAAGCCTTTCAGCGCAGCCCTTGTTGCGTGCAATGCTTCATTCTTATTCAAAGACCTGCTATCCGTGGAAACCACAACGAGGTCAGCATCTGATGTTTCAACTGCACCCATAAATAACGCAACCGACAATCCATACCGCAAACCGATGCCAGCCAACTCAGCCGCACCTGTAAAATCATCTGCGATTACTGCAAGCATTTTTTGAATGATGAATTATGAGTGATGAATGCGGAATGATGAATTATTAGTGATGAATTATGAACTCTGAGTGATGCTGCGAGCCGGCCCAATTTATCATTTATCATTCCTAATTCATAATTTCCTATACCTGCTCAATTGTACTGCGCTTTCAATAGCCAGTATCATGGCGTCGGGGCTGGCGATGCCTTTACCGGCGATTTCGAAGGCGGTGCCATGGTCCACCGATGTGCGGATGATGGGCAGGCCCATGGTGATGTTCACGCCTTTTACGCTATCCATCTGGTTCTTCTCGCTGTTCCATTTAAAGCCCGTGAGTTTAAAGGGGATATGGCCCTGGTCGTGATACATGGCTACTACGCCACCATAGTACCCGGTGGCAGCTTTGGCAAACATGGTATCCGGGGGCACAGGGCCTTCCACATCATAACCAAGTCGCCTGGCTTCTTCCACCGCCGGCAGGATCTCCAGGTCATCCTCAGTTCCAAACAAACCGCTATCACCGGCGTGCGGGTTCAGGCCTGCGATGCCTATTTTTAAATTGGTTTCGCCAAGCGACAACATGCCACCATGCAGGAGTTGCGTTACTTCCACGATCCGGCCTTTTTTTACAAGGTCGCAAGCCTGACGCAACGATACATGCGTGCTTACATGGATCACTTTCATCTTGTCTTCTACCAGCAGCATTGCGTATTTTTTCGTGTTGGTAAAATGCGCATAGATCTCGGTATGCCCGGCAAAATGATGACCGGCTTCGTTGATTGATTTTTTATTGATGGGCCCGGTGACTGTAGCATCCACCTGTTTATCCATCGCCAGTTCGATCACTTTCTTCACCGACTGGAAAGCAGCTTCGCCCGCCATGGGGGAAATTTGCCCAAAGACCAACTTGCTGATGTCGACATTGTTCAGATCCAATACATCAGGTTTGCCGAATTCAAATTTGGCATCGGCCACGTTGCTGATTACATGTATGGATGCTTTTAAATGCAACAGCGAAATGATCTGGTTAAACACACCAGCATCGCCTACGATCATAGGCCGGCATATCTCGTAGATCTTCTGATTCAGTAAGGCATTAATCGCAATCTCCGGCCCGATACTGGCGGGATCGCCCATCGTGATAGCAATGATCGGTTTGTACATGTTGTTATTTTTTATTGGACCGCAGGCCTTCTTTTTCAATCATCGCCCGCCAGTCGTTTATCAATTGCTTTTCAATTTCATCCGGAAGGTTTTGCAACGGCGGCATCACAAAAGATTGGCAAAGCCCGGCATCCTGCATCAACACCTTTAAAGCCCGCAGGCTTTCACCCAGCAGTTTTCCGCTTTGGTACAAATTGCCGAGGGCGTCGGATAACCGTTGAAGTTCATAAGTCTTTACAGTATCATTTTCAGCCACGGCTTTAAACATATCATCATACACTTTTGGATATAGGTTGCCGGTGCTGGGAATAAGGCCATCACTACCATTTAAT
Source organism: Chitinophagaceae bacterium (assembly GCA_039925965.1). Taxonomy (GTDB): domain Bacteria; phylum Bacteroidota; class Bacteroidia; order Chitinophagales; family Chitinophagaceae; genus JAZKFT01. The sequence goes on from JBDSXW010000026.1 coordinate 36,565, forward strand.
AAGGCGTCTGCACTCTTAGCGGCCCAGCCTAAAAAATGGCCGAAGTCGCTCCGATCCCTCCACAAGTCCCAGGATTGTTGAAGGCGTTCTTCGCTGCGCTCCGAATCTTTGGTGGCCACGATATCGGGATGATAGCTTAGTTCATCAATCAACTGCAACGGGATGCTCATATGCGTTGTCGCCGGAATATTATAAATGATCAACGGCGCCTTGATAGCATCTGCGAGCTGTTCGAAATACCGTTTCATCTGGCTTTCACTTAACGCGTAGTACGAGGGAAGTGTCGCTGCCACTGCATCTACGCCTGCATCAAAACAATCATTGGCAAAGGCAACCGATTCTTCGAAACAGTTGGAGGAAATACCAGCGTACAATACAGCTCCTGGCTTCCGATATTTTACAGCTGCCTTTAAATAATCATATTTCAGCTCCAGTGATAAAGAGGCCGATTCGCCCGTAGTGCCTAGTATGAATGGATGGACCTCGTGCTGGTAAAAATTTTCGAAGGTGGTTTCTACTGCCGCTTCGTCCAACCGAAAACTTTCAGTAAGGGGTGTTATTGCTGGGATGATAATGCCTGAATATATTTTTTCAATTTGCATTTTCTTTTGGTTTTTAAGTTTCTGCTTTAGTCCCGATGCATCGTGAGGGGCGACAAGTTAATTTTTTTCGTCAAACGCTGAAATAGATATCCATCAAGGCTTTCAGCTAATCCTTAAGCATATTTACTAACCCAGGGCTTCAGCCCTGGGAAATGGTAAGCATATTTTTAACAGGCTGCCAATTACCACTACGAGGAGTCCCAAGGCTGAAGCCCTGGGTTAGTATCCTATTCCTCTTTTTTAAAATCAACCACTCATTTCAATTTGCATTTTTTGTCTTTTTAAGCCGCTACTTTGATCCCCGGTGCATCATATAGGCGGCAGGTTACTATTTTTCGTCAATCGCTGAAATAAATATCCATCAAGGCTTTCAGCTAATCCTTAAGCTATTTACTAACCCAGGGCTTCAGCCCTGGGAAATGGTAAGCATATTTTTAACAGGCTGCCAATTACCACTGCGAGGAGTCCCAAGGCTGAAGCCTTGGGTTAGTATCGAAGTCCTATTGCAAAATCATCCTTCATCTCTAACCGTACACCAAATTTTTCCGCTTTTCCTGATTCCAATACGATGCATCGGCAAGCCCTCGTTTCTTTCAATAGGCTGACGTAAAAATATCCACGGCATCCTGTTCGGTGATCTCCCGCGGGTTGTTCTTCAACAGCCGCTGTATCTTTAGTGCATCTATTGCCAATTGTGGAATGGCAGATTCCGGGATATTCACGTCTCTTAATCTTGCAGGAATGCCGCAGGCTGCTATCAGTTCTTTTATTTTCTCCACCCCTTTTTGGGCGGTTTGCAGGTCGTCTGCTTCGCGATTGCAACCCAATGCTACCGCAACATCCGCATACCGTCGCGGTGCCGCAGGAATATTGTAAGCCATTACATATGGCAATAACAGGGCATTCGACAATCCATGAGCAAGGTGGAAACTGCTACCGAGTGGATAACTCAATGCATGCACACCGGCCGTATTTACCGGGCCCAGGCAAAAGCCGCCTAGCAGGCTGCCCATGGCCACTTTCTCCCTTGCTGCTACATTGCTGCCATCGGTTACAGCGGTTACAATATTGGCTGCTATCAGCCGCATACCTTCATAGGCATACATGTCGATAAACGGTTGTGCGAACTTGTTGGTATACGCCTCCAGGCAATGCGTCAATGCATCCAAACCCGTGGCTGCCGTGATATGTGGCGGAACACTGATGGTCAGCAGCGGATCCACATACACGATATCCGGCACCAGGAACGGGCTGATAATTCCTTTCTTCTGGTTGTCGGCATCATCTACTAAAATCGCATTTGGCGAAGCTTCGCTACCGGTACCGGAAGTGGCGGGCACACAGATCAGTTTCACTTTTCTGCCTGCTAATAAACCAATGCCAACGTAATCGCGCAACTGCTGTTCATTGTTCAATTGCCCGGCTACCAGTTTGGCTATATCCAACACGCTTCCGCCCCCAATACCGATCACTACCGCCGGATTAAGTGGCGTGATACTTTCCATCAGCTTTTCAAAATCACTAAAGAAAGGCTCCTGGCTAATACTGGTATCGACGGATACACCTATGGCACTTTTCTCCAATTCATTCACCAGGCCTTTCACCTTATCCAGCAACGGTTCAATAGTTATAATCATTACCTGGCCCGGGTTGAGCGCTATAATTTCGGCAGGCAAATTTTCCAAGCAGCCATTTGCAAAAACCAGTTTGCCTGGAAAATGAATAGTAAGTGGTGGCAGCATCGTTATAAAAATTAAGCAGGACAAATCAGCCATCGCTGATGATCGCAAACGAACCTGCATAGCAAAATCTCATTCGTGGCCATTCGTGTCATTCGTGGCCAATCATCATTAAATAGGCGAATCCAGCAATACTTTCGGCTGCATCAGTTCAGCTACATTTACTTCTTCGATTCCCAACACTTCGCACCAGTTCAGGAATGCGGCATGTACTTCATCCAGGGTTTGCTTTTGCTGTGGCGTCAGTTCGAGCGCATGGGCGCGGCTGATGGTACGCACCGGCAGGCCACGTTTGCCCAGGAAATATTTAGCACTCAGGGGATAAGCAATATGAATCAACGGATCCACTTTGATGAGCTCCTGCTGGAGCCAGTCTACCTTCTCCTTCATGTCGGGGTTGGCGGCATTATTCACCATCCACACCAATACTTCAGGATAAAAGTTTCCGGAAATAGAACTCATGCCCTTAGCGCCATTGCGAACCGAAAAAGAAGCGTTGGGGCTATGCGCATCATAAAATTCAAAGTCCGGGTTATTGATGGCTTTGGCAATATCCAGCTTAGCCTTCACCTGCGCCTGATCGATCGAAGTGTCTTTATGGTACACAAAACGCCCGGTTTCCATCAGTGTTTTAAACACCTGCGCAGTTAAAATTCTTTTGTAAGGCGCGGGGCATTCGTACGTGCCCATAGGTATACCTGGCGTGAGGGCCAGCATTTTATTAAAGTTTTTCAGCAGCACCTCATCGCTATCGTCCACATTGGCAAAATGGCCCGTGATCAGGATCACCGCATCAATACCGGTGGCATAAATTTTCTTAGTAAACTCAGCTTTGTCTTCGATGGTAAGCCCGAACGACCCGGTGGCCACAATCGGCACGCGGCCCCGCACATAATTCACAATATGCTGCGTCAGCTCGAGTCTTTCATCTTCGCTGATACTATACATTTCGCTGCTGAGGCAGTTGGCAAAAAAACCTTTTACACCGGCCGCCAGGTAAAAGTCTATCAATCGCGAAACGGCGTCAAAATCTACCTTGGCCTTGAGGTTAAAGGGGGTGATCATCACCGGCACAAATTTCTTATCCATATGGTTCATCGTAATCCTTTTTAAAAGGTGATAAAGTTCCTCCATTTCGCATTTTTAGACCATGTGGGAAACCACTTTTCTGCTGTACTATTTTACTATTTAGAATCAGCTATAGTGTTCAAATAGAAGATCAATGAATGATAGAAACGCGGATTTGGCGGATGTAACGGATTTCCCGCGGATAGTTCGCTTTTTTTGGGGAGTCTATATATCGGCGTTGAATTTTTGAAGGTGCTGGTAAGTCAGCACCCGTTTAATTTCAATGATGATTTCATCGCAATAGACAACCGTAAGTCCATTTTTGGAATAAGGTGGTACCAAGACTTTCTTGTTGATTGCTTATAAAATCGCAGATCCAAATATTGGCATCCAGAACATATTTTTTTACCCTCATTTTTTCAATCTTGAATCGTGTTTCCACTTGTCTATCTGTGCCATTGTTGGTGGCTTAATTGTTGACATATCGTATTGGGCAATGGGCTTATGCTTTTGTTTCAAATAGTTTTGGAGACGCAGTTTCACCAAAAGTTGATGTTGTTCGAGGTCGTCCAATTTTTGAATCTCTTCCACAATGTCATCCAAAACCTGGTTGGGAGCTACTTGCGTTACCATTATACTTTGTTTTTGTGAAAGTAAATTTATTTCGGCTATTGATTTAACCAATGTGGCTTTTGTAAAAACACAAGCTAAAATCAATCAAACTTCACGTCCCCGCAAAAATTCACTTCAATCCCCAGCTCTGCAAAAGCGGCGGCCTTGATACGGCACGCTTTATGTGCCATTTGCACATCATCGGTGTACACTACCTGGATATGGTTGGCCTTATGTTTGGCCATCATCTGATCTCTTGAAACCCCGTTGATCACGCCATGCATAATGGGCCACTGCGGCGTGGTCCCGTTCCATCTCCGCTGTGTTTCTGCTTCAGGCAACGCCACTACTTCACCTACACCCAGATCAGCATACAGTTTGTTTTTGACCACGTATACCCGGCTCCACACAATAGGCCCTGGTTTACTCACACCTTTTAATGTGCCGCCCCCTTTCGGAAAGAACATCGCGGGCTGCCGGTCGCTGGCTGCACCTTTATAACCATTTATAAAATGCGCCGGTGGTGCCGCACCGGAAATCAGGAACACCCATACAAAAGCGTCTACGCCTTCGCCTTTGTAATGCTGGCCCCAACGCAGGTCGTGCAGGGTATTTTCACCACTCATGCCCAGTTGGTTCCAAAGCTGGTAGGTGATCAATGCATCCAGCCCCGCACATTCATCCACTTCATTAAAATGTGGCAAAGCCTTGCCAGCAAAGAGGTCGCGGCCATCTTTTGAAAATGCTGGTGGCCGTTCGGTATTATTCAGCAAACCTTCTACCAGGTCGCTGGCGGCGCAAATATCTTTCAAGCCCTGCTGGTATTGAATGCCAATAGTAGCACAACCAAAATCGTCGGCCATGCGAAGCGCGGCGATATACATTTTACATTGCTCTAATGTTTGTTCGCGGGTTAATTCGGTTACCGGGTCGGTACCCCAGTTGAATTGCATTCCGGTGCCCAGCAGCCAATCCAATACTCCAGCTGCTTCAGCATCGGTTACTTGTAGCATAGCGGCATACAGGGCGCTTTGGCTCAAACGCTCTTTAAATATGCCGGTGGCGTGCAGGGTATCATCGGGAATAATCGCGTTGTACATACCCATACAGCCTTCATCAAACACACCCATGATTGCCTTCTTCTTCCGGAATGCTTTTGCAAAATCCCGGCCAGTAGTTTCCTCTGCGGTTGGAATTTTTACCAGGTCAAAACTTTTTACATGGCGTTGGTCGTGCTTGATGGACCCTGTTTGTAACCACTCTTCCAGGCCACTTTCGAAAAAAGCATCGTCAAAATTTTCACTCCAGATAGAACTGTAATTTACTGCTGCTTTGGTAAGTGAACCGTTGAGATTCAACAGACCGACCAGCCCGGGCCATTGACCACTCCAGTTGGCCACCGTAAGTATCGGGCCTTTATGCGTGGTCAGTCCCGCGAGCACATGATGGCTGTATTGCCAGAGGCTTTCGGCTACTACTAACAAGGCATTTTCGTCGATGCCAGCAAATACTTCCATCCCCATTTTCTGGGAGTCGATCAGGCCATGTTTTTTCACCGGGTCGTATGCATGAGCCCGTTTTATGGTGTAACCAAATTTGGCGAAGGCGGTGGCTAATTTCTTTTCCATTTCCTCCTGCGCGGCCCAGCAGGTTTGGTTGGCGGCTATACGCAAATCGCCGGAGGCAACCAGTACAATTTCTTTTAATATATCTGACATAAGATGGTATTTATTTTTCTAAAAAAGCGTTTCTATTAGTTGGGCGTTACCCGGCGAAAACCAGCCGGGTCAGGCTTTCCGCTACAAATCCTCAGCCGCATTGCACCAGCGCAGCTTCGCATGGCGGGAAGCGTTGGCGGCTTCCGGGTTTTTCGCTGCAATCCTTAACGCGATGCTATGAGAGACTGTTATTATAAAGCTTATTGATATCTTCTATTCTGTAATGATTCACCCACTTTTACCCCGGGTTAAAACCCGGGGCAAAAGATCAGGATTAATGATTTCGGCCCTCCGGGTTGAAAACGAGGACATGCAAAATCAGTGTAGCATTGGATTCATAGACACTTAACATATTTAGAGAAGTTTCCAAAAAAATCCGCTTTCATCCGCCGAATCCGTTTCATCCGGGTTTCTATCCCATCTCAGTATCTCTCCCGGCATTCTTCCCTTTTAACCTGGTAATAATCACGCCACTTAAAAAGATCGTCAGCGTTCCCACCACGATCACCATATTTTTATGCAGGGCAATTTTCAGGTAGCTGTAATCTGCTGGTATCTTATCCGAAAAAGTCATCCATAGAATCACGACTACACCAATGATCACTGCCGTTAATGCTTCCGGGCTCTTTGTTTGTTTACTGATCAGGCCCAGCAGGAACAGCCCCAGCATGCCGCCTGCGAAAATGCCCGACAATTCCCACCAGATATCCAGGATACTCTTGATGCCAATCATCGCCAGGCCGGTGCACAGACCGATTACACCAAATACCACCGTAGAAATATACAGTATCGAAAGCTCCCTTTTTTCGGTAGGCGTTTTGTTGAAATACCTTTTGTAGATGTCTTTGGTAAATACCGTGGCTGAAGCATTCATGCCGCTACTAATCGTGCTCATGGCCGCCGATAAAATGGCGGCAACGATCAGCCCGAGACATACAGTCGGCACTTTGTTCACCATAAAATGCGGCATCACTTTATCCGCATAATCTGCTGGTTGCAACTGCGCCATATACTGGCTGATATCCGCTGCAGAAGCAGCAGCACCCAGCTTATCAAGCGCGACTGAATGCTTCAATGCATCGGCTAGATCAGGGTTCAATTGATAGTAAGAAAACAGCGCCGAGCCAATGATAAAAAATAACAGCGAAGCAGGAACATACAGCATCACGCAAAGCCAGATCGACTTACGGGCCTGCTTTTCCGAAGTGGCGGTATGATAGCGCTGTACATAGTTTTGATCCATCCCAAAATTATTGAGATTGATAAAAAAACCATATAATAGTACGACCCAGAAACTGCTTTCTTTAAAATTAAATGCAGTAGTACCTAGGCTAAACTTCTGGTGGTCGTTCGCAATTTTATATACCTGCTGTACACCACCCGGAATTTCCCGGATGATCAGAAACAGGATTAGCAAGGCGCCGAGTGTCTTCAAAATCCCCTGTACCACTTCGGTCCATATTACAGCTTCCATGCCACCGAGCACGGTGTAGAGAATAATGCAGATGCCCATCACGATCATGATGGCGGCCATCGAAAAACCGGTGAGCGCATGCAGCGTTAAAGCCATGCCGAAAAAGATGGAACCCATCCTCGCAAACTGCGTCAGCAGGAAGCAAACCACAGCATATGTACGGGCCCAGGGACCAAAGCGTTTTTCCAAATTGGTATAGGCAGAAACCTCACCGGTATTGCGGTAAAAGGAAACAAAATATTTGGATGCCGCCCAGGCCGCAAAGGGCATGGAGATGCTGAATACAAAGGCATTCCAGTTGCTGCCAAAGGCTTTGCCCGGCACGCCTAAAAAAGTATTACTGCTTAAAAATGTCGCGTAAATGGAGAGCCCGATCGCCCAGCCAGGTATGGATCCGGAAGCTTTTGTAAACTGGTCGGCCGTTTTATTCTTCTTTGAAAAATGAAACCCGATATATACCATCGCCACGAGGTACAATACAATAATGGCAATATCTAATAATGGCAGGTTACTCATACATGGCCGCAAAATCGCTATTGCTACAGCACGCGGAATGGCTTACTGGCAGCGGGAATAAAGATGGCGCAAAAGCCCGCAGTAAACCATAAACTATTTTACTTTTTTACGGTAAGATGTTACTATTAGCTTGCCGCAAAGATGGATACACGGATTGGGCGGATGAAGCGGATACAAGCGGATTTTATTTGCAGTGGGCAAAAAATTACACTAAAAATTCTCTCACGGTTTCAGGAAGCACCTACGGAGCCGAAGGGTTGTATTAGTTTTAATAGCTATAAACAGGAGGCGCCTACGGTGCCCGAAGCAGGTAATTTGTGCTCCATAGGAGCATCCTGTTTATAGAAAAAAGAATCAAACGTGACCAGACTCCATAGGAGTCGCCTAAAAGACTGCTTAAATTTCATTTGCAAGTTGTGGTAGATCAGAAAAAGGTGACCTATCGACCGATACCGAACGGAGCCCCGAAATAATTGGGATTTGCAACCTTCGCCAATACTAATGCCATAAAAAACTACAGCTGGTGACCTAAAAGAATCAAGTTAAAAAGTACCTAGCCAAACGCCCTTTATTCATCTGTAACCTTGCCGCCGCTATCTGCTTTTGCGCCGGGCCATTTTTCATGGATGATCTCATTTTTCAGTTTCAACTTTTTCGGGTCTACCACCACGTACTTTATCCTTTCCCGGCGCCAGGTGTACACGATATGAATCATGCCGTCTTTGGATTGTATCACCGAAGGATAGGAATACTGGTTGATAGGAGAATCTTCGAGGATGAGGGCGGCATACCATTTCTTGCCGTCTTTGGATATGGCTACGTTCAGCGGCGTGCGGGCGCCTTTGCCGCGGGGCAGGCTGTCGGCGGGTTTCACGTGGTTGTACACGATCAGTTGGCGGCCATCTTTCAGGGTCACGGCGTCGGTGCCGGAGTTATTGTTCGGTAATGACGAAGCGGTCACCGGGCTCCAGGTCTTGCCCCGGTCGCTGCTCCAGGATTGATTCACCGTGCGGTTCATGCTGCGGCACAACACCTGTAACCTGCCATCCTTGTATTTCAGGATACTGGGCTGAATGGCAGAAACGGTTTTGCCATCATTGATATCCACCGATTTGGTCCAGGTTTTACCCCAGTCTCTGGTGTATTCAAAATGTACCTTCCAGCCGTCCTTCTCGGTACTTGAAGGACAGATCAACACGCCATCAATCAGCTCCGGTTTATTTTTTATAGGACCTAAAAAGCCATCGGGTAATGCTTCACGTTTACTCCAGGTTTGGCCATTGTCCTTACTACGCATCATCCAGGCTTTCCATCCACCCACATTCGGTCCTATCTTGTAAAATAATAATAATTCCCCATGGGGCACCTGGTATAAAACTGGATTGTAGCAGGCGTAACGAAGTGTATCATTGATAATGCCTTCGGCGACTTTCTTAGGAGCGGTCCACTTATTATTTACCAGGTTGGAGGTCCAGATGCAGACGTCTTTGTTACCTTCCTTCGTGCCTCCAAACCAGGCCGCCATAATACCCTTTGGCGTTTCCACTACGGTAGCAGCATGGCTTTGCGGGAAGGAAGCAGTATCGAAAATAAACTCGTCAACCAGTATCCCCTTTTTATAGTTAAATGATTGCGACATCGCCGTGACTGCTATGCAAATTGCACCCACTATAAAGATTAATTTTTTCATCAGTGATATCTGTTTACGAGTTATTGTTTTGTGTTTGCCGCAGCCGCCTTTTTGGCCTTGATCGCATCGGTATATGCACGGTACATCTCCCGCCAGTTACGACCGTTTGCATTCAGGTATTGTTCTGATTTTGTTTTGTAGATCTCGAATATGGCGGAGATCTGTTTCATGCTTTTAAAGTCCACCGCCTGCTCCCTGGCCTGCTTCATAAAAACCAGGATCACGGAGTCTTCCTTAGGAGTCATATTGGGTACAATAGCATGATAGCCGTTCATGGTAAACGCCACTTTTCCGATCGTGTATTTATCCAGCAGCTGTTCCACCTGCGCTTCGGTAAGGTCTTTGCGCAAGCCGTCCATCAGGTTTTGGTGTACCGATGCAGGCATAGCCGAATTGGCAATTACCTGCCGGTCCAAATCGCTCAAACGCTGGCCTGTAGCGGGATTAATGCCAGCTGGCACAGTAGCAGCAGGATGGGTATTGTTCCATTCAGTGATCGTGGTCAAATGCGTGGCTATTACCGATATAAGCCTGACCTCTTTTTCCGTATCGTTGAGCGACAACGGCTTTACCCATGCAGTAGCTTTACTTACCAGGGCTGTATCCTGACCTACAGCAGCAATGCTGAGCGCCACTGATGCCAAACAAAAAAAAAGCTTCTTCATATTGTAAATTTATTTTACTGAATGAAAAGAATATTTACCTGAACCAATTTCGAAAACAGCATACCCATCTTCCATTTTTATAAAACGCACACCTTCTGCATCCACAACGGCTTTACCATTTTCGCGGACCGTATTTTGAGATGATGCGGGCATATACACGGTGGCCGAAGTGTTTGCAGGAATGGTAATATCCCAGCTGAATTTTCCGGCATCTTTTTCCCAATGGCTTACAATATTTCCATAAGGACTTTTATACGACGCATTCACAAAGCGCAAACCATCGGGCAATTCAGGTTTCATAATTATTCTTTTAAAGCCCACATCTGTTTTATCGGTTCGTATTCCTGCAAGGTTTTCATAATACCAAATAAGTAAGTCGCCCAACATCATTACGTGGTTTTGCGAATTCATTGCGGGTGCGGCCGTGTTACCATTCCACAATTCCCATATTGTTGTAGCACCGTTCTCAATCATGTACCCCCAGGAGGGATAAGTTGTTTGTGTAGCCACAGTATAGGCCAGGTCTGCCCTGCCTATCTCCGTAAGGCCCCGCATCAACCATTGTATGCCTATAAGTCCACAACTTAAATGGCCTTTATTATCTACTTCAACTATTGTAGCTAACTGTTTCCATACTTTTTCTTTGCACTCGGCGGGAACCATTCCAAAATAAACAGGCAGCAAATTATCTGTAAGTGTATTCTCTCCATAATACCCTTCGGCGTGATAAAACTTTTTATGAAATGCCAGCCTGGCTTTTTCTGCTAACGCAGCAAACTTCGCACTATCACCTCCATTGCCCGTGAGTTTGCTAAAGCGAATCATCAGGCTTGTCAAATAATAATAGTATGCTGTTGCGATTAATGCGCTCGGGTGTTTCTGATCTGCATTTACACCCCGGCCATCTTCTGCTGTAACCGGCGGAATACACCAATCTCCATAACTGTCTTTTGTCAGGATACCTTCATCATTCATGTACTGTTCTGTCATATAAGACAACCATTTTTTCATAGCAGGATAATTATCCCGCAATATTGCTATATCTCCCGTTTGATGATACAACATGTCAGCAATCAGTAAGAGCGAACTGGGCCATGTCATATTATCGCTGTAATACCTCCAGAATGCCGGGGCAACATCAGGAATTGCACCATCTTCTTTCTGTGCATGCTTAATATCGTCCAGCCATTTTGTGTACAGTCTCCCATTATCGAATAAAAATTTTTCTCCATAAGAACTGGTTGCCCGGTCGGCTAACCAGGGCTGCCGTTCATTTCGTTGCGGACAATCAACAGGCATTCCCTTATAATTGGAGGCGATACCCCACCATGCATTTTTCCAAATCTGATTGAGTACCGGATTGGAAGACTCGAAACTGCCGGTGGTTTGGATATCATCATACACCAATCTTCCTGTGAAATTATTTTTAGAAAGCGTGCCGGGATAGCCCGATACTTCAGCATAACGAAAACCATGATAGGTAAATTTTGGCTCCCATACTTCTGTGCCTTCGCCTTTAAGTGTATAGCTATCTGTTGCCTTCGCATCACGAAGATTAGCGGTAAACAATGCCCCATTTTCCTGCAGCGATTCAGCAAAACGTAAGGTGATCTTTTGTCCTTTTTTCCCAACTACAATCATTTTTATCCAGCCCGCGAAATTTTGTCCAAAGTCAATAATGTACTTATCACCGCCAGATTTTGTAATCGCTACAGGAACCAGGTCCTTCATCACTTTCATGTTCTCATTCATCTGCGCTTCATAAGTTCCTCCGGGCTCCTGTACAAAATCAACCTTCAGCCATTTCGTTTCGTCAAAGCCGGGCTTATCCCAACCGGTCATTTCTTTTTCCCCATCATATTCTTCGCCATCATATTCATTGTTTGCCCTGATCGGGCCGTCGGCGGTGCCTTTCCAGGAATCATCTGCCCTAATCGTAGTAGTGCTGCCATTGGAATAAGTAACCACGATCGTCATCATCAGCTTTGGAAAGCCAAATGTTTTGATCTTATAAGGCTTGCCCCTGCGCATCGCAAAAAATCTTCCATTACCTAGAACTACACCTATTGCATGTTTTCCCTGCTTCAGATTTTCGGTAATGTCAAGCGTATTGTATTTTATGTTTTGGGTATAGTCGGTGGGTGCCGGCGCCAACACCTGGTCGCCTATTTTATTTCCATCGATAGACAGTTCATATAAGCCAAGTCCCATGATATAAGCAGTGGCACGCTTCACTTCATGATCAACCGAAAACTCCTTTCGAAAATACCTCGCAGCTAACCGGCCGGTCTGTTCATTGTCCCAGGCAAAATATTTATCAAACCCAATCCAGCGTCCCCAATCTTTATAGTATCGCATATCTGATGCCCACCTTGCAGGCTTACTCCATTGGCTTTCCCCTTTGTTGATAAACACTTTTACTTTCCAGTAGCAGGTTACATTTGCCGGCAATTTTTTTCCATCATATTGTACAAATTGCGAAGCAGCTGACAGGACCTTACCTGATCTCCAAAGATCACCGTCGCCAGTTGTCAGTTTTGCAGAATCCGTCGAAGCAACAATTTCATAAGCCTGCTGAACAATGGCTCTTTCAATGCCTTCTATCTCCCAACTCAACCGTGGTGTTGCTGTAGCTACATTCAGTGGGTTGGATAGCTTTTCACAACGAAGGTTAGTAACAGTTACCTGCGCCTCTGAATAATTTAATAAAAAAAGAAAATATAATGCAGCAATGGTGCTTTTCATGCTATTAATTATTTGCCAGAAAAATCAAAATACAATACCATCTTCAACGCCCTTCCCGGATCCTTCTCATAATCATAAAAAATATTCTTCATGCCCATGGGGCCGGTGGTTTCGTTGCGTTGGGTTTTGGTTCCGATGCTGCTGATGCCCTGCATAAATGAAATATCGCCACTGGGAAAAATCGGTTCGTAGTTATGCCATTGGTCGGTTTTCCAGGCAGGGGAATAGAGCCGTAAAAACAGGTCTTCAGTCTCCGTGTACACGGTAAACGGCTGCGTAATCGTATTAAACTTACACCAGTACATTTTGGAATAATAGCCTTTAAACTCAGGATAGATCCAGGTTTCACCTGTTTCGGTAGCATTGTAATCCTTGTGCCATAATCCAAACTGGGTTCCCTTCATCCGATTTTTCCAAACCCGATATGGACCGTCGCCAAGCCAATCTACCGAAACAATTTCTGGTTCGGGAAGGGAGAAATTCACCCCCACAAAAGAAGTAAAATATTCAGCGGGAAAATAGTTAACCTGCATTTTTACCAGGCCCGCCGGATAGATTGTCCACTGCAAAGTATTGTAGTTTTTCTTCCGGTCAAAAGCGGATTCAATGACTATATTCTTGCCATCCACCCTTGCAGTAAAACTGCCAAAATTATTCACGCCTTCCTGGATGATCGGGCCATTTGAAAATGGAAGAATGCCGGTCGCATTTCTCACCAACTTCAGCAAGCCCGTCCGCCTGTGAAAACCGAGTTCGATACCGTTCGCTTTCACATTATAAAAACTGTCGGTCTCAGTAATTCCTGGGGCCGGCTTGCCCAGGTCTGCCGTTAAATTCTTCGTCAAAACCGCAGGATGAATAATGGGATAGCTCTTTAAACAGATGATTCTTCCCGTTTTATCTTGCACTGTAATATATAAGGTATAATAATCTTTCCAATTAGCTGGCAGGGTTAATTTGACTATGCCCTTTTCTCCAGGCTTGATGGACGGAGCGATAATATTCCCTGATTTACCAGGGTCAGTAGGTTTGGTATTTATTGCAAAACGATAGCTGAAAGCACACTGGTTGGTATTGGTAAAAAAATAGCGGTTCTCAATATTAAAACTGCCATCAAAATCTGCGGTGATTTCCTTCTTTTCAAAATGCACCGGGCTCCATATTTCTTTTATCGCAAAATAGCTCCCCTCTTTTTCATGGTGCGGGCCAAGGATGCCATCGGCGGCCCGGAACTTATCGGTATCGAGTGAATCGTGCAGGTCTTTGCGCACCACCGCCTGATCGGCAAAATCCCACAGAAAGCCACCGGCACTAAGGGGGTTGGTCCACATTTTTTCCCAATAATCTTCGAGCCCGGCGCCGTGGCCGCCATCGAACTGACCATGCAGGAACTCAGTAGGCATCAGTATTTCACGGCCATTTTCGTAGTTGCCAATGCCATAATTGTATTCGCGGTAATGTTGGGTTTCAATGCCATTGAACAGTGACCAGGGATGGATAACGGGGCGGCTCTGAAAGTCAAGTTCATCGAACAGACTATCCAAATCAAAATTGTGCCCGCCTTCATTTCCATTGCTCCACATGATGATTGACGGATGGTTTTGATCATGATCCACCATTTCTTTTACCAGCTTCGAACCCGTAGGTGTATCATAATGTCCATGCCAGCCTGCTAGCTCATCCATTACAAATAATCCCATTGAATCACAGGCATCCAGAAAGTGATCATCCGGTGGATAATGGCTGCATCGCACCGCATTCATGTTCATGTCTTTGATCAGCAACACATCTTCAATGCTATTTTCTTTACTGGAAGTTCGACCGGATTCTGGACGAAATGGAGACCGGTTGATCCCCTTCATTTTTACCTTGACTCCGTTCACATAAATACCATCGCGTTGCTTTAATTCAACCGTGCGGAAGCCGAATTTTTGGGTAGTAGTATGTAACGGCCTGCCGTTTTTATAAATTGTAACCACAGCCTGGTACAGACTGGGGCTTTCGGGCGTCCATAATTTTGCAAGCGGAAATTTTTCAATGATATGTGGAGGTACCCAGGAATCACTAAAATCAATGCTTTTGGCTCTTCCTAAAATTGCCCCATTGGCATCTGTTATTTGCACCGTAGCGAAGTTAAATTTGCCTTTGACTGAAAAAGTTAATGAAAAACTGCGACTTGCCCGCGCATCGATCTGTACATTTTCAATATGGGTCAGTGGCAATGCCTCCAAAAAAACCGGCCTGAAAATCCCGCCAAAAATCCAGAAGTCCGCTTTGCGCTCGGCTTCATTCACCGATTGGTTAGCTGAATGTTTGGCTACCGTTACCTCAAGCAAATTCTTTCCATCGTACTTCAGCAGGTTTGAAATATCATACTTAAAAGAATAGAACGCTCCCTGATGGATAGTGCCGGCTGATTGTCCATTGACCTTGACTTCGGCGTCGGTCATCACGCCTTCAAAAACAATATTCACTTGCTTGTTCTTCCAGGCTGGGGCTACTTCAAATTCATACTTGTACATGCCTTTTTCCTTACCGCGAATACTGTCTTTTGCAAACCCGTAATCGTATTTTCCAAAGCCCTGTAACTCCCAGCAGGAGGGTACGGCGATAGTGGTCCATTTGTTGGCATTCAAACCACCGGTACAAAAAAACTGCCAGGGTACGGTGTGGTCGCTACCAGTACCGCTCAGGTATTTGATCTCCGTTAGCTGTCCCATAGCCATTACCGGAAAGAGCAATATCAGCATCCCTATTTTTCTATACCAATACTGCATGCTTATCGAAATTTTGCGACTAAAGGGTTATTGGTTCTGAATGGCAATGCGGGCAGCCCCTGGCTATTGTACAGGTTGGGATGTGTGGCTTCGTTCCAGTTGAATCGCACTGCTACTGGATGTTCAATACCAGCTGCAGCAACAACGACGCAGTCTTTGCTGATCCCGGCGATGGCAGGAACAAATTTGCCATCGGCACCTGCTATCTCAAAGCCGCTCAATGGTTTCCCATCACTGCTTTTCAATCCACTCGCAGTATACTGAAACCCAAGACTGGCTTTATTTCCATCCAATTTCATCTCTGTATACATTGGCCCCATGGCTACCATATTTTTTTTACCGTAGGTCTTCGACAAAGCGCATATCGCTAGTCGTTTGCCGATATCCCATTTAAAATGCGGGTGCAGGTTATCCAGGTCAAAATTAAGATCGGTGGTACCCACCATACCAGTATTCGGAATCCTCAATGCAAGGGCTTGTGCTTCCCAAAATTCGGGCAGGCTTTCTTCGGTGTAAGCTACCTGTCCTTTTTGTTTGGAATAAGCGAAAGGTGCAATTTGCACATAGTAAAAAGGCATCTCATTATCACCCCAAACCTTTCGCCACTGATTGATAAGCGCCTTCATTTTATAAGCATACTGAATCCGCTCGCCGAGGAAACAATTGGATTCTCCCTGGTACCACAAAAAACCTTTGATGGCGAAGGGTGCCAGCGGCGCAATGAGGCTTTCGTAAAACTTACCCGGATCTCCATCTATCTTATGCGTTGAATCTTCCTGATTCTGAAAAAAAGGCAGGGCAGTAAATGCTTCTTTTGGCATCCAGGGTTCAATGCGGCTTCCCGGGATGGATGATGAAATAACACCTATCGGCACTTTTAATTCCTCGTACATTTTCTTCGCAAAAAAATAGCCGACAGCGGAGAAAGAACGCAGGGCTGAATCTTCGGCAATGCTCCATCCACTGTGCGTAGGATCGGGATTTAATTTTTTCCGCTCCGCCAGAAAGATGCGGATGGCAGGGTTGTGTGCTATATCCAGTTCGTTCACCGGCCAATCAGTAACACCAGCAGGCACCGTAACCTTGCTGTTTTTGCGCATGGTATATTCCATATTCGATTGACCTGAACAGAGCCAGACTTCGCCTACCAAAATATTGTTTAGTGTAATAGATTGACCATCCGAGCTGATCTGCATCGTTGATGGAACCGATAAAGCCTGCATCGCATCCAGAGCCAGTTTCCAGTTACCCAAACCGTCTGCTGTTGTATTTTTTTGTTGCCCATTAAAATGAACTGAAACGGATGCGCCCGATTTCGAAGTGCCCCACACAGGTATCTTCTGGTTACGCTGTAATACCATATTGTTGCCAATCACTTTCGGCAAGGACAGTTGGGCAGCAGCGCCTATTCCAATCCATGCCGCCAATTGTGATATCAGTATTCTTTTAATCATGTTTTAAAGTTGACCCGTTAGCTTCATCAAGCGATCGCATGCAGCAATTTTTTTGCCATTGGCCCACACCGATAAACCCGTTCCCTTTTTATACTTTGTTCCATCCTTGTCCCAGATGATGGTGATGATCTTTCCATGGTACAGAATATTGTCCAAACAAAACCAGTTCCATTTATTGGCAGGCAGCAATGGATTCACTTCGAGCACATTGTCTGCCCTTGGACGCAGACCAACCAATCCTGTTATGATTAAATCGTTAAAAGTGGAATGGTTGTAGTAGCGGCTGCGCTCTTCATCGCCTTTTAACCAGTAGCCGGTCTTCTCATCCAGGTATTCGCCCACATAGGGCTTGCCGCGGTAATACTGTGATTCCACGTAGGTTTCCAGCAGGTCAAAATAGGAAGTGTCGGCCACTACATCCTGCTTATAATTATTCATCAGGTTGGCCATGGCAGTCAGGGTTTGGGAAGTGGCAAAGGGCCACACAGCGCCATCCCACTCGCACTTGCAGCAGCCATGCATACGAAACTGCGGATCACTTCTGTCGGCCGTGGTGATGCCAAATGGTGCGCAGAAAGTCTTGTTATCATTCAGGCTTTTCCAGGCCGTTTCAAAGCCATCACCAGGCAGGTTAAAATACCAGGGCAGGAAGCCGATCTCTTCTTTTACATTGGCCGAACTATCCCCCTTTTTGAGGGTTTCAAAAAACCGCTGCTGCGGGTTCCAGAGTTTTTCCTCCACCAGGTGCTTCATAGTATCGGCTTTACGATGGTACAAAGCCGCCATCTGTGCATCGCGTTTAAGCAGGGCTATTTTTTCTAATGCATTCGCATTGCCATACATATAGCTGTTGATCGTAGGCCGGGCATTCTTGTCACGCCTGCCACCACTGATCGTTTCTTCCATCCCATCCTTCACATCGGTTTGCCAAAAGAGGCCGCCCGGTAATTTCTTCTCCTTTTCCCATTCCCTGTAATCTTTCTCGAGATCAGGTAGTATGCCTGCGACAAAGGGTTTATCCTGGTTCACGAGAAAACGGTTGTATACTGCATCGGCAGCCCAACTGCTAAAGCCATGCAGCTTTTTCATCGGCTTGCCGCTATCGCCGCGGTACCACACTTTAATGTACTCGTTCAGCAACTTCTGATCATGCAGCCAGCGGCCTTCGTAGATATGGTGGCCCATAGCACAGGCGATCAGGTTGTATTTATCTGCATACGATCGCTGGATCAGAAACTCGGTTAACGCCAGGCCAACGGGTGTTTGCTCGATATGCTTGCGATACGTCCACCAGCGGTAGTAAAAAATCTCTTCGAAATTTTGCTGCGGACATTCAAACAAAGGGATGTTCTGCTGCATCCAGTCCCAGGCTTTTGCATTGGGTATGGCCTGCACAATATTCTCATCCTCCATGCCATTGAAATAATCCACGTAGTGTTTAAAGTTCGTGGCTTTTAGAACCATTGGTTTTAGCTGGGCAAATGAAAACGAAACCATAAATCCCAGGGCTATCTGTATAAATATTTTCTTACGCATCAATCGGCCTTTATTTTTAGATAGCGGATATAGTACAAGGCTTCCTTGTCTTTTGCGCCCGGGTTTTTCAAATCATAATCCTGGTCGGTAGGTGTGTCTGCATCAGGGAACCGCCTCACGCTACCCGTTCTGAAAACGATTCTTTCTATAGTTGCCACGGGGGCGAAAAACAGGTTGGCACTCCCGGCCTTGCCGTTAATCGTTACTGTATAAAACCGGCTGGCCGTATTGAGCTCTACTTTGATATCGCAGGCTTCGCCCGCATTGTATTTTGCCAGGCCTTTGTTGCGGTAGCCCGCCTTGGTGATAATCGAACCGGTGGAATCAAACGACAGCCGGATACATGGCAATCCTTTGCCATCTAAAAATTCAATTTCGAGTAAGCCAAAATTATCCTGTTGGGGAACGATTGAAAACTCGGCCACCAATTTTTTACTCGCAGGGATTACATGTTCGGCTTTCGCAAAATCAAAAGGGTCGCTGTCCCTAAGTGCCAGCGCCTTCTTACCATCACGCATCTTTTCTATTTTGGCCTGGGCCCACAAAGGCGAAAAGAGATTCCACCAGTCGAGTTCATGACCTTCTTTCATGTCGTTAAACACATCGTTTACCTGTTTGTCTGCTTTTTCTTTTACTGGTACCGGAATTTCACTTATCCAGATATCCTCTTTATTCATACTGTATGTAACCCATATATTGCCGCCCGGCGGTGTGCCATCCATCTCCTGTATGCCACGCACATATTGCGGGCCATAGCTCTTATATGCACCGCCATAACGCAGCGAACTGATCTCGCCATTTACCAGCAACAGGTTGTTATACTTCAATCCATCATTGCTTACACTGATAGCGAGCGGCCAGCGAAACTCGGATGGATTGTACACAGTTGCATATTTACCATCACTGGTTTTTTGTCCCCATATCTTGGCATTGGCATTTACAAAACCTGGTGCTCTGGTGGGCCCGTACTGCCAGGTTTTACCTTCATCTTTGGTGATGCTGGTCAATGCATACTTCCAAAGACCAACCGCATTTCCGTTAGGCAGGTGGTAATAATTGAAAGCCTTAAAATCCTTTTTTAGCGGGATCAATGGGTCGTTGCGGTCGGCCTCTTCTACCATCTGCTGCATGATCAACGGTGTGGCCAAAAGTTCATCGCAGGCTGCTATAAAGGCCTTGTCAGCGGCTGTTTTATAAAATGGATAGGAAGTATTGTTTTCGTTAAATGCATGGTTATAGCGGATAAAATAAATAGGGCCCAGTTTCCCATCACCCAATATTTCCCGTACCACGCGACCGATACCGTTGCCATCATTTGGGTCGTCATGCGGGCCCATCACCAGGCCATAGAAACCCAATGCCAGCAAGTGTTTGTTCTTCCCTGTAAAAAAACCAATCCGCTGGTGCATTACCGCATACATGTCTTTTGCCACTTCCGGGCGGCCTTCTTTTTTGGTGCCGTCAGGCACTTTGTATGGAGGAAAAATAATTACAGGGTCATTCCATGTATAACCATCTTTTGATGTTTGTAAAAGTGTTCTCCCGGAGCCGGTATGTTCGCCAACCGGGTTGCTTAAATACTCAAGGTAAAACGTGTTATTCCAATAGGCAAGCATCGGTGCATGGTTGTAGGTCCAGCTAAGACCGCTGGCCCATTCGGGATGTTCGCGGTTGGCACGAAAGGTCTGGATATTGTGCACCCCAATCGCAGGGCTTAATTGCCCATGGTGGTAATCTACATTCGATAATGTATTGCCCACATAACGAACCGTATCTTGTGCATGAACAACATATGTTACCGAAAGGGCAACCAATAAGTTAAAATATCTTTTCATCTTTTATACACTTAGCGGCACCATCCAGGCATCCCAACTGGGATAATATATGCCTGAATCTAACCTGCAATAATTAACTCCACCTCATTGTTCTTAAATATCTCTTTGTGCTTTTCTTCTATGCCACTGTCCGTGATGATATAGTCGATAAGCGACAGCGCACCGAGACTGGCAAAAGCGCTCTTACCTATTTTGGTGGAATCCGCCACCAGGTAGGTAGTATCAGCTGCTTCAATCATAGCCTTTTTCACCACCAGGTCGCTGATGCTCGGATAAGTCAGCCCTGATTTAAGCGATATGCCGGCGGTCGCCAGAAACAATTTCTGCACATTCAATCCTTTAAAAGAATCTGCCGCTTTTTGCCCGGTCAGGGAAAGCGTTGGCGGCTTAAACTCACCGCCCGTCACAATCAATTCAATGCCCGGATCTGCACCTAACAACAAGGCGATGTTCAATGCGTTGGTAATAACGGTCAGGTTTTTAAATCCTTTTAAGCGCTTCGCAATTTCCGTGGTGGTGGAACCTGAGTCCAGGATGATACTGTCCCCATTTTCGATAAACTCCAGGCATTTTAACGCGATCAATTCTTTCTTGTCAATATTGTCTTTATGGCCCAGTGAAAAAGATTGAACCTGGTCTTTAATATTCTTCAAAAAAGCGCCGCCGTGCTCTTTAATTACCAGCCCGTCTTTCTCTAATTTTTCAAGGTCCTGCCGAATGGTTACTTCGGTCACCTTAAAAATCTTTGCCAGACTGACCACTTTGGCAGAACCATCTTCCTGGATCAACTCAAATATTTTTTCCCGTCGTAGGTTAGCAAGCATCCTGATAAATTATGGAGTCATTAATTCGCTAAAGATAACCCATAGCTACCATGTTCCATTTAGCTACTCAGCGCCATTCTCAGCCAACAACGCTTTGAGTAGTTTCTTTTTTACCGTCAATACAGTCCCGTGTTTGTGTCCCTGCGGCACTTGCACCAAACTATCAGCCACCACAAAGTTTTTAAAGTCCCTTGTAAAAGACGCCCCGAATTTTTTCTTCTGGTACACGTCATAATAAATTAGCCAGCCATCCTTTACTTTAGCCACTGCCGGGCCTTCGGTAAAATTTTCTGTAAATGGCGTTGAGATATTTGCCCATGGCCCGAGAGGGTTATTTGCAAAGGCTACTTTGATATCTCTTTCCGGCCGGGTATTGTCTTTTAAAACCAACACATAGTCAGCTGTATTTCTTTTTACGATCACCGCATCTATCACGCTGAATTTCGGGTCAAGAAACAGTCGGGTCGGCGTAAAGGTTTTAAAGTCTTTAGTGGTGGTGCTGTACAGTCGATGGTTGTTGTTCTCATCTTCGAGGCCTTTCTCAAACCGGCCGGGAATACAGGAAGCCCATACAATAATAAAGTCGAGCTTTTCATCATCGTAAAACAGTTCCGGTGCCCATACATTAACAACGGTGGGTTCTTGCTTCATTACGGGTATATATTGTTGTTCCGTCCAGTGCATTAAGTCTTTGGATGATGCGTAGCCAAAGCCATTGCCGCCTTTCCACTCGGTAGTCCATACCAGATGGAAAGTGCCGTCAGGCCCCTGGATCATCGATGGATCCCGCATGATCTTTTGCTGACCGATCGTGGGTTTTAGAAGGATTGTACCGAGGTCTTTCCAATGATAGCCATCTTTGCTGTACAGCATCCGCAAGCCACCATCTGCAGGCTCGTGAAAGGAGGTAAAGAGATAGGCTTTGTTACTACAGGAAGCAAGCAGCACCGTAATAAAAAACAAACCTGGTATGTATGACCTGTTAATCATCTTTTGTCTTTCATTTCGAATTTTCAAGTACCAGCACCCAATCATTTCCTTGCATTTCGTCACCCGGCGGATCAAATGTTTGTACGCGTTTATCGTTGTTAAATTTGCCTGCAGCAATGTATTTACCGGTTCGTGGATTATACCATGATGATTTCACTTTTTTACCCGCATATTTGGCGAAGTCAACATCGATGTTCCTTCCGGTATAAGTATATAGCAATGCAGCATTCTTTACTCGCATTGCGGCGATATAATTGTAGCGTTCTCCCTGGCTGGTTACCAGATCCTGCGCAGGCGATCGATCGAAAAATGGCTTGCTCAACATGAGCTTTTTCAACCATTGCATTTGCCGGGCACCCGGTGCTACCAGCCCATCCTGCCAGGTTATTTTTGGGAAATAGGAAATTCCTGAATCACCGGGCGTGTAAAATTGCATCACGGAATTGTGGCCATACGTAAATCCACACCCGCCCGCAAATACGCTCCAATATGCATAGCGGCGTATTTCGTAATCCTGCCAGTAAGGCTCTTTTCCATCGTGCAATCCATATGGAATGTCTTCGTAGGATGGCTCCCCGTCAAACGTAGGCTTGGTGGGTTTCAGATTGTAATCATCATTTACATAGCGCCAATTGTCTTCGCCATAGTGCAGCGTTTCATTGGCCGATGTATCCTGCGCATAACTGCGGTGCCCACTCTGGAACATATTAAAATCCAACCAGCTTTCATTCTGAAACCATTGGGAAGAAGAGTTGCGCCCCCTCGGGTGAAAGCCAATCAAATGTTTCTTATCAATGGACCGTAACGTGTTGCCGATCGTTTGCCAAACTTTGATGCTGTCGCTCCCCTTGATATCGCCGCCATTGAGCCAGATAATATTGGTGGTGTTTTTATACCGGTTAGCCAAAAATGTAGCATAAATTCTGGCCTGCATTTCTGTTACATGGCCTTCTTTAACGTTGCCACCCCACACTGGCACCATCGCCATGTATATACCCCGCTTCGCGGCTTCCTTCACCACAAAATCTACATTATCCCAATAGCCGTATGACTTGCCGGTGGTAAGCGGTGTAGCCACATTTTTGTTTCTCAAAGCAGCGTCTCCATACGCATCTGTCACATCCAGTTCGTGCAGCAGCATTACCTGGATCACATTGAAACCCTGCGCCTTTCGGGTATCGAGGTATTTGATCGCATCTTCCTTTTTACATTTCTTAAACAGCAGCCAGCCGGTATCACCCAGCCAAAAAAACGGCTTGCCATCCGCCGTGGCAAAACTTCGCTGATCGGCTGCTATTTTCAACAACTGCATTTGTGCCTGGGCTATAAAATTTACCCCGAGCAGTATTATAAGCGCTATTTTCTTCATGTTACCTTTTCTCCAGTTTCTTAGTTTCAAGATTGTAAACAATACTGCTTTTGCCGTCACTCAACACATATTCATTTTTATTGGTGGACGCAACAGGCTTCATGGCTGAAGCAGCTTTTAGTAAGGTGGGATCGATGTTATTATTTGCAACCGCTAAGCTACCGCCTGCAATAAATGCCGCGATACCAAATTCAGTGTAACTATCACCAGAGTAACTGACTGCCTTAGTCGGGTATTTTTCCCGATATTCTTTTACTGCCCGGTACACCTGTTCAAAACTGGTTTTCTTTGGTTTCAACAACCTCGCATGCTGACGCGGAGCCAGGTTCTGCCCTCCTTTGGGTTCATAGGTAGTGCCATCGGCCTGGTAATGCCAATACCGGATATCAATCAGGTCAACTACTGCTGCATAGGCGGGCATGCTCATGATCGAATCCTGCACATCTTTGGTTACACAAAGCCCTATAATCGGGTGTTTGCCAGTTTCTTTTTCCCAGGCCTGCACCACATCCAGCCAGAATTTTACAAAGTGCAATGGCCCGGTAAATTCCTCCCCGATGAATTGAATCACACTATTATTGTCTTTAAAATTATCCAGGCATTGCCGGATAAATTTCACATGGAGTGCTCTCCGTACCGGGTTGCTGATATCGTAGAATTGCTCCGCTAAAAAAATCCGCTTGTCGCCTGCAAATGGCGGCGGCTCGGGGAAGCCGGTATTGTTGATATTGTTGGCCGTGCGCCATGGAAAGTCTACATAGTGGGCACCGGCTTCAATGATATTATGCTGAAAATAATTCTGATGCACCAGCACCAGGCCCTTCTGGTCCGCCAGGTCGGCAAACTGTTTTAGCCTTGACCAATAGAATAAATTGTACTTCGTAAGATCATATTTACTCAGGCCGTCCCAGGCCAGTTCCTTTCCACTTCTTGCAAAAGGCAGTTCATAGAAAGGGGGCCATACTTCGCCATCCATTCTCCTGATGCGTTCATGGTCATCCCTTCTAAGATCGTACCAGAGGCCGTAGTTGTGCTCCATCGCAATAATATTATTTGTCTTCATATTATCGGTCAGTTCGCCCAGGTCGTCGGTCAACCCGTTACCGGTTCTGCCGGGCACAAAGCGGGTAATATGTGGCTTGGCTGTAATCAAATCTTTACCCTGCACGCCGCCATTCCACCAGGGCACAATATTTCTTTTACCCACCAGCACTTCATCTCCTCTTACCAGCCAACCATTCTTCACAATCATTGCAGGACTGAGCCGTGGCACGGGTAATTTCTTCACGCCAATCTGATCAATAGTTTTTGCGCTTCCTGCATCGATCGTCATGGGACTTCTCATGTACGCTCCATCTATCCATTCCGTCAGCTGCATACGTGTCTTCACCGACAATTTCGTTAGCTCCATGGCCACCGCTACGGAAGGACTGCTGGAAGCGTCGGTGGGTACGTTGAGGATCTGCGCAAGCTCACTCACATTTTTATTAAGTCGCTGTGCGAGCTGGGCATAGTATAAGCTTCTTGGGTTGATCGAATTGTTGGACTCGGTCCAGTAGCCATCGCCACTAAACTGGCTCCAGCTGGCAAAGGACCAGTTTTGCGCCGTCGGTGGTTTGTAGCAATCGATTCTCGCTGCAGTACAATTCCAGAACAGACTATTGGCGGCTGCCCAACCCGCGCCGTCCGCATCCTGGCCTCTGTTTCCAAAACGAAGGGCGTTGCCGTCCACATTCACCACATCAAATAATATTCCCGAAGACCAGCTATCGATAGCCCCGCTAAAGCTGTATGGCAGGCTGGATTCGCATTGTACAAATGCATTAGGGCCTGGGGCGCAATAGCCCGTTGCAAAATCATGGTATCCCTCCTCCGCATAGCAGCGCTGGAACAAGGTTTGCTGGCCGGTCGTCAAAAAAGTGTAGCGCCGTTGCCCGCCAATTTCCGACACCGGGTGCAAGGATTTGCAATCTTCAATCGTAACGCGCTTCGAAGTTTCCAGAACGCTAACAGCAGAGCCCGCAAAATTTTCGAATGTGATTTGTCTTACCCAGCAGTCCTGCGCATTTTCAATATTAATGGCATTCCAGCGGTGGTCTTCATCTTTAAGGTTAGCGTTATCAAAAACAGATATGCAACGAAGGTTTTCTATACCTGACTGCCGGATCCTGCCCTTCCATTGATAGGGCTCTATAGTGCCACCGCCGTAGTTGGCATCCAGCGCTGTGGTAAGGGGTGCATCAATTGTCACTTTATTTCCTTCGATGGAAGTAATAGTTCTGTCAAAAAACAGGTCCCGGTCGCCGGGCTTCCAACCAAGCGATGAAATACCACCACCGAAAATATCGGTACCGAGTGTTGCGATCCATTCCTTCGTGGACGGACGATGAATGATAACTTTATCTCCTTTGTTAAATACATTCCCGTCGACTACACTAAAGCTCATTGCGTTTACCGGAACATAGGCATCGCTGACCGGCATCGCTACAGTTTCAGTCCGATCGTTCTGCCCGATGATCTTCATCAAAGCCAACCGGCCTGTGCCGGCCCCGACAACGGTTGTTCCGCTTTGATTCATGCCGCTTCCACGAAGTACGACGCCCGATGCATTGATGCGCAACTGCCCAACAACTTCGTAGCTGCCTTTCTGCAAGAGTACAGCTCCGCGGAAGCCATGCGCATCTACCGGCAATGCAGCCACATAATCCAATGCCGTCTGGATGCGGAGCGTGGCATCACCCTTAGCTACCGGCACCACTGCTTTAATAGCCACATTGGGTATGGCCTCTTCAGATGCTTCGTAACCGCAATACGAAAAATCGGGGATCCGGTTGCCAAGCGAATCGGGACTATACACCAGTTTACTACCAATCGCGGCCATCGGCGGCACTGGCTTAGGAGCGTTTTTATTTTGAGCTTCAATGTCACGAACTGAGGCAGCCTGTAGCATCAAAATAAAAGAAACACAAGTCGTTATCTTACCTGGATAGATCAATGAGTATATAATTTTTTTTAGATCCGTTTATAAAATATTGGGGCACCAGCTGCATCGTTTTGTGCGATTGGCGAACAACACAAACCCGATTATTTCGCAAGGGCTTCACACTAAGCTTCGATGCTGACTGCTCAAATGCAAAGCCATCCGGACTTCCGGATACTGTGAAGCATATTTACTAACCCAAGGCTTCAGCCGTGGGAATTGGTGCGCATATTTTTAACCCGCTGCACACTATCGCCGCGAGCAGTCCCAAGGCTGAAGCCTTGGGTTAGTAAAGGGCTCCTTTTCAAAATCAACGTTTCATTTTCACTGTAATACTCATTTTATATCATCAGCTTGATGCGATGACTTACTTCCGTGTTCGGATCAACAGTAACAAATAGCTCATCATCTACGCTATTTTCCCACTCAAAAACTACATCTAAAAGTCACTTAAAAGCAAATGGCTTTTGAAATACATGATTTACAAAAGCCATCGTTGTTAAAAGTTAGAACTGATTTTATACACCGTTGCTATTTGTGCATTACGGCGATGGGCGTTACTTTCATGATGTCGACGACGCTATTCAAATAAATTTCAATATTACTATAGCCGTTTTTTGTAATCGCTGTTGCATCTTTTGGATCGTTAGGATTTAAACGACGTTTGGTTTCCCAATCGTCCGGTATCCCATCGTTATCACTATCTTTATATGGAACGCCTTTGTACTCCGGGTAGCCACCTACCTGGCTGATGTCGGAAATAATGCCATCCTTGTAAGAGTCTGCCGGCAGCCGGCGTTTTACGAACTTGCTCCCAACATAGGGTTGAACAGCCTTGTTATAAGTGATCTGGCCAGTCCGTACATCTTCCACTATTCGTTTGTCAACGGCATCCCGCACCGGTAAAATGGCACCTGCATTCGCCAGCACGAAAGTATAGGCTTCCGTAGCGCTGGTGATTGGAAATTCGGCCATTGGGAACGGTTTATCGGACCTGATATCAGCAGTATATTTGCCAGCATCCGGAAGCTCCTGTACCTGCACACCGCCAGCCCAATTGTCGTTGGTAACGGCTTCATTTCCTTCCATGATATTTCCATTTACATAAGCTTTTCCAAACACCAGGCTGTCTTTATGAGCGCGGCCCGATTCGGGCTTCAGGATACGGTAACCAATGGGTTTGCCTTTGGGCGTTATCGGCCCCGGTTTGTAATAGTTGTTGATAAAATTAAAAAACGATTTATCATCACCGCCGTCAGCGCTGCGGTTCCACCAGTTAAAGATTACGTTATTGGCAAAACCAAAATCGCCATCCATGCCCACCGAGGGGTTACGGGCAATATTGTTGGCCCAGAGGTTCCGCATAAACGTGCTGTTGCGGCCGCCGATGGTGCTACCAAAAGCATGGTTATAGGTATCAAGGCCTTCGGAAAAAATCGAATTCTGAATGGTTATATTGACGGTGGGCATCTTCTCCCCCTTGCCATCTTTGCGGTCGTACACATGGCGATAGATCGACATGTTTTCATCCAGGCCCCAACTGGCGGATACATGGTCGATGATGATATTTCCGACCGGGTTTCCGCCAAGGCCATCATCCCTTCTGGTAACTTCAGTAGCGCCGCGGCGAAAGCGCATGAACCGGACAATGACGTCATGTGTATCAATCAATACAGACTCACCTGCAATACATACCCCGTCTCCTGGCGCGGTCTGTCCTTCAATGGAGAGATAAGGCGCCCGGATATTAATAGGGCTTTTCAACCGGATAATCCCTGCAACATTAAAAACGATAATCCTGGCACCCCCCTGTTCGCAGGCTTCACGCAGGCTTCCAGGGCCATTATCGGCCAAGGTTTTCACCACAAATACTCTTCCACCGCGGCCACCAAAACTAAAGGCGCCTCCGCCTTGTGCGCCAGGAAAAGCCGGAATTCTTGCCTGTGGCAGATCGGATGATTTGGCCGCCCAGGGTATATAAGGCTTGCCATTCTTTTCATCCGCTTCAACTATGGGAAGGGCCTTATTCCAGGCCAGGTCTGACAACTGTTGAAACCGCATCATTTCCGCATTGCCCGAATCTTCCATCGCCTTGGGAATAATGGGATACTGCGCCAGGGCCTTTTGTTGCAATGACAAAGCGGTTACCATCAGACATATGCCTATAAGATGCTTCATGTTTTTGCTTTACTAGATGCTGACCGTAATGGTCTATTTCTTACTTGCTGCCGGTGTTACTGTTTTCAAATTTACCAGGCTATTCAGGTATACTTCAATATTGCTGTATCCACTTTTTGTCATGGCGGGCCCATCAGCGGGATTTTTTGGATTGAGCCCATGGCTGCTTTCCCAGGCATCCGGTATGCCATCGCCATCGCTGTCTTTATATGGTGTTCCTTTATAATCAGGATACCCACCCATCTGGCTAATATCCGTGATGATTCCGATTTTATACGAATCCAATGGAAGGCGCCGGTGCTTAAATTGCGTTGCAGGGGCGACAACACCTTCGGGTACAACAATCTTGCCAGTGGTGGCTTGTGCCACAATCCGCTTGTCTACCGCATCCCGAACCGGAAGGGTAGCTCCGGCATTTGCCAGCACAAAATCCTTTGCTTCCAGTGTTGGAACAATCGTTATTTCAGGCATGGGCAATGGCTTATTCCACTTCATCTTATCGGTATACTTTCCGGCATCCGGAAGTTCTTCTACCTGTACGCCACCATCCCAGTTGTCTTTGGTAACACGCGCATTGCCTTCTACAATATTGCCATGAACATAAGCTCTTCCATACACGGAATACCCAAGTTTGCTGCGGCCACTTTCGGGCTTTAATATGCGGTGGCTGATCGGCTCTCCCTGGTTTGGTGTAGCGGGGCCTGGCTTGTAATAATTATTGATGATATTATACATCGCGGTATAGTCGCCGCCATCGGTACTGCGGTGTACCCAGTTAAATACCACATTGTTGGCAAAATTAAAAATACCGTTCCATCCTATTGAGGGGTTGCGGCCTGCATTATCGGCCCATAAACTGCGGATGAAGGCGCAGTTTTCACCACCCAATGTGCTGCCAAAAGCATGGTTCCAGGTATCCAGGGATTCAGAAAAAATGGAGTTCTGGATCGTGATATTCACCGTACCCAGTTTCTGTTCTCCTTTCTTTGCAACCTCGGGTGTACTATCATTATACATGTGCCGGTAAATACTCATGTTTTCATCCAGGCCCCAGCTGGCAGATACATGGTCTATCATTATATTGCCTACCGGGTTGCCACCAATGGCATCGTCCCTGCGGCCAACCCATGTTTCGCCGCGGCGGAAACGCATAAAACGGATGATCACATCATGTGTATTCAGCCAGAAAGACTCCCCGGCAATGCAGATTCCATCGCCCGGAGCCGACTGCCCTTCAATTGTAATATAAGGTGCACGTATAATAATTGGCGTACTGATCCGGATAATACCGGCTACATTGAACACCACGATCCTGGCACCCCCCTGCTCGCATGCCCAGCGCAGACTGCCGGGACCATTATCGTTCAGGTTGGTTACCACGAACACCTTGCCACCGCGGCCACCATTGCTGTACTTGCCGCCACCCTCTGCGCCTGGAAAAGCAGCGATAGTTGCCTGTGGCAGATCTACGGGTCGGGCTGCCCAAGGCACATAGGGCCGCTGAAATTTGGCGGCTTCTTCTTCAATGATCGGTTTGGCAAAGGCCCAGGCCGAGTCAGAATGAATGCGTGCTGCTTCCATTAAAGAATCTGCCTTTGCGGCGACGTCTTTTGGGATATCTGGATACTGGGCTGCAGTTTTTAAACTCAATCCTATTGATAGAACAGCACAACAACATAAGTACATCACTCTCTTCCTCATCACTTTATCAATTTTTAAAATTTCAAATCAAGCGCTCACAATTGATTCCACGACGCACCATGAAATAATGCTCCGGGACCTGAAACCTGGTGCAGCAGCGCACCGGATATTCTACACTATCTATTGTGTAGCATTAAAAGTTCCGGGAACGCCACTATAATCCATCCATCCAATATTTTGTGGCAACCAGGGGTTAAAGGATAATACGGTGCCGCTTAATCCTGAAAGGTAGTAGTTAGGTCTGTATAAAATATTAACAGGAGTAGTACCATCACGATCTAAAGCCTGGTCCAATGGTGTCATCACAAATTTATTTTTAAACAGTGTTTTAAGATTCGCTATTTGTGTGGCAAAAGTGGCTGGAGCTGCATCGGGATCAACGAAGGCCGAGGCTCTGTCGGCAGCTGTTAACGGATCTGCTGCATAAGTTTTGCTCTGCCAGTAATACCCGGTTCTGTTTGTACCGTTGATAGGAGTAAGCCCAAGCTTGGTACATGTGTTCGCAGTTGCGTTTGTTGAAGATACACCGTCATACAGCAACCACCTTTGAATATCCCAATAACGCTTTCCTTCATAAGCCAGCTCTACCCTGCGTTCGTACAAGCAAGCTTCGATAGCTGGATATTTGCCGGCCAAAGTACCGATACCATAGTTGTTTGCACTTGGTATGCCCACACGGGCACGTATTTTTCCGAGGTAAACAAGGCAGTTCGCTACATCTCCTTTTGCAGCATAACACTCCGCTATATTCAGTAACAGTTCTGCATACCGGTATTCAAAAATATCGGTACCCGAAAAAGCAAAAGCGGTACTATCAGCGGCAGGGTTTGACATTTTCCGAACAATCGCCGGACTCGTTGTTTGGTTGCCACCATAATAAGTACTATTACCTGTTGCACTTGCCCTCCACCTGTAAAAAAATGTATTCTTATTCGAATTTTGTTTTATACCCCATCTAGCGCCTGAAAAAGCAAAAGTGCGGTAGAAACGCGGATCCCTGTTTTCAAAAAAGAAGGTATCTACGTATCCATTGGCTACTGTTGGACGGGCACCGTTTGCTAACGGAAATAAATCGAGCATTGCCTTAGGCGCTGAAATGCCACCACCACCGTTATAGTCTTTTGCTCTTACCGTATTTTCCCAACTACTGTTATAGCCGGCAGAACTAGTAATATTAGTAGAAAGAAGAATTTCAAAAATGGCCTCTTTGTTGAAGGAATTATCATTGGCATAGGTCATGTCTCCCCACTCCTTTGCAGTCGTGCCGTATAAACCATAACCTGCAGCACTTAACGCGGTTTCGGCATCCAGGCCTGCCTGCAAAGCTGCCTGCCATTTTGCATTCGCCGGATTATCCCAATCGGAATTAAACAGGGGACTGGCGGCAGTGAGCAATACACGGCTTTTCATAGCCCGGGCCGCAGCACTGGTAAACCGTCCATAATCTGTCGATGCCGTTGTCCATTTAGCAGGCAATAAAGCGGCTGCTGAATCAAAATCCTTAGCTATCTGGGCAAAGCATTCTGTAGCGGTAGATCTGGGCGTCCGGATAGTCTCATCCGTACTACTTCCATTCTGAACGGTTAAGACCAGTGGAACGCCACCATAAGTACGGACTAAATAAAAATACTGTAATGCACGGAAATAGTACATCTGTCCTTTTGCTGAGTTTCTGAACGACTCGGACATTGCTTGCCCTACCCCATCTATTTTATCAATTAACGAATTGGCTAAACGGATACGGGTGTAGGGTGTATTACTGATGCCTGCTGTAAGAACGCCACCATAATAAGCATCTGCATCCGTTGCCATATTCAGGGTCTTATTAGGGTTTAAATAATTGGGAACAGTTCCATTGGCACCAATCTCTTCTGTTAGCTTTGATTTGGAATCATCATAAGACCCCGCAGTGGTTTCTGCCTGATTTGGGGCTCTGTAGTTTACGAAAAAGTAGTTGTAAATCCTGTCGATATAATAGCCTGTCAATACTTCGTTGGTAAAGGCAGATTCATCGTATTTATCATAACTTTTAATGTCTTCCAAAAACTTCTTTTTGCAACTCACCGCCATTACCGCCGTAAAAGCAATGAGGCATATTATTTTATTTTTCATGTGTATTTTATTGAACTATGAGTTAAGATTAGAATCCCAGGTTTACACCGAGTGCCCATGTGCGCAAGGTTGGATAGCCGCTCTTGAGGCCGTCGTACATGTTGCTAAACTTACCAGGATTAGAATTATAGAAATCCCACAAGTTATATCCCGACAATACCAGCTTGGCATTGGACATATGCACTTTGGCGGTCCAGGTTTTCGGCAATGTGTAGCCAATGCTCATTGAACGTACTACGCACCTGAAAGTAGGCAAGGTCCAAAAGTCGGAATTCTTATACGCATTGTCATAAAAAGCCATGTTAGGGTATTTACCGTTGGGGTTATCAGTTGAATCGAACATATCAGTGAGGTAAGCTACCTGAGACCATCCAGCATTGGTGCTACTGGTTCCCTGCTTCACTCTATCTATGCTATTGTAACCGCCCCAGCTTGTAGAGATCTGGGTTAAAAGACTCAAAGACTTCCATGCAACACTCAGGTTTGTACTAAAACCGTAGGTTCTGGTACTCTTTGCTAATTTTATATAATCCTGGTCGTCGGTGATCTGTCCATTTTGACCGCCAATTGTTTTTGTGTTAGCATCCAAGGCACCTGCCTGATCTTCATAAGCCATCATGCCTTTCTTCAAACCGACCATCGTTGATATATTTGCGTTTCCGGCGTTATAATAAGGGGTAGTACCTGCCTTTGTTGCAAGGTCAGTGAGGTAAGTCCAGTAAGCATCAATATCGCCATCGGTTCTTAAGATTCCGTCTCCACCAGAAGTTTGTTTCCACGTTCTGTAACCCCATTGTGCACCAATCAATGAATATCCTTGTTGCTGCTTGCCTGCGTAAATAGACGGGTAGTTGAATGGCTGGTCTATATATTTTATTACCTTGTTATCTGACAGACCGAAATTCATTCCTACAGAAAATTTAAAATCTTTTCCAATATGGTCGTTCCAGCTTGCAGAAATTTCTGTTCCCCAAAAATTAACTGCTCCATAGTTCTGTTCGGCAAATGCTCCACCCACAGATATTGGAACATTGGTAGCTCCAGTCAACAATGTCAACAGATCTGTAGATGAATTATAATAGCCATCTAAACTAATAGACAATCGATTTTTAAACATGGTCGCATCTATCCCAAGATTGCGCTGTACCGTTTTATCCCATTTGATGTTTCTGTTGGGCGAAGGATCAGGTGTAATGCCATATGTGTAGTTACCGCCGCTTGTTCCAAATGCCATCCCCTTATCAAGTGCCAGTTGATACAACTGAAGCCACTTGAATGCTTTTACATTGTCATTACCTGTCCTTCCTAAAGATCCACGGATCTTTAAGCTGTTAATCCATCTTACCTTAAAAAAATCTTCATTTGAAATAACCCAACCCAATGACATACTTGGGAAAAAGCCCCAATAGTTTTCAGGTGCAAACTTGCTGGAGGCATCGCTGCGGAATAAAAACTGCGCAAGATATTTACTCTTATAGGCATAACTAACACGGCCTAAATAAGAAAGCGTTCCGCCCTCGGACCTAAAAGTTATTGTATTGGATGTGTTTAAAGTTCCGGCAGAAACAGAAGTACCGTTGTATACACCTGGAATAGGGTTGTCATAGATCTGGTACCTGTCTTCGTTGCTAACTTTTGAACGCTCGCCTGAGAACACCGCAGAGATGCTATGGTCACCAAAACTGCGGTCGAAATTAGCAAAAAAGTTAATCTGCTCCAGAGAGCCGGTGGTGTTATCGTAAGTAACCCTGGAATTAGATTTATTCAAGAAAGATTTCCAGACAGTAGTTGGACTGAATAAATGATTGCCCGCAGTAGCCGCATTAGTGGCCTGAAAAATGGTCAACGGCATCATTACCTGCTCAGTATTGCTGGACGTGGACCCTATTGAATAATTACCCCTGAACGACAATCCTTTTATGAAAGGCAATTCATACTGCAATGCAAAGTTGGCATTATAACTAAAATTCTTGTTGGTGGTTTTGGATCCATTATTCAACAAAGCGTAATAATTCCAGTTTGACAGGGAATTATTGCCGGTTGCCGAACCGGTTTTGTTAGGGCCTAACACCGGAGACACATAACTGGTAACGCCATTAATATTATACTCCCAGGGAATGTATTTAGGCATATGCAACAATACGCTATAGTCATTTTGCTCACCGCCATTGGCGTAGCCGTCGGAAAAATTGATTTTGGTAAATGATTTTTCCAGGTTTGAGTTATTGGCAGAAAGGGTTGCTGAAAATTTTACACCAGCCCCAACAGTTACGTCTGTACCAGACCTGAATGTCCACCTATTAAAGTCCTGTGACCCTAAATTGGCTCCCTGCTTATAATAAGACCCTCCCGTAAAGTAAGTAGCCCTTTCCGAGCCACCACTCACATTAATGGAATGCTGCATCGCATTAGCACTTCTCCAGTCATGGGCCAGCCAATCATAATTAAGGCTATCCATGCTGGCTAATTCTGCATCTGAGAAAAAGTTGTTGGCATTGGTTGATCCTAATCCGCGCTGAAGCCTGTTAGAGAACATACCATATTCTTTGGCATTCATAACCTTGCCATGGCTCACGGCATCATTTGTTTCAAACTTTCCGGAATAAGAAATTCGGGGTGCCCCTGATTTTCCCCTCTTAGTTTTTACGACGATTGCGCCTTGTGATGCCCGTGCGCCATAGATCGCCGCACTTGCATCACGCAAAACCGTAATGCTTTCAACTTCTGACAGATCCAAAAGATTGAACTTATCCAAAGTTGGTAAGTTGGTGGCCGGATCAATCTGTACCACATCATCAATAATAATTAATGGTATGGTTCCTCCGCCATCTTTACCCCAATTGAATTGCTGACGGATACTCAATGTAGCCATAGCACCGGGTCGGGTACTTCCACCGGTAACACTCAGGCCTGGCACCTGTCCTCTCAGCATCTCAGCAAGAGAAGCAACAGGCAGGTCTTCCAGTTTTTTTGTATCAACGGAAACAATCGAACCTGTAACATTTTTGGCCTTTTGCGTTCCATAGCCAATTACCACTACATCGTCCAACTCTTTGTTGTCAACTACGAGCGGTATATCAAATGAAATGTTATTGCCGATTTTTAACTCTTGCCTCAGGTAGCCGATACTGGTGATGATCAGTACAGATTCATTACCAGGAACGGTTATAGTGAATTCACCTTTCTCATTCGTAACGGCACTCTGCTTACTGCTCTTGAGCGCAATAGTAGCGTTGACAAGCGGGGCATTGGTCTCCGAATTGGTTACCTTTCCGGTGATGGTTTTTGGCTGAGCCCACAACGAAGTGGAGGCAAACAACAGCAGACATAATACGAGATAAGCCCTCGTTGGCAGGTGCAGTTTCATATGGCGTTTAGTTTTGAACTTAATTGAAATCCGGTACTATCGTGTCGCATCGAATTTTTTCCGGCGACAATCGTTATTCATATAACAATTATCCTTTCTGTTTTGCTGCTTCCGCAGCCTTGATTCTTTTCTCCCATTCCACTCTTTCTTTCTGTGCATCGTAACCCTGGGCACTCAGGTAGTTGTTGATACGGCCTTTGTACTTACCAAACCAGGCGTGCTTCTTATCAGATGATTCCGCGTCGATGGCATGCTCCCTTGCTTCGATCAGCCAGGCAAGAATCTGGGCCTTTTGAGGCTCGGTTAATGTAGGAATCATGTCCTGGTAGCCTTTATAAGTAACATTAACCACACTGTAGGTCATCCCGTCTTTTACCTTGTCGACCTGTCCGGCATTGAGGTTGCTATTCAGCAATGATAGATACTCAGCATGCAGGTTATCCAGCTGCATTGTCACATCGGTTTCTATTAACTTTAAAGCAGTATCCAGGGCCTGTTTATTAGTTGCGTTTTTCGCTTTGGCTTCTTTTTTCTGAAGATCGCGGTTGTCATAGATCGTATTAAGATTGCGGTATTGGTTAGTGACGATCTGCTTTACGTTTTCATATTTCGGGGCGTCATTTATTCCCAGCGTGGCTACAATTTTATCAGCTCTCAACGTGATCGTTTTCGTGTAGGTAGCCTGTGCAGAATCGCTTATAGCTTGTGCACCTGCACGATTTAAACAGGCTAGCAAAAAGCCCATAAAAATGAACACCGCAAAAGCCCTCCGGATTCTTTTTGCTGTGCCCGTAAATGTGTACGGAAACACAGCAACGGGCAGACCTGTATGGAGCGGCGAAAACCTTTTCATGTGGCACTTTTTATCGTTAATGGTATTGAGTGACGACAAGACTTAACTGCCTCAATCAATAGGATAAAGGTACTGGTGGGTAAAAGGGTTTACAATGTAAGGTTTCGCTGAATTGATGTAATATTTTACTATTGGAAGTGGAAACAAGCAATTTGCAGATTTTGCAAATCTCAGGCCTTAATTAAGGGCTTTTAGCGTTAATAAGCTGGTTAATAAGCCTGCAATTGAGGCCTTTAATGTAATATTCCCCTTTTTTCCAGCTGATTTTACAATTGCCAGCGCCATGCCTTTCCAGGCCTTTCTTTGATTAGAAGTAAATGAGGTAGTATCTGCCTGATAACCATTATCAGTCGCGACAATGATCCCGGGGCCGGAGACAGAAAATCTTAACAACTGGTCAGCATCGGGCACAAGGTTGCCATCTTTGTCTAATATCCTTACAGTAACAAATGACAGATCCTTACCACCAGCTTTTACAATAGACCTGTCCGCCTTCAATTCAATCTTAACCGGCTGGCCGGCGGTTCTTATTTCTTTTGTCAAAACCATCCTGCCATTCCTACGGGAAACAGCTTTTAATATGCCGGGGGTAAATGGTACCCGCCACATTACGTGCAGGTCGTCGCCTGTTTTCTTCCGCGTTCCCAGCGATCTTCCATTAAGGTACAGTTCCACTTCGTCGGCGTTATTATAGTAAGCCCATATATTTACCAGTTGGCCAGGCCGCCAGTTCCAATGCGGAAACAGGTGCAGCACCGGTTTGGTAGTCCATTCGCTCTGGTACATATAATAAACATCTTTTGGAAAGCCCGCCAGGTCTACGATTCCGAAATAGGAACTGCGGGCCGGCCAGGGAAAAGGAGTGGGCTCCCCGAGGTAATCAAAACCAGTCCAGACGAACATGCCCGACAAAAAATCGTACTTCTTAATAATCTTCCAGGTTTCCTCATGTGTGCTTCCCCAATTTGATTTTACGTTGTCATAGGCCGAAACGGACCAGTCGCCGTTTACATCCTCCATTTCCTTTTTGCCCTTGGGCGGCCATACCTGGATACTGTCTGAAGGCATATTGTACACCCCGCGGGTCTCCAGCGCCGAAGTAGTTTCCGAGGCAATAAAAATCTTGCCGGGATAACTGGCCAAAGCGTCCGGGTATTTTTGCTGGTTGTAATTCCAGCCGAGCACATCCAATGCTTCGCCGGATTGGTAGATAAAATTCTTTGCTGTATCTGTTTCAGTGAGGGCAGAGGTAACTGGCCGGGTAGGATCTAAACGTTTTACAATGGCCGCCAGCTCTTTGGTGAGGGCGGTGCCGGAAGAATCAAATTGTTCCCTGATTTCGTTGCCAATGCTCCATATAAAAACGGAAGGATGGTTGCGGTCCCTTTTAACCATGTCTTCGAGATCCAGTTGATGCCATTGCTTGAAATCGAGGTAATAATCAAACTTGTTCTTTTTCTTTTGCCACATGTCAAACGCTTCATCCATCACCAAAAAGCCCATCTTGTCGCAGAGGTCCAGAAATTCCGGTGCGGGCGGATTATGCGAAGTGCGGATGGCATTGCAGCCCATGGCTTTAAGAATTTCCAGTTGGCGCTCAGCAGCACGGTAGTTAAAAGCGGAACCAAGCGCACCCAAATCGTGGTGCATGCAGACACCTTTGATCTTCAATGGCATGTCGTTGAGAAAAAACCCCTTTTTCCGGTCGAAATGAATTTTGCGAATGCCGGTGATCGTTGTTACCTCATCCACCAATTGGTTATTTTGATACAGAGCTGAAACCACTTTGTACAAGTATGGGTGTTCTAACGACCAAAGCCTGGGGTTGTCGATGTAGAGACCCGGATCCAGCCTGTTAATAACACCAAAAGTGTCCAGCTCAATATCGCCTGAGAATGGTTTACCTGCAACTTTGCCGGCGGCATCATACACAGTGTGAACCAGCCTGAGCTTTTGGCTGACCCCGGTTTGGTTATGAAGCGTTACAGACACAGGCACAATCGCGATTATTTGCCCCGGCTTCAGCATCCCACCCTCAGAAGTCTCTCCCAGATTACCGCTGATATACCAGGGATGTACAAAGGTTTCAGTGGCATCGAATCCTACTTTGTTCGTTGTAATTAATCTCACATTTCGATAAATGCCGGAGCCAGAATACCACCTTGAATTAGGTTGTGCAGAATTATCCACTTTCACTGCAATTATATTTTTCTCAGCACCATATTTCAGCCAGGGTGAAAGCTCATACCGAAATGAAATATAGCCATTGGGCCTTTTTCCAAGGTAATGTCCGTTAATCCAGACTTCGCTATTCCGGTATACGCCTTCAAACTCAATTGCAACATTCTTGTTTTTTGACGCAACAGGAACCGTAAATGTTTTTCGGTACCAGCCTATGCCTCCCGGCAATGCACCGCCCTGCGTGGTTGCGGGTGCCTTTTCGCTAAAGTTTAATTCAATACTCCAATCGTGTGGTAAACTGAGGTTGTGCCAGGATGCATCGTTGTAAGGGGCCTTACTTGCGGTGCTGTCATCGCCTAAATAAAATTTCCAATCCTTATTAAAATCCAGGATGGTGCGCGGGACTGCATGGGACACTTGTGACAGTAAGATGGATAATATAAAAATCAAATTTTTTTTCATGTTTCTGTTTATTGTACATCCAGGCCAGAGATGCCAACGCCGATGGCATCATCAGCAATGATCTTAACGGTGTAATTCCCGGCATTGATCATGCCGCCGGTATTGGTGGCAGCATAACTCCACTTGCCGGCATTGCTGGGTGTAAAAGCAATTTTCTCTTTTTTCATGATTGTGCCATCTGCCATCGAAAACACCAGGGTACCGGTTAGCGGTTTCGATGTTTCGTTGGAGTAGCGGATTGTTAATGAATAAATATCGGCTGCGCCAATATTGATGTTCCATTCGATGGCCGAAGTATTGTTGGTAAAACTGATCGTTTCTTTTTCGTTGATGGTGGATTTTGTTAGTGCATCTCCGACAAGTTTGGCGGCACCAGGTCTCAGGCCCACTATGGGTTTCAGATCGTATGCGGGTTGCATTGTGTTGGCGGGCTGCATCATCACAATACAATTGCCCGGTATATCCAGGCCAACTTTCCCCGTATCGCCATAAAGCTTCTTAAACACCGCATACCTAGTTCCTCCATTTTCATCAGTAATTATTTCCGTTTTAGTGTCCAAATAATCATTGATCGCAGAAGGCTTCGCATTTAATTTCGGGTAGGCAACAAATACATTTGTTGGTCTATAGGCAGGTACATCAATAGTATACTGACCTTTATTATTGTTGCGGAAAGAAATCCATTCCGCACCGTAT
Source organism: Chitinophagaceae bacterium (assembly GCA_039925965.1). GTDB lineage: Bacteria > Bacteroidota > Bacteroidia > Chitinophagales > Chitinophagaceae > JAZKFT01. The sequence goes on from JBDSXW010000026.1 coordinate 76,709, forward strand.
AAATTAAAGGGCAAGGAATTGAAAACGATCGTGTCGCCTGAGAATTGTTTATCCCCAACATCCATCCAGGATTTGAACCCATATTGCCGCAGGCTGGTGTTTACCTTTTTTGATCTAACAAAAACATCGTTTGAAGATGCAATCGCAATAGCACTAACCAAAGCTTGGCCTACTTTACTTTTTGGAAATGAGATCACCATTTTCCTGTCGATAACTTTTGCCTTCACTATTTTTTTCAAAGCTATGTTGGTGCCTGCGTCTGCCCATATATCCAAATCTTTAAATACCGTTTTGCCGTTGACAGCAACATCAAATAAACGCATGCCTTTGGCATTAATGCCACCCCCGATTCCAAGCCAGGGCTCGATAAAATACAACTCAACAAGATACTCGCCATTTGGCAACTGAAATTGGTACTCTAGTTTTTCCTTCCCGTATCTAAAGTCCTGAAATAGTTGCCAATCGTTGGTTTCTTTGATGGGAGAAAAAGTCCTGCGTTGGCTGGCGAAAAAATCAGGCATTCCGGTAAATTGGCTTGTCCAGGAAGATGAACCAAAAATAAATTGACTGGAGTCGATGGCTTCATCGGAATCCCATCGATTTCCGTTTGTATCATCGTATGCCGAACCGCCGCAATTCATCCTATACAAATAATGGTAACCTTCCTGTGGTTTTAGAATTGATGTAGTTCGAGTAAATAATTTTGTATAACCAGGTGCCTTCGGCAAATGAAACAGTACAATTGTATCCTTGGCAACCGCCTTACCATTTACATACCCCACCGCATACAAAAGGTTGTATTGAATATCCGTATGATCCCATTGAAAATGCGTACCTACGCCGCCTCTTTTCTTTCTGCCAAGCGATACATTATCGATATCATTAAACAACTCCACTTCGTCGCAATTGGAATACACAATGATGCTGTCTTTGATGCCTGGTTTTATCCATCGGCTTGGCCAGGTATGCGACACGATATACACCATGGGCTCTTTTGTTTTCGAAGCATAGTTGCTGCGAAACATATAGTAAGCATCGGTAGGTTCTTCCCAGGGCGTTAGTATCCCTTTATAGTTTACAGGGCCGACCCGATCCAGTTCGCGCAAGCCCTCGCCGCCCTGCACGCGGCCGGGGTTATCGTGCGAAGTGAGCAACCAGAAAAACTGGCCGGCGCAACTATCTTTTACTGATTCTGCCATGCGCACTTTTTGCTCCATCAGCAGGGTCATGCGGTCTTCGCTTAATGGGCCATTTTGGGCAAAGCCGCCTTCGGTGTGCAGGTCGAGGGTGCGCCAGGCGCCGTACTCGCCGATCAGCACTTGCTTCTTTACATCATTGGCGTAATCGGCGGGGTTGCCGCCATAGGTGCCGGTCCAGTTTTGGGGTACGTCCCAGTCGGTACCGCTGCCGCCATTGCAGGTGGTGACCAATCGTTGGGTGGAAGCCGTGGGATCCAGTGAGCGAATTAGTTCGGTGCATTCTCTGGCAAAGTCTTCGGGCAGCTTGCTCTCATTTTGCAGGCCCCACAAAATAATTGCGGGATCATTGCGGCGTTCAATCACCCACTCTTTTAGCAGCTGTTTAAAGTTGGTTCTGAACCCGGGTGTATCGTACCAAATATGCGCCGAAAGTTGCGTCCACCAAAGGATGCCGAGCTTGTTGCATAGCTGGCCGTATAGTAAATTATGGGGTTGATGGGCATCGCGTAAAGCGTTGAAACCTGCCGACTGGATCCACTTCATCCGGGCCACGATCTGCTCATGGGTGAATGCATGGCTTTGCCCGATCAGGTGTTCATATTCAGCTATGCCATTGATGAATACTGGTTTATCATTTAAGAAAAACTGGTTGGTGGCATTTTTCCAATTGAGGGTACGAAAACCAAAGTCGGTTATCAGCTGATCTACTATCACATTGCCTTGCTTAATGGTTGAGATAATTTTATAGAGGTAAGGGTTTTCTACCGACCAAAGTATCGGCCTATCAACCGCAATATCATCTTGCCGGACTATGACGGAATCACCTGACTTTAGTGATTGCCGGTAAGCATTTTCAGCAACGACTTTTCCATTAGCATCCTGCAACTGCTGCTCTACGCTAATTTCTTTCGCTTGCAGCGAATAGTTTTTCAGGGTAGTATTTACAGATAAAGATGCATTGTCATTTGTTATATCAGCCCATGCATGTACCCCAAATGGCGTTATCCGAACATCATTGCAAATCACAAGGTGCACAGGCCTGAAAATACCCATGGGTTGTGATCCTTCGGAAAAACCCCGTTCATCGCTGCAGCCGCCGCAGACCCAGGGCAGATCCTTGATATACGCCGGGTGCCAGGCCCTCACCGAAAGCTGGTTAGCGCTGCCATCGGTTTTTATTTTATCAGTGATGTCAATGGTAAATGTTGTTCGACCGCCGTCATGCTTGCCCACAAATACGCCATTTACGTAAACAGTAGCATAGGAACTAACCCCCTCAAAAAACAGGAAAAAACGCTTTCCGGTTTTATGCTGTTTAATGGCAAATGTTTTGCGGTACCATGAATCGCCATGCCTGTTGCCGTGCAGTAATCGGCGATAGCCTTCGTAGGCATCCCAGTTATGCGGGACGTTGACATGTTTCCAACTTTTATCATTGGTAGCTACCTGGTAAAAATTGGTAGGCAAGGGATTTTCATCGGCCGAAGCGATGGTCTTCCAGTTATTGTTCAGGTTGATATCTTGCCTGGGAGATTGCGCTATGGTTTCTTGCCACAAAGTCAGGAAGGCTGAAAGGAGCACAAAAAGATGAATGGAGCCCCGAAATAATCGGGGTTGTAACGTTCGCCCATGTCGCTCAATAGTAGTAGTGTAGCCGGCTACCAAAATATCATTATAATTGTTTAAGCGATGCATCAAATTTATAGACCCCGTTTTTAGTAGTTGAAATCATTTTTGTTGTTCCGTTGTAGCGCAACAGCAATGGCATGCCGGCTTTGGATCTTACCGTGACCTGATACAGTTTCCCATTTCTCCATGTTATACCGAGCACAAAACCGCCCCTGGCGCAAATACCTTTTACCTCCCCGGATGGCAAAGCGGCCGGCAATGCAGGCAGGATATCGAGATACTTCGTATGGCTTTGAATGATCATTTCACCAATGCCTGCGGCGCCACCAAAATTACCGTCTATCTGGAAAGGCGGGTGTGCGTCAAACAGGTTGGGATAGCTGCCGGCATTCCCGTTGGCCGGAGTCATCAGCATCTGAATCATTTTGAAGGCATGATCCCCATCCTTAAACCTGGCCCAGCAATTGATCTTCCAGCCCAGGCTCCAGCCAGTGGCTGCATCGCCGCGGTATATCAAAGATTGCCGGGCAGCTTCCATAAGGGCAGGCGATTCATCCAAGTTAATTTCGTGTCCAGGATACATACCCCATAAATGCGATATATGCCGGTGCTTGTTACTGGTGTCGTCTATATCTTTCATCCACTCCTGTAGCTGACCATATTTGCCAATCTTAAGAGGTGCTATTTGCTGGTATTTTATTTTTAGTGTATCACGAAGCGCGGCATCAGTGTTGAGAATTTTACTGGCATTGATTACATCCTGGAACAGGTTGCGGATGATCTCGTGATCCATTGTTGGACCAGCCACCAAACCACCCTGCTCTGGCGAATTGGAAGGCGTGCTGATGAGGAAGCCTGTAGTAGGATCCTTTACTAAAAAATCATTGAAAAACAAAGCTGCCTGCTTCATCACCGGGTAGGCTTTGGTCCTGAGAAAATCCTTGTCCTGGGTAAAAAGATAATGGTCCCACAAATGCTCGCAAAGCCATGCGCCACCGGTTACCCAAATGCCGTGGTTGGAAGCATTAATGGGTGCTGTGCCCCGCCATAGATCGGTATTATGATGCAGCACCCAACCGGGAGCATGGTAATGGTCGGCAGCGGTTTGGTGGCCGGTTTGTGCCAACTCGTCGATCATGCCAAACAGCGGCTGGTGCATGGGCGAAAGATTGAGCAGTTCCGCCGGCCAGTAGTTCATTTCCAGGTTGATATTGGTCGTGTATTTACTGCCCCAGGGCGGCACCAGTAAGTCGTTCCAGATGCCCTGCAGGTTCGCTGGTTTAGTACCAGGCCTGGAGGATGCAATCAGCAGGTACCTGCCGTATTGCTGGTACAGCGCCACAAACGCCGGATCGTTTGAAGATGCGAATTTCTGTAGCCTTATATCTGTCGGCAATGATTCATTTTCACTCTTGCCGAGGTTTACCGAGTAGGTGTTGAAATATTGTTGGTACTCCTTTACATGGGCAGCCTTTACCTGGGCATAGGTTTTTGCTGCAATGCTTTTCAGGGCGTTGGTGCAAGGCAATACAGGATCGGCCGAAACATCTTTATAGTTTTTGAAGCTGGTACCCGCAGTGAGATAAATGCTGGCAGCATCGGCATCATGTATTATCATTTTACCTCCTTCAACCGTCATGGTCCCACCCACTGTGGTTACCTGCAAATAGCTTTTTCCACGCAACACGCCATTCCGCACTTTTACCGATAACGCCACGGTATGATTGTCGATTTTTTTTACCGTAAAATTTCTATGCGGACTGGTTAGTGATGCTTCAAAATTAATGTGCCGTTTTTGTGAAGCTGTAAGGTGGATCGCCAGCACCTGGTTTGGCTGGCTTACCAGGTATTCGCGATTAAAATAGATTCCGTCACAGGTGTAGCTGGTGACGGCCACAGCGTCGGAAATATTAAGCGACCGTTTGTAGTCAGTGACGGGCGCCTCATGCTTAAACTGCAGCCACAGATCACCGAAGGGTTGATAGCTGGCCTGGTACTCTCCCACTTCTGGTGGCTCATCATTCTGGATAAAATATTTCCATGCGCCATTCAGCGAAATTTTACCCGATTCTTCACCCACCGGGAATACGCCGATATGCTTCGATGTGTCTTTATAACCCGCAATGCCGCCCTTGTCAAAGTAGTTGATTACCTGGATGGCGATGGTGTTCCTGCCGGCATGCAACGCTGCTTTCGGTATCACGTATTTGCGGGGCTCGCCGTTTTGCTGCGTGCCGATCAAAACACCATTCACATAACTCAGGTCGTAGTCACGTATACGATTTACGTCTAATGCGACGTCCTTGCCCAGCCAGGAAAAGGGCATATCAAAACTGGTGCGAAGCCACACTGCGCCATCCAGGCCTTCGAAACCTGCTGCTTCCCAACCTTCGTAGGACGGAACCTGCATGGCTTTCCATTTGCTGTCATCATAATGTTGCAGCGCTGGGTTGCCATTCATCCCCTTCAGCGACAATATCTCTTTAAGCCATTGTTCCTTTCCTCCTTCGTGGCTTTTGGTGCCCATGAATTCCTTTTCGGCAAGGGCTTCTGCTTCTTTTTGTTTGCCGCCGAATAACAGCTGCCGGATGGAATCCAGATAGTGCCAGGCACCGGGTCGGCTGTAGCTCCGTGGCTTACCGGTCCATAATGTTTCTTCGTTAAACTGGATCCGATCCTGCTCCGATCCACCGAAAACCATGGCACCAATTCTGCCGTTACCCAGGGGCAATGCTTCGGTCCATTTTACGGCGGGCTGGGTGTACCAGAGTTGTAAATCCTGGGCTCCTGCTGACCAGGTGGTTAGCAGGGCTATGATGAAATAGGTTATTTTTTTTGTTGTCATCTTTTGTAGGTATGTGGAGCAGCGGTGGCGACGCTCCGTTCGGGTTTTGGGATGCTATTGGGCAGGATTATGGCTTAGGGTGTGGGTTTATATTGTGAGGTCTTTATGCAAGGGAGGGCCTCATCCCCGGCCCTTCTCCTGTCGGAGAAGGGTGCCCCTGTGCAACATGCATCCAATTTTTTGAAGTTCTGGTTTATTATTTTAAAACTACCCAAAAGTAGCACGGTTCGAAAGTCCTCCTTTGGAGAATTTCCTTCGGAGCATTTAGGAGGCTTTTCTTTTCTTCACTGCTTTACCTCCATTCCCCAAACCACTTTCGCATCACCCAATTCATTATTAGTCAACTTTACATTGCTGGTATGGGCACCATTAATTTCAGCAAAGAAACCTGTTCCTTTAAACGGCCAGTTATTGTGGAGCCAGGCGTCCTTCACGTTGGTGAGTACTATTAGCGGAACAAGGTTAAGGGGCTTCGCTGATACGAGGCCATCTATTTCCAGTCGTTCCACATTTTCTGCTTTTAATGCGGAACCTGTTTTGGTATTTACCCGCAGGTTGTGCAGTTCAATGTCTTTGGCATTTTTGATGGTGATGCCGGTCTCTGCTTCGAACACTACATCATTCAAACTGACCTCCTGAACCGGCATCTCTTCGATACCGTTAATATACATGGCTTGGTTGGTATAGGCAGTGATATTACTAAAACGAATATTCCTGAATTGGGGCGTTCGTTCACTCAGCGGCTCTACAGGTACTTTGGCGTACTCCATATCCAATACAATGGCCTGTTCATGGATATTTTTCATCACGATATTATCAACACGGATATCTTCCACGACACCGCCGCGGCCACGGGCCGATTTAATGCGGATACCGCGATCGGTGCCATCGAATATGCAGTTACTGATCACAATCTTTTTTACGCCACCGCTCATCTCGCTGCCAATTACCACACCTCCATGCCCGTTCAGCATGGTGCAGTTGGTGATGGTGTAGTTTTCTGCCGGCATGGCCTTGGTACGGCCCTGTACATCCTTCCCAGATTTGATGGTAATGCAATCATCGCCCACGCTGATATGGCAATTGGAAATATGTACATACTTGCAGGACTCAGGATTGATGCCGTCGGTATTGGGCGAATGTGGGTTATTAATAGTGACTGCATTTACTGTCACGTTTTCGCAGAACTCCGGGTTGACCGTCCAGAAGGGAGAATTGGTGATATAGATGCCTTCAATCAAAATGTTTTTGCAGTACATGGGCTGTATAAACGGCGGCCGCAGAAACCCTCTTTTGATCTGCCGCGGATCGTCGGGCAACTGGATATTTTTGTTAAGACTGTCGAAGATCTTCTGCCATTTATTCCTGGGCAGGTTATCTTTCCAGCCTTCAACATAGTCCCACCATTTTTTACCATGCCCGTTTATTTTGCCTCTTCCTTTGATGGCGATATTCTCTGCTTTGTATGCATAAAACAATGGTGAAAAACTTATCACATCCATGCCCTCGTACCGGCTCTCTACCATCGGCAGGTAATCATCGAAATTGTCGCTGAAGTTGAGTTCCGCGCCAGCGTCGATGTAGATGGTAATATTACTTTTTAAGTGGATAGGGCCCGTAAGGTATTTGCCCGCAGGAAAGTAAACCGTGCCACCACCTGCTTTGAAAGCCGCATCAATCGCTTTTGTAATGGCGACTGTTGCAATGACGCTGCTGTCTTTTTTGGCGCCATATTTTGTGACGTCGTAAAAAGATTGCGAGCTGGCGGTTGCGGCTAGCGAAGCAAGGAAGAGGATTATGGTGAGTTTTTTCATGGGTTTAGTTTGATGTTTCCTATAATTTTTTGAGTTGCTTTCTGTGCGACGGGCCGCCTCATCCCCGGCCCTTCTCCACAAGTGGAGAAGGGTGCCCCTGCGGCGAGAAGCAAAATTGATGCATACCCCGGGTTCTTCTTATTCGTGATTCGATATTGTAAAGCCACATTCCGGGTATGAAAATCAGACATCATATATCGCACATCAAAAAATCCAAAAGACCGCCTCATCCCCGGCCCTTCTCCACAAGTGGAGAAGGGTGCCCCTGCGCCGAGAAGCAAAATTGATGCATACCCCGGGTTCTTCTTGTTCGTGATTCGATATTGTAATGCCACATTCCTGGTATGAAAATCAGACATCAGATATCGCACATCAAAAAATAACAATGGTTTGAAGTCGTTATTTCCCCGTTTTCACTCACCAAAAAGTAGCACGGTGCTAAAGTCCTCCTTTGGAGGATTTAGGAGGCCTTTTTATTCGAAGAGCCAGTCGATTTCTTTTTTTGCTCCATCTTCAGTGAGGCCTGCGTCATACAATGGAATGGATTGTTCCCCATCTACGAAACCGAGTATCAAGCACACGCCTTTTGCTAGTTTTAAGGTGTTACTACCTGCGCCAAAACTGTAACTGTGGATGTTTACCGGGGGTAGTCCTTTAACCACCAGCCCATTCGCAATCTTTATATCTGCCTGGCCATAATCGTTGGCGCTGGCGTTGGTTTCCAACTCCGGTGGTTTCAGATAAATGGTATCCTTTGTGAAAGCTGCTTTTGTTGGCTTGAAAAAACCTACTAGTATTTTTATAGGTTTGTTATTGGTAAAATGAATCTCGGTTGGTCCGCTTACCTGCGAATTAAACGACCGTTTCAAACCTTTCAAGCCTTTTAGTTCTTTAGCGAATGCGGATATCCTGTTGCCTGAATCTGCAAAGCAATGGGCGGCACTATCTATTGTATAAAAGCTTGCGCTGGGATCATCCAGACTAATTATAGCATTCTGCAATATTATTGTTTGCGCAGCAGTTTTTTCCGGGTTGTTTTTAAGAGAATCTATTTTAATTTTAAAGTGTTGCAACTCGCTTTGAAAAGGAACCAATACTTCAGCCCATGTTTTAAAACTGCCATTCACTCCGCGAATAGGAATTTTCCGCTGCTGTGTTTGCATACTGTTGGCATAGAGGTAACTTCCTTTGGTAAGCGCTGCCAGTTTATTATACCAGGTAATACTTTGTTCCAGCAGCGGCAGGGCTTTATCCAGGTCGTGGATATCGTTTGAATATTTGTATCGTAATACCAGCAGGGCGGCTTCGGCTTTGTAGGCAAAATGATACGCCAACGCCTGGTAGCAATACAGGTCGTTTTGAAGTCGTTCAAACTCCTCTTTATTGCGACTGATATTTTTGCCGGCAGCCTGCATGGCCAGTACGGCTTTGTCGCCATGTGCCTTTACTTCACTAATAATCTGAACCGGTGTTTCCCCGGTATGCTTGTCTCCTTTCCACTCTTTCTCTGCATATTGGATCAGCATTTCGCCCTCGGGGCTTTCGGAGTCATATAGCAATGTAAACAATCCGTAGCGATAGGGATTAATCAACTGGGTCATCAGCATGCCCAATGTGAGGGTCTGCCGGTTGCCATCGGTGATGCCAAACCGTCGCAGCAGCTTCGGCGCTATTTCACCCGATTGTTCGTAGGCATCCAGGATACTTTTCCCTGCAGACAAATTACAGCCATATTGGTCAGCCAGCATCTTCGTCCAGTAGGTAATTTCGGCTTGCCGGTCGCGGTGTGCTTTCCAGGCATAGCGGCTCCAGGCTTTGTACCAGATCCAGTCGCGTTCCACTTGTAGCAGGCGTTTTCCGTTTACGCTATCGGCGCTAAAGGGCCAGTCCCAGTAGGAAGCCTGCGGGTATAAATGCAGGCCATTGCCACCCATCACTTCATGCATTCCGATAACAGACTGCTGGATAAAATCCGGCGAACCATAACGGAATGGTTCGAGGTTCGCGAGTATATGTACGTTCTCGATCTGTACACTGCCCAGGTGGGCCAAGGTCTGGTGCAGTGCCGCCCAGCTGCCACGCGGTCTCGGCGTGGTTAAAGCTTCGCCGTTAAACTTCGCTTCTGTATATAAATTTTTATACAAGGGTAATGCTGCTGCCATCACAGAAGGAGCATCCGTATCATGCGCCCGTAAAACGATGGGTGGTTCGGAAGTTTTCCCCAAGGCCTTCATGCCGTCCTGTACGCCCGGAATAATTGTTTTTGTAAACCAATCAATATCGTCCTGGCCGGTTCCTTCCATAGCTTCGCCCAAACAAACCATGAGGCCAACATTTGGATATTTCTGAACGAAGGCAGCAATAGATTTTCTCGTATAGTCGGCGATGAGTGGAATGATGGGCCGTTCCCTTTCCTGGGTTTTAATATGGTTGTGTTCGGCAAATGGTTTGGAGACGATGATATTGTAAAACATCTGGATCACCCAAATACCACGCTTATCGGCTTCGGTAGTAAGAAAGCGGTACATCTCTTCATTCTTTTTGAAAGTAGCATCATCCACTTCTACCGCGTAGGGATAATCCTTCAGCTTTACCAGCGATGCAAACGGATGGCCATTCCAGAGATATAGCGAATTCATGCGATTCTCCACCATCGAATCGAGGTACTGAATCCATAGTTTTTTATCGTAAAGCCATGGGAAGGTTTCGGGTGTGTAGGGATATTCGTACACCGTGCGTCCTGGCAGGTAATACGGTTTCTGCACACCAATACAGGCGCCGCGTAATACCATTTCAGGTGCATCTGAAAATTCCAATGTTGCCGGGAAACATTTTGCTGCCTGTATTCGCGCAGCTAGTTCAAGGCAACCATACAAAATACCGCTCTCATCATTGCCCGTAATTTTTACCTGACCCTTATTGACAGAAATGATAAAGCCCTCCTTTTTACCGTTTGGTACCTTGTCAAGAACAATCGTCCTTTTTTGACTATTCAATTTAAGCTGCTCAATGGTGGAGCGTAATTTCTGAGCGCCAAAAATGGTCCGCGGTGTCGGAGCTTTGTTCTCTATCAGCACCTGCGAATGGCCGGTAAACTGTATGAATAATGATAATATAGCGAGTATCTTTTTCAAATGCTTTTCTATTTTTCATTGCTCCAAAAAATGCACTTCTTACAACCTGTCGATCAAAGCAAGTGGAACCTATTTCATCATCGCTGATTCATTCAAATATTTTTCGAGCATCGTGAACCCATCAGTTCCGGTTTTATTCCGGTCGCTGGCATCTCTGGGGTTCAATCCCTGCTTCCTTTCCCATTCGTCCGGCATGCCATCTCCATCAGTATCGGCTGCTGGTGTGCCGTTTTTATAAGTGCCCCATCCTCCAACAGCTACAGGCAAATCTATGATTCCCGGCTTCCCAAATGCACCCATGCCACTGGCAGTTCCTGTCCTTGTTTCATTCACCACCCTTTGATCGGTAGCGTCTCTCGCGGGAAAAATGGCACCAGCATATTTCAATACGGCATTGTATGCGTCCGTTGCATTCTGTTCGGGTATTGGTACAGTAATTGGAAAGGCTGCATCTACCTGTTTCGTATACCCTTGTTCTGAAAAATCCAGGCCTTTTAAATTATTCCTGGTTAAAGCCTTATTGCCTTCCATTATATTCCCATCCAGGTACCACTCGCCGGTTCCTTTGGCATCTTTTGCAGAATAGTTGGCACGTATAAATTTTAATTCGGTTGGCGTTGCAGGCCCGGGCTTATAGTAATTATTCACCATGTTTACCTGCGACACACCACCTGCTATATTTACCTCGCCGCCATAGCAGGCATTGGGGTTTCCCCAGTTGTAAATTACATTGTTTCTATAGTCGATGATGGCCATGGTATCGTGCGCCCTGGCGCCATCGAAACGCACAGCGCGGCTATTCTGGTGCGCAATCAGGTTATGATGATAGCTACTATATTGACCGCCCCAAACACCGCCATAAGAACGATGGCCTTTCAGATGACCGGCTTCGTACAACCCTTCACTTACAATGCACCATTGAACCGTTACATTTTTTGTATCGTACATAGCGGCGCATTCTTCATTGGCCCAGCTAAAACTGCAATGGTCCACAATAACGTCGTGGCAATTCTCCATGTCGAAACCATACAAGCCAGATTTTAAGGTACCGCCGGGTCGGGAACGAACATAACGGATGATGATATTTCCATGATTGCCTTTTGTTGAAGCCCCGTTTAAAATAAGGGACTGATTTTTCAGACAAATGCCGTCGCCTGGTGCCGTCTGTCCCGCAATGGTAAGATTCGATCTTTTGATCTGGATTTTTGATTGCAGTTCGATGATGCCGCCTACCTTAAAAATGACCGTCAATGGGTCGTCCGGAAATTTTTCTAATGCATCTCTGAAGCTTCCTTCGCCACCATCATTGAGATTGGTAACAGCGACTACCTGACCGCCCCGGCCACCAGTGGCATATTTGCCGAATCCTTCTGCGCCAGGGAAAGCTATGGGCTGGGCCATCAGTTGCTGCTGTACAAAAAGAGAAATAATTATTACTAGTTTTTTCATTTCGAATTGACTATTTACCAGGGTTATTAATAGGCAGGTACCACCCCGCCCTGTTCACTACTTTTATACGCTGCTTCCACGCAGGCCATGGTGTGAATGCAGTCTGCTACGGCATTGTCGGGTCTTGCGATCGTACCATCAGCTGCCAGCATAATTTGTGCCATGCTGCCAATAAAGGCGTGCGGAAACCAACTGCCCGCCACCTCCATTTCTTTCCACTGTGGCTCTTCGTGGTCATTCAGGAAAATGTACTCAAAACTATCAGCGGCGCCGCGTGGATAATTAATCAGTGCGCCGAAATTAATTTTAATAGCGCCTTTGCTGCCTTCAATTTTAATATAGGAATGCTGCTTGGGCGTGCCGAAATTGTGGCAATGATTGGTGAGGATATTGGCCCTTTTCATATCTCCATAATCCATAATGATATTGCTGCGGACTGAAGACAATTGCGGCATCGAAGGGTGTTTCGTTGATTTAGCATAGATCGATTTCGGATTGCCAAGTAAGTTTCTTACCAGGTCGATATAGTGAATGCTGTGGTACAGAATTTCTAGTCTTGGGGATGTGAAGAGAAAATCCCAGAGATGCCATGGTGTATAGACATTTACATTGATCTCAATATCGTTGAGTTCGCCGATCAGTCCCTGGTCAATCAGTTGCTTTGCCGCCAGGATATAGGGTGCATAGCGAAACTGAAAATTAATGCCTGCGAGCATGTTTTTCTCCTCAGTCAACCGAAGAATTTCCTTCGCCTCTTCGTAGGTATCGCCCATGGGTTTTTGCAACAACACCCTGGCGCCTTCTGGCAAAATCCGCAGAATCGAAATGATCTGCGAGCCGGGAACGGCGACATCAAAAATGGCATCGGGTTCCGCCTGTCCGATCATTTCGGCGATACTTTGAAATGCTATTGGGATATTAAATTTCGCAGCTGTAGCTACTGCCTTAGGATGGTCTATATCGTAAATACCCTGCACGTTAAAGCCGGCAATGGCATAGGCTGGCAGGTGCGCCGTATTAATAATGCCTCCGGCACCAATGATATAAATGGGAACGTTTGAAGATGCTATGGGAACATTGAAATGCATGAATAATATAATCGATCGTTTTAAAACCAGTGAGTAGATGTACCCATTTAAGTGACTGACAAATTACAGCTTTGTGCCTTTGCAGCCAGCGTAAGGGTTTATAGTGAAGAGCCCGCAGCCCCAACGCTTTCGCATGGGCGTAGTGTTAAGATCTGTCTCAAAACGCTGAAAGGCAAAGCCATCAAGCCTTTCAGATATTTTGAGTCTCTTTACTATCCCGAGGCTTCAGCCTTGGGAAGTGGTGAGCATATTTTTAACACGATGCCGATTATCGACGCCAGTCGTCCCAAGGCTGAAGCCTTGGGTTAGTAAGGGAGTCTTTTTTGTAAAACCAATCCGGCATTTTAAACTGTAAGAGCTCATTTTATAACATTAACCTAATGCCCATGCGAACGCTTTCGGGGCGAGGACTTGTAACGAAAAACCCCCGAAATACTCCTGGGCAGGCCGACCCCGCCACTGTATTTTTTGGCAGGGTTACGCCCCAATTATTTTCTAGCTGTTGGAGCTACATCCTGCCAATAATCACTACAAGCTGGCCAGGTAATTACCCCGTGTAAGGAGCAATACAGCGGCAACCAGAACTAACAATGCGATAGCGAGTGTGCGGATGGTTTTGGGGCTGCAGTTCCTCCATTCTTTCATTACCAGCCCAGCTATGGAACTAAACAATACCAGCAAAATCATATGCACCGCCCAGCTGGTAAATTTGTATTCCCCCATATGCACGTGCCCGAGCCCGTAGAAGAAAAACTGGCCATACCAGAGCAATCCGGTAAGCGCCGAAAGTGCGTAATTTTTAGCTAGCCCGGGTGTTCCGATAGAACTGTATTGCCTGAATGTTTTTTGCTTGTTGTGCAGGTAAAGGCAATAGACCAGCGAAGTTAAAAAGGCCCCGGAATTAGAAAAAATATAGATCACATTTCCCTGGAAATCACCGGCCCCATATTTCGCCGCTACTTCGGCAATCGGTTGGCCCTGATCCAGTGCAAAACCATAAAAAGCGGAAAGCACGCCTGCCAGCAAACAAAGCGGCAAACCCTTCGCCAGATTGAATTCCGTCTTTTTCTGCTGTTGCTTTTCCAGGTCTTTTTCTTTATGCCGCCCAGCCAATCCGCAAAGCCCAATACCAGCTGCGCCCATAGCAATACCACTGACGATGAGTGTGGCACCATTGCTGCTAAGCATATTACCCAATGTACCGTGGACAATCGGCGGAATTAAAGTGCCCAACACGCAACTGATTCCTACTGCTAATGCATAGGTGAGCGAAAACCCTACATAACGAATCGCGATACCGAAAGCCATGCCGCCAACGCCATAAGCTACGCCCAGCGCAAAAGATGTAAGCATAGCCGACGCAGGCGCTTCCTGCAAAACGGTTGTTAACTGTGGTATGGTAAGAAAGGCAACTATGATTGGCAATGCCAGCCAGCACACAAAAGCCTGCGCCAGCCAGTAGGTTTGCCAGGCCCAGCGAACTACCTTTTTTTCTGGAGTGTAACACAACGCAGCACTGGACGCACCCGTAGCATGAAACAGTACCCCGTTGATTAACTCCATGTTATTGTATATTGGTTTTACAGGTTATAAAAAACACATGCATTATGGTATAAAATTTTCTCTTGTTCCTTTTCGCTGGCCAGCGTAGTCAACACCTCTTTGTATGCGGCCCAGGTATGTACATAGCCGCCGGCAAGCAGCGATACCGGCCAGTCGCCACCGCAAAAACATCGATCGGCTCCAAAATGATCAAGTATAAATCCCATATATGGCGCTATATCTTTTGCTCCCCAATCAGCCCGGTTTTTGGTGGTTGTGCCGAGGCCGGATATCTTGGCGTGGAAGCCAGGATGCTGAGCTGCCACCTTCATCAAATCGCCCCACAATCCAAACTTTTCTCCGGCTGCTACCGGTGGCTGGCTCAGGTGGTCGAAAACCATTTTTAAACCCGGTATCCGCTCCGCTACTTCTATCGCCGTTTCAATATGGCCAGGCTTCACAGCCACGATATCAAACGGAATGTTTTTCTCTGCCAGTATTGCCAGGCTTTCTAAAACCGCAGGCTGCAATAACCATTTTGCATCCGGCTCGTCGTGTACCTGGTGCCGTATACCTTTAAAATATTTTTCATGTAAGAACTTCGTGTCCAGCAATCGATTCGTTTCAACCGGGTTTTTTAGGGGCAGCCAACCCACCACACCGCTGATCCATGTTGTAGCCCTTGCGGTTTCCAGCATCAGCTCCGTATCTTCCAGGTTACCGCCTGCCTGTACCAAGACGCCTTCTGTTACGCCCGCCGCTTCTCTTTCTTCATTCAGCGCGGCTATCTCCCAGGTCTTGTTGAGGATGGATGTATCATTCTGAAGCCATGGATACTCAGCCCGTTGCAAATTCCAAATATGAACATGTGTATCAACGATTCTTTGCATGGCGGCGATTTAAATGGTCTCCTGGAATTCCTTTTCGAGTTTGAATTGCTTATCAATAATCGCATTGTGTTCACCGAGTTGAGGGGCGCCCTTGTCTGAAACCAGCAGCCTACCGTCCACACGTATCGGGCACCTGGTGGTGGTAACTGAGAGGCCATTACTGGTTTTTACAGTAATCTCCATGTTCAGCACTTTATACCCTTCCTCCTGCACCAACTGGTCGTAGTTCATCACCGGCGCACACCAGATATCTGCTTTTTCTAAAATACTTAACCAATTTACAGTGGTGCGGATCAGTAAGTGATCTGCCAGGCATTTCTTGATTTCGTCGCGACGGGCAAACCAGTCGCTGCTTACAGTAAATAATTTCAACGGCTCACAATCCAGCAAGGAAGCCAGCGTTAAAATATCGCTCATGGCCAGGGCCATATAGCCATCGCTGGTTTTATAGATGCCATAGGGTGCGGCTATATAGGCATGGGCGCCGTTTACCGCACTCCGCACGGGTAATTGCTTGCCGTCGTTATAATAAGATGTCAGCACTTCGAATTGAAAATCCAGAATGCTTTCAAACATACTTACCTGCACCAATGCGCCATCACCAGTAATGGTCCGCTGGTACAAGGAGGCCAAAATACCCTGGGCAACATGCGTACCCGCCATAATATCCACCACTGCTACACCCATTGGCGTGGGGCTTTCATTATTGTTATTACTTAACCATGTAAGCCCCGATGCCGCTTGCAATAACAGGTCCTGGCCAGGCAGATCTTTCCATGGACCTTCTGTCCCGTAGCCACTTACTTCAGCATATACAATTGATGGATTGATGCTTTTGACAGTATCGTAGTCCAGGCCAATACGATCCACTACGCCGGGTCTGAAATTATGCATCATTACATCCGCCTTTGCAATTAGTTGCTTTACTTTCTCCAGGTCTGCTGCATCTTTTAAGTCGGCAGCATAGCTTTGCTTATTGCGGTTAATGGCATGAAAAATGGTAGACTCGCCTTCAATCATCACATCCGACACATATAGTTGCCTGCAAATATCTCCGGTTCCCGGCCTCTCGATTTTGATTACCTGCGCACCCATATCTGCCAGCCGCAAAGCAGCCGACGGGCCAGATAAAAACTGGCTGAGATCCACAACAATTATATCCTGCAATAAATTCATCGCTATGTTATATGGTTGTACCGGTTTCTATTTTTAATGCGCCAGTGAAAAATCCCTTGTAATGCTTGCGTTATGTTCGCCCAATTGTGGAGCTGGCCTTTTCGCATACAATTTTTGCCCATTGATGCGGATCGGACAGCGTGTGGTGACAATCTTCCTATCCCCCGCCTGTATCACCTGCTCCATTTCCAGTACCTGGTAGGCTTCATGCGCCAGCATATCTTCCCAATCCATTACTTCCATTGCCCAAAGTCCCTGTTGCTGCAGCAAGTCCAGCCAATAGTTTGTTTTTTGGGTGAGCAGGTAGGCTGCCAGTATTTCCTTGATACTGTCCCGCTGTGCAAATGCCTGCTCCTGTTGAAAATGATTCAACCCCTTGCAGTGGATAGCATCCGCCAACACCTGTAAATCCATCATCGCTAATGCCAGGTAGCCATCGGCTGTTTGGTAAATGCCATAGGGCGCACTTAGCAAAGGATGGCCGTTGTTGATTTTACTTCGTAATGGTTGCTGGTGATTCGTATAGTAGGTGGTGAGCAGTTCAAACTGGAAATCAAGCATGGACTCCAGCAGGCTGATTTCAATTAAAGCCCCGATCCCTTTTTTCTGGCGCCTGATGAGTGCGGCCAGGATTCCCTGTACCAATTGCGAGCCACAGAGTATATCGGCAATCGCCACCCCAAAAGGAACAGGCCCGTTATTGCCACTTCCCGTGGTATAGGAAAGCCCCGTCATCGATTGCAGTAACAGGTCCTGCCCAGGCTTTTTCATCCATGGTCCTTTTGTTCCATATCCTGAAATTACGGCATATATAAGTCGTGGATTAATTGCCTGGAGCGGCTCGTAACCCAGGCCAGTTTTCTCCATCACACCTGGCCGGAAATTGTGCATCACTACATCGGCTTTTGCCACGAGTTTTTTTACCAGGGCCAGCTCCTCCGCATTTTTCAGGTCGGCGGTAAAGCTTTCCTTATTGCGGTTGATGGTATGAAACAATAATGAATTATCGTCAACCCAAAGCTCTTTGATGGCGAGCTTTCTCCCGGCATCTCCTTTCCCCGGACGTTCTATCTTAATCACCCTTGCTCCCAGATCGGCCAGCCGCAAACCCGCAGAGGGTCCCGAAAGGTATTGGCTAAACTCCAAGACGACCAGTCCATGTAGCGGCAATTGCATCATAAAGCAGCGGCGGGTTTCAGGTGAAGAAGACTCTGTTGGTATATTTTATTCATCTGATCTAAAGTTGTGGCAGCATCCTGCTTTCCCAATAAACATTGCTGCAAAGGTGCACCTGCATTGTCCTGAAAATGCAAGTAGCCATTGTACCTGGGCCTGGTGTAGCCGTTATCCATAACAGGCAACACATTGTTGAAAAAATCATTTGTAAGTTGGTTGGCAGCCCGATCTGTCCAGGCAGTCCTATGCGCGGGCTGGCCTCCATGCTGCGTATATAAAGTACGCTGCCATTCAGCGCCAACAACTGTTTTGGCAAAGTCGACCGCAATTTCGGGATGTTTGCAATACGCTGACACGCAAAGGCCGGTACCACCAATAGTAGTGCGAAGCCGGGTGCCATTGAAACTTATCACATCTGCATAATGCAACAGCTTTTCGGCATAGCCTGCTCTGGAGTAATTAGAGTAGCAGTAGGCAAAAGGGCAGTACCAATAGTTGTCTGAGGTGCTCATCAGTTCAGCTATGGCTATCGGGTTGCAACGAAACATTTTTTTATCAACCAGCGAATACAGTTCCTCCATGCTTTCAATCGCTCTCAAACCAATGTCGCTATCTATTACTTCCGCTTCTGAATTAAATGGTGCAGTACCATGGGCAATACAAAAACTATAAAAATTCATGAGCAGGTCAATGGGTATTGCCGGCGCCGCCACTTTTCCCATTTTAGCTAACGTTATTACTTCATTCCAGGTTCGCGGAACGGCGATGCCATTGGCATCCATCAGGTCTTTCCTATAACTGGCCGCAGGCGTGGCGGCATCTATGGCCAGTGCCCATTGCTGCCCCTCGTACTCGTAACTCAAATGGGAATAACCTACTGAATTCGTCTCCTGATCTTGCAGGTAGGCTGCGGGCAGCCATTCGTTTAAGGGCAATACACAGCGGGTAGCAGCCGCACAACCTACCCATGGATGGTCGATGATCAGCAGGTCGTAGTCTTCCGTCAATTTCTCAATCGGGAAGTCTGCAAACTCCTGGAGCGTCCTTTTCTTCCACCGGATCTCCACACCCGGGTGCAACTCGGTATACCGCTGCGAAGCCGCCAGTAGCGGCGTAATGCCCCTGCTATGCCCCCAGGTGATACCATGTAAAATTGTTGCCTCCATGATGATTACACTGCTGTTTTTTGGACCAGTAAAATATGTTCGCAAACCATGACTAGCTCCCTATGCTGGTTAAATGTTTCCACCAGTTCTGTTACCAGTCCGTTGCCGGGCTTCTTGTGATCTTTCTTTTCTTTTATGGTGACGGTCACGTTAATAGTATCGCCTATAAACACTGGTTTTATGAACCGGAGCCGTTCGTAGCCGTAGGTCATCGACACCTCGTTTACCAGGTCGGCAGTAAGCCCGACTGCGATAGTAAAAATAAGCGTGCCATGGGCGATCCTTTTCTTGAATGGTTGTGTCTTGCACCATTCTTCATCCATATGGTGCGGAAAAAAATCGCCCGACTGCCCGGCGTGAATTACGATATCTGTTTCGGTAACGGTGCGCCCTTTTGTATGGCGGACATTATCCAATTCAAATTCTTCGAAATATTTTTTTACAAACATGTTGGAACAACTGCTTTATATTTTGGTTCTGTTGCCAGGCAGGTCGTACTTCCTGGCAAACGATTGCAGCGGAAATAAAAATGAATACCGGGTAAGTATGCTTACCCTATTTATTACAGGATGTAAAAGATACATCATATAGCAATCCTATCCATCAATAACAACCGTTTCAATCGTAGTTTTAAAGGGTTTCCAGATCGATGAAAACACCTTTGAAATCAGACTTCAAATTAAAACCATGTACACCGGTATGCAATGTTAGGTTTTACTGTAATGATGGCAGATTTTACTGTGGGGCGTTAAGGAAAAGGCACCCGCACCCATCCAGGATGCTGCGGAGGATGGACAATATTCGAATTTGGGGGGAGGGTGCGTATGATTGCGATCCGTAGTTAAAAATATGGTTATGCCCTTTCCGCAAGTGCATTTCAAAATTGTCGCCACAATAACAATATTACCAGTTATTGCGACACCCTCAGTCAGTCATTTCCAGTAAATATTTTCCGCTAGGCGGATCAAGTTCTTTGAAGATGACATGGTGAAGGAGCGTCTCTTGCCCCAAAATTCATCATGAATCTTGCCGGGGGCACTCCTTTCCGCGAGGAGAGGGGACGGGGGTGAGGCCTCCCTTGGCATGAAATCTTCTAAAAACCGGAAAATAACCTTTTTGATTATGAACCACTTATACTATATGTCATTGGCAGGCGGGTTCCTGCCCAACGAAGCAACCTGTTCGCATGTTGTGATGAAGGGTTGCGCAAATCACCACCCCCCTAACAATTCGCAGTCAGATTGCTTCACCGTCATTCTTCAACACAAGCGGGCAAGAACCCTCGCGACGACTTGGTAGATGGTCGATTGCGAGACCTACCGTCAGCAAAAAAGCACCCGGCTATAAAAGGTTTCTTTATCTTCCAACTTCAGTAGCAAAGCATGCTCCCTAACCCCTTTTTTACCTGATTTTTGTTCCGGCTGCGGCCGTTCATTTATGAAGTACCTCAAACTCCTTTACGTGCAGGTGCTGATTGGCATCGCCCTCGGCATCATGGTGGGTTTCTATTTCCCGGGTTTTGCGCCTACGGCAAAACTGATGAGCGAGACCTTTATCAACCTCATCAAAATGGTGATCGCCCCTGTGATTTTTATCAGCATCGTTTTGGGTATTTCCAACTCGGGGGACCTTAAAAAAGTGGGCCGGGTTGGGGGCAAAGGATTGCTGTATTTTGAGATCGTTACTACAATCGCAATCATCATTGGGTTATTAGCTGCCAATATCATTAAACCTGGCGCCGGTGTTAACATGCAGGCCGCATCTGCCAACGCAACAGCACCTGCCACGGTAGCGCCTATGAACTGGGGCGAGTTTCTATCGCATATTGTTCCCACTAATATCATCGATTCGTTTGCCAAAGGCGATATTATTCAGATTTTGTTTTTCGGAATCCTGTTTGCCATTGGCATGAAACGAATGGGCGCTTATAACCAGTCGCTGATTTCAGGCTTTGAAAAAATAAACAAAGTGCTTTTCAATATCCTGCACCTCGTGATTAAAGTAAGCCCGATTGGTGCTTTTGGCGGCATGGCATTTACGATAGGCAAATTTGGCTTTGCCAGTCTCAAACTATTGGGTTTGTTGCTGGGAACCTACTATATCACCAGCCTGGTTTTCATCTTCGTAGTGCTCAACCTTATTGCCAGATATTATGGTTTTAGTTTGTGGAAATTACTGGGCTATATTAAAGACGAGATCGTAATTGTATTTGGCGCCAGCAGCAGCGAGCCGGTATTACCCGCCATTATGGAAAAGCTGGAAAAAGCGGGTTGTGATAAGTCCGTAGTGGGCCTGATCATACCCGCGGGCTATAGTTTTAATCTCGATGGCACCAGCATTTACCTGAGCCTTTCCACCATCTTCCTGGCACAGGTATTTCATGTGGATATGAGCCTGGGCCAGCAATTAAGTGTGATTGGCATTTTACTCATCTCCAGTAAGGGCGCTGCAGGTGTCACCGGCAGTGGCTTCCTCGTGCTGACTTCCACACTAACCGCATTAAAAATTATTCCCATAGAAGGCCTCGCCTTATTAATCGGGGTCGACCGATTTATGAGCGAAGGCAGGGCATTGACCAATGTGATTGGCAATACGGTAGCCACCATTGTAATTGCAAAAAGTGAGAAGGCTGTGGATATGAACCAGTATCGGGAAGTGGTGGAAGGTCGGATATCCCAGGGCTAAGGTCCAAGGTCCAGAATCCAAGGTTAAAGGCTTGAACCGCCATGGAAACAGTTTGGCCACGATAAGCAAAAACTTATGCAACAGGGTTATTTTTTTATCATTCAGCACATTCCTTTTTTGCCCCCGGTCCCCTGAAAGGGCGCCTCTGCGCTAGTTCCAAGCTTTTTTTTGATCTAAAATTATTTTCCTGAGTGTCACAAAAATTTCGCTATAAATTTCCAACTCTTTATCTCAAGACTGCATGCTATTGATTTGATTGCACATCACAAATGGCATCCATGTTACGCAGAGGACCCCTTTAGGGAACCGGGGCAAAACAGGGGCGAATCAAACCTTCAAGGTCTCTGCAGCAGCTTGTCCAAGCTTCAAGTCTTAAGCGTCGCATCCCCTCCCGTAGTAGCAAGCTCCGGGACCTTGATCCTTATACCTTGGACCCTCATCCTCGGAGCCTGGTCCTGGTATGTTTAATGCCTGGAACTTTACTTCATCAAATGCGGCTGCACCAACTTCTCCCAAAGCGCATACCCTTTCACGTTCATATGCAGCATATCCGACACGAAATATTCGGGCATTGGCTTGCCAGCTTTGGTGAGCATGGCGTGGAGTACATCTACAAAAACAGTATGCTTATCGGGCTTCAAATAATTCCGGATCAATTCGGTGGCGGCCAGGGCTTTGGGCAGGTATTGCTCGCGGCTGGGGCTGGGTTTAAAGCAGATATACACGATGGGTACCTCAGGCAACCTACTGCGGATGAGGGCAAACAAATTTTTGGTGCGAGTGAGGATAGAATCAGGCGTGCTGGCGGCATCCGGCAGATCGTTTTCTCCGACAAACAGTACGATCTGGCGTGGTTTGTAGGGAAAAATAATATCGTTGGCGTAGTAAATAATATCATTCAGAATAGCCCCGCCAATGCCCCGGTTCATCACCTTATATTTCGCAAAAGTGATCTCCACATCATCCCATTTACGGATAGAGGAACTCCCAATAAACAGGATGGGGTTTTTGGGCGACGCGTACATTTTATCAAACGCTTTGATCGTTTGTACTTCGTCCCAGAGTCTTGGCTTTTCCTGGCCCCTGAGGTGGCTGGTACACTGCACAATAGCCAGTAGCAGGATGATTTTTCTCATAGGTCGCTGTTTATTGAAGAATAAAAGTATTGATAGGCTATAGCAAACTTACAAAAGGCGTGGCTCTTCCTCCATCCAATTATTGAAGTGAATATCCAGGTCGCCGATGGTCAGTGTAACTACCGCAATTGTTCCATCGGCATTCAGAATGGCGGTTGTTTGCAACTGACTGCGCCTGATATTGCTGATGATGCGTCTGCCGCACGGGCGGATACGGCTCAACGTGCCGATAGAACACAATTACCAAACATAGGTGCCAACAGCGCCAACAGTAAGCTGCATAAGTGCTATTTTTCCATTGCTGCGGATGAGACAGCCTCGGTGCCCGTACCCTTGTTGAGTATGATAAGTACTTTTTGGCCGGCCGGATTTTTGAAGGCCCCGTTTACCAAATTGCCCGTATTGTTCGAAGCAATACGCACCGATCCGGGCCTAACAAACTTGGATGCGCTGGCGATGATATAGTACGCCACATTACGGGTTACCGCAGGGTTATTAATGGTGATGGCGCCCAGGCAGCCAGTGCGACCGCCCACTTTATGCGGGTTATAAAACGGATCCGAAGCCAGGGTCCATTCCAGCACATTGCGGCTCCAGTTCCGGGTGGCGCCAATAGTAAGGTTCTCCACATACCACGACTGACTGCTACTAAAGTTCGCAGGCCCGCTAACCCATTGTTCTGTGAAATACAGATTTTATTGGGAAATGCTTAGTAGGTAAATTGGTGGCACTCAGGTTGGAGCCCCAGACAGTTATGCGCGGATAGCTTACGCCGATATAATTGCTAACCCATTGAAAGAGATCTTTGAGCAAGTCATCTTTTTGTGGCAAAGGCAATGCGTTGATCAGCGTAGCACTGCCACCGGTAAACGTGTAGCCAAAATCGTCCATAGACTGGTAAGTCTGCGCGGTGTCCACATCAATTACCGGGTAGATAGCTTAACTGGTTGTGTTTATTTTAATAGGTCAATTTATTTCAGACCGGCTTTGCCTTCTCTCCGCGAGGAGACGCTGGGGCGAGACGGCCGCTAGCTTTCTTCGGTACCGCCAGCAGCAGGGTTATTGCATCGCTGTATAAATCGCCTGCTGGATATTACTCCTCACATTGAGCTTGCTGAGCTTTAGGTTTTCCCCGCCATCGGGTGTTACACGGTTACTCAGGAAAATATAGACCAGATCGTATTTGGGATCCACCCATACACAGGTACCGGTATAGCCGGTGTGGCCATAAGTAAGCGGACTTACACAAGCGCAGGGGTAGGCTTTGGAAGGGTCCACCACATCATTGTTCTTCTCGGGTTTATCGTAGCCCATACCCCTTCGGCTGATGGGAGTATGGTAGCTGGTAAACCAGTCGATCGTTTCCTTTTTGAGGTATCGCTTACCGCCAAAGCTGCCCCCATTCAGCAGCATCTGGTAGAGTATAGCAAGATCATATCCATCGCTGAATAACCCGGCATGACCCGCCACATTTCCAAACATGGCCGCGCCGGGATCGTGCACGTATCCATGTAATAATTGCCGGCGAAACTGTTTTTCTTTTTCACTGGGCGCTACTTCGCTGTTGGCAAAATGTTCAAAGGGTTTAAAGCCGGTGGTTACCATGCCCAGCGGAACATAAAATGTTTTCTTTACATACTGATCTAGCGGCATGCCGGTAATGGAAGCCACTATATCACCCATCAGAATAAAATCGTTGTCGCTGTATACATATTTTAGTTCGTTGGTTACTACCGCGCTGGTTTTAATGCGGCTATACATCGTGTCCACCCAGGCATTCTTCATATACAAAGCATCTGCCACCGGCACATCGTAATCACTGGATTGTGCACTGGCAAACCAGGCCGCGTTCGGTGCGCCATCTTTACCAGTAACCTCTCTGTAAAATGGAATAAACGAAACCATACCGGCCTGGTGCAGCAGCAGATTTTCGACGATAAGGTTTTCTTTATTGCTCCCCTTTAGCCAGGGCAGGTATTCACTGATCTTTTTCTTGAGGTCCAGCCGGCCTTCCTCCCATAATTTCATAACTGAAATATTGGTGGCAGATATTTTTGTAACCGAAGCGAGGTCGTAAATGGTGTTGGCGGTAATGGGAATCATACTGTCGTAATCCTGGTAACCGTACGCCTTTTGAAAAGCCAGTTTTCCACCTTTCAAAACAGTCACCACACAGCCCGGTGTAGCGCCTTGTTTGATAGCATCGTTTGCAATAGAATCTATTTGCAAAGCCATATATTCTGCTCCTTTCAACCCGAGTTTAATGGGATTCTCACGTGGCAACTCGTTACGAATAACCAGCCCGCTGCCATATTTGAAATTATCGCAAACAGTAACCGGCAGCGTGCCTTTGGCTTTAAACTTTCCCAGCAGCCAATCAGCGGCGGCAGTTTGAAAAACAACATCATCTTCGTAACAAACCACCAGGTTTTTACTATCGCAAAAGTTTTTGGCACTGTAGCAGTTGCCGAAAAGTATCAGCAGCATATTTGGATACAATTCCTGCAAGTGTTTAATCAATTTTATGGACTTATCAGGAATGCCAAAATTGCCTTTTGGAGCTCTTCCAATACCGTGCAGTCCTACAACAACCCGTTTTGCTTTAATAATTTTTAAATAACTGTCACCAGCCGGTGTACCCATCATCTCCCATTTATCAGAATCGCTGTAAGGCAGGGCTAGGTTTTTAATACTGGTTCCTTCGCCCATTTTTTCAGCAAAAGCATCATCCTTGTCGCCACCTATAGAAATATACAATATTTCATTCAACTGTGGTGGTGTTGCCTTCTTTAAGGTGATCGTCGATTTTGTATTTTTCTTTTTATTTACTTTTCCAACGAGGCTATCAAGTTCTTGTACTGTCAAACTTGTTTGTTTTGGTGCAGGTAAATATTCATCGGCCATCGCTAGTACTGTCAACGCATTTTCCGCTACCAGTTTGCGCAGCAATGGCACATCTTTATTAAGGTCTTCAGTAAGATTGGTGGCATCAATAGTACCGGTATTACCTACCACATATTCGTACTTAGCTAATAAAACCCGTTTGCATTTTTCGTTCACACTTTCCCATGTAAGCCTGCCATCGGTAATAGCCTGCTTTATCTTGGTGATACTCACTGGCACGCTGCCTGGGAGGCAAAGCATATCATTACCCGCAATCACGCTCTGCACACTGGCCTCGCCATCGGGGTAATATTTTTTCACTCCCTGCATCTCCAGGGCATCGGTAAAAGTGAGGCCTTTATAGCCCAGTTCACCACGCATCAGGTTGGTAATATTGTTGTAAGAAATCGACGTTGGCTTATTGGGCGTCGAATCAATAGCAGGTATGGAAAGATGAGCTACCATTACGCTACCAATTCCTTTGCTGAACACTTCTTTAAAAGGATACAGCTCCAGGTTTTCCAGCTGGGCCATTGTTTTATTAATGACCGGGAGATCGAAGTGGCTGTCTACATCCACATCGCCATGGCCGGGGAAATGCTTGGCACAGGCCATCACGCCATTGTCCTGCAAGCCCTGCATAATACGGCTACCAAAGAGGCCCACCTTGTATTTATCCTCCCCAAAACTGCGAACCCCGATTACCGGGTTATTGGGATTGTTATTGATATCCACGACTGGCGCGTAGTTTACATGGATGCCAATACGTTTGCATTGCGCTGCAATTGCTTTCCCTACCTGGTAGGCTGTTTCCGCGTCTTTTACAGCGCCGATAGTAAGTTGATATGGAAAATTCTGCACGTCGTTAAACCGCATCCCCAGGCCCCATTCACCATCTACGGTAACCATGATGGGCGTTTGCGCCATGCCCTGGATTCGGTTTAGCAAAGCGACCTGCTGCGCTGATGTGCCCTGGAACAAACAAACCGCCCCAATATTATACTCCTTCACCAGCGAATCGGTCTGCGCATCGAAGAAAATCCCGCCTCCGTCTTTCCCTACGGTAGAGGTACGCACCACCATCAGTTGTGCGATACGCTGGTCCGGCGTCAGCGAATTTAACACGCTATCTGCCCAATGAAGGGCCGCCGGGGATTGCGCCTCCGCAGCCTGGGACAACAGCAGTAACGCGATACAAAACAATCGATTTACTAGGATCATAGATTTTGTTTGTGTGCGTAAATTTAATGGCTAATGCCTTGCAGACAGGGTTTTCTTTCGCTAAATATGATCAGCGGCAGCGACGGAAACCGCATTTTTCCCATTCATCCAAAAAACTCCGGTCAGGGCCAATAATTCTGCGATCCTTAGCAACCGCTTACTCTACATTTGCACTCTTAAAAAATGAACACATGAAAAAAACGAATGCTTGCTTGCTGATGCTGGCAGCTGCTGTTGGTTTTGCGGCCTGTAACAATGTGGCAGATCCAAAGCCAGCGGCAACGGAACGGGCATCATTCCTGGACCCTGCCAGTAGGGATACCACAGTGAAACCCGGCGATAATTTCTGGCTGTATGCCAATGGGTCCTGGAATAAATCTGCTGTGATAGCAGGTACGGAGAGTGGTATTGGGTCTTTCACCGACCTTCGGAAAGCCAGCCGCGATGCCATGCGGCTTTTGTGCCAGGATGCCGCAAAAGCCGGCGCGGCCAAGGGTTCTGTGCAGCAACTGGTGGGCGATTTCTACACCAGCGGATTGGATAGTACCAAAATAGAACAATTGGGTTTTACCCCTATCAAACCCTGGCTGGACCAGGTTAATGGCCTGCAGGATTCCAAACAAATGATGCAATGGATCGCTGCTCAGCGTAGCGAAGGCAACGGTTACCTCTACAATTTTGGCGTAAACCCCGATGATAAAAACGCATCCTTCATGATCTGCGGTTTTAGCCAGGGTGGCCTGGGATTGCCCGACAGGGATTATTACTTTAAAACAGATGCGCCCACAGTTGACACCAGGGCTAAATATGCAGCTTATATCACTACACTGTTTAAACTCACTGGCGATGACAGTGCCACCGCAGCCAAAAATGCCGCGTCGGTGATCGCCCTGGAGACAATGATTGCGGGTGGCCATTCTACCAATATAGAACTAAGGGATCCGCAGAAAAACTACAATAAACTAGCACAGGCCGATATGGCGAAACTAGCACCCGCCATCGATTGGAAAACCACTTTTGAAGGCCTTCAGATGAAACAGGATTCTTTCCTGGTAGGCCAGCCGAAATTTTTCCAGACCCTGGGTATGCTGGTAAATAAGGTTCCGGTAGCAGACTGGAAGACCTATCTCCGCTTTCACGTGATCAGTGATGCTGCTGAATTTCTGAGTGGTGCTTTCGCCAATGCCCACTTCGATTTTTACAATAAAACACTTGATGGCCAACAGGTTCAGCGCTCCCGTGACGAAAGGATCGCTTCCCAGATAGACCTGACGATGGGCGAAAACCTGGGACAGCTTTATGTGAAAAAATATTTTGACGAAGCCGCTAAGAAACGTATGCTGGACCTGGTAAACAATATGCAGCAGGTATATGCCAAACGCATCAAAGAACTGGATTGGATGAGTGATGAGACGAAAACAAAAGCCCTGGATAAGCTGAATGCGTTCGCCAAAAAGATTGGGTTCCCCGACAAATGGAAGGACTACAAAGTGGATATCGACAAGAACGACTATACAGGAAATATGGAGCGTTTAAGCAAATGGGCGTATGCCGATAATATCGCCAAACAAGGAAAACCGGTTGACAAATCAGAATGGGGCATGACGCCGCCAACCATTAATGCTTATTATAATCCGCCTTTCAATGAGATCGTATTCCCTGCAGGCATCCTGCAGTTCCCGTTCTTTGATCCCAAGGCCGATGATGCTATTAACTATGGTGGTATCGGTATGGTGATCGGTCACGAAATGACCCACGGTTTTGACGATCAGGGAGCGCAGTACGACAAAGATGGCAACCTGAAAAATTGGTGGGCAGCTTCCGATAATGAAAAGTTTAAGGGCAAGGTAAACCAGGTGATTAAGCAATATGATGAATTTACAGTATTGGATTCGCTCCACGTAAAAGGTGCACTTACCGTGGGCGAAAACCTGGCAGATATCGGTGGCATCGCCATTGCTTACGAAGCATTTAAAAATACTGAACAGGGCAAGAAAAATGAAACGATTGATGGGCTTACTGCCGACCAACGCTTCTTTTTAAGCTTCGCACAAATCTGGCGCACCAAGCTGAAAGACGAATCCGTCCGCCAGCGCATACAAGGCGATCCCCACAGCCCGGCCATGTGGCGGGTTAACGGACCGCTGATGAACTTTACACCCTGGTACAATGCCTTTGGCGTAAAAGAAGGAGACAAGATGTTTAAGCCTGAAGCCGACCGGATCAAAGTTTGGTAAGTTGCTGCTTATGAACGGATAGTTGATAGAAACGAGGGTGACGCGGATTGGGCGGATAAGGACGGATATTAAAATGGGCTCTTTTTGACCATGGTCACTTCCCTCCATCAAAATTCCTGATCGGGTTTCCTATAACATAATCGAAAAAAAAGGGCAGCCAGGTGGCTGTCCTTTTTTCGTGATTGCAATTTCAAATTAGCATTTTTTAGGACGGTGCAATGAAACAACAATTGCCTCCGTCAATACCAGCATGAAAAAGATTCTTTTTATAGCCATGATGGCATCGGTTTTATCCTGCAAAAAGTCGCTTAGTGATAAGTCTTCCATGAAAGCCGTTGGCAACTGGGAATTACGAAATGAGCTGTGCGGCTGGAGTGGTCCCAAAACTTATGCAGCAGGAAATGGGAGCACCATCACGTTGTATTGTGATGGCAGGTACCAATCGATGTTTCAAGGTCTATCCTTTGGCCATTACGTTGTTACAGAACGGCTCAACTCAAGCCAGCAGATGCAGCGGTATGTTTATTTTGATGGTAGCTGGAACCACGAATACCGCCTGGATATCGCCAATGGTATAATGACGCTCGACAATGGCGATTATATATCAGATGGCTGCGAATACAAGTTTGAACGTTATTGATTCGAATACCACTGCCACTAATGCCATTTAAAATGCCTGAAACTTGCACCGGTTTCAGGCATTTTACATGATGGCATGTTCGTTGGCTCATCAACCTGATGCTTACCTGGTAGAAGTTGGTACCGGCAAATCTCTTACCAGCATATTTTCGCGGTTAGCAAGTTCCCAGCCGAGGTAAAATGCCAGTCTGGCCCTTTTGGCCATCAGCATAAAATTAATTTTCTCAATGGTGTCGGTTGCCTTATGGTAATCGGGGTGGCTTCCGTTATAAAAGAACACGATCGGTACGCCGTGTTTGGCAAAATTGTAATGGTCACTGCGGAAATAGATTCGCTCCCTGTCTTTTGGGTCATCAAATTTATAATCGAGTTCCACCTTATCGTGTTGCTTGTTCACCTGCTCCAGCAATGGTTTGATTTCAGTGCTGATCTTATCGCTGCCTACGGCATATACATAATTGAGCGAATCGCCTTCCTTACGTTTGGGATCGATGCGACCAATCATGTCTGTATTGATGTCTGCACTTACTTTTTCAAGATCTACTACCGGATTTTTTGTTGCATAATCGCTTCCCCAAAGTCCTTTCTCCTCGCCGCTTACAGTCATAAAAATGATGCTTCGTTTTGGACGCATGCCGTCTTTTGTGGCATCCGCAAAGGCGGCCGCCATAGCCATTACCGCACTCGTACCGCTACCATCATCATCCGCCCCGCGAAAAATATCCTTACCGTTGCTACCCAGGTGATCCATATGTGCGGTCATGTACACGTATTCTTCCGGCTTTTCAGAACCCTTGATATAGCCCACCACATTCCTCGCCTTTCTTTTTTCCACCGCTTCCTTGTACGTTAGTTCTATGTTTGTTTTTACAGGTTTTATCTCAAGCTGGTTGAGCAGCTTTTTCTTTTTGGCTGCATCCGATATTACCGCGAATACTTCCTTTCCAAAAAGAGAGTCCATCAAAGCATGCGATAGGGAGGCCTGGTTTAGGATTGGCGTTGCCGGATCATATTTCAAAGCGTTGCGCAGCGAAAAATTTCGGGCCTGTTCGCTGAAGGTTGCCGTTTCGGGCGTAAACTGGAACACCGCTTTTGCACCCCTTGCTTTTGCTTCCTGTTGTTTTCTATTCGGAGCCGTTGCTATCCACTCAGAACCTTTCCTGGTCCCCGTCAGTAGCCAGGTGCTATCAGCGTTCATGGGTTCACCGCTCGCATAAACCACGATTTTATTTTTCACATCTTTCCCCGCATAGTCATCATAGGCGCTATCGCTGATACCATAACCTACGAAAACCAATTCGCTGGCTTTCAGGTGTTGGCTAAAGGAAGCATTGGTCGACATCAAAAATCTAACACCCGGCATATAAACGTTATCACCAAAACGCAGGGTTTCGGTCACCATCGAATCGCGGAATACTTTATAGTACTGGAGGTATTTTTTGGCTTTGCTAAATTTTTTCAGGCCCGACAATTTGAATTGGGAAGCTACATAGGCAGCAGCCTTCGCTTCACCCGGCGTGCTGGTTTCCCGGCCGGCCAATTCGTCGCTGGTAAGAACGGTGAGGTATTCCCTCAGTTTTGCTTCTGTAATGTGCGAAGCATAATCAGCGGCCGTTTTGCTTTGTGCCGTAGTGCCGGCAGCGATAGAAAGCATACCCGCAAAGAAATAAATTCTAAGCATAGATTTTCGTTAGGTTATGTAGAAATAGCAAGGTTAAAAATGGTAGGTGAGTGTGCGATCGGCGAGCGCCGTGGAGTTGCGCCTATATTATTTGGCCAAAAAATCTTCCACTACCACTGCAGTTTCTTTTTGAGCCCGATCCAATACATCGTTTATAATGGTGATGTCAAAATTGTCTTTAAAACTCATTTCATAGGATGCCTTACTGATGCGGGTCTGGATGCTTTGCGGCGTTTCGGTACCCCTGCTTTCCAGGCGTTTGTGCAGTTCGTCCACCGAAGGTGCCTGGATGAAAATAGATAAGGAATTGGCAGCAAATTGTTGCTGTACATGGATGGCGCCCTTCACGTCGATATCAAGTAACGGCGTATTTCCTTCGCTCCATATCCGCTGGATCTCGCTTTTAAGGGTGCCATAATATTTGCCTTCGTACACCATTTCCCATTCTACAAAAGCCTCCTCATTGATCCGCTGGTTGAATGCTGCTACACTCATAAAATGGTAATCTTTCCCGTTCACCTCGCCTTCCCGCTGCTGACGGGTAGCTGCCGAAACCGAAAATCGTAACTTGGGAAATTGTTGCAACAGGTAGCGGGTAATGGAAGTTTTACCGGCGCCGGAAGGAGCCGTAATAATGATAACCGAACCTGATTGCGTCATGATTGTAATGGGTTGGGCGGAAAGATAAAAACCCCATCTGAATCAGAAGGGGTTTTTTATTTGAATGGAAGCAACCATTTGAAATAGTTAATCACGGCCTGCGAAACGGCTCAGCAAACGAAGAATTTCCAGGTAGAGCCAAACGATGGTTACCATTAAGCCAAAACCGCCATACCATTCCATGTACTTTGGCGCGCCCTGGGCGGCACCTTGCTCGATCATGTCAAAATCGATAATCAGGTTAAGCGCAGCTATTGCAACGATAAACAAGCTGATACCTATGCCCAATAAAGAACTGTCGTGCATAAACGGCATCTGAACGCCAAACATCCTGATCACCATAGTAATCACGTAAAAAATGGCGATGCCAGCTGTAGCTGTAAAGATGATAGACTTGAACTTCTCAGTGGCCTTAATGATCCCAAACCGATATAGTACAAACATGGCAACACAGGTTCCAACTGTAAGTCCTACCGCATTGATAATAATATTGGGCATCTTTTCAGAAAAAAGATAATCGTAAGTGGCAGATATTGCACCCAGAAACAACCCTTCCAATACGGCATATGCAGGTGCCAGGTAACCGGACCACTCCTTTTTGAATATTATTGCCAACGCCATCACCAGGCCGCCAATAAGACCAACCCACATCAATGTTTGCGCATAAGGTGCGCCGTCATAAAAAGATTTCCAGGAAAACATAGCTCCTGCCACAAGCATAATGGTCATGAACCCAAACTTATTAAGCGTTCCATTAACTGTCATTACAGAAGTAGTATCTGTTGTAAATGTGACGCCTTTAAAGGTTTTTTCAGAAAGCGCCGGATTACCGGATTTAAAAAGATTCATAGTTGTAAATTTTAAGCAAGATAATAATCAATTCGAAAATGGCGGGTTGAAATTAGCAACCGGCGCAAGATTTTAACCAACCGTACTTATGGTTTAGTAAGCGGGTGATTAGTAACCACATCCAAACGATACAGCGGGTTCGCTTTAAACCTGTGAATGAGTTCGTGAAGACTTGCAGAATCTGCGGCATCGGCAAATATTAAGTCGTGCATCAGCAACACACAATGATTGGGGTAATGATTCCGGTTCTTAGCGTACAAGTTGTCAATGTCTTTCTCCATCTGATCTACAGACTGCACCAGCTTTGTACCTCTATAGCGCCACTCCGCATCCCATCCTACGATCATGAAACCACTGTCGCGGATATTGTCGGCGGCAGAATCGTACCGTGCAAAAGTGTTTTGGCTAAAGGAGGGCGTCCGCCAGATATTGTTACCGGGAGCTCTCACGATATTATTGGAAAAATGAACGGTATCCCGGCATCGGGCAAAGTCGTTTTCAGAGCCCGGCAGGTCGGCATAAAACGCCTCAAAATGATTAAAATAGGCATGGGTAAAACTGTGGTTGCATAGCACCAGGTTCGGCATGCTGCGCAATACTGGCATCATCGTTTTCGCCGCAGGCATCTCTTTTACATGCAGTCCAATCAGGAAAAAAGTGGCGGGTACTTGCTCCTCTTTCAGGATATTGACGACGGTATGCGTGCCCTTGTTGGGGCCATCATCAAAACTGAGGTAGAGCGTTCGTTTGCCCACCGTATCGGGGTCGATAAACTGCGCTTTCCAGATTTTGGTGAGGCTGTCTTTTTTGTGCTGTAGCAAGGAGTCAGCATGTCGGTTTGTGACGGGAGTTTGCCTGCAACCGACAATGGTGCATAGCATAAAAACAGGAATATTTTTAAAGTACCTGCTTGCGGGGTCGGGGTCCATCTTGTTTAGGGGGTTGAAATGAATTGTGCCCTAAAAGTAAATGAGCTGGCATGCACCACCAATACCCAACTGTTGGTATTTTCTTAATGTTTTACCAGAGCTATTACTTCAGGGATGAGTGTGTTTCAATGCTGACCACCCCTGCTTTAGCCTCACCGGCAAAATCTGGCCCGCCGGCGGGGAACATAGTGCAGTCTTGCTTCGGTTTGCTGAGAAAGTTACCAGTGCAATTAAAAAAGGAGTGGCAAAAATAAACTTTGGTGAGCAGCCTATTTAAAATTAATTGGAGCCCTGCACATTATCCCCCGCCGGCGGGCCAGGATCTGCCGGCCAGGCAAAACCGGGGGGTGGTAGTGCCTGCCGTCTTGGTGGCGGTCCCCTTACTTCAGGTTCATCTCAAATAATTTCAATATCCTTTTATACTCATCTGTCCAGCTGCTGGGTTCTACAAAACCATGATCTTCCATCGGGTAGGGCGCCAGTTCCCAGTTGTCTTTTCCCAGTTCTATCAGCCGCTGAGTTAAGCGTACTGCATCCTGAAAATGCACATTGAGGTCTACCATACCATGACAGATGAGGAGGTGGTTTTTCAGGCCGTTGGCAAAATAAATGGGTGAGCTTCTCCTATAAGAAAGGCTGTCGGTAAAAGGTTCATTGAGGATATTGCTGGTATACCCATGGTTATAATGCGCCCAGTCAGTAACGGGTCTCAACGCAGCACCAGCCTTAATTAGCTCGGGTTTCGTAAACATAGCCATCAGGGTCATAAAGCCTCCATAGCTGCCACCATACATCCCGATCCGGTTTTTATCGATACCCAGACTATCTACCAGCCATTTGGCCGCATCTACCTGATCATCCAGATCCTTGCCTCCCATCCAGCGATAGATGCCTGTACGCCAGTTGCGGCCATAGCCCGCGCTGCCGCGGTAGTCGATATCCATTACTGTGTAGCCCAGGTCTGTCAACAGGTTATTAAACATATATTCCCGAAAATAACTGCTCCACCATTTGTGGGCATTTTGAAGATAACCCGCACCGTGCACGAAGAATACGGCGGGTTTTTTGGGATCGGGATTGGTGGGCTTATAGAGCCTTGCATACACCGTTGCGCCGTCACTCGCCTTAAAGCTCATGACCAACGGGTCGCGCCACGGATAACTTTTAAACTCGTCGGTCTCTGCCTTGAAAGTCACCTCCTGTGCTTCGGTGCCGGGCTGGTTTGGCTGCAAGTAAAGTTCCCAGGGTTTGTTACTGTAAGAATATAAAAAACCGAACTGTTTTTCATCCGGGGATACGGTTACCTGATTCGCGCCGGTCAATGTTGTGATACGTTCCCTCCTGCCCCCGTCTACAGACATGCGGTAATACTGCTGTTCGCCCGGATGCACTTCGTTGGTAGTGATGTAAAAATATTTTTTATCCTTTGAAAGAAGAGCGGTCTGCACTTCAAAATTTCCCGCGGTGAGTTGCTTTTTGGTCTTTGTCGTGGTATTGTAAGTATAAATATGGGAGTAACCGCTCGCCTCACTTTGAAACCAGATCGTATTGGCATTTATCCAGCCCTTGCTGCCGCGAAAGCTACTGATTCCAGGCCCACCTATCCAGGATTCGTCGCGCTGCCGGTCCACCGGCGTAAGCTTTGCAGTAGCAGCGTCCAGCAGCATGATCCAGCGGTCTTTATTATCCTGGCTAAAGATGTCGGCAAAAGCTTGTGTGCCTTTTTCGTTCCAGGTGATGGTACTGATGGTCACCGGGCGGGCGACAGGCTTTTTCTGTTTAGCCGTATCTTTTACAGGGTAATCTTTCACAAAATCCGGCTGATCCTTGATGCCAGGCAGACCATCTGTTTTGATTGCCACTACCGTATCTTTTTCAATATCGAATACGTACGATTCGCTGGCATCGGATATCTCTCCCACCTTGGTCCGACCGGAGATATCGGTTGTAAAACCAGTTTCGGTAATATAGTTGGGGATAATAGTGCTTTTACTACCCAGGGCTATTTTATTAAGCCGGTAGGTTACAAAACGGCCAGCAGGATCTAAAGTAATCCCCTGGATCATTCTGTCGTCGGTATAAATACTACGAAGTTCTTTAGGTTTGTTTTTTTTGTTAATAGATTCGGTAGTGTCCAGCTTTGCCTTTCGCTGGGCCAATACTTCCATATCACCCAGCACGTCGGCAGCAAGCCATTTTTCCTGCACAGTAGTACTTTCCTTTTTCTCTTCTTTTGGAGTTGGGCCTTTTTTAAAATTGGTCAGCTGGCTCGTAAGACCCGTTTCCGGATCCCAGGTGAACAGGTTCAGGTCTTTGCGATAAACAATCTTCGTGTCATTAAAACTAAACTGTGGGTTTGTTTCCGCATCTACAGTTTGGGTCACCCGCCGGGTGCTTCGGTCTTTCATGGATACCAAAAAAATATCACCATACTTGCTGTAAACATAAGCCGA
Organism: Chitinophagaceae bacterium; assembly: GCA_039925965.1. Lineage (GTDB taxonomy): Bacteria > Bacteroidota > Bacteroidia > Chitinophagales > Chitinophagaceae > JAZKFT01. The sequence continues at coordinate 113,190 of JBDSXW010000026.1, forward strand.
CCCGTCCCTATTATAGGCGACCATTTCCGCAAACACCATTCGCTGCAGCATCTCAACGCTCGCCTTTTGAGGCGTTTTATTTTCGGCCGTAATATAATATGAGGAATCAGCAGCAGCTTTGTCGGGGTTCCATTTAAAGAAAAGATACTTCCCATCCACTGTCCACTGTAGCCCCGAAGGAGATGTGCCGATCCATTTGGGATCACGCATGATCTTTTCCACTGTAAGTTTATCCAACTTGCTTTGTGCAAACGAAAACTGTGCAAAGAGGATCGCAATCGCGACGCAGGCTTTTTTCATGTGAGGTTTGTTATAGATCGATAAATGTAAGGATATGGCGTAAAAAAAACCACAGCAAAAGAGGCTGTGGCGGTATTATTATTTTGATGGAAATAACCCCGCCGATGGCGGGCGGGGACGGGTGTTTAATAGAAATTGGTTTTGTAAGGATAGCGGATCGCGTACAATTCTTTCACTTTATCCAATATGATCGTTCTCAACTCCTCGATGTTTTGTTTCTCTGTGGCGGATACAAAAATAGCGTTGTAGTTAGTTTCCCGGTTCCAGCGGTCGCGGAGGTCCTGCATCATCTGGTCTTTTACACTCTGTTCCAGCCAATCATCGAAGGTCTTGGCGTCGTAGAGATCCATTTTATTAAAAACGGTGATGATGGGCTTTTCAAAAGCGCCAATATCCTGCAGGGTTTTATTTACAATACCAATCTGGTCTTCGTACTGCGGGTGGCTTATGTCCACCACATGTAATAAAACGTCGGCTTCCCGTACTTCATCCAAAGTGCTCTTGAAACTTTCTACCAGGTGATGTGGCAGTTTACGAATAAAACCTACGGTATCGCTGAGCAGGAAGGGTGTTGCATCAAAAACCACTTTTCGGGTGGTGGTGTCGAGCGTGGCAAATAGTTTGTTTTCTGCAAATACCTCGCTTTTACTCAGCAGGTTCATGATGGTGCTTTTGCCCACATTGGTATAGCCCACCAGTGCCACGCGTATAAATTCTCCCCGCTCCTGCCGTTGGGTACTACTTTGTTTATCGATCTCGAGTAAGCGTTTGCGCAGCAAGCCGATTTTATCTTTCACTATACGGCGGTCAGTTTCAATCTCCGTTTCACCCGGGCCCCTGCTGCCGATACCTCCGCCCTGGCGTTCGAGATGGCTCCACATACCGCGGAGTCGTGGAAGAATGTATTGGTATTGGGCCAGCTCCACTTGCACTTTCGCCTGGGCACTACGGGCCCTCGCCGCAAAAATGTCGAGTATCAGATCGCTACGGTCAATAGTTTTGGCACCGGTAGCTTTTTCAATATTGGTAATCTGGCTGCCTGTTAATTCGTCATCAAAAATGATAAGGTCGGCGCCTTTTAAACGCGCATAAGTCCCTATTTCTTCAAGTTTACCCTTACCTACAAAAGTGGCTTTATCGGGATGATCGAGTTTTTGCCAAAAACGTTTGATGGTGATGGCACCTGCTGTTTCGGCCAGGAACGCCAGCTCATCGAGGTATTCATGTGTTTGTGTTTCTGTCTGGTGTTTGTGCACCAACCCTACCAGGATGCATTGTACATCCTGTTGTATGGCTTGCTTTTTATCTATCAAATGGAATAGTGTTTAATGGGCAAAAGTAAATCTTAGCAATGTACAGGCAGCTTTTTATTATCGCAGAGGCTGGGCGCACATCGGTGGGACATGCAGGACTTAGAGGACTAATGAAGATGGATTTTTCTTACTCCGCAGAAATCCGATCACTGATTCCAAGTTATCAGACTGGGACCAGAATTTTCAAGAGCGTTTGCTTTTGCTTAATGGACAGCTAACTATGAAGGTCCGCATTCGTGACTTTCTACCGGATGCCAATCAACGAAGTAAGCGGGTACCGGATATTATTGTACATCATCATATCCACTTTTACACTACCAACACTGATAGAGCTTTCAATGCGGATCGGGAGCCGGTTCATATCGTCGCCGATCCAAACGGTCATCTTTTCTCCGCCTTCAAACATGGAACTCTTAAGTAAGAGTGGCTTGAATTTGATGCACTTGAACTTGCCGTAACGGGTTTTTATGGTTTCCTTACCCAGGTAACGGATGTACATATGATAGACCTCGTTGTCCAGAAAAATATCAAAAGTGATTTTGTCGTCCACTTTATAGTTGTCGTAGTTGATATTGCGGGCATAGTACACCTGGCTAATTACATCCTGAATACAAGATGGTGTTTTAAAAACGCCATCCCTGGCAATTGCCGTGTTGGTGGTTTTATTAAAAGTAACATTCTCGTATTTCTTATAACTCCCCTCGTCTACACTTCGAATGAATTTGAGGGGCTGCATAGTTTGAGTATCTACATAACTTTCATAGCGGTCGCGTACTTTATAAATCCAATCATAAGAAGAAAGCGTTTCACCGGTTCCGGTGAAATGCCATACAGGCTTGTTATTCAGCGTTTCAAGATTAGCGGTGAATTTAGCCGTACCTGCATGCACCCAAATGCCAGCAAACGTATAGAAAACGTACAGCGAAACGTTTTCCCCGTTTTTAAAACAAAAATTGTTGATCTTACAAAAACCGTCAGTATCGGCTTTACCAATACCAAGTGCGAGAATAGCCAGGGATGTAAATAATAATTTCTTCATGCAGGTTCATCATTTTTAGTAAAAAGTTTAACGTTCAGTATTAGCAAACTTCCGAGCACTGCAGGTAAAATAATGTTAATAAGCCAAATACTGCCAGTGGTAACCAGGATGCCTACCGGATTGTTGCTAAAACTCACAAATAATGCAATGCTCGCCTTTCCCCTGATGCCCAGCTCCGCAATGCCTGGCATTGGTATCACCGCCAATATCAGAAACATCACAGATACCGCACAACAACCCTGCCACCAGGGAAGGTGCACATCGAATAGCGTGAATAGTAACATATACTGAACAACAAACACCGTAAACCTCAATGCCGATAACGACAATATCCGCAGCAGTTCCGTTGCTTTAAAATTGTCGAGCAGGGCAATGAAATAAATATATTTCTGCAAAGCGGGTATTTTCTCAGCCACCCGCACCAGCCAGCTAATCCTGAAATAAAACAACGCCATCAGTACCACCACGGCTGTCGTTCCAAAAAGCATTCCATTGATTACAAAATAGGTAAGTCCACCCGTTTGGGGTGCTGCGGCGATATAGTCCCGTATAAAAATCAGTCCTATAAGACCCGCCAGCAGGGTCACAATCAGCTGGCTGATACTGCCTACAATAGTGAGCGTTGCGGCACGTATACGTTCGCCGTCTTTCACATAAAATACCCGGCCTATAAATTCACCCATCCTGTTGGGTGTGATCATGGTAAATGCCACACCACTCAGCACGCTTTTATAAGCTTTCCAAAAAGAGATCTTTTTCATGTGTTGAAGAAGCAACTGCCATTTTCTGGCTTCAAGACCCCAGTTTAGAAGCATTAATCCGATAACCATGTAGAGCCGCCAGGCATTACTTCCGAGCAGGGAAGCCTTGATGATCTGCCATTTTTGCACCCAATCGGCCTGGTGCTGGACCTGCCGGTAAATGGAAATCGCCATCACCACGAAAAGCACAGGTCCCACAAAATAATTTAGAAAAAAACGGAAACGTCTACGTAATGGCAATGGGTTGGATTTAAATCGGACGCAAAATAGCGGATTACTTGATTGGTTGATTGGCGATTGGTTGATTGGTTAATTAGTTGATTGGAGATTGGTGGCTCAACCAAGTGGCGGTAACGGGCGTTTTTGACGAGTTTGGTCGGCCAAATAGCGGTATGTCTTTTTATACCTTGTTTTAGAGATCCGGATAAAAATGAGTTCTATATTAGAGGCATGGCAATTGTAAAAAAAACACCCGTAACGGAAGTGCCGCGCGGGCCAATGAAACAGTTGGCAGTACCAGTGGCAAAACTTCCTGTCACCATCATTCTTGGCGTGGATCCGGGCACGGTGGTTATGGGCTTTGCGCTGCTGCAATGCACCGGCAATAACCTGAAAATGCTTCACATGGACGTGCTAAAACTTTCGTCCAAAAAAGATGTGTACGAGCGACTTGAGATGATCCATGCTTCGATCAACGAGGTGATCAAAAAACACAAGCCCACGGTTTTCGCCATTGAAGCGCCTTTTTTTGGCAAAAATGTCCAAAGTATGCTCAAATTGGGCCGGGCCCAGGGCGTCGCCATCGCCGTTGCAATGACGCATGGCCTCGAAGTGACTGAATATTCGCCGAAAAAAGTAAAACAAAGTATTACCGGAAACGGAAATGCCGACAAAGACCAGGTTTGGAAAATGCTGCAAACCATCCTGAAGCTGGAAGAGAAACCTCAATACTACGATGCCACCGATGCCCTGGCAGTTGCGCTCTGCCACCACTATCAACTCACCAGCCCGATGGTGAGACTAGCCGGAAAAAAGATGAAGGGCTGGGAAGATTTTTTAAAAACTAACCCTGAAAGAATCAAATAGGGAAATGAATTTTATTCTCGAAACACCGCGCCTATACCTGAGGCAGATGACGCCTGCTGATGCACCCAACGCCTTCGAACTCAACAGCGATCCGGAAGTTATCCGTTATACCGGGGATGATCCTTTTGAAAGCATACAAGCAGCAGCCACCTTTTTGATCAACTATAAAGACTATGAAAAATATGGCGTGGGCCGCTGGGCGGTGATTCGGAAAGAAGACGATGCCTGGCTGGGTTGGTGCGGGCTTAAATGGCTGGCCGAAAAAGGTGAAATAGATTTAGGCTACCGCTTGCTTCAGCGGTACTGGAATAAGGGCTATGCCACCGAAGCGGCAAAAGCCTGCGTCGCCTATGGCTTCCAAAAATTCGAGTATTCGTTTATCGTGGGTAGGGTATTACAGGAAAATATAAGCTCTATAAAAGTGTTGGAAAAGGCAGGGCTAAGTTTTGTAGCAGAAGAAAGCTTTCATGGTGAAGAAGGGTTTTATTACAGGATAGATCGGCCCAAAGCCTAAAGACCCTACCGCACTGTTAAGTTACACCCAGTTCAGGTCGGCGGTTGAAACATAAAGAAATGGTCTAAGCTTAATTATAAAAACTGTAAATATTAATTTACTTTTAGTTGGCTGTAAAAAACAAACCCATTCATAATATGGACCTCTCTCACACTGTTTCCCTAAAAAATGGGCTATTGAATGCTGAACAACAGCAAATTGGTTTTTCAAAAAAAATTAAGGCGGGATTGATTATTTCCTTCTGTAGTTCCATTTTTGGTTTGATTATCTGGGTATTTCTGGAAGCGAAATTTAGTAATGGGAATAATGGAATTTGGTCATGGGTAGCTTTGCTTTCTGTAATCATTGCTCCACGGTTGGTGATGAGACGCGTGAAAACAGTTAATAAAAAAGCAATTCAAAACAAGAATAGGATCGAACAGTTAAAAAAAAGCATCATTGAGGCTGAACATAATTAATATCTTTCCCCCGACTTTTTTCAATACTACAGTTCCCGGCCGGCCCAAAAAAAACGCCAATCGTAATGATGGCGTTTGTAAAAATTATCAAAGCTGTTCCAAAATTTTCCGTTGTATTTCCATAAATTCTTCCCTGTTTAGTTGGAGTTTTTCGTTGGTTGGCAGCATATCCTCGGTGTGCGTAATCGGCACCAGGTGGATATGGGCATGTGGCACTTCCAGCCCAATAGTGACAATGCTGACCCGGTTGCAGTCGAAGGCCTTTTCGATGGCCCTGGCGATGGGTTTTGCAAATACCAGTATTTCTGCCAGGTATTCGTCGGGCAAATCAAAAACTTTATCTACCTCAATTTTAGGCACCACGAGCGTATGACCGTACTGTAACGGGAAAATATCCAGGAACGCAAAGAATTTATCGTTCTCAGCAATTTTATAAGCCGGTATTTCCCCGGCAATAATTTTAGAAAAGATGGTCATCAAGAGATTTTAGTACAAAGATTTTTAGTACAAAGTCTGGCAGTACTGAGACATTTAGAACAATGTTTGTCTGTAAAGTGATTTTAATGGTTATGTCCCTGTACTTTGTGCTACCATCTGAATATCTATTCTGCTCTATATCCCTATTTCAAGAACTTTGAATTTAATAATGCCGTTGGGTGCCTGTACTTCGGCGATATCGCCTACTACTTTGCCCAACAATCCCTTGCCGATAGGTGAAGTAATAGAAAGTTTACCAGCTTTCAGATCGGCTTCCTGTTCGCCCACCAGCTTATATTCCATTGTTTTTTTAGTAGCCAGGTTGGTAATTTTCACCCGCGTAAGGATATTCACTTTACTGGTATCAATATCATCCGTCTCAACAATCCGCGTAATGGCTAATATGCCTTCCATGGATTTTATCTTGGCTTCCAGTATTCCCTGGTGCTCTTTCGCTGCATCATATTCAGCGTTTTCTTTCAGGTCTCCTTTTTCACGTGCTTCGGCGATGGCATGGCTGGCTGCTGGTCGGTCCACAGCCTTCATATGCTGAAGTTCATCTTTCATTTTTTCCAGGGTCTCCCTTGTAACATAGTTGACGGTCATTTTAAACCTCCTTTAGATTTTCTCTTAAATAATAAATAACCACAGGTAAATTCAGTTCTGTGGTTGCGGGTGAAACAAAAAAAATAACAACGCTTCCACCAGAAGATGAAAGCGTTGCCATTTTTTCAAAGATAGCAGCCTTTGTCTTTTGAACCAACCTTTTTTTTAAGTGGCGACAACCCTTAGCGCTTACAATGCGATTAAAAATGTTAATACCCGGCTCGGGTAAAATTCTTTAACAATCTTATACCACACAAAATAATAGTTGTGGTGTTATAGTTGCTTAGTATTATAAACGATATGCCATCAGGCAAAACGGTCCCGTTGAAAAACGCGAGATTAACGGATTATTAATCATTTTTATAAACCAGGGAGGTGACACATGAACAATCAGACTTTAGACTATTCCAAACAGAAAAAAGGTAAAAAGATTCTTATTTCAGAAGAGCAGGATGGTATGATTATTTGGCTTGGGAACAATGATGTGATCAGGAAATCAGCGGGACAGGTATTTTACAATCATTCAGACGCACAGGTAGAAAGTGTGGCAGTCTTACCTCAAATAGCACTCCCAGGCAGTAAGCTCATGATGGAATTATACGCTTTTGATGTTACGCTAAAGAAATGGGGCGATAAAATAGCTTCCATTGAAAAATTAGTGCAGCACGGCGATTGTGAGGAATGGTTGTTCTTTTCTTTCGAAAACCAAAACTTGAAACCTGGCCAATGGTATGGTTTCAAACTTATTTGTAACGAAGGTCAGGTTGCCGTGGCCGAAGGGATGCACAAACAAACTGACATCATCACTAAAAGCATGCAATGGACAGCTGCTCATGGCCATGACGCCGGTCATTTTCACAACGATTTTCATTTAGCATATATGGTGGCCCTTGCGGCGTGAAAACTAGTCATTAGGTCTTTTTTAGTTAAGTCAATCTGTAACCGGGTTGACTTTTTTGTGCGTGACATAAATAGGCTGGCATATACTTGGCGAGGTAATACCGAAATAGATACAAAATAACCGGCTATAACGAATGACCGGTAAGTTACGAAATGACTATTGAAGCACATTCGCCTTCTCCAGTTTGTCCAATATCACCGCCGCCATTTTGTAAAGGGCTTCGAAGCTGTAGCCAGCGATATGCGGCGTAATGATCACGTTGGGTTGCGACACTAAAAAGTCGAGTAGTTGTTCTTCCTGGAAGGTGTAGCTATCCAGCTTTTCATTTTCCAGCACATCCAGACCCGCAGCGGCGATCAGTTTATCTTCCAGAGCGTTGCAGACGGCGCCGGTATCCATTATTTTACCACGGCAGGTATTCAGGAAAATGGGTTGCTCTTTGCAACGGTTAAAAAATTCCTCATTGACCATATGCCGGGTTTCGGCGGTCAAAGGCACATGAAAACTGATCACTTTGCAGTACCTACAAATTTGCTCTAGGGATGCCTCCTTGATATAATCATTGCCAAAATCGCGTTTGTATTTATCGAATGCCAGCACGGTTACACCAAATGGCTCAAGGAGTTTTGCGAAAGCCTGTCCGGTATTGCCAAAGCCGATGATCCCCACCGTTTTGCCGCTTAGTTCGGTTCCGCGGTTGGCATCCCGCAACCATTTGCCTTCCTTTACTTCTGCAAAACTGCTACAGATCTTATTTAGCAGGTTGAGCAACAAACCCAGGGTATGCTCGGCCACAGCATTCCGGTTGCCTTCTGGGCTGCTGAGCACGGTGATACCTTTGCTTTCCGCATAGGGTACATCGATCAGTTCCAGACCGCTGCCCAATCTACCAATCCATTTTAATGACGGAGCCGAATCTATCAGGGCCTTATCTATCGTTAACCTGGTAGTTACAAGGATCCCAACAACAGCATCCATCCTGGTTTTCAATTGCTCGTACCGAATCATCGGTTCATATACTACTTCATAATTCCTTTTCTCCAGCGCATCGATCAGGTATTGGTGCACTTTGGCGGTAATGATAACCTGCTGTTTCATGTTAGAATATTGTAAGTGCTGGTTGGTGATACGATGCATTTTTCTTTCATCAGGAACGGGAACAGGGAAATCCGTGCGGCTTGTATGGTCTGGGTCAGATCATTTTGAAGCTAAGGGCTGCAAAGTCTTCTTTTGTAAGCTGTTCTGCTCTTTTATTAAAAATTTCGTCTTTCAGCGTGGCTTCATCAAAAAGGCCTTTTACAGCATTGCGAAGCATTTTTCGCCGCTGGTTAAAAGCGGTTTTTACAAGCACTTTAAAAGCACGGTCGCTTTTAACAAGTAGTACCGTAGCGGCACGGGTTAAACGGATAACCCCGCTCATTACTTTGGGGGGCGGGTTGAAACTTTCGGGCGGCACATCAAACAGGTACTCCACATCGTAAAATGCCTGAATCAGAACGCTGATTACTCCATAAATCTTACTACCGGCAGGGGCCGCCACACGCATACCCACCTCCTTTTGAAACATGCCTATTACCATGTCCACCTGGTCTTTCCAATCGATGGCTTTAAAAAGGATCTCGGTGGAAATATTGTATGGAAAATTGCCAATGATGGCAAAATGCCCTTCAAAAGGAGGGTCAATATGCAGAAAATTTTTATGAATGATCTTACCGCTGCTGTGCGGGAACTGTTTTGGCAGCAACGCTACTTTCTCATCATCCAGCTCTACTGCCTTAAAATCAATATCCGGCAACACCAGTAAATGTCTGGTGAGGGCGCCGCCTCCCGGACCCACCTCCAGCAACTGGCTAATATTTTGCTTTCCCAATGCTGCCACTATTTTCCCAACTATGGCTTCATCTTTCAGAAAATGCTGGCCCAGCGACTTTTTTAATACCACGATAATTCAATTGATTGCTGCAAAGATGCTGTAAAGGCAGTAAAGCAGTAGCGGATAACTAAAACGCTTTTTCTTAAAAAGTGTATAACCCTTTAAACACCTATACCTTGCCGACCTAAACTTCTGAACATCCAAAAATCTCCACCCTAAACTTCTAAACTGTCCGAAGATTCTATAACATCCAAATCATTTACTTTTACGGCTTATCAGGTATATTATGAGCGACACTTCAAAACCCATTATTGGTTTCACAAGCGGTGATCTTAATGGGATTGGTCTTGAATTAATTATAAAATCGCTGAGCGATACCCGCATCCTGGAGCATTGCGCACCAGTGGTGTTTGCCAGTAACAAAAGCATCAATTTTTACCGCAAGGTATTGCCCGATGTCAATTTTGTGTATCAGAGCGTCAAAGATTTTTCCAGGGTAAACAATAAAATGGTAAATGTTATCAATTGCTGGGAGGAAGAAGTACAGATTACACCCGGCGTGTTGAACGAAATTGGCGGCGATTATGGGCGCCGAAGCCTGGTGGCCGCGGTAGACGCTTTGAAGGCCGGCCACATACAAGGCCTTGTCACAGCACCTGTTCATAAAAAAAACATCTACTCCGACAGTTTCGCTTATACTGGTCACACGCCGTATTTAAAAGCGGCATTTGAAGCCAAAGATATAGTGATGTTAATGGTAGCTTCTAATATGCGGGTGGGCCTCGTTACAGAACATGTGCCAGTAGCAGAAATACCAAAATACATTACTAAAGAAGCAATACTGAGTAAGCTGAGGATCATGCAGGATTCGATTGCCCGGGATTTTGGAGTAGACAAGCCAAAATTAGCCGTCCTCGGACTTAACCCCCACGCAGGCGATGAAGGACTTATTGGAACAGAAGAGGAAATGATCATTAAACCGCTTATCAAAGAGGCAAAAGAAAAAAATATGCAGGTTTTTGGCCCGTTCAGTGCTGATGCGTTCTTTGCCCGCGGTCAATATGAAAAGTTCGATGGTGTGCTCGCCATGTACCACGATCAGGGTCTGATCCCCTTTAAATCGCTCGCCTTGGGCGAAGGGGTAAATTTTACCGCAGGTATTTCAGGCATCCGCACATCCCCCGACCACGGTACTGCATTTGATATTGCCGGCAAAGGAATCGCGGACACCGCCTCTTTTTTAGCAGCTATTTTTGGATGCCTCGATATTATTGTACAACGAGATTTTTATGAAACAAACCGGGCAAATCCTTTAAAGAAAACCAATCAGCGCACTATTGATGCGGTAGCGGAGAAGCCGGTGGTGTTGCCAGATTAATATGCCGGTATTTATGACAACGCCTGAACATCCTCGCTGTTAACAAAGCTCACTTTTGCGATAGAGTTTTTCGCCCTTCATGATGGGTCTGCTTTTTGACCCGGATTCACTAGAGAAGGTGTCGTCGTTGGCCAGCCTTCGGTAGTAGGCAATGGTAGCGGCGGCACATACGGTCAATTCAACTTCTGTAACAACGTCGGGGCCATTGCTTTTACCGTTGTCCCCGTTTAATATCTCAACTAATTTTTCAGCCAACCTTTCTTTACTCCAGTCGGGGGATACAAAAGATGGCGTTACATTTTTTAATCGGTCTACTGCATCCCCTGAGTCGGTGGTAACTACTGGCAGGCCACAGGCCAGTGATTCCTTAATCGAATTATTTGAACCTTCGTGCAGGGATGTAAGCAATAAGGCATCTGCGGCATTGTAGTACCAAACCGTTTGACGATGCGGAATATTATTGACCACCATGAGTTTTGCCGTAGGTATCTTCACTTTCACCAACGCGAAAACCGCCTCGGCCAGAGGAAAATTCTTGACAAAGCTGGTGTTGTTAAAAAAGAGTACGATGGGATCAGTCAGTGGCCAATGCAAATGTTCACGGGCGGATTGTTTTTCAATCAAGAAGAACTTTGTTAGGTCCACCCCTTCTGGTATCACTTCTACCTTGTGCCTGTTCTTTTTCCAGACTTTATTCTTCATCTTCTCAGACATTACGATTACCCCATCAGCGTAATAACAGGTAAGCTGGCTGAAAAACGAAAGAACCTTGCCAAAAAGAGTCTTGCTTCCATTTCGGTTATAGCTGCCATGCAAATCGCTGCCGAGCAGTGTGACCACAAATACGGCAGGGCAAAATAAAGACGCCAGTAAACTGCTTAATCCCCCCCAGTATAAGTTCACAATGGCTACCTTATTTTCTTTTACAATTTTCCGAATGGCCAAGGTTCCTTTGATCAGGTTGAATATCGATTTCCGATGCGTATAGTAATAGTAATGAACGTCAATGCCCTCCTGCGCTGCTATAGCGTCTCTTGTTTGGGTGCTGTTAATATATTTTGAGCTGTTAAGTTTCAATATCCCTTTCGTAAGGGTCATTTCATGCGAAAAATTATTGTTGTTTTGGGTATCTTCAGATCGGGTATAGGGCACACCGGCCTGCACAATTAATACTTTCATAGACATCTATTTGGAGGCACAAAACTAAAGGAATAGCAACAAACAAACCAACGCCTTTAAAACAATTCATCTCTAAAACCAAAACAGGTCACTCAATTTTCCTGCACAAAAATGGGCCAAAGAGGAAACTGCGTTAACCAAAAAAGATCAGAAATTTAGTAAGTATCACCTAAATTCTAACAAAAAAACCACGAAGGGGTAGTTCATTACCCATCCATTAAAGGCCCCTTTCCCGGCTCAGTCTTTTAATTAAAAAAACTGTCCTGCACACCTTTATTTATTATGTACGATTGGTAATTAATTTCTACTCTGCCTTTTTTGTCCTTTAATTTATCCAGGTTTGGGCGCTCGCCATCGTCAAACTCAAGGGTAACTCCTTTAGGTAGTTTATAATCTTTAGTATTGAAGCTGAAGATCATTTTATCAGGCAATGCCGATTCTGCCCATTTGCCGTAGGTCATTTCCACATCATAAGTGCCATTTTCTTTGGTGGTGGTCGTGGCTTTTCTTATCAGCAAGGTAATGGGATCGATATACAGCGTGGTGAGCACGACGTCGCTGGCTTCGCTGACTGGCAACAGTTTCACCACTTTAACCATAGTCCCACTTACTGTACTGCTACCGGCATCAAGCGCCACGTAACTGTTGCCGGTTAAAACATTCTGCATGTTTACGCTTACACCGCCTTTCGGCATGATCGAGATGCCCTTTTCTTTACTGATGCGGAATTTATTAGGTTTTTTAAAATAAATATTTACGGTGGCTACCGGCACTTTTAAGAAGGCAACATCCGTTTTCATTTTCCCGGTGGCTGCATAGTCATTCACTTTATCCAGTTTCGCCTTTACCTGTTTTACCAGCGCCATAGCATCCTGGCTATAAGCTGTCATCAATAATACTTGTGATACCGTTAAAAGTAATATTATTTTAATGAACGTTTTCATGTGTGTTTTTAATTTTATAGTAAATTGATCGTCACCCTCAGCCTGAATTCATACCAAGCCTCAATTCGCCATCTTGCCCATTGATTCTTGTTACCTGATCCGTGATCACTGATCCTTGTACCTTGACCCTAATACCTTAACCCTTAAGAAAGAATATCCTTTCTGGTAAATGAATACATACCAACGCCGACAAAAACTACAATATGTCCCACCAGGATGCCGGCGGCCTTTATTATCGCAGGAAGGCTATAGATAGAGCCACGGATACCTCCTTCATCGTTACTGGCCATATTAAAAAATCCTTTCCAGGCCGTCATATAACTTGTAAACAGGAAAGGGTTTATCTTTTGAAATAAGGGCATATCCATCGTGCTAATGATCGTAAAAACGATAATAATACTCATGGTACTTACAATAGGTCCGATGGAATTTTCGGCAAATACGCTTAGCATAAACGATAGCGCCGCTACCGTAGATAAGGCCAGGAATGCCAGCGCGAAGGCACAGAGATAGCGCCAGAAAATATCGTCTCCCGAGTTATCGACCACCAATTGCACCACTCCAAAACTCTTGCCGATGATTAAATCATCCCTTCCAAAAATAAACACACTTAAAAACAGGCTGATCAATGCCATCCAAACCAGCAGCAAAAAGGTATAGGTAAGGCCAGCAGCAAATTTGGCCAGCACGATTTGCTGGCGGCTGATGGGTTTGGTTAGCAACAACCGAAGCGTTCCCATATTCGCCTCCCCGCTGATGAGATCGCCCGTTACGAGCGCAACAAGTAGGGGCACCTGTATCAACAGGGTATTGAGGATCATATAGCACACAAAATAGCCATTCAGCAAGTTACCTCCGTCGAACTGGAACATACCTTTGAGGCCGCTGAACAGCAGCTCAGACAAAGTATCGCCGTCGGACTTAAAGGCCAGCTGAATGAGACCTACTACCAAAAAGATAGCGATAAAACTAATGTAGGTACGAGGCTTGCGGAAAATTTTGTGGAGTTCAATTTTATACAGTTCGAACATAAGAACAATGTGCTAATGTGATAATTAGCTAATTAACGGAATATGATTTTCAAAATGGTTAGTACTTATTGTGTGTCATTAGCTAACTGCTACGCAGTCAACCTTAAAAAATAATCCTCCAGAGAATGCCTTGGTGAGATGGAAAGAACCGGCACCCCTTTTTCCACCAACATGGCATTGAAGGCCGGGATGTCTTTTCGATGCATCTCGAAGATCATTTCGTCACCAATCGACTTCTGGTAGCAGTTCCCAAACATTGTCCCTTCAAGTTTAGAAAGAACGTCGCCACCAGCTGCCTGGAGGCTTACCAGCGTCTTGGCCGGGTCAAACATTTCGGAGGCCGAGCCTTCTATTATCTTTTTGCCTTTGTCAATAATAAGAATTCGCGATGCTACCTGCTCTATTTCATTTAACAGGTGGCTGCTTACAATCACTGTTTTACCATGCTCCCTGCTGAGCGATATGATGATATTGCGCATCTCGGCGATTCCCTGCGGGTCCAGACCATTGGTAGGTTCATCAAGAATCACCAGCCGCGGATTGTGAATAAGTGCGATGGCGATCCCCAGCCTTTGCTTCATGCCCTGGCTAAAAGTCTTTATTTTACTCTTGGCCCGTTGGGCAATGCCTACTTTATCCAGTTGCTCCATCAACAGTAACCGGGTAGGCTTGATGCCGCTGAGCCGGGCAAATAATTCCAGGTTGTCGTAGGCACTCAGGTATTTGTAGAGATCGGGTTTTTCGATAATTGCACCAGTCTGTCGCAGAATTTCGTTGCGGTTATGCTGCAGCTCTTTTCCGAATATTTTAATACTGCCACTACTTGGCGCAATCAGCGTCAGCATCATCCGCATAGAAGTGCTTTTGCCAGCGCCATTCTGGCCTAAAAAGCCATATACATCGCCTTCTTCCACCGTAAACGAAAGATCATTGACCGCATTAATCTCTCCAAAAGATTTAGATAAATGACTGACTTCAACAATAGCACCCATGGTATCGGTTTGGGCAAAGGTATAGGTTCGCCTCACCCAATAACACGGAATACTAACTGTTGTTTTGATAAGCGTAGTTAAATTCTACATTGGCTGAAATTTAATACTTATGAAACCGAAACTGCTCCTTGTAGCATTGCTTACTTACGGTGCTGCTACTGCACAAACCGGCAAGCCACTGCCGGCAAATACCACAAAAGAATTCAACCAGCTTTCTATACAAGACAAGATGCTGGCGATGAAACAAATGCCTCTACAGTTACTAAAGCAGCAGGCGGATAGCATTTGTACCGCACATAAATTGGTATTAAAAGATGCCAAAGACCAACCCGTGGATATTGCCAAAGCTATTGCAGAGAATAAAATACTTGTTGAAAACGGTGTAGTCTTTTACCTGCCCAATGGGTTTCCATCGCCAGTGGCAAAAAAAGAAACCAACCCACTCAATACAAAAAACTAAATCATGAAACACCCGATTCAACACATCAAGAAAATTACAGGGCTGTCGCTTATCCTCTTACCACTTGGGTTTTTATGTGCCCAAAATGTAGGTATTGGCACCGCTACGCCCAGCCAGAAATTACATGTATACAACCCATCTTCAAACCCGGTGAATAACCTGGTATTCATTGAAAATGCCGCTGCAGGTGGCAGAGCGGGTGTCAGGCTTCAAAATTCGGTGGGAAACACAGCCAGTATTCAAAAAATCTCCCCCGACGAAGGCGTAAGTTCTTCAGGCATATCCATGAGGGGCGGCCTGGGAATTTACAATGATGATAACGGGCCGATCATGATATCCAACAGCAACTATGCAAAAAATATTTACCTCGCCGCGAATGGCAGGGTAAACCTGAAAGTGGATGGTACCACAGGTGGCTTATTTATCAGGCCTTCTGAGATATATAATTTCACGGGTGGTACAGAAACCGATCTTGGATTCAGAAGGGATACCATTAATGAGTTGCAAAGCTGGATGGAATTGAGAGACAGTAGTTCCGCTGGGAATATTGCCGGCTTTATGAGCACCAATATAGGCTTTGACGGATATGGCAACCGGATACAGTTTGGCAATAATTCCTATGGAGCTACAAAAGTCACCTTTTGGACCGACAACACTAGTCCACGTATGTTTATACATGAAAACGGAAATGTGGGTATTGGCATGCCCACATTTGACAACCCAAATGCAAAACTGTATGTAAACGGTCAGTTTAGACTTACAGATGGCACACAGGCAAACGGCAGAGTGCTTACCACTGATGCAACAGGCCTTGCAAGTTGGCAGACCTTACCAGGTAGTGCCACTAGCTGGACGGTATCAGGTAATAATATTTACAATAGCAATAGCGGCAATGTGGGCATCGGCACCAGTGCGATCGATGTAAATGCCAGGCTGCATATTAAAGTGCCTTCCAGCGGAAATTTTCAGGGCATCAAAATAGAGTCACCGGATGTTACAAAAGGGTTTGGAGTCAGTTTCAAAAATCCAACAGGCGAGTGGATATTAGGTATGAACGCGGGAAATTTTAACGATAACAGATTTAACTTATATTATGGCAACAACCCAATATTTACTGTTGATTCTGCAGGAAATATTGGAATTGGAGACTTTTCCGGTTTGGGAAACTTACCAACTCAAAGGTTGGAAATAAAGAATGGCTTTTTAAAAGTAAGTGGTAATACCGGTAATAAAACAGCCTTTACCATCACCGCCACGGCTGGCAATTCTTCAGGCCATATTTTAAACTTAAGCTACGCTAACCAGGCATCAAGCGACATTCTTATCGTTACGCACAACTACAACCCTCCGGGTGCTCCTGCGATCTACCATAACTATAATGTAGGCGTGTACTGGAATGGTGCAAAGTGGACTATTTACAATGAAGACACATCGATTCCGATTCTTAATGTTTCATTCAATGTATTGGTGATAAAACAATAAAACGAATCTGACTAAAACAGCCAACCCGAGTATTTCAGTTGGCTGTTTTAGTTGGTATAACCATAAGACCAAGCCTTTATTAATTTAGTTTCTGGCCATACGGCCAAGAGTAAAACCTACTTTAAAATTGAATGTAAAATACGAATCGTTGTTTTTGGATTTGCCTCTTGTATCGCCGACAATAGGCACATAATTGGGGTCTAATTCGGCATGACGGTCGTACAGTTTTCTAGCTAAAAAAGCTTCGTTGCCACTAAGGTACTGGCTAAATAACGAAGGGTCTACGTATTCACCTGTACTTACATCGTCTAAATAATCGGTACTTGTAAATCGATGGCACAGTTCTAAACGGGCTACCAGTTTATCATTTACTTCGTACCGCACACCAAGCCCCGCGGGAAAGCTGGTGGCACTTAAATGGTACATGGTTCTGTCTTTGTACTCTGCAAAACCCTGGCCCTCCAATCTCAATCGCCGCAGATCAATCCACTGGCCAACGTAATACGTTTGCGGATCAAAATTAAAGCGGCCAATACCGGCGAGAACATAAGGAGAAAACCGGGGCACTTCACTATTACTGTAGTCGAGAAGCATTAGCGGGTGAAACTCGGCGATCAGTGCAAACTCGCTGATGTTGCTGCGAAAATTAAGGTTGCGATAGTAGCGGCCTTTGGTAGCATTGTCGGTCTTGTACTTACTCAATATGCTATCGTATGCTTTTACTTTTCCAAATGTTCCTTCGAGGCGTACACCAAAAAAATCGCCGATCATTACACCGGCATATATATTGTTACACCTTTGTGTGTTGCCCCAGTTAATGTCTTTAATAAATTTTTTTCCAACACCTTTATTGCCGCCGATATCAGTTAGGCAGTTGATGCCTCCCATCCCGCCGCCTATTTCGATGATAAAGCCATTGTCGTAGTACTTGTCGTTGTAATAATAATATTGCGACCGGCCCGGAAAACCCTGTAAAAGCAGAAAAAAAACCATGCTGCGTTTAATCGGAAGGCTTATACAAAATCGTTTCATGCAGAAAATTTAGCGTGGGGGAGAATCGGCTTTTACCATCCGGAAGGTAAAAGGATTATCAAAAACGTAATTTTCTGTTACACCGATTTTACGATGCAATAGTTCCAGCCACAGCCTGCTTATTTTTCTTTAAATAATAGTTACATGCTGATTTTAAACCACATACACTGCATTTAGGGTTTCGGGCCAGGCAAGTATACCGGCCATGTAAGATGATCCAGTGGTGCGCTTTATACACCAATTCGGTGGGGATGAATTTTATCAGCTGCTTTTCGGCAGCCAGCGGCGTAGTAGCTTTTAAGGTAAGGCCTATGCGGGCACTCACCCGGAAGACATGGGTATCAACCGCCATATTTGGCTGGTTGTCGATAACCGAAGTAATTACGTTGGCTGTTTTGCGGCCCACACCAGGAAGCAGCACCAGTTCATCAACGGTAAGTGGCACTTCGCCGTTAAATTTTTCCATCAGCATATTGGCCATGCCGATGAGGTGTTTTGTTTTGTTGTTGGGATAGCTGATGCTTTTTATCAGTGGGAATAGGTCGTCGAAGCTGGCGCCGGACAAGGCTTCGGGATGCGGGTAGCTCCTAAAGATCGCTGGCGTGGTGAGGTTGACCCGTTTATCTGTGCACTGGGCGGACAAGATAACAGCCACCAGTAATTCGTAGGGGCTGTCGTACGTGAGCTCAGTTTCAGCATCGGGGTTATGCTGCTGAAAATAATCCAGCACGAATTTGTATTTTTCTTTTCGGGTCATTTAACACCCTACCTGCCATCATTTATGACAACGGGAGGACCAGCAAAATAAGACTTTAATTAACCTTGGTGGCCAGGTGCGCTGTGGCATATTCCATAACAGCTTGTACAGATGCGGCGCGGGGCGAACGAATAGTTTTATCCAATCTTTCGGCGGCCTGACATATCACATCAAATTTTTGTTGAAGCGCCCAATTGCTCTCTAACGCAAGGGCAATGGCATTTGATTTTTCGGGGGAAGTTTCCTGGTAGTAATATTCCAGTAAATCTTCAGGAGTAAAAAGATACATAGGCAATTTGTAGCAGTTAGAGATAGTGAATCTACAATTACAAACGCAGCTGTGCAAGTGTTATTGCCTGTGTATAGAAAGTTTTTTCC
Source organism: Chitinophagaceae bacterium (assembly GCA_039925965.1). Lineage (GTDB taxonomy): Bacteria > Bacteroidota > Bacteroidia > Chitinophagales > Chitinophagaceae > JAZKFT01. The sequence continues at coordinate 132,151 of JBDSXW010000026.1, forward strand.
AGGAGGCTGGAGGCTAAACGCGGAAGGCTCGACGCGGGCCGCTAATCCATGATAATTGTGGAGCCGTACGATCAAAAGAGGCCGGGCCTGTACCGTACTGCTCCTTGCTTCAGGCTTTAAGCGTTTCGCTTCCGGCGTATTGCCTTCGCCTTATGGCTATTCAATGATAAAAACTTCTTCATTATCCCGCTTCATAAAATATTTTTCACGGGCATACTTTTCCAGAGCTGCGGGCTGGTTGCTTTGCAGGTTGTTGAGTTCAGTGGCCGTCGATTTTATCTGGCCTTTGTAATATTCTATCTTGGCGTTTAACATATTTAACTCCTGCTGGCGGCTCACTTGTGAGGGCACATCGTTTTTATCAAAAAAGAACAGCCATACCGCAAAAGCTGCTACGGCAATCAGGAATTTGCTTGTAAAAAAGTCGATGATGTGTTTCATTATGGAGAGCGCTACTCATTAAAAGTCGCAAGTTAATGCAGAATGGCAAGCGCCAGCTTCTCCACAAATTAACAAAGCCTCCAGGTTACAACGAGAAAGCTTTAGTAAAAGTATGGTAGCAACATATTTCGCCCTGCCTTCTTTTATTGGCGGTTTCAATTCCCCGAAATTCTAAGCGCAGTTCTGGCTTAAACAAATTGAAAAAGGGAATTATTTCGTCAACAATAATTTCCTTCCACTACCATTTACCAGAAGTTTCAGTGATTTGTGATCGCCTGCTCAAGTTCGGTTGCGGAGTGGGGTGTGATGTCCATCAACGGGTTCTATTAGTGTTTTCACCCTCAGACGATTCGGCTCCAACAATTTCTTTCATGCCCTTTTTGGTTAGCTTTTACCTACATATTCCTTCTATACTGCCCACCCACCTCGTATAAAGCATGGGTTATTTGCCCAAGGCTGCAATATTTAACTGTTTCCATCATTTCTTCAAAAAGATTGTCATTTGCAATAGCACATTTCTTCAGGCGTTTAAGCATCTCTTCGCTCCTTTGGCCATTACGTTTACAAAATGCATTCAAGTTTTGGATCTGTTGTTCTTTCTCCTCGGTGGTGCTTCTGATTACTTCGCCAGGCAAAATGGTTGGGCTGCCTTTTTTGTTGAGGAAAGTGTTGACACCGATTAGTGGCAGCTTTCCTGTATGTTTCTGCATTTCGTACTCCATGCTTTCCTCCTGTATCTTATTGCGTTGGTACATCCTTTCCATCGCACCCAATACGCCACCTCGTTCATTGAGGCGGTCAAACTCAGCTAACACAGCCTCTTCTACCAGGTTGGTCAATTCTTCGATGATAAAAGAACCCTGAATAAAATTCTCTGTTTTAGCACTGCCCAATTCCCGGTTTATAATCAGCTGTATCGCCATGGCACGACGAACACTTTCTTCGGTAGGCGTGGTGATCGCCTCGTCGTAGGCATTGGTGTGAAGGCTGTTGCAGTTGTCGTAGATGGCATATAGCGCCTGCAGCGTAGTTCTGATATCATTAAAATCTATCTCCTGTGCATGCAAGCTCCTGCCGCTGGTTTGAATATGGTATTTAAGTTTCTGGCTGCGGCTGTCACCATTATATTTATGCTTGATAGCTTTGGCCCAGATGCGCCGGGCTACACGACCTATCACACTGTATTCGGGATCCATTCCATTGCTGAAAAAGAAAGAAAGGTTGGGCGCAAAATCATCTATATCCATGCCACGGCTTAGATAGTACTCCACATACGTAAAACCGTTGGATAAAGTGAAGGCTAATTGAGTGATAGGATTGGCGCCGGCTTCGGCAATATGATATCCACTAATACTTACACTATAAAAATTTCTTATTTTCTGCGTGATGAAATATTCCTGTACATCGCCCATTAATTTCAACGCAAATTCTGTAGAAAAGATACAGGTGTTCTGTGCCTGGTCTTCTTTTAAAATATCAGCCTGCACCGTGCCGCGGACCTGCATCAATGCATCCGCTTTAATCTTTGCATATACATCCTGGGGCAATACTTCATCGCCTGAAAGACCTAATAATTTCAGCCCTAATCCATTGTTCCCTTCAGGCAACCTTTCAGGGTAAGAAGGATTGTAGTATAATGGTTTTGTCTGGTGCTGATATTTTTTTTCAGCAACTTTATTCACCGTTTCCCACAAACCATTTGTTTCTATATATTGTTCGCATTGCTGGTCTATAGCGGCATTCATAAAAAATGCAAGCAACATGGGAGCCGGCCCGTTGATGGTCATGGAAACAGATGTTTTGGGATTGCATAAATCAAACCCACTGTATAATTTTTTCGCATCATCTACCGTGGCAATACTTACTCCGCTGTTGCCGATCTTACCATATATATCGGGGCGGTGGGCAGGGTCTTCGCCATAGAGCGTAACGCTGTCAAATGCAGTGCTCAGGCGCTTTGCAGGCTGATCAACACTTACATAATGGAAACGTTTATTGGTGCGTTCGGGGCCGCCTTCCCCGGCAAACATTCTTGTGGGATCTTCGCCCTGCCGTTTTAATTCAAACACGCCAGATGTATAAGGAAATTCGCCGGGGATATTTTCCTGGAGCTGCCATTTTAAAATATCGCCCCAGTCTTTATATTTTGGCAATACCACTTTGGGGATACTGGTACCGCTTAATGATTTTGTGGTGAGGGGTTGTTTGATTATTTTATTACGAACCTGGTATTCGAAAAAATCTTTATTGTATTTGTCCTGTAATGCATCCCAATTTTCGATTAATTTTTTACACTCGGGATGAAGCTGTTCTTCAAGTTCAACTTTTACTTTTTTTAATTCTTCCAGCATCTTATTTTGTTTTAAGACTATCTAAATTATTTTCTTTGAATAATTCAATCCAAAGTTTAAGAGTTGTTATTGATGGAGATTTTTCTCTAACTAATGCTTTTATAAAACGATAAAATCCTTCATTTCTATCAATATCTTTTATCTTAGATATATCAGTGAAATCTTTTAACTTATCTGGTAAATTATATTCATCACTTGTTGGACTTATTCCAACCCGTTTTGCATCATTCATCAACCATTTCTCCGCCGCCGGACAAACCAAAATTAAAAAGTGTTTTTTATTAGGGTGTCCTTTTAGAATGAGATTATCTTTTTCAAGTATGGTATAGAATTCTAAAAAATATTTTGGTATGCTTCCTTTGCCTTTATCTTCATCTATTATTCCCAAAACTGGCTGATCTTTTAGCTTATTAGTCTGCATTTTATTAGAAACACCTCCAACCCCTGCGTGATGATTGTATTTTTTCTTTGCCCCTCCTAAAATTTCAGCAATTTTTGTATCAACATTACACTCAGGAAATATGTTCAATTCTATCATCCAAGTATTTATTTATGTTGAAGAATATATCAACACCATAATCCAATAGTTCTGATAAATCTTCCGTTGATAATTTTTTTACTATTGTTTCAGATAGATTTTTATCATAACCACAAACGAATACTGATAACTCTTTCAAAGGTGTATTCTCAATAAGATTATTTAATAGGTATGGGTTATGTGTAGCGATAAAAAATTGATTATTTTCAGCCTTAATAATTTCATCTCCTAAGTAACTCACATATTTAGGAAAGGCGTGTGCATCGGGTTCATCTAAAGTAATAACATTGGCATTATTGTACCTGATTGCAGCTATATAAAAAAGAAGCCTTTTAAAAGTGTCTGCCAAAGACTTATATGGAATTGAATATACAAGACCTTCGTTTATTCTTATTTGGATTAAAAGCTCATTAGTAGAGGTGTCAATATTTAATTCAAATCCATAGTCTTCTGTAAAATCTTTAATAGTTTCCTGAAAAGATTTATTACGCAGGATTACATTGTATAAATTGTTTCCAAACGGAGGCATTAAGTTGTGAATGTAATTACCGCTATCATGAGGTTGGATATTGTCTTTAAACATGTAAGGTTTAATAGGAGAAGCATAATTTTGAGTGTTTTCTTTCGGTACAAAATCATTATTAAATTCAGTTATAGTTCCATTTGAATTACTCCACTCAAAAATATTTTTATCATTTTCCTGATTAAATCTAAGAAAAGTATCAAGCGGAAGTCCATTTTTTATTATGGAGATTGGTTTTGCAGTATCGCCTAAGTGAAACAATTTATCCACTTTATCTGCACGAAAAAAATCTTTTATATTCACTTTTTCAAACCCTGCTTTTTCGGCTATATTATTTGAATAAAATAACCATGACAGGTAAGATAAATTCAATGCTTCTAAAATATTTGACTTCCCTGCATTTGGTTCGCCTACTAAAACGTTTATTCTGCTGCAATCCAAATCAATTTCATTGATAGATTTATAATTTGAGATGCGAAGCTGATTAATCATTTGCGTCATTTTTTTAATTTTTGATTTTCAAGCATTTCAATCACCCCTTGCAATTTATATAATTTACTTGCAATAGCCGATTGTTCATTCACCCATGCATCATAACTACGGTTATTATCGGATATTTCAGAAAGATAACGCACTCTTGATGGAGGAATGATTGACTGGCCAACTTTTGCGGAAGCACTATATTGATAACTGCCAAAATTTACTTTTGTTTTATCTTCAATAACCAATAATAATTTTTCGAATAAATGATTTACCCCATCATCATTAAACTTACTGGCAATAGTACCGATGATAGGAAGTTCATCATCCTTTGCCGTCCATAAACCGTGGTTGCGTTTATACTGTTTTCGTACATCAGCCAATGCATCCAATGCGCCTGCCTTATCAAATTTATTTATGCAAACAATATCAGCATAATCCAGCATATTGATCTTCTCTAACTGTGATGCAGCGCCATATTCAGGCGTCATCACATACATACTGATATTGCAGTAATCAAGTATGCTTGCATCACTTTGACCTACTCCTGCACTTTCTAAAATAATAAAATCAAAGCCGGCCTTTTTACAGATGTCCAGTGCATCCTGTACATGACTGCTGAGAGAAGTGTTATCATCCCTTGTAGCAAGACTGCGCATATAAGCACGGGGATGAGAGATGGAATTCATCCTTATTCTGTCGCCCAATAAAGCGCCCCCTGTTTTTTTCTTGGATGGATCTACGGAAACTACAGCGATTGTTTTATCCGTAAAGCTGTTTAAGAAGCGGCGTACAATTTCATCGGTAACGGAGGATTTACCGGCGCCGCCGGTGCCGGTGATGCCGAGGACGGCCCCCCCGCCCCCCAAAGGGGGGATTAGGTCAGAATCTTTTTGTTGAAGTTCTTTTATTAATGATGAATAATCTTTTTTATTTTCTGCAAGTGAGATAGCCCTTGCAATTTTTCTAATATCTTTTATTTCATCCAGGGGAAGTTTTCCATTCCATTCAGGAGTATGTTCTGTAATCCCTCCTTTGAGGGGCGGGGGGGCTGCACATTCCTTTATCACCTCTTCAATCATCCCTTCAAGGCCCATGTGCCTGCCATCATCAGGGCTATAAATTTTTGTGATGCCATAGTTTTGTAATTCCCGTATTTCATCGGGTAAAATAGTTCCGCCGCCGCCACCAAAAATTTTTATATGGCCGCAGCCGTTCTCATCCAGCAGGTCTTTCATATATTTAAAAAATTCTACATGGCCTCCCTGGTAACTGGTTATAGCAATGCCCTGTACATCTTCCTCAATGGCGGTTTCTACAATTTCATGCACACTTCGGTTATGGCCAAGATGAATGATCTCGGCGCCTTTGCTTTGCATGATCCGCCTCATGATATTGATGGCGGCATCATGGCCATCAAACAAACTGGCTGCCGTAACAATGCGAACTTTATTCTTTATATTAAAACTCATACACGCAGGCTTTAAACTAACAATTGTAAGGCAAAAGTAATTAATTAGATCAGCAGTATTATTAATATGCTGCTATCTTTATTTCGTC
>JBDSXW010000027.1:0-92674 GCA_039925965.1 Chitinophagaceae bacterium
CTACCAGCCGATAGTAAGCGGCAGTGTTATTAATAGCGGGATTATGCCTAAAGGAAACCTTTAAATACATGGCTGCAAAGCTAAAAAAGGGTTCCGGACTTCGAACACCCCCCTGTGTACTACAAACCAAATTCAAAAGCAAAACCCTTTACCAGCAACGATTGTAACTCAAATAGCATCAGAAAATCATGAAAAATAACCGAAAATTGACTGTTTTGCTGCAACTTGGGTTAAGAGGTCCTGGGAATTTGCGGCATATTCATGTTTGTCTCTCGCCCAATCCATGATAGACCGCCGAATGATTGGCCAAAAAAAAGCCAGGCAACGCCTGACTTTCTTAAAATTAAAAACCCCTCAAATCTTCAGTCTCTTTATTAAAAACAATACCTGTTTTCTGCAATCAATTTAGCGGCCACCCTTCTCCTGGCGTCCTTGCTATTAAAGGGTTCAGCCTTGGTAAAGCGCTTGAGGCCCAGCAACATCATGCGTTGGTCGTCGCCCCCGGCAAAGGAGTTGATCGCTTCTTTACCAGCATTGTTTACTTTATCCAGCGCATCGTTCAATGTGATCCGCATCATATCCGACTGTTCAACATAGCCAGCGGCACCTACCACGTTGGTTTGTTTCATTACCCTTAACAAACAACTTTCAGCCACATATGTTTCAATGGCCATGTCTGCAATGTTCATCAAAATTTCCTGTTCTCCCTCAATTTTTGCCATCAACTTTTGCACAGCCGCACCAGCCACCATCAAGATGGCCTTTTTCATATTGGTAATGTAACTCTTTTCTTTGGCAAAAGGGCTTTCGTCGTCATTTCCGAAGTCTGGAATGCTCATTAATTCTTTCTGAACGTTCATGGCGGCACCCATCAGGTCCAGGCGACCTTTCATGGCGCGTTTCAAAACCATATCGACGGTCAGCAGGCGGTTGATCTCGTTAGTGCCCTCGTAAATGCGGTTAATACGGCTGTCGCGGTAGGCTTTGCTGATGATATACTCATCGCTGAATCCGTTACCCCCATGTACCTGAACGCCTTCATCAACCACGTAATCCAGCACTTCGCTGCCATGTACTTTTAAGATGGCACACTCAATGGCAAATTCTTCGGCGGCACCAAGTAGTGCCTCGGCAAATGGCTTGCCCGCTGCCATCAGCGCATGTTCCATATCGCCAATGGCCTGTGAACAGCGGTAGACTGCGGTCTCATCGGCCCAGATACGGGTGGCCATTTCGGCCAGTTTGTATTTGATGGCGCCAAAATTGGCGATGGGTTGTTTAAACTGTTCGCGGGTATTTGCGTATTGGATAGTAGTGGTGGTAGCCCTTTTGCAACCGCCAAATGCAGCAGCCGCAAGCTTTATACGGCCAATATTCAATATGTTGAAGGCAATGATATGGCCTTTACCAATTTCGCCCAGCACATTTTCTACCGGCACTTTCGCATCCTGGAAATAGAGCTGTACTGTAGAGGAACCTTTGATACCCATTTTGTGTTCTTCCGGTCCAAGGGTAAAACCTTCGGTATCGCGGTCTACAATAAAGCCAGTGAATTTGTCGCCATCTATTTTGGCAAAAACGGTGTACACATCGGCAAAGCCGCCATTGGTAATCCAGCATTTCTGGCCATTGAGCAGGTAGTGTTTGCCGTCTTCAGTAAGAATAGCCGTCGTTTTTGCACCCAGGGCATCGCTGCCGCTGTTGGGTTCTGTCAGGCCATAAGACGCTTTCCATTCGCCGCTACCGAGCTTGGGAATGTATTTCTGTTTTTGAGCTTCGGTACCAAAATATAGTATTGGCAAGGTCCCAATACCGGTATGTGCTGCCACAGCAACTGAGAAGGAAAAGCCACCACCCATGCCTTCGGCGGTGATCATGGTGGTCACAAAGTCTTTGCCCAAGCCACCGTATTCTTCAGGGATGGATACACCCAAAAGGCCCTGGGCACCGGCTTTTTCCATCAGTGATGGCATCAGGCCTGGTTCCTGTTTGTCGATCCGTTCAATCACAGGCAGTACTTCTGCGTCCAGGAACTGGGCACACATATCCATCACCATTTTCTGTTCCTCTGTAAAATCTTCAGGGACAAAGATGTCCACCGGGTTGGATTCTTTTACCAGCCACTCGCCGCCTTTCAGGGCTGTCGATGTTTGTGTTGCGGTACTCATTGTGATTTACGATTTATGATTTGCGATTTTTTCTTTGGTCAGTGGGTGAGGTCAACGGTCATTGTGTGAGAATATAGGGATGTAAAGGGTTGGTGCGTGGCTGCCTTCATATGGATCCGGTAAAAAATTATAGTCAAGTAACGCCCCCGGCACCGGAAGTTATCGCACACATGCCCACGCTCCATTCCTGCGCCAGTTAAGGTCTACTTCAAATTATCGTACACCTGTTGCAATACCTTTTTCACCACTTCCACTTCTTCTTTGGTTACGCCTTCGAGGCCATCGTTCAGGGTATCGTTTGCGATGGTGGTCGACTGGTCTTTCATCTCCCTGGCCACTTCCGTCAGCTGGATTTTGTTAATCCGACGGTCGGTTTTGCTGCTCACCCTTTTTACGAGTCCCTGCTTTTCCATATTATGCAGGAGCCGGGTAATGCTGGGCTTATCACGAAAAGTGCGGTTGCAGAGTTCCTGCTGACTGAGTCCGTCTTCCTTCCATAAGTGCACCAGCACGCTCCATTGTTCTACTGTAAGTTCTATTCCTGCCTGTCTGAAATTCTTTTGTAACCGCCTTGCAATGGCGGTATTGGCCATCCCAGTAATTACGCTGTATAGTTCGCCTCTCTTAAATTGATTGTTTCCCATTGGTTAGCTATGCAACTATTTCGACATAAAAGTAGGAATATTAGTTGCATAAACAACTAATATTTTCTGGACGAAGCATGCGTATGGATTTTCCTGAAGGCGGTGTCTTTAGGAAAACATTGCTATGAGAAAATTATTTCCCCTGATTACTTTCATTTCTGTTTTGGCATTTGTGGTGCCTGCGCTTGTTACAGGCAAGACAAAAAAGCGTAGGGAAGTGGTGGAAATAAAAACTTGTGAAAATGATGAATGGGGATGCAATACTGTATTCTCATGTTTAGATATGGCTCCTGAATTTCCAGGAGGGCTCGATTCGTTGAAGAGCTATATCGCCGGGAATACCAACTATACCGATGCTGCGGTTGACCATGATATTGAGGGGGTCATCCGTTGCCAGTTTATAATTGGCGCAGACGGAAAAGTAACAGAGGCAGGTCTTTTAAATAACCTGGGATACGGATTGGATGAAGAAGTACTAAGGGTTGTCAGGTCAATGCCAGACTGGATACCGGCAGAGGATAATGGAAGAAAAGCTCCCTATCGTTTGATACAAACAATTACGTTTTCGTTGGAACCAGAAGAAAAATTGCCAGTAAAAAGAGCGTTGGCTATTAAAGCGCCAAACTGTGATACTGTCACCAGGCAACCTCTCGAAGATGAAGACTTTATACAGTTTTATAAATGCGAAGAGCAAACAGCACCGTTCAAAGGCGGTACAGACTCTCTTATGAAATTTCTGGCCACCAATACCCATTATCCTGGCGCCGCCATTGATCGGGGAATAGAAGGCACTATTGAATGCAGCTTTGTTATTTCCAGAGACGGAAAAATAAGGGAAGCTGCGATCATTAAAGGCCTGGGTTATGGACTGGATGAGGAAGTTATAAGAGTGGTTATGTCAATGCCCGACTGGATACCGGAAGAGGCAGGTGGCCGCAAAGTATCGTACAAAATGGTTCAGAAATTTACATTTTCGATTCCGCCAGAGGATAAAATAAAGAAGCAGGAATGTGATGATGCCATTAAAGGAACTATACTATAACAAAGAACGTTTTATAAAGGCCTGATGTATGAAAAGACAAATATTGCTTTTCCTTTTTACCGCCGTGTTATCCCTGGGTTGTTTTGGCCAAAAAGTCGATAAGGTTGAATACGACACGCTGTTCCGATGCGTGGTGGAAACACCGGCTTCATTTCCGGGAGGCACGGATGCCTTTCTAAGATATTTTGAACTGCAGTTTCAATACCCGGACTCAAATGCTGAACGAGATATTTCAGGCGGGGTACGCTGTTCCTGCATCATTACAAAAGGTGGGGTGGTAACCGAAATACAGATCATCAAGGGCCTGGGTTTTGGAATAGATGAAGAAGTAATCAGGGTGTTGTCAAAAATGCCCAAATGGATACCAGCGCAACGAAACGGGCGTAACATCAGCTGGCGATGGACGCAAGATTTCATTTTTTGCCTCGGGGAAGATTCGGTAGCGCTGACAAAGAAAGAAGTTTGTTTAGTGGGTGAAGAAATGATTTTGTGAGCTGTGGCTGATGCCACGGTGGAAGTCGAAATCAGGCCACGGTGAGTTCTGCGGCCAACACACAGAGCTTGGGCACCAGCATCGACTGGCAAGCGCATATTTTTTTGTTTTACTTATTTACCTACCTGCGCGGCCAATGTATCCAGCAGCGCCTTACCCCTTAAATTAACAGCCACTACTTTGCCCGACGGGTCTACTAAAATATTAAACGGAATTCCATTAATCGCATAGGTTTCTGCCGCTTTGCTTTGCCATTGTTTCAGGTCGCTAATATGTGTCCAGGTGAGGCCGTCCTGCCGGATGGCTTTTTGCCAGGCGCCTTTTTGAAGATCGAGTGAAATACCAAGTACGGTAAAGTTCTTGTCTTTGTACAAGTTGAAAGCGGCTACCACATTGGGGTTCTCAGCCCGGCAGGGCGCACACCAACTGGCCCAAAAATCGACCAGCAGCCATTTCCCTTTAAAGCTGCTTACTGCAATTAGCTTACCGCTGGTATCCGGAAGTGAGATATCCGGCACTGGCTTGCCGACTAACTGATTTCCCTGTTGATCCATGGAGTTTTGCGAGGAGGCATTTACCCGCAATAATTGTAAACCGGGATGATTGGGGAAACGCTTAAGCGCTGTTTGCAGCACATAATTCCACTCTGTCTCATTGTTGACCTGTTTCGCCATGCCCGTGGCAAAGTAGACAGCCGTTCCGTTGGTTTCATTGGCGATAAAGTCGGTAAGGATCCTTTTGAGTGCCGTCAGGTTTTGATCGGTAGCCATCCCCGCGGCTAGCTTAAGGCTATCGTTTCCGTTGGATTTTTCAAGGCTGTCAGAGAACCTTCTTTTGATGGCGTAGATACTGTCTGCCTTCAAAAAATTACTGAACATTATTTTCATGTCTTCGTTCACCTTGCTTCCTGCTGTGGTATATGCAGGAAGGTTTTTTGCGTCGGCATGCAGTTCTATTTTGGGCTCGTCGTTGATCAGCATCAGGCCCGGGCCATTTTCTACAAATACCTGGTAAATGCCTTCGCCTTTGGAAATGGTGGTGAGGGTAAAATGTCCTTTTTCATCGATAGCGGCGGTGTCAACGATAGTGCGTTTTGCGGAGCCGAACGGGAGTTCGGCAAGGAATATTTTTTTGGAGGATGTGTTGGTGAAGCTACCGGAAACTTCGAACGTTTTAGGATCGCTGCCCGACTGGCAGGCATTGAGGCTGATGGCGGCGAGCAGGAGCAGGAAAGGTATTTTGGATGAATGCTTCATTGCTTGAATTGATGTTTTGTTTCTTTAGTTTGTTGATGTGTGCGCCAGGACCACCCCCGCTTTTGACCTGCGGTCAAAAGCTACCCTCCCGATGTATCGGGACGGGAGACACAGGTCCGAATCGTCGATTGGGTATCGACCGGGTTGGGTAAGAGTGTGTATTTATTGCAGCTTGTCTTGTAGCAGCGCTGTCACTTTTTGAGGATCTGCTTTGCCTTTGGAGCGTTTTTTTACTTCGCCTACGAACAGGCCAATCAGGCCTTTTTTACCCTTTTTGTAGTCCTGCACTTTGTCGGGCATGGCGGCTATTACCTCGTTTACCCAAACTGCCAGTTCGTCTTCGTTACTATCCTGCAACAGGTTTAGGCCGGTAGCTATTGCCAACGGGTCTGCGCCGGGTTGCTGAATTAGAATGGGTAAAATTTTAGCACAGGCGGTGCTGAAGTTTACTTTGCCACCCTGAACCAACTCAATCAATGCAGCCAGTGAGGAGGTTGACACCGGCCAGGATTCGATGGTCGCATTGTTTTCATTCAGCCAGTTTTTTACCGGGCCGAGCATCCAGTTCGCAGCAGCCTTGGTGTGTGGTGTTTCTTTAATCAATTGGTTGAAATAATCGCTGATCGATTTTTCCTCCGAAAGCACTTTAGCATCCTGCTCAGGAAGCTGGAGTATGGAAATATATTTCTCCAGAATTTGCTCCGGCAATTCAGGAAGTGCGGCTTTTATTTCATCCAGGTAACTATTACTCACTTCAAAAGGCGGAAGATCGGGGCAGGGGAAATAGCGGTAATCGTTGGCCTCTTCCTTATCCCGCTGCGGCGCGGTGGTATTATTATCGGCATCGTAGCCCCTCGTTTGCTGGATAATCTTTCCGCCTTTGTCGGTTAACATTACCTGGCGTTGTATTTCGCCCTCGATAGCCCGTTTTACGTTCCGGATGCTATTCAGGTTTTTTACTTCCACCTTTGTACCTAGTTTGGTTTCGCCCACCGGCCGGATGCTGATATTGGCATCGCACCGCAGGCTGCCTTCTTCCATATTGCCATCGCAGATACCCAGCCAGCGTACCAGCTTTCGCAGTTCGGTTAAAAAGGCGAAGGCCTCGTCGGCACTGCGTATCACCGGATCGGTTACCAATTCTAATAGTGGCACGCCGGCGCGGTTGAGGTCAATACAGGTGTAGTCGGGATGGGCATCATGAATACTTTTGCCGGCATCCTCTTCCAGGTGAATATGGTGAATCTGGACAATGCTTTTTGCCCCCTGGTTGGAAATACCCAACTGCCCGCCCATGCAGATAGGAAACAGCATCTGGCTGGTTTGGTAAGCCTTTGGTAAATCGGGATAGAAATAGTGTTTACGATCGAAAAAACTGTGGCGTGTAATCTCGCATTGCAGCGCCACACCCAGGCGGATGGCATATTCCACAGCCTTTTTATTCAACACCGGCAGCGTGCCGGGATGCGCCATTGTAACGGGTGAAATATGGGTATTGGGATCTCCACCGAAAGCAGCGCTGTCGCCACAAAACAGCTTGCTTTTAGTGAGTAATTGTATATGAACCTCGAGCCCGATAACGGCCTCGTATGACGTAGAAACTGACATGCGGCAAAAATAGGCGTCTGCAAGCGTTTTTATGCCAGGCGCTTTTTAATGGGGTGCATTTAAGATTATTGCAGCCTTTTTTAGCCCCCTGTCCCCGAAAGGGGTGCCTCCCGGCAGTCTTTGAATTATTTGACAATTTTGCTAAACGACAATTTTAAATGCATCACAACTGTGATTGCGGGGCTAAAATGCAGTGCATATTTGCAGCATGGAACTGCCAGCAGCAAATAAAAATATCTACTTTCTCTCCGACTTCCACATGGGCGCCCCCAATGCTGCCGCCAGCCGCGAACGGGAGAAAAAAATCATCCGCTTCCTGGAGAGTATTAAAGGCTCCGCCAAAGAGATCTTCATCGTAGGCGATATGTTTGATTTCTGGTACGAATACCGGCATGTGGTGCCGAAAGGGTATGTGCGCTTGCTGGGCAAGCTGGGCGAACTAACGGACAGCGGTATCAAACTGCATTTTTTTGTAGGCAACCACGATATGTGGATGAAAAACTACCTGCAAAAAGAGCTGGATATCCCGGTATATTTTGAACCCAAAGAATTTGTCTTTGGCGAAAAGAATTTCCTCATCGGTCATGGCGATGGGCTGGGGCCGGGTGATCGGGGATATAAACTTCTGAAGAAGCTATTTCGCAACCCAGTCTGTCACTGGCTATTTGGCATTTTGCCCCCAACTATCGGCATGGGCCTGGCCAATTATTTCAGCCGTAAAAGCCGGGAAGCGGTGGCCGACCACGAGCAACAATTTCTGGGCGAAGACAAGGAATGGCTGATCACTTACAGCCGGGAAGTGCTTGCAAAAAAGCACTACGATTTTTTTGTGTTTGGCCACAGGCATCTGCCGATTGATTTTCAACTGGGGGACAACAGCCGGTACATTAATTTAGGCGATTGGGTCCGGCATTTTACCTATGTTGTTTTTGATGGCAACAATATGGAACTGAAATCTTTCGAAAAATAAAAACCACATGGCACACCCCTACGACCGCTTGTTTAAAGAGAATATTGAACCGCTGATACCGTTTTTGGCTAAGAAAATATTTGGGCTCAAGTTTTCAAAAACGGAAGACATCAAAGATAAAATACAGGTGACTGTAGAGGCGGAGGCCGATTATTTAAAAAAAGTGTTGCACCGCAACCCTGCAGACGACTACATACTCCATATTGAGTTCCAGGTAAAAGACGACCGGAACATGCTGAGCAGAATGCTGCTATACCGTGCTTTTTTATACAGCAAATACAAGTTGCGGGTGAAGCAGTTTGTATTCTATGTGGGTAGGGCCAAACCCAAAATGGCACTTCAGTTAGTACAGGACAATCTGAAGTACGAATTTGAAATGCGGGATATTCATGATTTTCCGTACGAACTCTTTATCAATTCCAGCAACCCGGAAGAAGTAATACTGACTATTCTAAGCGATTTTAAAAACCAGCCAGCCAGTGTGATCATCCATAAAATTTTAACCCAATTAAAGCAATTAGAAACGCCCACTCAAAATATAGGCAAATATGTGATCCAATTGGAAGTATTATCTAAACTGCGTAATTTGCAGGACGAAACAGCAAATGAATTATTAGTTATGCCATTTACATACGATATGAAAACAGATATCCGTTATAAGCAGGGATGGGAAGGCGGTGAAGAAGTGGGTTTTGAAAAAGGGGTTGAAAAGGGGATTGAACAAGGGATTGAACAAGGGATTGAGCAAGGAATTGAGCAAGGAAAAAGGCAGATCGCCGCAAAAATGATTTCAGGAAGTTCACTAACCATGAAAGAAATAGCGGCAATATCCGGGCTTACTTTGGCAGAAATTGAACGGCTAAAGAATTCTGTAGGCAAAATTACCCCTTCATCAAAAAACAAGAAATCGTAAACAACCTTCGACAATGCCATTTACCTACGGTATGACAATAGATATCCGCTACAAAGAGGGATGGGCTAATGGTGAAGGATTGGGTTTTGAGAAAGGGGTTGAACAAGGTAAAAAGCAGATCACCTTAAAAATGGATATCTAAAGCTCCCTAACCATTAAAGAAATAGCCGCAATATCCGGGCTTCCGTTGACAGAAATTGAGCTGCTAAAGAATCCTGTTATAAAAGCTACTATACCATTAAAAAGTAAGAAATCGTAAACTAACTTTTTACTTTATGCCATTTACATACGATTTAAAAACGGATATTCGGTTTATGCAGGGATTGGCTGTTGGTAAAGCATCTGTCAGACAGAAAAAAGAGGGTTTGAGTAATGTGGAAGTGGCCAGAATAGTTATGTTGCAGGTTGTATTTGCTTTAGGTGATATTATTCGTGTCCTGAAACTAAATGAAGACGAGGTAGCAGAACTAACGGCACAGATCGGAAATGGTAGTTTCCAACCCAAAAAGTATAAATTATAAAACAACGATTGTTTCATTCAGTCATACATAACCGTTTACTGCAGGCAACCATTTGCCTGCTTTTGTTTTTTGGTGCAAATGGCCAAAAGGATAGCTCTATCCGACTCATCAAAACCATTACTGGCGATATTGCGGATTTTACGACCGACAACCTGGGTAATCTTTTTTTGGTGGGAGAGCGCCAGCAAATAAAAAAACTGAACGATCATTTTGATTCGGTGGGCCTGTTTAATGATGTGCGCCGCTACGGAAAACTCTACAGCATTGATGCCAGCAACCCATTGAAAATTTTACTTTACTACCGCGAATTCTCCACCATCATCGTACTGGACCGGTTCCTGAACCTACGCAATACCATCGATCTCCGGTTGTCGAATATTTTCCAGACCCGGGCTATCAGCCAGAGTTACGATAACAATATCTGGGTCTTCGACGACCTGGATTATAAGATAAAAAAGATAGATGAGTCGGGTAAACAATTACTGGAGACGACCGACTTCAGGGTTTTGTTTGACGCCCCACCCAGACCTGATAAAATTGAAGATTTTAACAAGTACCTGTTTGCCTACGATAGCACGAAAGGGCTTTTCATTTTTGATTATTATGGAACGCTTCAAAACCAGGTGGCTTTCAAAAATTTAAAAGATGTCCAGGGGTTTTCAAAAGGCATTATCGCCAGGGATAGTACCGGGCTGGTGTATTATGAACCTTCCACCATCGAGACAAAACATCAGCTTTTGCCCGCTGCTATTCTAACCGCCATTAAGATAAAAATAGTGGGTAACAAATTGTTTTCAATGCCTTACCGCGGCATCGTGGAAGTGTATCAGTTACCATAGTTATATCCTACAACGGGGAAATCCTGAATTGGTCATTCTGTAATTGGTCAATAAGTCTTTTACGCTATGGCAACTTTAAAAAGAAGCGGTCGCCTACACCCGGGATTCACGGTTGTATGCCTTGTGAAGTTTATTTTCGCAGCATGTTTCAACATTTCTTAGATCAGATTATACTAGACAACACCATTCTGCGCTACCTGATAGTGGCGGGAATGATATTATTTACACTATTATTCAAGCAGTTCTTTTCAAGATACGTAGCAGGCCTCATCGCCAGGCTTATTGGGAGAAAGCATAAAGCATTTGACATCAAGCGTTTCCGGAACCTTGTGGTATCACCTATTGAAACCTTTCTGATGATCCTGATCATCCTGATTGCGCTGGGGACGCTGAAATACCCTGAGCTACTTAATTTTAATATCTACAAAACCAATTTTGCCGTTATACTCGACGGCATTTCAAACGTTGCTATCATTATTTCATTTATCTGGCTTTGCACCCGGCTCATCGATTACATCGCCGAGCTGATGCATGAAAAAGCTCTCCTGACCCAAGACCGGACCGATGACCAGTTGATCATTTTTTTTAAGGATTTCTTTAAAGTCATCCTCCGCATCGTTGGCTTATTGCTGATCATCCGTTTTGGCTTTGGCAAATCCATCGGCAACATGCTTACCGGCCTCAGCATTGTGGGTGCTGCTATGGCACTGGCTTTCAGGGAAAGCCTCGAAAATTTGATCGCCTCTTTTATTATCTTTTTTGATAAACCATTTACGATCGGGGATGTAGTGAAAGTGCTTGCAGTTACCGGCACCGTAGAAAGTATCGGCCTAAGAAGCACGCGTATCCGCACCACAGATAAAACATATGTAACCGTTCCTAATAAACAAATGGTGGACACAGTACTGGATAATCAAAGCCTGCGCACTCAACGAAAAGTGGAAACGACTTTTCAGTTGGGTTTAAGTACGCCTGTTCAAAAAATTACAGCGTTTCTCAGCCAGGCAAATATCATATTGCAACAGGAACATGTGGAAGACAGCACTGTTTTTCTCAGCGATACCGGCCAGCAATCGCACGTTATATCGATTGAATATTATACGTCGGTAGAACAGCCAATAAAAGATTTTCAGCTGATGCGGCAAACCATCAACCTTGGCTTGGTGGCTGCGCTGGAGCAACTGGGTATTGACCTGGCGGCCGATAAAACAGATATCGTTATTCACAGGGCGGCGGCAAAATAGCCCTGAAATCGTTAGATCCCAATGAACGTTTTTGAACGGCACGGCTATTTTACAATCAGTAGCTTCATGCCAGTCTTCACTTTCAGTAAGCCAGGCGCTATCGCTTTAACGCTTTTGCATACTGCGGTCGTAATGTCTACATCTACCTGGTGCTTCACGGTTATATCCATCGCAGCGGTGGGTACCTGGTGATTACTCCAGGTTTCAGGGGTACTCCAAAGGCCATCTGCAATACTGGTTATTTCCCCGGTTGTAAAGGTCATTAAAATGCCATCAATGTTCTTGTGATTACCATTATCGGCAAATAATTGGATAGTATAATTTCCTATGGTATCTGCATGAGGGGCTTTAAAGGAGTAGCTCAGTTGTTTGCTTTGACCTGGTGTAAAATTGCCAAGGCTCACAAATGCAGGGCTCGTAATCGTAAAGCCTCCGGCAGGTTGTCCTATCAGTGCACTTACATTGTTTTGAGGTAGACTCCCAATGTTTTTCAGTGTATAAAAAACGGTACCGCTACTATCTGGCTGATTACTGAAATTTAGGCTAAATCCTGTTTGCAACAGGTAAGCAGGTGTTCCAATATTGCTCCCCATTGTAAACAACAGCTCGTATGCATTTACGGTACTGTCTATCAAAATTTTTAGCTTATCTGCTGCAATACCAAGCGAAGCTTTAAGGCTTACGGAGTCCGTTGTATACAAAAAGGCCAGGTTGTCTATTCCAAAGTGCGCATCGTCTCTGAGAAAATTATGAGCAAAACTATCGATGGTAATATCGAGGCGGGGCTGGTAAAAATTTACATTTTCAATTCCTGCTTTGACTTGGGGCAGCAAAGTGTAATTAACATTATCAAGCTCTTCTTTTAAAAGAGAAGTTACCTGAGTATACTGTTTAAGTTGGATATAAAAGTTAACAGAATCGAATGCCGT
The DNA here is from genome assembly GCA_039925965.1 of Chitinophagaceae bacterium. Classification (GTDB taxonomy): domain Bacteria; phylum Bacteroidota; class Bacteroidia; order Chitinophagales; family Chitinophagaceae; genus JAZKFT01. Next base: position 12,628 of record JBDSXW010000027.1, read on the forward strand.
ATTGTAATAGGGTTTTAAATTATCAATGGCAAGCTTGTAACGGGTACGCCTGGCGCGTAGCGAATCGAGCACAACTTGCGTTGTCAGGTTTTGGGTTAAGTCGCCAGGTTGCATAGCTGCTCCACCTTGCGGAAAGCCAGCTTCCCTTAATACGTAATGAGACAAAACACCAATAGAGTCGGAAGACACCAGCCCTCTGTAACCAGCTCTCACTAAGAGGCCGGTATTGATCCCTTTGGAAACTGTGGCAAATATCTTCATGGCTATTTGTATGTTTTTCACCTTAACGAGTTCGGCGGCAGCATCAAAAGCACCGGCTGCGGCATCAGCAAGCTTGGCAACATCTTTATCAAGCGAAATAGCCTCCTTCGCTTCATCATGTATGGTAATCTGTTGTTTGTTAAATGATGGCGCTGCAGGCGGCAATGGATCTGTAGTGCTATAAATCACCGGAAAGGCAAATTCATATTTGCGGTTTGAAGCGAGGGAGGTAGCCTGTGCCGCTAAAGTTTGGATCAGCAACTCATGCTCCTCTCTGCAAAACGTTTCGTAGGAAACTGCGGTGGGTAATGTTAGAATGAGCTTTTTTGTAAACTCTACCAATTCATTTAAAACGGTCGCCACCACCCCGTTGTTGAGGGCGTTTACACTCAGGTCTACAATCGTATTCAGCGTTTTAAGAGGTTCTCCAAATTTGGCTTTTGTATCCTCATCAGCAATTGCTTCAAAGGCTTTATTAAATGTGAATTTGATTCCCAATATCAATGTCTTGACAATATTGGTCATCAAGGCTTTTTTTGCATCACTTTCTCCAAAAAGATTACTTCTGTTAAATTCAGTTCCCAGACTTGTAAATGCTAATACAGAGTGTGCCGCATCCAGGAACGCCGCGTATTGTTCTGCCTTTAAATCTATACGGTTTTGAGCCATCGCGTATATGGCAGCCACCGATAGGTAGTATTCCGCGATATTCTCTACTCTTTTTGTATGATTGGAATCTATAACATGGGCGTTATAGTAATCAATGGGCTGGGAATAGTTGGTAATGTCAAATCCGGTTGCAATAGTTGGGGTTATACTGCCTATAAAATACTGGTCAAAACTGATAGGCTTTTGGTAAGCTAACTCCATTAAGCTGTCCAGTTCCTGGCTTAAACTATCGGGTATCAATACATCTCCAATAATAGAATTGGATTTTGTATTTTTGTATCGGTACTGATAAAAATTATTCTTATACCGCACATCGACATAATATTCTTTGAGAGGCGTTACATTACTAAAATTAAATGTGCCGGTTGCATCCGTTGTTTTTGAGTCTACAATAATATCAGGTAAATTGGCTCTTTTTTGAAACAGGAAGACCTTGGCATTTTCGAGGGGAATTTTCTTCATCGTTCTACGAAGACTGCCAGGAAATCCGCAGCTGATATTGTAGACCGTACCAAAAATTTCATGGTTGGTAATCACTTTGGCTACGCCATTTGTTGTAGTGATCCAAATATTATAATTAGCGGTGTCAAAAGCAATATCTGTCACATTGTTTGATGGTAAATTTTGAGCAGTAGTATAAAATTGGTAGGAAGCACACTCAGTAAGCGGACCAACACCATCATACACCATCAGGCCGTGGCTGGTACCAAACCATATTTCGCCATTTACTTCGGTAATCGCATTAAAATTAATACGGGCATTATAGGGCAGGGGCGAATTACTGGTATTTACAATCGTCCAATGAGGATCTATTGACTGGTCGCCCGCTGCCAACACGGCAATGCCCAGCGAATCATTTAATCCTACATATGTTCTCCCGTCTGTAGCTGTAAATATGGCTGTTACAATTAGATTTGTATTGGCAAATGGGATAGGCGAATTTGTTTCGTTAATGATGCCACCAAAAGAGTTGGTATCGTCTTGCCACTTTTGGATGCGGGGATTATGGGTGCCGGTATTTTGGCTGACAGACCGTTGTACGCCTATCCACACCTCATTTCCTCTTGTGCCTACCGCACTGTACTTGATGTCTTCAACACTAACATCAATTGGCAATTGTGTAAATACTGGTGGCGCATTTAGCTGGTTGTGTACAAAAGCTCCGCCTTCCAGGATCTGGAAAGTACCGCCGCCAAACAAAGTAGTATCAGGCTGTAACGAGGAGCCCAATGCAACATATACTTTACCCGAGTTAGACAGTGTTATCGATTGTGCGTGTCTTGATGTAAATGACCCATTATTGTTATCTGCATTCGCCCCAAAATGCTCCACCGTTGCCGTGAGGCTGCTAATATGATCTACCCCGCCTGTGATATCCTGTGCGGGCGTGTGACCCATACTTGCGGCCCAGATGCTGGTATCACCGATGATGTTACTTGGGTATAAATCCCTGTAAGCATTCCCGATAGTCGGTATGCCGTTGAAGGGCATCAGTTTTTGCCAGATGCCGCCACATGCAGTACCTGTTAATGGCGAGAATCTGTACAGCCCGCCATACTGTGAGCCTGCCCATACATGTCCTCTCTTGTCGATAGTTATTGTTCTGAAATCATTGGTTGTAAAAATTGATGTGTTGCCTGTGTTGAATACGCAGAAATTTAAGGCTTGTACCGTATTAGGTATTACTTCTATAGTTACGTCGGCCTTGTATTTGCAATCCGTAAAGGAGTTTTGTATGGTAATGGTGTACACGCCGGGCCCTGCGGCGGTTGGGTTAGCCGTATTCCAATCCACTAATACATAATCATCCGTCAGTTGAAAAATAGTATTCAGATTTCTGATCTTTCCATCACAAATTTTAACGGTAGTGTCGTTTAAAAATGATGGTCTTTCAAAATGTTCAATGGTAAAAAACGCTGTGTCCCGGCACCCGAAACCATTAAGTGCGATCACCCTGTACCTCCCTGCATCGGCGGCTTTTGTTGGATTGGGTGTATTCCAGATTGTGCGCAGGTCATTTATTAAAAAACTGCTGGTCAGGTTTAACGTATCTCCCTGGGGACAAATGCGTTCATTTACATCCGGCCCTATGTAGGGCTTTGCCGTATCTCTCACGGCTATGAATGCGGTATCCTTACAGCCGTCCATGTTTGTAGCTATGAGCCGGTGATTGCCGATGGGTGCTTTTGTGGCATCGGGAATATTCCATAACGTAGTTAAGCCCGTTAGCAAAAATTCGCTGGTAACATCAATGGTACTTCCAAAACATTTCACCACACTACGGTCTGGACCGAGGTTCAGCCTCGGCAGGTTCTCTACTTTAACAAACATCGTATCCGTACATCTGCCTGCCTTACTCGTCAGCAGCATATATTTCCCCGTATCCACGGCAGCGGGGTTAGCAGTTGGCAGGGTATCGGAGGGGGTTATCCCGATGGTCTTCCACACATTGCTGTAGCCACTTTTTACAAACAACGAGGTTAAGTCAAACGTTAACTCGTTACATTTTCTTACGATGGTATCTCTTTTCAATCCACATTTTACCGTAATATTCAGTACATCACTACAGCCATCATGCGTTACCACCGTTACGCTGTAGAACCCGGTATCTACATCTTGTGGGGTAGGTGTGCTCCAGGTGTGGTGGTTGTATCCGCTGGTAAAAATCACGCGCTGAATGTAGAGCGAAAAAATATCTATCGTCTCCTGCTGAAAACCTAAACTGAGTGTTTCATCCGGGCCAAGGTCCGGAATAGGCCATACTCTTACACCCACGCTTACTACACATGCATCCATACACCCATCTGCGCGAACAGCTATGAAATTGGTTTTACTGGTAAGCGGCCGTAACGTATCTGGCGCGCCGTTTTGTCCAGGTATGGTATCAAACGCCCCCCATTGCTCCAGGGTAAAAGTCGTGCTGGCTGGCTGGCTAAAGATAATAGCCGGGTCCAATATGTACGGGTTGCTGCAAGGCATGAAAAATTTATCAGGACCCAGATAGTTCGTGCATTGGCTATTGGCGAATGCGAAAGCCAGCACCAGCGTAAGTGACAGAAATAGCTTTTTCATAATTCAATTTTTTGACCTGCAATACCTGCGTAAAACAGTAGTTAGTGTGATGTGTGGTTTAGTTTGCTTTTATAAAATTGACGCGATCTGTTTTACCTGTTGGATACTGTACCATAATGATATAGATGCCCGAAGCCAGGTTGCTTACATTCATTTTCACCACCTGGCTGCCCTGCAATAATTCAAAGTTGTTGACGACGCAGATCTTACCGGAAGCATCTATAATCTTAATCAGGTGATTCCCTTTTGGTGCCTGTAATTGTATGTTCAGATAGTTGCTGGTTGGGTTGGGGCTTACATGAATGCCGGAGAACAGGCTGTTGGTAAAACTGATCGTTTTACTATACTGGAAATGACCGTCCAGGTCTATCATTTTTAAGCGATAAAATAACTGGTTGCCGTTGCTGGCCCATGGATTGTAATCCGGTAGGTTATAAGTGATGGAGCCGCTCCGGTTTACAGCGATGAGGCTGCCAATCTTTTCAAACACACGTCCATTGCTGCTGCGCTCCACCTCATAACGACCCACATTAACCTCGCTGGTGGTGGTCCAGGAAAGCTGGATATCATTGCCGGCTTTATTGGCATTGAAAGATAGCAGCGTAAGCGGCAAAGCAGCACTAAAATTCAAAGTATCCCGATTGTTTTCTTCATTAAATTCAGGCGGCACGCTATGCAGTATTTCTGTAATAATAGTGCCGGTTTGGTTAACGACCCCCCAGGGCAAACAGACTTTCATGCTATCGTTGCTGCCCAATGTAAATTGGACGCTATCGATAATATGTATCGTGTTGTCGGGACCAACATAGCTAAATCTCAGCCAGGCCGTTCCTATATCGCCGCCGTAATTGCGCAGGAAATTGCAGATGTTGATCGTATCGCCCACTCCAAATACCACAGGGCTCAGGGTGATGGCTTCGTGCACCGAATGGGCAAAATCGGGGGCGGCACCCACAATGATAGACCTGGTGGCTTCGTTGTTGCTTTCATTACTTTCACTGATGATCCCGCCTACATCCGCTTTTACTTTAATGATCTTGGGACCTACAATATTATTGGAATAAGACACCGTGGCCATCACCGTTGTATCCATGCCGGGGTAAATACTATCGATGCCAATGTCATCACCCAGTGGCACATCATTTACCCAGAACCGGACTTTAGTTGGCCTGCTTGGGCCGGTACCAATGTTGAGAATGGAGGACACAATAGTGATCTGCTGGCCCGGGTTGGGATTCAGATTGCTTGGAGCGATATGCTGCGACAGGATTTCCAAATCAGGAAACACCGGTTTGGTATCCACATGGATGAGGCCAATATTGTCGGATTCGTTTATTTCACAGATCTCTTTCGTGTAGTCGGCAAAGGCACTGATGACAAACCTGCCCACCGTATCGAAGGTGTAGAAGAAACCGCTCTCTACTTTTTTACCGGCTTTCAAAATGGGTATCACGTCGGTACCTATTACATTGCCCAGTAAAGTAAAGCGCACTTTGATATTGCTGGCATCCCTTGTGCCGAGATTGCGAACGGTAGTGGCAAAATAGGTTTGTATCCCCTTCGGGGCTTCATAAGCAAAGCATACAGACAATGGGTCGTCCAGGCTAAAGAAACCTGCGCCCACAGTTTCTTCATCTTCCGCCGTGCAGCTGCGTCCCGCGTTGATATTAATACCAAATATTGTGGTGTCCGTATTATTTAATTCATTGGACTCAATTACTTCATTGTTATCATCTGCGTAGGCTATAATTTGTATTGGGCAAGGGTTTGTGGGTATTTGGTAGGGCGCACTCACAATTTCAATCACCTCGTTTGCCAACATGGATGGTATAGAAATTTTGGTGCCCACCAATGCCCCGTTAGCCCTGAAGGCTACCCTGAACGGAGCCGTAATATTCGTACCTGAATTTTCAAATTTAGCAGAGAAGTTGATCAGCGATCCGGCCGTTACTGTCGAGCTCGAGAATTTAATGCCCCTGACTTTAATATCCGGGAATGGTACGCAGAATATTGCTGTAAGCACGTTGTTATTTTCATTCAATTCTGCCAATACGTTATCAACATCGGTAATGATTGTGAGATAATGGCAACCCACAGGCCAGTTTGGATTGCTGTAGCTAAAGGTCTTAGTGTCGCTGCCATAATAGTTTCCGATAGTATCCACAATAAAAGAATCGATCAGCACTTTCTCTACGTAGCCAGGCAACGAATCATATAAATACAACTTATGTCTCCCGCCCGGCACTGCACCACATTCAATTAGGTTTCTCTCAGTAAAGCTAAACGACCGCACTCCTGTTACATTAACACCTTCAAGCGACAGATCGAATCTGGGTGATGGTATATCCATGGTGTTCACTTGTGAATATTCCCTGCGTTCGCCTGTACCAGTATAGTAGCTATGGGTAAATGCTAATGATTGTGGTCCCACAGGCAGACCGGCGAAATGGCTGTTGAAAGATACAGATCCGCACCGGGTAATAGAATCCAGCGCATACGTGTAAGCAAGTGCGCCATTTTGGAATACTGTGATCGTATCGTTGAAAATTGTGGGAGCACAAAGTCTGTTGCCGAAGTAATCCTCACTGAAATTCAAAATGCCAATGCTATAATTAAAGGCTTCGTTGGGCAACACGCAACCGAGTGAAGCGTCGTGCCGGATGAAACCATCTGGATTACAGTTTACACAAGGCCTGTTAACACTTCCGGCGACAGCAGGACTGGTTAGTGTGAAATCGGTTACTTCTACTGTATAGTTGTACGTGACACCGCATTGGTAGCCCGAACAATCCTGTGGATTGACATCCTGGGCACATGGATTATCATAGAAATACCAATTACCATTGTTATCTGTATGCGTGGTGATCTCTCTTACACCACCTTCGTAGTTTAACACGCTGATGATCACGGTAGCGCCTTCAACCGGCGGTGTGCCCTCGAGATTTAGCCCGCGGTATTTTGCATTGCCGCTATAAATCACCTTACCCTTATTGCAGCCGTCTGGTGTGGCGCTGGCGGTTACATCTATCGTTCCCGGCACCGTAAACAAGCCCACAATCACCGGTCTGCTGGCGTAGTTATTCAGCAGGTTGAATTCGGGCTGCTTACGAATACTGTCGATCCAGACTTTAATCGGGTAGAAGCCATCGGGTGAAAAATTAAGCGTATGTGTTAACGTGGTTTGCGAATTGGCATCAATCAATGGAATGGTATCACTTAATAAATAGATACTGTCTTTATAGTAAAAACGAATGTTTACATCCTGGGCTGAATACGGAGAGTTGTTGTGGATGGTAGCACTCACAGTAAAGTCCTGACCTACGTTTGGATGGTTATTGCTGAAGGTGATATCATCAGCAAAAATGTGCAGGTCTAATGCCTGGCTGGTAACCAGCGGGCCACGCTTGTACATATTAGGTAATGCATCGTTGCCATTGGCATCGGTGGCAAAGAACTGGTAGCCATAATTATTGCTGATGGGCAGGCTGGTAACAAAAGTATAGACCACGCCGGCAGCCCAGTTAGTGCCTGCCGTTACCTTGGTCATGCTATTAATACTCTCACCCGCATCAACGAAATCACCGTCTGCATTTTTATCAATACCTGCTTTAGGATAACCTGCCAATGGTGCTAATCCGCCAGGATGCTTGTAAATAACATTATAAGTGTACACCCCGGGTGGACCTACATTGGGCGATACGCCACTGGTATCGTTATACGGTGCCGGCGATGTATAAAGTAACTGAGGTAAGGCGCCCGGTATAAAGCCCTTGCCGGTTACAATTGGTTTGATGATGGCCAGGCCGGCAGTAGAAGTACGAACCGTGATGGTGCCATCGTAGGTAGTAATAGCAATCGGGTTAAACCGAATGGTTAAGATCACGGTACCGCCAACAGGCAGATCGGTGAGGCCATTTACCGTTCCTACAAACCGGGTATTGGACGAACTGACCGAGCTTATTTTGATAGATACATTACCGGTATTCTTTAAAACAAAATCCTTGTTTACAAAAGTGTTGATCGGCACTTTGTCGTAATCGTAACTAGCCGGTGTAACACTCCAGACCGGCGCGGCTACTACGCCGCGCCCTTTGAGGGTAATATTGAAGTTACCGACGCTGGTAGCCAGCGTAAACACATTATTATAAAACAGGGTAGCCGTTGGTTTAAACCTGATCTGCATGGTGACAGAAGTTCCCGGGGGCAGCGTTTGTGGAGTGGTAAATGTGGTGGTGAAAGGCGCCAGCAGATTGGTAATACCGCTGATATTTTCGGTGAATGTTCCATTATTTACAATAGTGATGAGAGCAGATTTAGCAGAGTCCTGCACTACTCCCTCAAAGTCGATGATAGATGGCGTAATACTTAAAGCGCTGAAGTTTACAGTTACAATTACATTATCGGTAGCCGTACAACCGGCAGCATTTTTAGCGGTAACTGTATAGGTAGTCGTATTTACCGGCGATACATCAATACTCGCCGTATTGCCGCCATTGCTCCACAAATAACTGCTGCCGCCTGTTGCAGTAAGCGTTAAGCTGCTGCCACGAAGGATGCTGGTATCGATGCCCGCATTGGCCGCAGGGTTGGCATTCACGGTTACGTTTACACTAAAGTTACCAGTCGTGCATCCGTTTATATCGGTGATAGCCACCTGGTAGTTTGTCGTTATTGTTGGGCTAACAGTATAGACTGCTGTAGCCGGGCCGCCTGTCCAGTTATAGATGCTGCCGCCATAAGCTCTGAGTGTTGCCGTGCCACCGTTGCAAATAGACGTATCCTGAGAAACACCCATATTTGGAGGCGCAAAGCGGGTTACTCCCACCACGATGGTATCATTGCTTAACCGGCTATCAGTAGCCAGGGCGGTATAAGCTTTAATGGCATATGTTGTATTGGTAGCTGTGAAGTTGGCCGGAGAACCGAAAGTATAATCCAGCGTTTGGCCTGCGGCAATGGTGGCGTTGATCGGCTCGGTAATGGCGATACCATCATTTACCTGATAAGATACATTAAAGCCCGAAGCTGTTGTAGTCCCCAGGTTTTTAATACGTACGGTGATATTAGAACTGGCGCCCAGGCTGCAACCGCTTACCGGACTAAGCAACGATACCATCTGGAGATCGTTTGCCAGCGGTGGTGTAACTGTAAATGGCGTAGAGACTGCTGCAGCCGGATCATAATTATTGTTGCCCGATTGGTTGGCAAAAACTGTGACGCTACCTCCTGCACCCAGCAGGGTGATCGTGTTCCCTGCGATATCCGCCACGCCTGTTGCCGGTACCGTTACCAGCGAAAGCACTACAGGTAAGCCGGAAGTGGCGCTGGCAGCAACCGTAAACGGAACGCTATTATAACTCTTGTCAGGTATAGCGCTAATACTAATGGTTTGACTGGCCTTGCCAATGATCAATGTTGCGGTGGTGGAACCTTGGTAGTTGGGTGAGGTGATGGTTGCCACAAGGCTGTAGCTACCAGAATTTACCGGCAGCGTGCTGCTACCATTGTAGGTGATGGTATTGTTTAAACCCAGTGGGTTGGTCGTGGCAATGGCGGCCTTTGCAAATCCGTCATAGGTCTGTGTGAGGTTTGTTAACATAATAGCAGCAGCCGTTTTACTCACCACAACAGACAACTCTGCGGTCGCTGGGTTGTATTGGGTATTACCAGCCTGCGAAGCCCGCAACACGATCGTGCCTGCGCCTGTAATCGTAACCGTATTGCCTGCAATAGTAGCAGGACCGCTTAAGAGGCTATATACAACGGTCAGGCCTGATGTTGCCAATGCATTTACTGTAAATGGAGGATCACCAAAAACCTTTGGCGTAACTGCATCAAACGCAATTGTTTGATCCAGTTTCGCAAAAGAAACAGTTACTGGTATTGACTGGCTGCTGGTGCCACAGGTATTGATATAGGCCACTGTGTACGAGCCGCTGTCAGTATTAGGTACCGTGTAAGTTTGACCTGTTTGGCCGGCGATTACAACCCCATCTTTAAACCAGGAGTAGCCCGATGCAAATTCTAAGAAAGAAACCGGCCTGGATGCCGTTAAGGTCCTGGTGTTTAAGGTTACGGTGGGGATAGCAGTTGGCGCCGTTTCAAACACCCGAACGTCTAGCGTATGGCTAGTACCAACGCCACAACTGTTGGTGGCAAAAACACTGATGGTGTGCAACCCTGCCGTGGTCCAGCTCATCGTAGCGCTGGCACCATTGGGTGTAAGTGAGCCACCACCGGTAACTGCCCAGCTGTAGGTGGCCCCGGCTTCTGTGGCACTGGCGTTATAAACCTGACTGCCAATGCATGTGGTAGCTTCGCCTGTAATACTATAGGCCAGTTCTGGTGCCCGTCCAATGTTGATGACAGTTATAGAAATGTTGCTGGTATCTTTTGGCTCTGAGGCAATAACACGGATCCGGTAGTTGCTGCCAACAGGGGTATTTGCGGGGATAGTAGCAGCAATGGAGCCGGTAGTATCCGTAGCCAATATGCCAATATTCACAGGACTGGCAAAGCTTCCGGCAGCATTGCTTAATTGTGCGGTAAATGTATTCACCAGGCCAAAATCAATATTGGTGGTGTAAGGCACATTCAGCGTTCCACCGGCGCACATGCTGGCAGGCACGTTGCCTATAAATACTTTGGGAACTGTTACAAACGGAATGAAGAATGTATCTTTTGCATACAATCCCCATTTGCCAGCATTGTCTTTTACACGCAGGGCAAATTCGTGGTGGCCTTGCGGCAAATTAAAATCCAGCGGTAAGGAGAAGGTTTCGTTGATGGTTGCGCCAGGGGTGGGTACAACGATTGCTATACCATTTCCAGGCCCAGGATCCTGGTCTAAGAAATATTCCGCAGCCACAATATTGGCCACATCGCCGGTGGCGGTAGCAACGAAGAATCCACGGCTTTCCATCAGGCCCCATTTACCTGTGGCATCTTTTGTGCGGATGGCCAGGAAATGAAATCCGGCCGACAGACTGGTAGGTAATGGTGCAGTAAAATTAACGACTGCGCCTGCTGAAACGGTTATGGGAAACCCGCTGCCGGCACCGGGATCAGTATCAAAAAAGTATTCGGCGGCAATGATGTCGGCGGCATCTGCTGAAGCCACATCGCTTACAAAAAATCCACGGCTTTCCAATAAGCCCCATTTGCCATCAGCGTCTTTTGTACGCAGGGCCAGGAAGTGAAATCCAGGCAATAAGCTGGTAGGAACTGTGGGGCTGAAGTTTACCACTGCGCCTGACTGTACCGGAATAACAAGCCCGCTTCCGGCGCCTGGGTCGGTATCAAAGAAGTACTCTGCGCCAACGATGTTGGCTGCATCCGCAGCGGCTGCATCGTTTACAAAAAAGCCACGGCTTTCCAATAAACTCCATTTCCCATCTGCATCTTTTGTGCGGATGGCAATAAAGTGAAAGCCGGGGGATAAACTGGTGGGAAGGGTCGGGCTAAAATTTACTACCGCGCCGCTGGTTAGCGTTATGGCTAACCCATTGCCGGATCCGGGATCGGTATCAAAAAAGTATTCCGCAGCCACGATATCGGCCGCATCGCTGGCAGTTGCATTGTTTACAAAAAAGCCGCGGCTTTCAAACAAGCCCCATTTGCCATCAGCATCTTTGGTACGTATGGCAAGAAAATGAAATCCATTTATCAATGAAGTTGGGATAACCGCTGTAAAATTCACCACCTCTCCTGTAGTTACGGGAATGGCAATGCCACTGCCAGCACCTGGGTCGGTGTCTATAAAATATTCCGCAGCAGCAATATTGGGCGCATCACCACCGGTAGTCACCACACTTGTGCCTTCACCCATCATGTACTCGGTATTTTGCCCGGTCACTATCAGCGTATTGGTCGCAATGTTAAGCATAGCGACAGCATTGCTCCAGGTGGCCCCCGCTCCATTGCTTCTCTTTAATAAACCGAGTTGCGTTTCATGGGCCGCAGGTACGAATGCATTGCCGGTATAGTTATGGGTAGCGGTGTAGGCAGGTGCGTTCAGGTTGGCATTAAACACGCCGCCACCGCGGCTCGTGCCAGCGTTGTACAGTGCTGTCTTTAGTAATGTGTTAGAACCGTTGTAAAATGAAACGACCAGGATCCCGGAACCACCATCGCCCCCCCTCCTGCTGCTTACGGTGTAGCCTGCTGCGCCACCAGCCCCACCGCCATTCATATTATTGATATTGCTGTTGGAACAGCCACCATTGGAGCCACCAGCAGTTACAGGTATTTGCCCCCGCAACATTAGGAGCAGCAGCAAAGCATATATGAGGAGTAAAAGCTTTTTCATGGCTATTTTTTAGAGCTGCCGCCATTACATTTTAACCAGTTTGGCCGGTAGCTAAAAATTGGTTAGAAAAAAGAAGGCCGTGCATGGGCCTTCTTAGGAATCAGGGCCAGGTGAATTATGTTTCGGACAAAAGATAGGCAGCACAACCTGCCCGCGCATCAGGAAAAGGGTACATCCATTAAAATGACATCCCTTAAACGGTTTCCTGTTACGGGCAACTATCTTTATTAATTACTTTTTCTTGCGTTGACCACTACCTGCAATGTCCCGCCACTGCTGATGGTCGGGTTGGTGATATTCATGTTGAAAATCCTCGGCAACCGGCTATTCCGGCTATTAACCCAGTTAAGGCTGCCAACAGCATCGTACAGCAGACCAATATCTTTTCCATCTGTTCCAGTGTTGTTGGCCGGGCCAGCTAGTATTGAGTAATCTGCAGTGGCGTCGTTGGTACCAGCATTTACTCCAGCCTGGGCCACCATTTGCGGGTCCTGGTTTTCAATATTGCCGCCACCATCCACATTAGAGGCGGTAGCCCATGGATTATTTACGCCGGCATTAAAAGTGATATTGTTATTAAAAGTGCTGGATGAAACCCTACCATTGAAATTACGGCGTACAAAAATGTTGTTGGTAAAAGTCATGAAGCGATTTGAATTGCCATCTGTAATATTTCTGGTGCTACTTCCGGGGCCAAACCACAGGTTATGGTTGAATAATACATTTACGCAGTTAAACCATCCCCCGGCCAGGTTACCATCCCGGCAGCAGCCCGATTCGTAGAAATAATTATTTTGAAAAATGAAGTTTTGGTAGGTGCTGCTGGCAGTGGCATCTGCACCGCCATTATCGAACAAATTGCCTTCAAATAAATAGCCGGTATAAGTAGTGCCGCCCTGATTCATGCTGATACTCGTGCCGGCAAAGTTGTTGCGGATGATTCTCATATTATCGGGATGTGCGCTGTTAATAGCCAGACCGCCGACGAAGGTGAGTCCTTGAATTTCTGAATTGCTACTGGTGGCGCCGGTAATGTTTGAACCCAGGACCAATGCAGTAAAAGCTAAACTTTTATCAGGGCTCCAACCCGGGCCAATGATGGTGAGCTGTTTATTGGAAATGGTAAAGCCTGCATATTGGCTGGGACTGCCGTGTACCAAAATCGTATCACCACTTACGGCGCTGGCATTTACTGCCGACTGGATAGTGTTAAACTGGGCCAGGGTAGCCGGGCTATTGCTTACGGTGCGCACGGTAGCGTTTAGGGCTAGCACTACTGCAAGGGAGCAGATAAAGCTGGTTGTTTTTTTCATGGTATCACAATTTAAAATTTGGAACAGTGAAATTAAATTGTTGAAAAAAGTGATGCAATAGCTAATACTAGTTATAGTCGCCCAGGTCTTAATGGCGGCAATAAGAGAAGTTCGCAACACAAATATTTCTATAAACAGCAATTGAGAGCCCTGGTATTTACGGGCGTTATTTTGGTGATGAATGAATTGAGAAAGGTTGGCCCGCTACCGGTTGCAGGGTACAGGTGGACGGAACAATACCCGGCGGCAAACGAACTGTCATTGGGTCAATAGGTCAATGACTTATTGATCCAGCGACCTATTGACGCTTTTGCGATTTGCTTTTACTTACTTCCCACTTGCTTCTTCACACCAGGTTATTCTTAAACGCCATAGCCACAGCCGCTGTAACTGAGTGCACCTGTAGCTTCTGATAAATTTTTTTTATATGTGCGTTTACCGTAAAATAGCTCACAGACATTTTATCAGCTACCATTTTATAACTGTTGCCATCTGCCAGCAGGATAAGTGCTTCCTGCTCTTTGTGGGTAAGGTTATAGTTGATATGTATGGGATTCTGGTTAAAATGCTTTATCACCCGTAAGGCCACACTGGGTGTCATGTAAGCACCGCCTTCATGCACTTCGTGGATGCTTTGAATGATCTTATCGGCACCGGCATTTTTTAAAATATAGCCTTCGGCACCAGCCTGCAAGGCTGCAAATATTTTTTCGTCGTCTTCAAAAACGGTTTGCATAATAATATGGATCGAGGGGTAGGCCTTTTTTATGATCGCCACGCCTTCGATGCCATTCACGTTGGGCATCTCAATATCCATTAGCACGATATCGGGTGCATAGAGTTCCATTTCGAACGCCACATTGCTACAGTCTTCGAAACTGGCTACGCATTCGATTTCTTCACTCAGCAACATCAATGCTTCCAGGCTTTTCCGGCGCTGTTCATTGTCGTCGTAAATTACTAGTCGGATCATATTGTAAAAGTTGAAATTATTTTGTTGCGTTCCTATGCCTAATATTAGGAACCTTGCGACAGGTGGGGCAGCGGTACCATAATTCCAATGGTGGTACCTTCCTCTTTTATGCTGTCGATCATAAGCTGGCCGCCGATGGCTTCTATGCGCTGGCGCATATTTCTAAGGCCATTACCGTTGTTTATTTTCGTTGTATCAAACCCTATACCATCATCAGTAATTCTGATCATCAGTTGGGTGTCAGTAAGTATGGCCTGCACTTCACAATGGCTGGCCTGACTGTATTTAGCTATGTTGTTCAGTCCTTCTTTAGTTACCATCATCAGGTTGCGCAGTACACTAATATTGCTTACACGGGTATGGAACCAATCGGGGATTTCCACAAAGCAACTGATGTCTTTGGGTGCCAGCAGTTCGTAGCAATGATTCTTTAGCCGGTCTTCAAAACTGGTGTTATAGGCCTTGCCGTTGTTGAGGGCCCATACAATATCGCCCATATTGCCAATAACATCCCGGGCATTTGTTTTAACCTGTGCCAGCAGTTCCTTGGCCCTCAGGGTATTTTTATCGATCACTTTTTCTATCACCTCTACATACAGCTGTATGCTGCTAAGCGATGCGCCTACATCGTCGTGCAGATCACTGCTCAATTTTTCTTGAAGGCCATCTAGTTTTTCCTTAAGCATATTGGTTTGTTGCATCTGTTTTATCAGATACTCCTGGGAGTTAATAATACGCTGCTGTGCTAATTTGCCTTTTATTACAAGCCCGGTATTTAATAGCAGCAATTCTAATAATATGCCTATTTCAAGCCCCAGGTGAACAATAACTTTTCCATCGCCCATATTGGGCAAAAACAATGCGACTATTGGGCCCATAACGCCACCCACCGTGATACACAATGCACCCATTACTAAAAAATTATTGAGGAGGTTTTTTTGCCGCAGTAAGCGGATAATTACCGGCAGCGCCAGTATGGTAAGTAGCAAAACCGCAGCAAGGTAGAAGTAAGCTGAAACGAGCTTTGGCAGGTGAATGGGTATCAATATGCATTTAAGTATTATAAAGCCTATAAAAAAAAGCTCTAGCCTTTTAGCTGCTATATAGACCCTTTGCTGCGTTTCCCGCAACTGCAAAAAATAACTGCCAAACCTTATGTACATTAGAAAAGCAAAAATTACCAATGGCTGGTCAAGGTATTCATCGGCCACACCTGTTAAATGCAGGGGCAAAAATTGCAACGATTTATCTAGCCGGAAAATAAAAAATGCCGTGTTGGCGAGAATATAGGTGATATAATACAAATACTCTCTCCGTAAAAAGATCCGCCACTGTACCAGCATAAACACAGCCTGGTAAAACATGGTGCCAATTAATAAAAGGTGTAGCCAGGTTGCTTGTAGCATATATTGGTAAAAGGGTGCGTTATTGCATCGCTGCCACCATTTCTCCCAGTTCCTTATCTACAAAAGTGGTTTTGCCGTACTCTACAATCCGCCCTACTTCTTTGCCATCTTTCATCAGGATACAGGTAGGCACATTCGTAATATTAAATAATTTATGCAGGTTGCCTACCGTGGTTTTAGCGCGGTCTACCGTTACAAGTGTCAGCCGGTTGTCGGGAAATTTTGCAGCCTCCAGCAGTGATAAATATTTAGGCAATAGCTGGTGGGTGTCCTCGCACCAGGTGCCACCAAAGATGATCAGGCTGATCTGGTCAGCCTTGGCTGCAATGGCAGCAACCGCAGCAGCGTTGGGTTTGGTAAGTTTTATATTTTCGGCGTACCAGGTAAAAGCCGGATCCTGGGTGATCTGTTCTTTTGATACAATGCCCCGAAGCATCTTGCTGCTGTCGCGGTCTGCCATCACTTCAAACATTTTCAGCGGCGGCACTCCGACTGCGTTTTTTGATGGACTACAGGAAAACAATAGACTATTTGCGATGATCAACACTAAAAACGTGGCAGGAAAACTACAATTGGCAATACGCAGTTTGCAATAAGATCGACTCATAGGTTGGCTTTAAGTTCAGTAAGAAAGGAACGTAATTTTTTTAATGACTGGATGGCGGCGAAAGTATCCGCCGCCTTTTCTTTGTGTTGATTGATGAACGACTTGGCGCCCTCGATGGTAAATTTACGGGAGCGGATCAGGTAGTAAATAAGTTCAATATTTTTAATATCGATCGGGCGGAAATAGCGGTCGCCCTTTTTATTCTTTTTAGGCTTGAGGATATCGAACTCATTTTCCCAGTGCCTTAACATGGACTGGTTTATATGAAACATTTCCGATACTGCCCCCATGGTATAGTATTGCTTTTGAAACAATTCTTCGTCCGGCGGAATTTTCATCGGCGCCGAAAAAGATTCGATACCATGCTCGCCGGTTTTAGGCTTGCCGCCTTTCTGATAATCGTCGTCGTTTCTTTCCACCGGTGTGGTGAGGTCGAATTCCTTTTTCAGTTTGGCTTTGATGCGATCGATCAGGGCGGCACTGTCGTTGGCAGCCGTTCGTTTTTCTTCCTCCGGGCGCTTCAGCTGCTTCATTTTCACCTTGATCTGGTCGTTCACCACCATTTCGGTACCCATCGGGTTGGTCATCACATTCCCCGCCTTTTTCTCCAGCTTTCTTTCAGTCACCTGCTCCACCACATTTTTGGATACCGGCTTTTCCTCCTTTGCCTTTTCGGGGCTGGGCGGATCGGTAACCGTTGCAAAAATGTCTATCTGCTGCATGTTGTAAAAGTAGGGAATGATGAGAATACTCGTCGGCTAAAGCCCACGGAAATGGATGGAAATGGAAAAGACCCAAAGATCACTGCATGGAATTGAAAAATAACGGGCGGGTTGTGAGGTCGTGATGGCTGAATTCCCCTCGTTAGGCATCCATTCCCGTTGCCTTCAGCCAACGCAACCGGACTCTTATTAATCAAAACTCTGCGTACTCGTAGCCGCCAGCTTCAACAGCCGGTCAAATTGTTCGGGCGTAATATCATTATAGAAATAATAGATGGGGTCTACCGGCGTTCCGTTTTTATGCACTTCGTAGTGGCAGTGAGGGCCCGTGCTTTTACCGGTGCTGCCTACCCAGCCGATCATTTCACCGCGCTTTACTTTTTGCCCGGCATGGGCTTTTATGCGTACCATATGTCCATACAAGGTTTCGTAGCCGTACCCGTGATCAATCACTACGTGGTTGCCAAAACCGGTACTTCCGATGTCGGCACTTTCAACTGTGCCGTCGGCAGTGGCGTAGATCGGGGTGCCCTGCGGGGCCGTAAAATCGAGGCCACTATGCATTTTTGTGACTTTATAAATGGGGTCGGTACGATAGCCAAACCCACTTGCGATACGCGTAAGATCCTTGTTGCTTACCGGTTGTATCGCAGGGATAGCAGCAAGTAGCAGCGCCTTATTGGCCACCATTTTTTCTATGTCATCAAAGGATTTGGTTTGATTATCCAACCGGTTATATAGCGTTTGCATGCTGGTTGAAATACTTTGCACCAGTTGGTTCTCGTTCATCCGGCTCACTTTGGTAAGCTCGGCAATGCGTTCTACTCCTTTTACCCGGGCGCTATCAGGCAAAGGTGCTGCTTCAAAAATGTTACGATACACGGTGTTGTCGTGTTTCTCTACTGCGTCCAGCCGCTGGTCTATTTCTACGAGTTGCTGCTGTAAAATTTTTAGTTGGTAATTGAGTTGGGTGTTCTCGTCCTTTAGGTTGCGTTCGCTGTTACTGGGAAAATACCGCTGGCCTATCAACACGATGATCACCGAACTCACCAGCGCCGCCGCTATAAACCCAAATACCCGCAACAGCTTGACCCGTAGCGGCGTCTCCAGCTTTTCGTAGCGGAGTGTATGGGTGTTATAGAAGTATTTTACTTTCTTCAAAAGAAGGTTTTATCAAAGGATGGCAGATCAGGATATTGCAGTGTGCTAAAAGTGGTTGGTTCTTCTTTTTACCAAACAAGGTTTATTCCATAGGCTTCAAACTGTCCGTCTTTTGAAATAAGGGACAAGTTGTTATTGATACTTTGGCTGATGATGATTCTGTCGAAAGGATCTTTGTGATGAAAAGGCAAATGCAAAAGTTGAGCAGTATCGTTGAAAGAGATAGGTAACGTATTAAAATCATTATCATGCAGTTGTTGCTACACCGCTAAAAAAGGCGTTTTTAAATCGAGTTTTCCAAGACTTACTTTGATAGCTATTTCCCATAGGCTGGCTATGCTCACATAATTGACAGCCCCTTCTTGCTCAATGGCGCTCCTGGCTTTTTCAGAAAGTTGTGTGTCTCCATTAATAAACCAGATTAAGGCATGCGTATCAAGCAGGTTTCTCATTTTTCCATATATTCTTTAAAGGCATCCAGTGGTTCATCAAAGCCTTTGTGCATTATAAACATGCCTTTCCCGCTTCCAAATTTTGGCTTGGGTTCTATTTCTGTCTTTTGTTCCCTGGTAGCTTTTGAAATAAGAAAATCAATAAAATCCAACACCTCCGACTTCATATGCTCCGGTAATACTTCTAACCTGTTAACAAAAATTGCATTATCCATTGTAAAGTTTTCTGTCTTTCAAATGTAACAAAAGTTACCCGTGATCATTTTCTGCTTTCCGGCTATACCCGTCCCACCGCCTTGGTTCGCGTCCTCACGGACCAACAGCAGGAACCAACAGAGAATCTTTACATTTGCCCTCGCTTAAAAATCGGGCCGTCAAATATAGCTGCCTTTTTTTCGCAATCATAATTTTAGAAACACGTTTCCATAGCATGATCACTTCAGCCGAAATACGTCAGACCTTCCTCGACTTTTTTAAATCAAAAGGCCATACCATCGTGCCCAGCGCACCCATCGTGATTAAGAACGATCCGACCCTGCTGTTCACCAACGCCGGTATGAACCAGTTCAAGGATTATTTCCTGGGCAATAAACCAGCGCCATGGCCACGTGCAGCCGATACGCAAAAATGCCTGCGGGTAAGCGGCAAACACAACGACCTGGAAGAAGTGGGCGTAGACACCTACCACCATACCATGTTCGAGATGCTGGGCAACTGGAGCTTTGGTGACTATTTTAAAACCGATGCTATCGCCTGGAGCTGGGAATTGCTGACGGAAGTGTTTGGCATTTCTAAAGACCGGCTCTATGTAACCATCTTCGAAGGCGATGCTAAAGAGGACCTGGCAAAAGACGAAGAAGCCTTTACTGAATGGAAAAAATGGATTGCCGAAGACCGCATTCTGCTGGGTAATAAAAAAGACAATTTCTGGGAAATGGGCGACACCGGCCCCTGCGGTCCCTGTAGCGAAATACATGTGGATTGCCGAACGGATGCTGAGCGCCAGTTGGTAGATGGAAGCACATTGGTTAACAATGACCATCCACAGGTAATCGAGATCTGGAACAATGTGTTTATGCAGTTTAACCGCCTGAAAGATGGTAGCCTTCAACCCTTACCTGCGCAGCACGTGGACACGGGTATGGGCTTTGAAAGACTGGTTAGAGTTATCCAGGGCAAAACGAGCAACTACGATACCGATGTATTCACCGGCACTATTTCCGAAGTAGAAAAACTAAGCGGCAAAACATACGATTACAGTAATAGCAAGCAAGCGGTTGCTTTTCGCGTGATCGCCGACCATATCAGGGCTATCTGCTTTTGTATTGCTGATGGACAATTGCCATCCAATACCGGCGCAGGTTATGTCATCCGCCGCATCCTCCGCCGGGCGGTTCGGTATGCCTATTCGTATTTAGATTCAAAGGATGCGATACTTTGTAAACTGGTACCGACTCTTGCAAGCCAATTCAGTCATGTATTCTCCGAACTACAACACCAATCCGACTTTGTGGGAAAAGTGATAAAAGAAGAAGAAGAATCTTTTTTACGCACCTTGGACAAAGGGCTAAAACGCATGGATGAAGCTTTGGCGAATGCTAAAGAAAGTGTTATTGATGGGGAGGAAGCGTTTAAAATGTACGATACCTATGGCTTTCCCATTGACTTAACCCGGTTAATCGCAAGCGAAAAAAATCTGAAAGTAGACGAAGCAGGATTTGAAAAATTCATGAAACTGCAAAAGGAAACTGCTACCGCTGCAACAAAGATCGATGCCGGAGACTGGGTCGTTTTTGACGAAGATGCCATGAACCTGTTTGTTGGTTACGATAGTACAGAAACCCAAACCAAACTTGTGAAGTTCCGCAAGGTCATCGCCAAGGGCCAGGAAGGCTACCAACTGGTTTTGGAGACCACGCCTTTCTATGCCGAAAGCGGCGGCCAGGTTGGCGATACCGGGAAGTTGATCTTTGGTGATGAAGAACTGATCATCACTAACACCAAAAAAGATAATGATCTCATTATTCATTTCACAGAGAAATTGCCGGGTAATCCGGAAGGCAAAGTATTCGCTAAAGTGGACCTGGGTAAAAGACAATTTACCTCGGTGCACCATAGCGCCACGCACCTGCTGCACGCTGCCCTTCGAAGCGTGTTGGGTACCCACGTGGCGCAAAAAGGTAGCTTGGTTAACGCTGAACACCTGCGTTTCGACTTCAGTCATTTTGCCAAAGTGAGCGAGGAAGAAATAGTGGCCATTGAGAAAATGGTCAATGAAAAAATACGTCAGAATATACCTGTTATCATCAATGAGCTACCCAAGGAGGAAGCGCTGAAACTCGGTGCCATGGCTTTGTTTGGTGAAAAATATGGCGATATGGTACGGGTTGTAGTCATGGATCCCAGCTATAGTGTTGAGCTTTGCGGCGGTACCCATGTGGGAACTACCGGCGAATTAGGGCTATTCAAAATCAAACACGAAACTGCTGTGGCAGCAGGCGTACGTCGCATAGAAGCAGTAGCCGGGCATGCCGCAGAATTATATGTAAATGCTCAGCTATACGAACTACATGCCGCCAAACTTTTGCTCAAAAATCCGAAGGAATTTGCCAAAAGCATCGAACAGTTACAGCAGGAAAACAATGATCTTAAAAAACAATTTGAGCGCCTCGAAGCCAGGCAACTGGTAGGTATCCGCAAAGAGCTGCTGGGGAAAATATTCATCTCCAATGGTGCCGCGTTTATCGGTGATATTATAGAAGTAAGTAATGCTGATGCCCTGAAGAAAATCTGTACTGATCTCAAAAACGAACTCACCGCGCCTTATGCCGTAGTGCTCTGTGCCAATATCGGTGGCAAGGCCAGCGTAGCCGTGATGTATGATGAAGCCAGTACCCTCGACGCCGGCAAAACCATTAAGGAACATATTGCCCCGCTGATCAAAGGCGGCGGTGGCGGCAGCAAATCTTTAGCCACAGCTGGCGGCCAGGATACCAGCAACCTGGAAGCAGTTATTGAAAAGGTGAAGGGGTTATTATAGAGCAAGAACAATCTTGTTAGCAATTCGTGTTTTGCGGGCTAAAAATTATTGATTTGGCCTCGTGAATGACTCGTGGTGGACGATGCCCCGGAGTAAATTGTAAGGTATCGTTTTAATTGCAATACGAATGGCTAAGACTGTTTGTATCCGGCCTGAAAGGCCACAACAAATTAGCCCGGGGCATCGCCCTGGGAAATAAAAATCATAACATCAATCCCTGCCCTGAAGGGGCGGAACCAAAAGCCAAATCAATCAGGACAAAAATTCCATCAAGGTTTATTGAACTCCTTTGTAAATGATTCTTGTTTTGCCCATACAGGGTGCCTGCAATACAAATGGTGATAAACGTATGGCTTTGCTATACGCTAATTTGCTCTGTCCCTTCAGGACGGTTGAAACAATGATGTTCAAAAATGTAAAGCGATCATCTACAAAAAACAGTGCAGGATTTATTGTGCAACAGGCAACGTAATCCCTGTGCTTACCAATACCGTACCGCCGCGTTTTTCGGTAGAACTTTTAGTCGTTTGGTAAGAGCGAATCACTACGTGATACTCAAATGACGGGAAATGAATGCTGGTATTTTTTTGCTATTCTTGCTATCCAATGAATGGCGGTGCTTTTGGTTCTTCCTTATTCCATATAAAAACTCCATCTATGTATCGATCTACCTGTAACCGTTTTTGTATTTTAAGCCTACTAATGCTGAGCACCGTACTGGCAATGCCGCCCCTCCAGGCACAAAAAAAACACATAGGCACCGAGACTGCCGCCGAAAAAACCAAACGCATGGAGTGGTGGACCAATGGCCGCTTTGGCATGTTTATTCACTGGGGCTTATATGCCTTGCCGGCCCGCCACGAATGGGTGAAAAACTATGAATGGCTTACCAATGAGCAGTACCAGAAATACTTCGACAATTTTGACCCCGACCAATACGATCCGGTTGCCTGGGCCAAAAAAGCCAAAGCAGCCGGCATGAAATACGCCGTGCTTACCACGAAACACCACGAAGGATTTTGCCTGTTTGATAGCAAATACACCGACTATAAAGCCACCAATACCAAAGCAGGTCGCGACCTCGTGCGGGAATACGTAAACGCATTCAGGGCTGAAGGCATCAAGGTTGGATTTTATTATTCCCTGCTCGACTGGCACCACCCGGATTATACCATAGATGCCCATCACCCGCTTCGGCCAAAAGATAAAAAAGATTCAGCCGCTTACGACCGTTTGAACCAGGGCCGTGATATGCCAAAATACCGTACTTATCTTAACAACCAGGTCGCAGAACTACTCACGAATTATGGTAAGATCGATATCCTCTGGCTTGATTTTTCTTTTGCCAGAGATGGAAAAATTGGAAAGAATAAAGATGATTGGGGCTCCGTTGAACTCCTTAAAATGATCCGGAAATTACAGCCCGGCATCATCGTCGACAACCGGCTGGATCTTTCGGAATATGAAGACGGGCAAGATTTTGAAACCCCCGAACAGGTGGGCACCAGTGAGCTGGCCAAATACAAAGGCAAAACCTGGGAAACCTGCCAAACCTTCTCTGGCTCCTGGGGCTACTACCGGGATGAAACCAGCTGGAAATCGCACCGGCAATTGCTGGACCTCCTGATCTCTTCGGTAAGCAACGGTGGCAATCTGATCCTGAATGTTCGCCCCACGGCCCGCGGCATGTTTGACTACCGTGCCAATACCGCTTTGGATAGCATCGCATACTGGATGAGCGCCAATAACAAAGCCATTTACAACTGTACGTTTGCCCCTGAAATATACAAGACCCCGGCAAGCGATCTTACCAAAACCAGCTATAACCCGGTTACAAAAAGACTTTACATTTTCCTCTACGAATACCCATCGTCAGGCAGGTTGATATTACCAGGCTATTCCGGCAAGGTAAAATATGCGCAGTTCCTCCACGATCAGTCGGAGCTGCAATACAAGGAAACCACAGATGAGCCGGGCGACCTGATCCTGAATTTACCGAAACAAAAGCCGCCTTATAATATCCCTGTAGTGGAACTGGTACTGGAATAACAAGAACCATAGCAAGTGGCAGCCAGGGCACAAAACCTCCTTGAGAAGCCAGTTCTAAATAAATCCTTAAACATCTACGAAATATTTCGCAGATAGATATTTTTCCCATTACCTTTGGCCCAACAAAAAATTATAGACCATGAAAAAACAGCTGTATAGTTTATTGGCCGTAGCCATGCTGGCAGGCATTACCGTCCATGCACAGGATGACAAGAAAGCGCCCAAAGCAAAAATTGAAAAGAAGGAAGTTACCATCAACACCGAAACAACAGATGATGGCGATGGAAAGAAAAAGATCGTGATCAACAAATCAAAAAACGGTAAGGAAGAAAAAATGGTGATCGTGGTGGACGGCGACAAAGTAACCATCAATGGAAAGCCGGCAAAGGATTATAAGGGTCAGATGCATATGTTTGAGGATGGTGATTTTGACGGCGGTTTCAACGGAGATTTCAATATGCACTTTTCTCCGCAGGCGATGGCGAAAGGGCGCGATATGATTCGTAGCTTTAGCCGCAGCCATAGCAATAAAGCCATGTTGGGTGTGAGTACTGATAAAACAGACAAGGGTGCTAAAGTAACGGAAGTGGTAAAGGAAAGCGCTGCTGAAAAAGCCGGTATTAAAGAAGGCGACATAATCATTAGCGTCAATTCCGACAAGATCACCGAAGAAAACGGCCTGGT
This sequence comes from Chitinophagaceae bacterium, assembly GCA_039925965.1. Taxonomy (GTDB): domain Bacteria; phylum Bacteroidota; class Bacteroidia; order Chitinophagales; family Chitinophagaceae; genus JAZKFT01. The sequence goes on from JBDSXW010000027.1 coordinate 37,345, forward strand.
GAAACTGATCGGTAAATACAAACCCGAAGACGTGGTGGATGTAACCGTATTACGTGATGGTAGTGAGAAAAAGATCAGCACCAAACTAGGTAAAAACGACAGCCCGATGGCCATGACCTGGAATTCGAATGATAACGACAATGATCTTTTCCGGATGTCGCCCATGCCAAGGATTGCTGAAATTCCAAGAACGCCAAGGGCTTTCAATTTTAATGGGGACAACTGGCCAATGCTGGGTCTGCGGAGCGATAGACCCAAATACGGTTTTAGCATCGCCGACAATGAAGATGGCGATGGTGTAAAAATTACGAGTGTCAAAGATGAAAGCGTTGCCGCCAAAGCCGGATTAAAAGAAGGCGACCTGGTAACAGAAGTCAATGGCAGCGTGATAAAAAACACAGACGAACTGAAAAAACAACTGGTCGAAATGAAAGACAAAAATGAAGTGTCTATGAAAGTGCTGCGTAATGGAAGCAGCCAGACGATCAGCGTAAAAGTGCCAAAAAAAATTAAGACGGCTGACTTGTAACCCAAGCCTCCATTCAAATAAAAACTCCGTGGGATAACCGATGGAGTTTTTTTATGTATACCCGTTCACGGGACCTCTTTTGATTAGCCTGTGATTAGGATTGCCATCACCCACCCCGAACTTTTCACCGCTAAGGTAGTTTTGATAGTCTTTGAATAATATTGCCAAACCACAAAAAATTTGCAAAGCTGGCAACATAGATCGGCACTGGTGCGCCTGTTTACGAACCAGTGAGGATCTAAACCAGGTTTCGCGATAACATTGCCATCCACCCCATTTTGTTAAAAAACTGCCCTCATTTTATCCATTTGCCTTTCGTGTCGCTAAAAAATTACTTTTGTCGATAGCGGCATCCGGCTACATAGTAGTACAAAACGTCAACGGAGCGTCGCAACAACTGTTCTATCCGGGTCCAGAAGCCGGTCACCCACTAAAAAATGATAACATGAGCATTGGAAAAATATTATGGATCGATGATGAAATTGACAGCCTGAAAAGTCAGGTGATGTTTTTGGAAACCAAGGGCTACGAAGTGGCCACTTTTACCAATGGCTACGACGGCCTGGATTATGTAAAGGACAATGTGGTGGATGTGGTGCTCCTCGATGAGACCATGCCCGGCATCACTGGACTGGAGACCCTGGCAAAGATCAAGGAAGTGAACAACCAGATACCGATTGTGCTCATTACCAAAAACGAGACTGAAAACCTGATGGATGAAGCCATCGGCAGCCAGATCAGCGATTACCTGATCAAGCCGGTAAACCCCAACCAGGTCTTGCTCTCGCTCAAAAAGATACTCGACAACAAGCGCCTGGTGGCCGAGAAAACTACCAGCAGTTACCAGCAGGAATTCCGCAACCTGTTTATGGCGCTGAACAGCAATCCCGACTACAACGAGTGGATGGAGATCTATAAAAAGCTGGTGTATTGGGAAATGGAAATGGAAAAAAGCGACAGTCCCGAGATGCAGGAAGTTTTTCTGAGCCAAAAGAATGAGGCCAACACTGAATTTTTTAAATTTATCAGTAAAAATTACAGTCGCTGGGTAACCAGCAAAAGCAGCGACGCTCCTATTATGAGCCATACGCTGATGCAGCAAAAAGTATTGCCGCATGTAGAAAAAGGAATCACCACATTCTTTATCCTGGTAGATAACCTGCGGCTGGACCAATGGAAAGCCATCCAGCCGATATGGGCGGAGAGTTTCAGGATATTAGAGGAAGACACTTTTTACAGCATTCTGCCTACGGCGACCCAATATTGCCGCAACGCGATCTTTGCGGGCCTGATGCCGATCGACATTGAAAAGCAATACCCGGTGCAATGGAAGAACGATGATGAGGAGGGCGGAAAAAATTTGTACGAAGAGGAGTTTTTCCGCGGCCAGTTAAAGAGGGCGCGGCGGGAGGATATCAAATTCAGCTATACCAAAGTGGTGCACCACAACGATGGGCAGCAGTTATTGAACAACATCCATAACCTGATGAGCAATGACCTCAATATCATCGTGTACAATTTTGTTGATATGATGAGCCATGCCCGCACGGAGATGGAAGTGCTGAAAGAACTGGCCAGCGACGAGATCAGCTACCGGAGCATAACCCAGAGCTGGTTTGAGCACAGCCCGCTGCACCAGGCGCTGAAAAAAGTCGCTGACAAAAATATCCGCATCGTGCTGGCCACTGATCACGGTAGCGTGCGGGTGCAGAGCCCGAGTAAAGTGATCGGCGATAAACAAACAACAGCCAACCTGCGTTACAAACATGGCCGCAACCTCAACTACGATGCGAAAGACGTGCTGGCATACCGCGATCCGAGAGACGCTGGCCTGCCAGTACCGAACATAAACTCTTCATTTATTTTTGCCAAAGAAGACAAATTTTTATGCTATCCCAACAACTATAACTACTACGTAAACTACTACCGCAACACCTTTCAGCATGGCGGCATCAGCCTTGAAGAAATGATCATCCCGGTGATAAAGATGCAGAGCAAGTAAGGGGAACGGAGTGATGGAAGCGCGGATGAGGCGGATTATCACGTATTTAATTTAAAAAACAAAATCAACCCGACGCCTGAATTTGTGAGGTCTCATGCCCGGCCCTTCTCCGGGCGGAGAAGGGCCGGGCATGAGACCTCCCTAAGGACAGTGAACATATTTCCCGCCAACACAACCCTTATATCGAATCAACAACAACCCATGGCGATTCTCATTTCCATCCTTGTGTTCATAGGCGTTTTTATAATGACGGTAAGGCTTTTTGTAAGGCAGCCAAAATTCGGTGTGCTGCCGGCTGGTGACCGGTTGCAGGAGATTGAAGCCATGCCCAACTACCGGGATGGCAAGTTCATGAATCAAAGCCACACGCCAGACCTAACGGAGGGCGTAAGCTATTATAAAGTGCTGCGGGAATTCCTGTTTGATAAGAGCAACCGTATCAAGCCATCAGGTGTATTACCTTCAAAAAAAACAGATTTGTTAACCCTGGAACCAGATAGGAATGTGATGGTTTGGTTTGGTCACTCTTCCTATTTTCTACAAGTGGATGGTAAGAAAATACTGGTGGATCCGGTGCTGAGTGGTGCCGCTTCACCGGTGCGATTTACAACCAAAAGTTACAAGGGCAGTGATGTGTACACAACAGATGAACTGCCGGAAATCGACTATCTCTTTTTAACCCACGATCATTGGGATCACCTGGATTATGATACCGTGATAAAATTGAGGCGTAAAACTAAAAATATTATTTGCGGGTTGGGTGTGGGTGCTCACCTGGAACATTGGGGCCTTGATAAACATATAATTATTGAAAAAAACTGGGGCGAAACCGCACAGTTGGGCGATGGCTTTACGGTGCATGTAACGCCTGCAAGGCACTTTAGCGGCCGGGGTTTTAAACGACAGTCCACTTTATGGGCATCCTATGTTTTGCAAACTGCGTCCTTTAATATTTTCCTCGGTGGTGACAGTGGCTATGATACACATTTTGCAACCATTGGCGAAACGTTCGGACCATTTGATCTTGCAATATTGGAATGCGGTCAATACAATGCCAACTGGAAATACATCCATATGATGCCTGAAGAAACGGTACAGGCGGCCATCGATTTAAAGGCGGCTAAACTGGTGCCCGTGCATTGGGCTAAGTTCAGCCTTGGCCAGCACGCCTGGGATGAACCTATTATTCGCGCTACCTCCAGTGCCAGGGCGAAAGGTTTGCCGATACTAACGCCTATGATCGGGGAAGCATTAAACCTCGATGGTAGTGAATCTACCACCGACTGGTGGCTGGCCGTAGACAGTCGTTCTAAAATATAACCGCTTATTTTTATCTCCAACCCCACGAAATCCCTGCCTGGCCGGATCTTCGACATCTTTCTGATATAAATCTTTGATCGCAATCGTTTGCTGTTGAATAAAATAGCTATCGACATTTACGGGTAAGGTGTGGCTGTTTTATCTTGTCTATGTTTAATGATTTGCCACAAGAAATGTTACCAGGCCCGCTAGCCAGGTGCTTTAAACTGCCCATATGAAGAATCTCAGGATCAGGATTTCCTTGTTTTTGAATTATTTTGTTTTTGCCATATTACTGAACAGTGTGGGAACAGTGATACTGCAGGTCCAGAATAATTTTGGCGTATCGCAATCAGCGGCCAGTGTGCTGGAAGCGTTCAAGGATTTAAGTATAGCTGCCGTGTCATTCTTTGTAGCATCTTTTATTGTTCGCATTGGTTATAAAAACAGCATGCTTATCGCACTTGGCTTTATCACCGCAGTAGCATTATTAATGCCCTCTATTCCTGGCTTTTGGTCGGTAAAATTATTATTTGCGGCAACGGGAACCTGCTTTGCATTAATTAAAGTTTCTGTATTTGCCACCCTGGGTATTATTACAAAAAATAGTAAGGATCATGCCAGCCTGATGAATTTCCTGGAATCGTTTTTTATGATCGGTGTGCTATCTGGCAGCTTAATATTCAGTGCCTTTGTTAAGGAAAATGAACCCGCTTCTACGTCCTGGTTCAGTGTATATTATGTGCTTGGTGGCCTTTCGTGCATCGCGTTTATTTTGTTGCTAACAACGCCCCTCGACGAATCTTCTGTGAGGGGAAGCAATGCGGGTACATCCAATAAAATTTCTAACCCAACCCCCATCGCCAACGCAGAAAATGATTTTGGAGAAATGATAAAGCTGATCGCTTCCGGGCTGGTGATTGTTTTCGTTATCAGCGCTTTTTTTTATGTGATGATCGAACAAAGCATCATGAGCTGGCTCCCTACTTTTAACAGCCAGGTACTTCATTTATCCAACAAGTTGAGTATCCAGATTCCGGTAATACTCGCTGCATCAATTGCCATAGGCCGGTTTTTAGCCGGTTTTTTGCTGCGCAAAATTCATTGGCTTGCTGTATTAGTAACCTGTCTTATCATGGCAGCCATCCTGGTATTGCTTGCCATACCACTAGCACAGCACATCGACCCGCGAATACAGATCACATCTCTCGCACATGCCCCCGCGGTAGCTTTTATTTTCCCGCTGATTGGCCTGTTACTGGCACCGATTTATCCAGCTATCAATTCGGTGATCCTAAGCGCCCTGCCTAAAAGAAAACATGCTTCTATGTCGGGACTTATCGTGGTTTTTTCGGCGCTTGGCGGTACGATTGGTTCTATCATCACCGGCTTTATTTTTAAGAACTATGGGGGGAAGCAAGCGTTCTATTTTTCTTTGGCTCCTATTACAATTTTAATTATTGCACTATTTATGCTGAACAAACTTCAAAAGAAATCGGCTACCAAAATCGAATTTAGCCCAGCAGCTACCCATTGATCATCTAGCCACACTATTTACCAATACATGGAGCCAAAACAGGTATACGATCTTACAGAACTTTTTGAAGCGGTACAGCTAAGTGCTTCGCTGGGTGATGGAAAAACTTTTCCTGATTGTGTTCCGAAAATGCCTTTAGCGGATATTGAAAAGCAATTCAAAGCACAAAGAAACCAGGGAGGTTTTGATCTCCGGTTATTTGTTGAAACGCATTTTGACTTGCCATCCGTCACCTCCATAGAATACCATAGCGATACCGCTAAGCCATTAGAAGAACACCTGGCGATGTTATGGCCACACCTTACCCGTCAGCCACAGCAGACGGAGGGTTCCCTCATCAACCTGCCTTTCCCCTATATCGTTCCGGGTGGCCGCTTTCGCGAAATTTATTACTGGGATTCTTACTTCACCATGCTTGGATTATTGGAGCATGGACATGTGGAGATGGTTGAAAACATGATCGACAATTTTGCTTTTCTCATTACCACTTATGGTCATATACCCAATGGCAACCGTACCTATTACCTGAGCCGCAGTCAGCCTCCTTTTTTTGCGCTGATGGTGGAATTATTGGCGAGCGCAAAAAAGGATGAAACGATTTTACAGAAGTACTGCCATCCACTTCAACTCGAATATGCGTATTGGCAAAAAGGATCGCAGGATGCCTCTACAGCTTCGCACCGCACAGTGAAGCTGGAAGACGGGTCAGTCCTCAACCGCTATTTCGACGAAAGCCCTACACCAAGACAGGAGAGTTATGCGGAGGATATTCATATTAGCCAAAGCAGCCAGAAACCGGCGGAGGAGCTATTTACCCATATCAGGGCGGGCGCAGAAAGCGGCTGGGATTTTAGTAGTCGCTGGTTTGCTGATAAAATGCACATCAGCACCATTGAAACTACCAGTATCATACCCATTGATCTGAACTGCCTGCTGTATAAATTGGAGCAGGTGTTAGCGAAGGCCTACCAACTAAGCAGTGATGTGGAAGAATCCGAATGCCTGGCTGCAGCTGCCAGTAAGCGTTTAGACGCCATCATAAAATACTGCTGGAACGATGAGCTTCAATATTTTACCGATTATCATTGGGTGAGCCAACACAAAATAGCACAGGTAACAGCTGCCGGTCTGGTGCCATTATTTGTAAGTGAGGGCCGAAGTGACTTTATTAATGACCGTATGCACAGCATCCGGAAAGCGGTGCAGGAAGAGCTTCTAAAGCCTGGCGGCCTGGTGACTACTGCAATTAATAGCGGCCAGCAGTGGGATGCGCCCAACGGCTGGGCACCCCTGCAATGGATGGCTGTAAAGGGGTTGTCAGATTATGGCGCAACGCAGCTGGCTACTGAGATCGCAGCCAGGTGGACTGCACAAAATGAACGTGTTTTCAAAGCTACCGGAAAGATGATGGAAAAATACAATGTGGAAGACCTCAATCAACTGGCCGGTGGCGGCGAATACGAAAGCCAGGATGGCTTTGGCTGGACTAATGGCGTATACCTGGCGTTAAAGCGGTTTTTAGGTGGTAGTTTGCCGGCGGTTAATAGTAAATAGTTAGAGGCGAGTGCGGTGGTCTATAGCCACCAATCGTAAATAATAAATCCGAAATCGTAAATGACAAAGATTCTCTGCATAGGCGAAGCACTGATCGACATGATCTGTACTGATAAGGGCAAGTCGCTTGCCGATGGGGCCAACTTTTTAAAAAAGCCGGGTGGTGCGCCTACTAATGTCGCAGCTGCCATCGCTGCGCTGGGCGGCCAGGCTGATCTTGCCTGTAAAGTGGGGATGGATCCTTTTGGCCAGCACCTGGTTTTCACCATGCAGCAGATGGGCGTTGATACCCGCTATATGTTCAGGGATGCAGATCATTTTACTACCATTGCCTTTGTCTCGCTCATGGAAAATGGGGAGCGGGATTTTGTTTTTAGCCGCGGTGCCGATAGTCAGCTCAGCATCAAGGATATGGCCTCGGTGCCGCTTGATGAGTTTGATATTTTTCATTTTGGGTCAGCCACATCTTTCCTGCCCGGCCCTTTTTATGAGGCTTACCGGAGCACCCGCGACAAGGCGGTGCAGCAAGGCGCTTATATTTCTTTCGACCCCAATTACCGTCACGACCTGTTTAAAAATAACCAGGATTTTTTCATTAGTAACAGCCTTGATTTTATTGCGAATTGCCACTATTTTAAAGTGAGTGAAGAAGAAGCGATGCTGCTTACGGGTACTGCAACACTAAGCGATGCAACGACGGTGTTAATGGAAAAATCGGCGGCCACTTTTACTATCACGCTGGGAAAGGAAGGCACAATGCTATGCCACAATAAAGAAACTGCGATTATAAAAAGTATCGAAATAAAACCCGTAGACACAACTGGTGCCGGAGATGCTTTTGTGGGGGCGCTGCTGTATTTGTTAGCGCAGAAAGGTAAAAATACTATCCAGCAACTTGATTTCGGAACCTGGAAAACGATGGTGTACAATGCCAATAAGGCCGGTGCCCGAACCTGCGAATATTTGGGTGCTATGGAAGCTTTTAAACACCTTAACAACTCCATTTTCGAATAAAAAAAATTATGCATGTGCAGCCATCTTGTGCTGTTTTATTGTGTGCCGGTTACCAGTTTGGGTAGGTAAGAACACCGCCAATTTTTAGAATTATTTAGACGGAGACCATAATTCTTCACCCCATAAGTTTTTCAATACCATTGCCTGGTCCAATCTAAGAAAACGCCTCGTGATTTTTGACCATGAAGAATAGCCGGAACTGGTAATCATCGTGTTTTGAATACTCAATAGGCCGGGTAACCTAGTGGTGGTGCATCTCCCAGCAATTTCAGTGATTTGACAATTTAGTCGTCGCCCAATGATTTCTGCGGGAGACCACTTCTCCGAAGCTCAATCGTATTTGCCTGATTAATAACAGCCTAAGGCATCGTGCGGGAATATAATTCCTCAGTTTGTGGAGCGTATCTGGCTATTTCTGTCAGTATAGACCATTTAAATAAGTATGCATGTTCTGGCATAATTCTTATGTGGATAATGGCGAAAGATTGTTGTTACCCCGCACATAAATTGATAGCTCATGAAAAAAAATGGTGGAAAAAATGGTGGATTTAAAAAGGCTTTCGATAAGTTTTCTACCCGCATTACGAAGGGAACTGGTTCTCCTGCTGCATTCCTTAGTGCAATGGCCATTATCGTTATTTGGATTGTGACCGGTCCGATTTTTAAATTTTCAGATACCTGGCAGTTGGTGATTAATACTGGTACTACCATTGTTACATTCCTCATGGTGTTTGTCATTCAGCAATCGCAGAACAAGGATACCGTAGCGATTCATTTAAAACTAAACGAATTAATTGCATCCAGCGAGAAGGCCAGTAACCGGCTGGTAGACATAGAAGACCTTACAGAAGACGAATTGCAGGCACTTAAGAAATTTTACATTAAGCTTTCTCATCTCGCCGAAAAAGAACATGATATTCACAACAGCCATTCGCTGGATGATGCAGACAGCCGAAGCCAACAAAAATATACCGGAAGAAGCAAAAAACCTTTGTCACCCATTAAAAAAGATTAACATGAAAAAGAATTTATTTGCCTGGAGTTTAGTGCTTGCCTGTTTGGCAAGCCTAAGTAGTTGTGCAGCTATTGGTGGTATTTTTAAGGCAGGGGTATGGACAGGTTTTATTATTGTCGCCATAATCATTGCAATCATTATTTTTATTATCAGCAGGTCGTCAAAAAAATAATTTACCTTATATGCTTTAAAATGCCTTGTATCAGGAGAGCCTGGCAAGGCATTTTTTTATATCAACCCCTTTTCCTAAGACACCTGAAAAAAGATCGCCGATTTTTTTAACCCTGTCTGCAATCGTATGAATCGTAAACGCAGATGGATGCAGGCCTTTTTTGACCTCATGCCATTCTAAAGGCGTAGAAACGGTGGCACCAATTTTTGGCCGCAGGCTGTAAGCACAGGCTATAGTTTGACCTCTTCTATTTTGCAGGAAGTCGAGATAAATATGTTTGTCGCCGCGCTTTTTAAGGTTACGATCCATACTCGTGGAACCTGGTAGCTGCTCCAGCACTAACATACAGAGAAACTGCGCAAAATCTTTTACTTGCTCGTAGGCGTATTTATGCCCCATTGGCACGTATATATGCAAGCCCGTAGCCCCGGAGGTTTTGCAGAAACATACCGCACCGGCTTTATCCAGGAGCTCCTTGAAAACCAGCGCGGTTTGTATCACCTGTTCAAAACTATTTTTCGCCGACGGATCAATATCAATGATCATGTAGTCTGGCTTGTCGGGGTATTTTGTGGTGGAATTCCAGGGATTGATTTCGATACAGCCGAGGTTGTTCATGTAGGCAAGTGTAGCCTTATCGTTGCAAATAATATAATCGATATCCTTGTTGGCTGATTCTGAAAAAACGGAAAAACTTTTTACAAATGCGGGTGCTTCTTCACCGGCATCCTTATGAAAAAAACCAGTGTCGTGAATGCCTCCGGGATTTCTCAGTAACGACTCGGGCCTGTCTTTCAAATAAGGCAAAATATAACCACTCATCTGTTGGTAATAATCGATCACCATACCTTTGGTTATTTTATCTTCCGGAAAGTATATTTTGTTTTGATTGGTGAGTTTTACTTTGATTTTTCCGACAACCAACCCGATTGCATTTTCAGCGATAGGCGTGTCTTTTATGGCCTTTTTTGAAGGTGCTTTTAGTTTCGGCATAACAATGTCTTTAATGGTTTTGTCTTCGCGCATCCTTAGAAAAATGGGATGCCGCATTTTACCATCATCAGTCCACTCGGTAAACTTTATTTCGCATACGTACTTTGCCTTCACCCAGGTAACGGGCATATTGGTTTTTACCAGTTCTTTAAACGGCGAATGCGCTACGATCAACGGCTTCAGCTTTTCGTATACTTCTTTCAACAGACTGTCGGTAAAACCTGAACCGGTATGGCCGGCATATTTTAATCCATCGGGGGTTTTAACAGCCAGTACCAATGCGCCGAAATAAGATCGGGAGCCTGTGGGTTCTGTAAAGCCTGTAATCACAACCTCTTCCGATTTATGGTGTTTTATTTTCAACCACTCGCTTGTTCGGGCGCCCTTATGGTATTCACCGCCGGCTTTTTTTGCCATAATGCCTTCGAGATCTTTTTCCCTTGCGGCATTGAAAAAAGCAACGCCATTTTTCAGCAGATGCTCAGAATATTTGATGATGGAATTTTTCTTAATGATCGTTTTAAGCAATTGTTTCCTATCAGTAAGCGGCAGACCTGTGGTATCCTCGCCATTAAGTTTCAATAGATCGAAAACATAATAACAGATAGGGTATTGAGTATTGTCCTCGTAATGCTGCAACTTCTGGAAGTCTGATTTGCCGTCTTCATTCAACACTACGATCTCGCCATCAAGCACCACATCTTGCTTCACTTTTTTGAGTTCGTTATACACCAGCGGGTACGAATTAATAAAGCTGATTCCATTACGGGAATACAATTTGACCACCCCATTGTGTATCTCGCTGATAGCGCGGTAGCCATCCCATTTAATTTCAAATAACCAATTTTTATCATCAAATGGTGCGTCGGCTTCTTTGGCTAACATTGGTTGTATAAAATGATCCAACTTCTCTCTTAGCACGGTTTGCTTATTTGCCGGTACTAGTTTTTTTTTTCTGGCTCCTTGTTTTTAGCCAGCCATTTGTTGATAGGGGAATTTGCAGGTGTTTCTTCTTCACTGTCATAATACTTCACCGCATACTCATCATCGTGCTTTATCAGCAGCCATGAGTTTTCTTCTTTTCCTTTTAATTTCACCAGGGCAAATTCACCTTTTAATTTTTTACCATATAATGTAAATTTCAGGCTGCCGGCTTTAAGTCCCGTCCTTAAAGCTTTTTCTGCTGCCGGTCTGTCCATTTCTTCAATAGTCGAGTAGCTTCCCTTGTCCCAAATCTCAACGATTCCCGCACCATAGCCTTCGGGTATCACGCCTTTAAAATCCTTGTAGGCATACGGGTGATCCTCTACCATCATCGCCAGTCGTTTATCTGCAGGGTTCATGGAAGGCCCCTTAGGCACAGCCCAGCTTTTTAATACACCGTCCAATTCCAGCCGGAAATCATAATGAAGATGTGACGCCTTATGACGTTGCACTACAAAAGCGAGTTTGGTTGCGCTTTTGGCCACTTCGGCACCAGGTTCCGGCGACACTTTAAAGTTCCTTTTTTCAGAATATTTTGCGAGACTCATCAGGAGGCTTTTTTAGTTTTCGAAGACAAGCTGGCTTTTAGTTGTTCCATTAAATCCTTAGCCTTGCTGTGTACAACCTTCATTTGCGGTGCGGCTGTTTTTCCACCTTTAGCTTTCGACTTTATCAACTTTAGTAACTGCGATGTATAAGTATCTTTATACGCGCCAATATCAAAACCGGTCGAAAGCTGATCTATCAATGAAACGGCCATTTTAAGTTCGGTTGGTTTTACAGTTGAAGATGATGGGATACCCAATTCGCTGGTATCCCTGATTTCCTCCGAAAACCTCAATTGGTTTAATATGAGCACATTTTCTGTAGCTTTTAAAATGGCCAGGTGCTCTTTGTTACGCATCACGAATGTCGCAATGCCCACTTTGCCAGTTTTTAGGAGTGCTTTTTGTAAAAGAGCGTAAGCCCTTACCCCACTTTTTTCAGGTCCGAGATAGTAGGGGGTTTCATAGTATATACTGTCAATCTCCTCCTGCTTTACGAAATCTGTGATTTCAATTACTTTGGTTTTGACGGCGCTTGCAGCTGCAAAGTCATTTTCATCCAGCACCACATACTTACTGTTAAGCATGTACCCTTTCACGATATTGGCCCAGGGTACCTCTTTTCCGCTCTTTTCATTTACCCGCATGTACTTGATGTTCGCATGGTCTTTTTTGTCCAGCATGTCAAAGTCCAGCTCACTACCCTGGGTAGCGCTGTATAATTTCACCGGAATATTGACCAGGCCAAAGCCGATCGTACCTGTCCATAATGGTCGCATAAGGAGCGTTTTAATGTTGACTAATTGGCTTCAAGAATTTTCATCACTACTTCCTCTTCCGCAGTAAGGCCGGCCTTGTTATCATTCACCTGTATTTCATCCAGTTGTTTCAGGTATTTTTCGAGGGACTTGCTTTCGTATAATGAAACGATAGCAGGATGTACATAGTATTTTTTGCAAACCATCCTCGTATTTCCGAGTTGTGCAGATACCATGTCAAAAGCCGCTGCGATCTTTCGTTTGGCCTCCGTATCCGTTTCAAAAAATCCTAGTTCTTTAAAAGCTAGAAAAGCATGAAGGGTGCCAGACCAGGTTCTGAAATCCTTCGCCGTATAATCTCCACCGCTCAAATTCCTGATATATTCATTAACCATCCCAGAATCAATAGACCTTCGATCACCCTCTGACGTATAATATTGAAACAATTCTTTGCCAGGAATATCCCGGCAGGCTCGCACAATTTTAGAAAGTTTTCTATTCTTTATACTGATATCGTGATGTACGCCTTTTTTCCCTTTAAAAGAAAACTGTAATTCAGTGCCCACAATGGCCACATGTTTATCCTTTAAAGTTGTTAAACCGTATGTTCCGTACATCTTTTCATAGCTGCTATTGCCGATCCTGATATTGGTTCGTTCCATGAGGCTAACGACAACCGCCAATACTTTTTCCAGCGGCAATCCTGGTAAAGACAGATCTTTTTCAAGTTGCAGTCGAATTGCAGGAAGAACTTTTCCGAATTGGTAAAGCCTGAAATATTTGGTATGGTTGCGAACGGTGGTCCACAAATTATGATACCTGTATTGTTTCCTTTTTTTAAGATCAATACCAGTGGCCTGCAGGTGGCCGTTGGCCATGGTGCAGATCCAAACGTCTTCCCATGCTGGTGGTATCACCAGGCTTCGTATCCGTTCCAGGTCTTCTTCCACCACTATTATCTTTGACCCACCGGCCACATATTTAAATTGATCGCCGTTTTTAATTCGTTTAATGCCAGGCTCGTTATCGTGCACATAAATAAGATTCACGGCCATGGCACTTTTTTCCGGGTCGCCTATTATACTTCGTATTTTTCGTTTGGGTAATTGAACCAATTCGCCTGCGATCTTCTCCATATTATGTTCATTTAACTGTCATATATCAGTTGCTAATCAAGGCTATGATTTTTTAACCACTATCCGGATGCCGGACAGGGCCTGTACGATGCGTAACTATTGCCATGAAAACGATAAGCTACAGCAACTTCTGCATAATGGGCCGCTCTCACGGCTGTTATAGGTACTATTAATTGCATCGCGTATCTTTTTTAGAGTTGATCCAGATGGCAAAAATTCCGGGGGCGGCTGCATTTGAGATTCGTTACCGTTGCAGTTTTGATGTTTTGGCTTTATTACGTTCTATTTGCCCCGGCATTTTTGCTGTATTATATTTTGAGCACAGCTTTACAGTTAACCCTGATCTGACACAATTATCAGCATTTATTACCAAGTCTTTACGCTTGATGCTACAAGTTTGTTCGCCACTTGATCACCCAAAAATTATGCCGCTCCAACAACGAATGCAGATGTCTATATTTGACATATTTGTCGGCGGGCAAGTGGATCTTTTAAAATTACTATTGATGCCGCGGGTAAAATATCCGACAAATTGGGGAAATGCAATTCACACAAAGAAATAATTCGTCACCCCATAAATGCATTTGAAAATCGGCAGGGAGATTGTTATTTTCGTTAAAAATAAAAAGAATTGAAAATGGAAAAATTAAACCCCATTCCTAGTAAAAGTTCGACTGATAAAAAAGAGTTGGATTCAAAAACAACTTCATTTTTAGATTTTAATGATATTAAGCCTTTTACTGAGCAACCCGCCCTATTTAACGAGAATCATCTGCAGCCAAGAATAAACGGGCATGATCTTTTTTCCGCCTTTACAACAGATATCAGAGATACTCAAAGCGTTTATTTCCGCTAATTAATGATGTTGAAATAGCAGGCCGTAACTTTCTTCTGTAAGAATGTCTTTCCATTGCCCTATCAGTGTTTTGTACGCTTCACCCACGGGCATTATATTTCTGTCGAGGTCGTACAGGCCCAACTCGTTTATATGGCCTGCGTCATCTCTTAATGCAGAATCCCAATCCACCTGGTGGAGCAGGCTATACCATGTAAAACCGATCAAAGGCACACCATCCTGCCTCAATCGGTGAACATTAGCCCATTGCTTTCCAAGCCATTCTTTACAAGCTGGCATTTTAATGTTAGTTTCTGTATGCATAATTGGTAATTTATACCGGTTATGATATTGGTTAGTGAGTACATAATATCCGAATATTTCTCCTGAAGCTTGCGTGGAGCCGTTTGGTTGTACAAGGTGCTCGTTGGTGACGTAATAGTCATTCCCCATTATACATCGTGCCTTAACCTGGTTTTGGGAAAACCAGTTGTATTCCTGTTTTGTCATTCCGTTATCAAGTAAGTATTCATACATGGTTACATGTATGGGATAGCCGTAGGTAAGATCAAGCGAAAGAAACCGTTTTTGATTAAGAAATCGGGCCAATGGCATAGCTTTCGGCTCTGTTGCATGAAAGTATTCAGTAGATTCACTTTGAATAAAATTTGCATCTGGCTGTATTTCAAGGATCGCATGCATGGCCATAACATTGGCCATGCATAAATGTTTTAGTGCCGTTACAAACGCCCTATCAGAACTGAGCCTTTCATTCCACCAGCCGTATTGGGCAGAGAACATAGCTGCAATAAAAATCTCATTTACCGGAGTATAAAATTGCAAATCCGGAAATCGTGTGGCAAATGCTTTGGCGTATTCAGCAAAGTGATGGGGGAAGTCCGGATTCTGAAAATCGCCCAACCAATCGGGAACGCCAAAGTGACAGAGGTCGACCAAGGGAACAATACCGAGTTCTTTCAAACGGCCAAAAGTGGCATCTGTAAAAGCCCAATCGTATTTACCGGGAGCAAGATGTGTCTTATAATACGGAGGCCCATACCTTAAAAATTCTATCCCCATTTCTTTTACCAGATCAAAATCTTTTTGCCAATGTTCATAATGCCTGGTCTTCTCCATTTCGTCTACTCTTTTGGTGGTTCCATCTGGTAAAAGAATGGTAGGATAAGAATTTTCTATACCCGTTGCGAACATAAATTTGCTTCCTGGCATGATTTAATTTTTTCAGACGTGTTGTGGCCACACTGATCCGTTAAGTTTGGGTATCACTATATGAGTATTGAGCGCTATTGGCAAAATTTTTAGGCTTCTGTATTTCACCAGCCCAGTTAGCAAGATCATTTTGAGCCATTAAAAGAGCCGTAGCAGTGGGGCCATGAAGCGCCCTGTTAGGCTCATATGCATTGTAAATATCATCCCAAACACCGGAATAATGCCAATCTTCCAAATTATCCCAATCAGGACGGTTCAATACCGGGTACCAGCAAATGCCAAATAACTCCACCCCAATATTTGTTGCCGTTTTACATTCTTCTGCAATCATTTCCAACCATAAGGGACGGTCTTCTTTTGGATGACTCGTTTCAGTTATAACTATTGGCTTACCATACCGCTTAGTTACACCAGCCAATAATTGATGCAAGGGTACGTAATCAGGTGTTGCCGTTTGGTATGTCCAGCACAATGCCTCATTGGTACCTAAAATCCATTGGTTATTGTAGTAGTAATTGTAACCGAGCATATCAAGGTATTCTTCTTTACCTCCTAGTTCGGGGCACATTCTTCCACTTAAAATTTCTGTAACCTGGTGCTGGTCTTCATTTACCGAAGCCGCCATGGCTATTTCTTCTTCACTTGCCCATTCATGCGGTACCACGTTTATCAACGGCTCGGTGGTCAATATTCTAATACCTGGCTCAGCGGCTTTTAAGGCCTTCACACCTTCTATATAAGCTTTCATCAGCCTGTATTTTACTTCCCAGCCCTGGCCTACACAGTAGGGTGAAGTTCCCCTTACATCACCGCCAAGCCAGGAGAGAAAACCTACCTCATTTATGGGTGTTACAATTAATTCCCCCCCAGGTACAAGGCTTCTGTAAAATTCTACAAAGGCAGTGCATAGTGAAGCAAACCGCCTGGCGAACATCGGGTGTAATGGCGTAAGATCTTCAGGGTATCCAAAATGGCATAAGTCCCATATTTGCTGTATATTGTTTTCCCGGGCCGCCGTAATTAACTTAGCTACCGACGACCAATCGTACCGGTAAGGGGACTTTTCTACAATAGCCCATCTGATGCCTTCCCGTACGGTATGTATTTTAAAATATTCCAGGTTTTTGTAATCAGCACTAACCATATTGAGGTGGCCGGTAATAGCAGATAAGTCCACCCGGTTCCCAAATGAATTTAAATGGTCGGCACATTCAAAACCCGCCATCCAAAAGCTTTTGATGGGATTCTGTCTGTACATATTATGTGGTCTTTTAGGAAATCTTTTGTAAAGTCTTTGAAGCAGCAAGTGCATGGCCATTTATAACCGGTAGAGTATTTTCCTGCGTTATTTTTTTAAAAAGCGAAAGCGATTGTGCTACCACCTGGTCCATGTTATAATATTTGTAGGTGCCCAACCTGCCAGTAAATAGTGTGTTTTGTTCCAGCGAAGCGAGGGCTTTATAACGGTTATAAAGTTCCATATTCTCAGGGCGGGGTATAGGGTAATACGGGTCGCCTTCCGCAGTAGGAAATTCAAATACAACCGAGGTCTTCTTATGCTGCTGCCCTGTAAGGTGCTTAAATTCTGTAATACGTGTATAAGCCTGACTCATCGGATAGTTTACCGTACCCACAGGCTGATAATTTTCTGCATCTATAGTTTGGGATTTAAACTTGATGGAGCGGTATGGCAGCTTACCATAACAATTATCGTAGTAAGCATCTATTGGCCCGGTGTAAATAAGGGTCTTATACTTTATTTCCCTTATAACCTCTTTATAATCAGTGTTCAGCATAATGTGGATATTGGGGTGATCCAGTAATCGCTGAAACATTTGGGTGTAGCCGTGGAGCGGCATGGCCTGAAAGGTGTCGGTAAAATAGCGGTCATCTTTATTCGTGCGCGTAGGCACCCTTGCCGTTACCGATGCATCCAGTTCAGATGGGTCCAATGCCCATTGTTTGCGGGTATATTGTTTAAAAAATTTTTCGTAAAGCTCCCTTCCCACGGCATTCACAACCACATCTTCCGAAGTGCGTATATGGGGTTTCTTTTCGGCTTTGGCATCAAAAAACTCCTGTACCTGGGCCGATGAAAGATTGAGCCCGTACAATGAATTAATAGTATTTTGGTTAATGGGTATAGGCACCAACTGACCATCAACACTTGCCAGCACCCGATGCTCGTAAGGGCGCCATTCTGTAAATTGGCTCAGGTAATCAAATACATCTTTGCTGTTGGTGTGAAAAATATGTGGTCCATATTTATGTACCAAAATACCCTCATGGTCATAATAATCGAACGTGTTGCCGCCTACATGATTTCGTTTATCCAGCAATAATATTTTCTTATTAGCTTTGTTCGCCAACCTTTCTGCTAACACGGACCCTGCCAGTCCGGCTCCCACTACCAAATAATCGTACATCTTCTGCGTTTTTTTTGATTAATAAAATTTGTTTTTCGTCCTGGGCATACTGCATCAATTGCACCATGCTATTCCACGTGGCATCCCACGAAACGGGGGCCAGGAACGCATCCACGCTGGACAGCCAGAGATTCTTATCCTTATAAGCCAGTTCTTCAGAGGCTTCATGCACTAGTTCAACTGCGTTAGCCACTATTCTCACCAAACCGTTTTCTGCATAGGGTGCTACCACATCTCTTATCGCAGTAGCAATTACGGGCTTGCCTGCGGCCAGGTATTCCGGTGTTTTGGTAGGACTTATAAATTGGGTGGATTCGTTTAATGCAAAAGGGATTAATGCAATATCCCATCCGCTAATGTATGCTGGCAATTCAGTATAAGTTTTAGAACCCAAATAGTGAATGTTTGCTTTTTGAGGCAATGAAGCGGGGTCTATTTTTACTACTGGGCCGATAAGCACAAACTGCCAGTCAGGGCGTAAGTCAGCCGCATTTTTTATGAGGTCTATATCAAAGCGTTCGTCTATCACCCCAAAAAAGCCCAACCTCGGGTGGGGTATATTAAATTGATCTGTTGGCTGTGCAGCTGAATTTCTGGCTGCGCCAAAATGATCCTTATCTATACTACTTGGAAAGGGATAAATATTAGAGTGCAAATGCCTTTTTGCTTCGAATAAACTTTGGCCGCCTGTGAATACGATATCTGCTTTTGCAAGTAATTGCTCCTCCATTTTTTTTAAAGAGGGCGATGCAAATTTAAAAGCGGCCAGTTCGTCCATACAGTCGTACACAACAAGCGCAGGGTGAAAGTTATGCGTGAAAGCCATCGCCATTGGGGTGTAATACCAAAATATGTAATTATGTATCTCCTGATCGTGAAAAAAATCATGAAGTATTTTCATACACCTTTCATCTTCCTCCTCTTTATTCCCTGGCAAGCCATTTAAATGCAGTTGAACAATGGTGACCGCTTCTGGAGTAGCGATGGTAGAATATCCGTCTTGCTGTTCGCTATAAAAACATTCTTCTACATAATAAGTAGTAAAAATTTTAGCAAACCTGCTCATCAGGTGTTGCGGTCTTTGATATACAAAATTCCACCTCAAATGAGAAAAAGTAATAAGATGCATTACATCAATTTTAAAAAAATACGACAGAACATAGGAATCCTGCCATTTAAAACGGGTTAAAACAATAGTAAACCGGCCCTTGCAACAGCCATAAGAATATGGCAGGCCTTAAAATATTATCAGGCTTCTCCTTCCCCGGCGGCCTTGTAGTTTACATGGTTTTCTGCGATGCGGGTAAGATTAACATCTGCATCTTTTTCTTCATCAATTGTAGCTTCTAAAAGTGTAACCACGGCCTCTAAACCGAGGGTGGTGGCCAATTGTGCCAACCCTCCATAGGTGGCGATTTCGTAGTGCTCTACTTTTTGAGCTGCCATAATCAGCCCTACGTCACGAGTTGCGGTTCCCTTTTGGGTTTCCTCAATAATGCCTTCCCCTTCTTTTAGAATCCCTTCGATAGCTTCACATTTTTTTGCCTGAACTTTTTTACCCAAAAGGCCAAAGACTTCTTCCAGGCGACTTATTTGGTTTTTAGTAACATCCAGGTGCTCCTGGAAAGCCGCTTTCAGTTCCGGAGAAGTTGCGGCCTTTATCATTTTAGGGAGCGCCTTGGTAATTTGTTTCTCTGCGTAATAGATATCTTTAATCTCGCCGATAAAAAATTCCTGTAGCATAGAATCATTGGTTGATCTTGCTTTTGACGGTTGTTCCTCCTTTGCAGGAGCATCCATCGGACCTTTGTTCGCTGTTGCTTTTGCAGGCGCTTGCTTTTTTGAAGGAGTAGCCATAGGGCTTTGCTTCGTTGCTGTTTTTGCCATGTTGATTGTTGTGTTAAATGGTTAAAAAAAAAGGATTATTGCCCTCCGTTCAGGAAAGCAAGGCGATGTGGAATCGTGTTATCAGGCAGGTATTTTCCGGGCGTTTTCTCGGCTCCAAAATCTATGTTTGGCTATAGCGATGATAAAAAGATTTGCAAGATTTGCGGAGTCCTGGTCTATGACAATGCCCTCCATTAAAGCGCTGTCTGCATCGTTGGTCTCCGGAATTTTAGCACCGAAATAAGTAGCCTTAATTACCTGCATAGCACTGCTGTGTGCAGCTATGGCTTTACAATGACGAAAGGCCTCGTTTAAAAAGTGTATTGCATCAGCATCTGCTTC
The DNA here is from genome assembly GCA_039925965.1 of Chitinophagaceae bacterium. Taxonomy (GTDB): domain Bacteria; phylum Bacteroidota; class Bacteroidia; order Chitinophagales; family Chitinophagaceae; genus JAZKFT01. The sequence continues at coordinate 57,603 of JBDSXW010000027.1, forward strand.
CAGCGTGGCAGCACATTCGATACCACCGGCAACATATACGGCATCGTACAATACGGAAGCTGTTGTAAAAAAAGCTTCCTTCACGGCTATTTCATTATCATTTGATCCTGATACCGTTCCTAACCTTGGCGCTATAATATTCGCTGTTGCTCCGGCCTTTTCCAATGCGTCTTTTACAATTTGCACAGTTGATTCATCAACTCCATCAGCAACCAGGATTGCTACTTTTCGGGTAGCAATAGAATCCTTTTTAGTATTGGCCATGCTCAGTGCGGCTGAAGTTGTTTCCACACCTTTTATTAGTACCGGCTGATAGGAACTGGGATCTGCGTCGGCAGGGATGCTTTGATTTAACAAGGCATCGTTCGCCTCGGGAACATGCATGCCCAGGTTGTATGCCACAGCGGCAGCAAGCCCTTTATCTATCTTGCTCAAAATAGTTAACATCCGTTGCCGGATCGCAGGCGTTTCGACCTTGCCCAATTCAAAACTGAGGGCGCTTACGATATGGTTCTTTTCCGGCTCGCTTTGGCTATTGAAAAACATCGTGGCCTGGCTAAAATGATCCATGAAACTCTTGCTCCGCTCCCTGATTTTTTTGGAACCAATTCTTTCAGCAAATGTGGTAAATCCCCCATCTGCCATCTTAGCCTGGAATGGGCAGCCGCCGCCCAGTGTATTCGGCTCATAGCTAACCCTGCCTTTATTGATGGTTTGCCGCATATGACCGTCCCGCTGGTTATTGTGCACGTCATTTATCGGCCTGTTAATGGGAATCTCATGAAAATTGGGACTACCTAACCTGGAAAGTTGTGTATCAGTATAGGAGAACAGGCGGCCCTGTAATAATGGATCGTTTGTAAAATCGATACCGGGTACCAGGTGCCCTGGATGAAAAGCCACCTGCTCTGTTTCGGCGAAAAAATTATCCGGGTTGCGATTCAGCGTCATTTTGCCGATTATGGTAACCGGTACCAGTTCTTCGGGAACTAATTTGGTAGGATCGAGGAGGTCGAAATCATACTTGTGTTCATCGGCTTCGGGTATCAGCTGTACGCCTAATTCCCATTCAGGATAGTTGCCCTGGTCAATCGCTTCCCAGAGGTCTCTTTTATGAAAATCGCTATCCTTTCCTGAAATTTTCTGTGCTTCATCCCAGGCTACGCTGTGCATACCCAGCAACGGTTTCCAATGAAATTTCACGAAAGTGGATTGCCCCTCGTTGTTGATAAAGCGAAAGGTGTGAACGCCAAATCCTTCCATCATACGCAAGCTTCGCGGAATGGCCCGGTCGCTCATCACCCACATAATCATATGTGCCGATTCGGGCATCAGCGAAATAAAATCCCAGAAGGTATCGTGGGCAGATGCTGCCTGCGGTATTTCGTTATGGGGTTCTGCCTTTACAGCATGTATCAGGTCTGGAAATTTGATGGCATCCTGAATAAAAAATACCGGCATATTATTACCTACCAAATCATAGTTTCCTTCCTCCGTGTAAAATTTTACAGAAAAGCCACGAACATCTCTTGCAAGGTCGGTGGAACCCCGCGAACCTGCGACCGTACTAATTCGCACAAACACGGGTGTTTTAGTTCCCGGTGTTTGCAGAAAGCCCGCTTTCGTATAGGCACTCATGGATTTGGACAATTCAAATACGCCATGTGCACCAGAACCACGTGCGTGAACGATCCTCTCCGGAATACGTTCGTGATCAAAATGGGTTATTTTTTCACGTAAAATAAAATCTTCCAATAAAGTCGCACCTCGCTCCCCGGCCTTCAAAGAGTTCTGGTTGTCGTTGATCTTTAGTCCCTGGTTGGAGGTAAAAAATGAACCCTCAGCGTCGGAGGTGTTTTTTGAAAGATCGGCCGACTTACTGTCAGACATCGCATTCGTTTTTTTTTCCATTTTGTTCGGTAATTTGGAAGTTTGGTAAATTATTTTTTATCATAAACGAGCGTCCGGTATCAGTAATAAAAACTAGTGGTTGCAAGAATTCATGTATACCCGCCGTGCGACCAACTTAAAATAACATGCCAAATTATTTTACTTAATACCTTGTTGGTAAAATCTATCAGAATAAGACTGAGAAACTTTTTATTGTGGCATAGACGTGTAGTAGCCGTAGATTTATTTTCCCAACATGCGAAAATTACGGCGCCGTTATATATTGGTCTTCAGCAGCTTATCCATGGGACCTGTGTTACCTTCAACCATTGAAAAAGGATAACGGTTTTAGGCCCTTAATTTCCGCAATAATAATAGTAGTAAGGTATTATGTACCGGGTATCATGGTTATGCGGCCACTATTTCCTGTTTGAGTATGCCCACCATAAAAGTAAAGGCTGTATCAAAAGGAGGCGTAGCCACATTACCCATAGCGGAAAACAAAAAGCAGGTTTTGGGAAACACCCACCCTGCTGGATCATATATATATGCGAAGGGATGAAAGCGATCATCATACTGATAATGCCCCATGCTGCCCATTTGCGGGTGGCTTTAAAAATGAGGCCACAGGCAAAGAGGATCTCGGCAAATCCAGCCAGGCCGTTAATTATTTCAGGCCAGCTAAAATAAGGCGGGATCAGTGGGTAGTAGGCAGCGGGGTTACGAAAATGATTGATCCCTGCTGCAAAATAGAACAGGGTCATGATGATAAGGCTGATACGTTTTAGCGCCATGCGTTTGGGAATGCGTGTTTTTGTAAGTCAACAACAGCTTATCTGGGCGATTGTTTTATTTTCGGGCAACACATTTTAAATCTTTCATTTGTCAACACCCGATATTCATAGCAAGCTGCCCAATGTAGGCACCACCATATTCACAGTAATGAGTGCCCTCGCCACGGAGCACAACGCGGTTAATCTGGGCCAGGGGTTTCCCGATTTTAATATGAACGAAGGCCTGGCAGAACTGGTTACAAAGGCCATGAGAGACGGCTATAACCAATACGTGCCGATGGCAGGATTTATGCCGCTGAGAGAAGCCATTGCGGCCAAAGTGAAACGCCTGTATGGAACTACCATTGATGCAGGCGACGAAGTTACAATTTCACCAGGCGGCACCTATGCGATCTATTCCGCTATCACTTCGGTAATCAGGCCTGGAGATGAGGTGATTGTGTTTGAGCCGGCTTACGATAGCTATCGCCCCAATATTGAAATCAACGGTGGCGTACCGGTGGTCGTTAAGTTGATCCACCCAGCGTATAGCATCGACTGGAACCAGGTGCGGACGAAGATTACTGCCAAAACCAGGATGATCATGATCAACAGCCCGCACAACCCTACCGGCAGCGTGCTGGGTGAAACAGATATCGAAGCACTGAGATCGATCGTGCAGGACACCAATATTATCATTCTGAGCGACGAGGTATACGAGCATTTGGTCTTTGGCGGCAAAAAACACCTGAGCATGCTGAAATATCCTGACTTACTGAAACGCAGTTTTGTGTGTTTTTCCTTTGGCAAAACCTATCATTGCACGGGCTGGAAACTGGGCTATTGCATTGCGCCGCCTGCCTTCACTAGCGAGTTAAGGAAAGTGCACCAATTCAATTGTTTCAGCTGCCATACGCCATCGCAGGTAGCGTTTGCTTCGTTTCTGCAACTGGAAGAGAACTATCTTTCGGTAGGTTCCTTTCTGGAAGTGAAAAAAGAATATTTTGAACAACTGATGGCTGCTACCAAACTGAAGCCTTTGCCCACCTACGGTAGCTATTTTCAGTTGTACAGTTATGACGGTTTATCCGGGGAAAGCGAAAGCCAGTTTGCGATTCGGCTCGTAAAAGAATATGGCGTAGCTACGATCCCCACCTCGGCTTTTTACAGCGACCGAACGGAGAATAAAGTATTACGTTTTTGTTTTGCCAAGAAGAAAGACACTTTGGAACGGGCGGTAGAAAGATTGAAGGAATTGGAGTAATTTGAGAAAAAATAGAGATGCTTCATTCAAAAGAAATTTGCAGGGCTACAAGGATCAGATGCATGAAAATTAAAAGGGAAGCGTATTGGCGTTTTTGAAAAGTGTTGTGACATCAACGGATAGAATTACTTCTGACCGATACAACAGAGAAATAGCTGAAGCTGAATCCAGGATAGACCAAGTGCACTTACTACTCAGGAACAACCCGAAGAAGAAACAATAAACTGGTAGAACGCTACAAACGTATGTCAACTCCATTTATCTCCATCTGCATACCCACCTATAAGCGTGCCAATCTATTTGCGAAGCTGCTGGACTCGATCGTTATTCAGTCGTTCAGGGACTTTGAAATTATCGTTACTGACAACAGCGACGATGATGCCGTTCAGCTGGTGGCGGAAAGCTACCAGGCGCAATTGCCGCTGCAGTATGTCCGTAATAATCCGTCGGTTTCACCTGCCCAAAACTGTAATAAAGTGATGGGCCTTGCCAAAGCACCGTGGATTAAACTGATGCATGATGATGATTGGTTTGCAACGGGTGATGCCCTGCAATTATTTGCCGATGCTGCAAAAAACAGCGGTAAGCATTTTATTTTTTGCGCCAGTAACCATGTGTATTTAGACACCAATAAATCGGAGCCGGAAATGCTGGAAGGCAAACGCCAACGGATGTTTACCGATTCGCACTATGCACTTTTTTACCTGAACCTGGTTGGCCACCCCAGCGTGGTGATGCACAAAAAAGATCAGGCTATTCAATACGACGAACAATTTAACTGGGTACAGGATATCGACTTTTACCTCCGTTTCCATGCAGTCCATGGTGCATTTGAATATTTACCGCAGGCGCTGGTAAATATTGGCAAAGGCGCCACGCAGGAGTCAAACAAATATTATAAAAATCCGCTGGTCGAACTGCCCGAGTATTTCAGGTTGCTGGAGAAATATCCCAATGAACTGCCGCTGAAAAACCAATACGTTTTTCACCTGGTTTGGAACATGATGAGGCGGTATAAAATTAAAAACATTGAAGGCATAAGGACCCTCGGTTTTACAGGCGCTATTCCAGCTGGCACAGAAGCGATTATTTCGTACCAGAAAAAAATACCCCGTATCATACTCAAACAAACGCCCTGGGGCCATGGCTTTATGAGCCGGCTATTCAGGAGACTTAGTACCGGTTATAGTGGATAAGACGCAAATCCGTGAATTGGTCATTCGGTCAATGGGTCAGTAAGTCAATGATCCAATAACCACATGACAACTGAGTGCAGTCCGAAACCAATCCAGGGTATGCCTTGCGAAGTATAAGCCCGGCGACTTTACAATTTCTTCATGATTTGTTCATTTAATATTCACCTGCGGCTAACATTATGGTAATGCAATGATTTGAGATTTGCAAAACCACAATTCTAATGGAACGCCGTCCGGTAGAAGTAGTAGTGATCAGCGATTTGCATCTCGGCACGTATGGTTGTCATGCAAAAGAAATACTCAATTACTTACAAAGTATCCAGCCCGGGCTCCTGGTGCTTAATGGCGATATCATTGACATTTGGAATTTTTCCAAACGGTATTTTCCGGCCAGCCATATGCAGGTGATAAAAGAGATCATGAATTTTATCAGTAACGGCACCAGGGTTATATACATTACCGGTAATCATGATGAGTTATTGCGCAGGTATAGCGATATGCAAATGGGCAATTTTCAACTGGTAGATAAAATGGTGATGGAGATCAATGGCAAAATGTGCTGGCTTTTCCACAGGGATGTATTTGATGCCACAACAAAGGGCAGCGCAAAAATACTGGCTAAACTGGGCGGTAAGGGCTACGACCTGCTGATACTGATCAACCGTTTTGTTAACTGGTGGCTGCACCTCTTTGGGCGGGAGAAAATGAGTCTCTCCAAAAAGGTAAAGGACGGGGTAAAGAAGGCTGTTTCCTGGATCGGCAATTTTGAGCAGACTGCTGCCGAACTAGCCATTGAAAAGAATTACGATTATGTTATCTGTGGTCATATCCACCAACCCCAGAAGCGAATAGTGGAAACTGCCAAAGGCAATGTAACCTACCTCAACAGCGGCGACTGGATCGAGAACCTTACCGCGCTGGAATATCACCAGAGCGACTGGCATATCTACACCTACGATGCAAATGCATTCGAAAAAAATAAGATTTCTAAAGATAAGCAGGAATTAAATGTGATGACCAATGAAGTGATGTTGTATATCAGTTCGCTGGCAGGGTGAATTTGATGGATAATGGGGTAATGGATAATGTGCAAGGGAAGGTTTTTGTTTTTTATTTTGATACTTAAGAGCAGGTACCCGCTGTTACACAGGGGCATCCCTTTAGGGGACCGGGGGCAGAAAGGGAATGGCATCGGTTGGCAAGAATATCACGAGGAACTTGACTATTACACTCCTTGCGAGTTTCATTTTTTCAGCTTTCAAAAAGTAAATCATTCATGACAAAAATTCTTTATGCAATACAGGCTACTGGCAACGGACATATCAGCAGGGCTACGCAGCTGATGCCGTACCTGAAACAATTTGGCGAGGTAGACGCTTTTGTTAGTGGCGCCAATGCTACACTAGATCCGCCGTTTCCCGTGAAGTACCGTAGTAAAGGGATGAGCTTATTTTATGGCAAATGCGGTGGCCTCGATTATTGGTCATTGGCTAAAAATAGCAACCTCTTCCGAATTTACAAGGAAGCCCGGGACCTGCCTGTGGAGAAGTATGATATAGTGATCAACGACTTTGAACATATCACGGCGCTGGCCTGCAAAAAGAAGAAAGTGCCATCTGTCCAGTTTGGACACCAGGCCAGTTTTATGTCGGAGGCCACGCCGCGGCCGGAGCAAAACAGCCGGTTGGGTGAAATGATATTGAAGCAGTATGCAAGGGCTACCAACTATATTGGGCTGCACTTTCAACCCTATGATAGCTTCATTTTTCCGCCGGTGGTGAAAGACGTTTTTCTTACCAGCACACCCACCAATGAAGGGCATATCACCGTGTACCTGCCGGCCTTTCAGCAGGATTGTTTGCTGGGGTATTTACACGCGGTACCGGATGCGCATTTTCATTTCTTTTTGCCAACTGTTAAGGAAGTATATCGTCAAGCTAACATTACTTACATGCCTGTGAATAATCATTTGTTTAACCAAAGCTTATTAAGCTGCCACGGCATTATTACGGGTGGTGGTTTTGAAACACCTGCGGAGGCACTACACCTTGGCAAGCAACTGATGAGCATCCCCATTAAAGGGCAGTATGAGCAGCAATGCAATGCAGCGGCGCTTAAACAAATGGGCGTATTGGTATTGGATGATGTGAAAGAAGACTTTGCCATACAGATTAGTCGCTGGCTGGATATGAAGCATACCCCGATCGTTCAGGAAGCCAACGACATAAAAACAACCCTGCAATTTCTATTTGAGACGTACCCATCTAAAGCCGAAACCAGGAGGCTGGAAAAGGATCGGTTCGCCGTGCCCGAACGAACATTTATTTAAGCGGATTATCCCTTTTTATCCTTTATCAATTGTTTTATTTTTTCCATTTTCGGGTCGTCATTTTTCTTTAAATAGACACTCCCCGGAGGTACATAAATATCGGGCTCAATACCATGACCGTTATGTGGTATGTTTTTATCTGCCACCAGTCGGTACAGCGGCAGGCGAATGCGGATACCGGTATTCGGCAGCACTACATCGGGTATATTTACCGCAGTATTCCCGTATGCCCCGCCACCCGTTTCTTCGCCCAGAACGGTGACGTTTTTCTGTCCTTGTAACGGGTTAATAAACAGGGTGGAAGCAGAGAAGGTATAGCCACCGGTAATAATAAAGACCTGTCCGTCGTAATGGTCTTTGGCAAAAGGCTGATAGATTTTTCGCTCCAGTTGTTTGAAATGATAGTAGCCATCTTTTTGCCTGCGCCTGCTCACCATCCAATGTTCCAGTTTGTACCAGAAGCCGCTTTTAACTGTTTTCGGGTAAGGATACCTGAAACTCACCGCCACCGCACTATCGGCCACTTTAAAGGGATGATCGCTGATATACCTCGCCAGTTTGGTACTCTTACTGATGCTGCCGCCGCCATTCTCCCTTAGTTCGATCACCAGGTTGGGAATATGTTGCTCCTGCAGTGTACGAAAACTTTCCCTGAAAAATCGGTTGAGTTTATTTTTTGAAAAAGTACTCAGCAGCATATAAGCCAACTGGTTGGCGGTATCAATACTCAGGTTGCGGTTACTCTGCAATTCAAATTTCCGAAGCTCTTTTTTCGAAGGTTTTTTTGGATGGGTTTGAGTAATGGCGGAAATACGTCGCCTATCCAACGTATCAGCACGGGGATTATAATTGAGTAGCCGCTTGAAACGGGTGCTGCCGTCTTTGGCCACATATTCAATTACGTAATGATCGCTAAGCCCGAACGCATACTTATAATAAGTGGGAAAACTGTTGCTGATTACCTGGTATTTAAAATTGTTGTTGAAGCCATCGGAGGAGATGAGATGACCCATGCTGCTGATCAATTCGGCCACCGGGGTTCCGTTGACCGATCTGATGATGGTGCCCCGTACCAGGTCGGAATCGCGGCGGAATGCATTGCCGGTTACAATTAAACTATCGCCGCCCCAGGTTTTCATGGCCAGCGGGAATTGGATTTCATTGCGCTGCTGCGCGGCGTATTTGCCAAAGGCTTTTGATAACCGCACACTGGTATGACCACACTTTATTTTTTCTGCTGCAACTGCCAGTTTATTACGGAATTCTACCTCGCCCATCGAATCGGTGAGGCTATGGTATAAGTCGTTAAAACCCTTATCTACACTGTCTTTGCTATTATACCAATAAAGGCTGGGATGGTTTTGCTGCCAGGTCTTCCAGGCTACTTCGAAGTCTTGCTTTAAGGCTTCGGCACTATATTTTTTATTGGGATTATAGGTTTGGTTGGAAGATGCACAGCTGGAAATCAAAAAGAGAATAGTGGCTGACAGCAAACAATGAAGCGTCACATTGCAAATGCTACATACGGAATGCTCAGTAATGATATATTGTTGAACGGAGCGTCGCCAATGTCGCATCATAGTAGGAATACAGTTGGGGTCAAAAAAATTAAAACTACGAACTGCAGCCATGCGATCATGAAAAGGGAAATCTTAAATTTTGGCGCAAGAGGGTCCCTGACGCCGGATTAATGCCGGATTAACGAGGGGTATTGCCGGAAAATTTTTTTTGGTGGTCACGAAAAACGCTTTCATATTTGCGGCACGATGAAGCAAATGAATCATACACAAGGCTGGTGGCAGATCGAACTTTAAAAAGTCGAAGTGCTATTGCTATGTTATGAAACAACATAAACCAACTGAAAGCCTCGACACATGTCGGGGCTTTTTATTTATCAGGATTTTAGGATGAAGGGATTGGCAGGATTTACAATTTGACTGGATTAATGGGTCTGGAAGGAATCGGTTGTGAGGACAGCACCTATTCTCTTTACTGACCGGCCGATTGTAATCAAACCCAATTCAGGCCCGAATATTAAGGTTGAACCCGTGAACTTGTAAACATTCGAACTGAACCATGAAGAAGATTCAAATAACAACCTCTTGTAAAAAAATGTTGGCCGATGTGTACACGCCCGTGGGCATTTACTTGCGGCTGCGCGACCGTTTCCGCGATACAGTGATGCTGGAAAGCACCGACAGCCATGTGGCGGATAATAGCTGGACATTTATCGGCGTGCAGGCCATTGGCGGCATCGAGGTGAAAGATCTCACCGCTATTGAATACAAGTATCCCGGCCAGCACCCCGAGCGCAAGCAGATCACCAATAAGCTTTCCGTTGCCGTGGAGATAAGCAATTACCTGCAGCGGTTTGACGTGAATGGTGACTGCACGATCAAAGCGGCTCAAAGCCTGTTTGGTTATACCTCTTTTGATGCGGTCCAGTTTTTCGACAGCATCGACTTATCATCGGGGAGCAAGAAGCCAGCGTCAGACTTTCCCTTGATCCGTTACAGGCTGTACCAGTATGTAATCGCTATCAATCATTTTAAAGACGAGTTGTTTATTTGCGAGAATACCATCGCCGGGGTAGAAAGTGAGTTCGCGGTGGTGGAGGCGCTGATCCGTAGTAAGGATGTGCCGGTATTTCCTTTTAAAACCAGGGGCGGCGAGAGCAGCAATATGACCGATGAAGACTATATCGCCATGGTAAAAAAAGGGATCGCTTCCTCGCTGCGTGGCGATGTGTTCCAGATTGTACTAAGCCGCAGGTTCCAGCAATCTTTTACCGGCGACGAGTTTAATGTGTACCGGGCCCTGCGCAGCATCAACCCTTCACCTTACCTTTTCTTTTTTGACTATGGCGATTACAAACTGATGGGCAGCAGCCCCGAAAGCCAGCTGATCGTAAAAAATGGGAAAGCCGTTGTGCATCCCATCGCCGGCACGTTTAAACGTACGGGCGACGATGCTAAAGATGAAGCCCTGGCCGAAGCGCTACTGAAAGATGAAAAGGAAAATGCGGAACATGTAATGCTGGTAGACCTTGCCCGCAACGACCTGAGCCGCCATGCCACCGAAGTAACCGTGAGCAGCTACCGGAAAGTGCATTACTACAGTCATGTAATTCACCTCGTGAGCGAGGTTACGGGCAAGGTAAATGAAGGCGTGCAGCCCTTCGAAATATTAGCGGATACCTTTCCTGCGGGTACATTGAGCGGGGCGCCGAAGTTTAAAGCCATGCAATTGATCAACCAATACGAGCCAACGCAGCGTGGTTATTATGGCGGATGTATCGGCCTGGTAGGTCTCGATGGTAGCTTTAACCAGGCCATTATGATCCGTACTTTTTTAAGCCGGAACAACACGCTTTACTACCAGGCCGGTGCCGGTGTGGTGGCGAGGAGCGTACCCGAAAGCGAATTGCAGGAAGTAAATAATAAGCTCAATGCCTTGAAGAATGCCATCGCGCTGGCGGAGGAAATTTTTCAATAATCAAAATGAAAACAGGGTTGCAGCAGTTGGGCGTTTCCCCTCCAAAATACAAGGCGGGGCCAGGCTTTACGCTACAAATCCTCAGCCGCACAAAATCACCCAAATCTGGATGCAACGGGCATCGGCGGCCTGTGGGTTTTTCGCTTCAATCCTTAACGCTTCCAAATTTTCATCAGCCTAAACAACAGCCTACATACAGATAATGAAAATATTAGTATTCGATAACTACGACAGTTTTACCTACAATCTAGTCCACCTGGTTGAGAAAATAACCCATACCAAAGTGGATGTTTTTCGCAACGATAAAATACTCCTGGAGCAGGTGGCCGCTTATGATAAGATCATCCTGAGTCCGGGGCCGGGCGTACCCTCAGAAGCCGGCCTGCTGATACCGCTGATCAGGCAATATGCTGCTACGAAAAGCATACTGGGCGTGTGTTTGGGCCACCAGGCCATTGGTGAGGCTTTTGGCGGAACGCTTACTAATTTGAGTACGGTGTATCACGGAGTGACAACACCCATTAAGGTTAAAGGGTCAAGGTCCAGGGTTCAGGTAGACCTATTTAATGGACTGCCTGAAACGATAGAAGTAGGCCGTTACCATAGCTGGATTGTAGCCAAAGAAACGCTGCCTTCCGAACTGGAAATTACTGCCGAAGACGATAATGGAATGATTATGGCGATGCAGCACCGAACCTATGATATCCAGGGCGTACAGTTTCATCCGGAGAGTGTGTTGACGCCGGTGGGGGAGGTGATTATGAGGAATTGGTTAGGCTCGCCGACACTGCGAGGAGAAGCCTCCCCAAACCTATCCGAAGGAGGGGCTTAAAAACCATGCTTCTTTAGGGGGCATTCCAACTATTAGCAGGTTCTCAAGCTCTTGGATTAATTGAGTCTGCCCGAAAAAATCACGGTTCTTGAATCCTCCTTTGGAGGGCAGGGAGGCTTAAAACTGGCTTTCAATTTCTACCCGACACATTTGAATATAATAACCCATGAAAAAAATACTCAACTTCCTTTTCGAACACAAAACACTAAGCCGGGAGGCCGCCAAAGACGTGTTGCTCAATATCGGCAGGAGCCAGTACAACGAACATGAGATCACGTCTTTCATGACCGTATACCTGATGCGGAGCATTACCATCGAAGAGTTGCAGGGCTTCCGCGATGCGCTGCTGGAACTCTGCGTGAAAGTGGACCTGAACGGCTATGAAACGATAGATATTGTAGGCACTGGCGGCGATGGTAAGAACACATTTAACATCAGCACCCTGGCTTGCTTTATCGTAGCGGGCACCGGCCAGAAAGTAAGCAAGCATGGCAACTACGGCGCCAGCAGCATCAGCGGTGCCAGCAATGTGATGGAGCAACTGGGCTACAAATTCAAGACCAGTAACGACCAGCTATTGAAGGAAGTAGAGGTGGCCAATATTTGTTTTTTACATGCGCCCTTGTTTCATCCGGCATTGAAAACCGTGGGGCCCATCCGGAAGAATTTAGGGGTACGCACTTTTTTTAATATGCTCGGCCCAATGGTCAACCCAGCTAATCCGGCCTTCCAATTGGTGGGCACTTTTAACTTAGAGATGGCCCGCATTTATAACTACTTGTTGCAGCAAACTAACCGGCCATTTACCATCATCCACAGCCTGGATGGTTACGATGAAATAAGCCTCACGAACGATACCAAAGTGATCACCCAGGAGGGCGAAAAAGTGATGACTCCCGAGCAGTTGGGAAAACGAACGGTAACCCCTGCCGACATCTACGGCGGCAATAGCGTGGAAGAAGCTGCCAAAATTTTTAATACCATTTTAAAAGGCGAAGGCAGCTGGGCACAAAATGCCGTGGTGCTGGCCAATGCCGCCATGGCCCTGCATTGTACCGGCACCCACGCTTCTTACGACGACGCCTACAGCACAGCGGTGGAAAGCCTGGAAAGCGGCAAAGCCTATGAAGGATTAAAAAAACTAATAGCACTATGAACATTCTCGAACAAATAATAGCCGATAAAAAGCGGGAAGTTGCACAGAAGAAACAACTGCTACCAACGGCCTTCTGGGAAATGATGGAACACTTTGAAAGACCGGTTGTGTCGCTAAAAGCATCTATCAAAAACACCACCGGCATCATTACCGAATTTAAGCGTCAGTCGCCCTCCAAGGGCATTATCAACAATACCTCAACGGTTGAAGATGTGGTGTTAGGTTACGATATAAACGGCTCGGCTTGTATGAGCATCCTCACCGACGAAAAATATTTTGGTGGTACAAACGATGATGTATTGAATGCCAGGATCGTTACGGAAAAGCCCATCCTACGAAAAGAATTTATCATCGACGAATACCAATTGGTAGAAGCAAAAGCTATTGGGGCCGATGTGATATTACTGATAGCCGCATGCCTTACGCCCGCCAAAACGCAGCGCCTGGCTGCATTTGCCAAAAGCCTTGGCTTAGAGATTTTATTGGAGCTTCACGATGCCGAAGAAATGGGCCATGTGTGCGACGAAGTGGATTTGGTAGGAATCAATAATAGAAATCTTAAAACCTTTGAAGTAAATTGGCAGCATTCAATTGACCTTGCGGCCCACCTGCCAAAGGATAAATTGAAGATTGCCGAAAGCGGCATCCATAGTGTAGACACGCTGCTGATGCTGCAACAAAATGGCTTTGACGGTTTCCTCATTGGAGAAAACTTTATGAAGCATAATGACCCAACGATTGCCTTTGCCTCATTTGTAAATGAACTGCGTTCTAAAATGGGTTAGGTGAATCACTTGATCGGAAGAAAATGAATATTCACCCCACCGGCAATGCAATCACCCACCCTTATGTTCTTCATTGTACTTTTTTTCGGCGTCTTTTGCTTTTTCAAAATCAAGCACTACGCCATTGATGCAAAACCGTAATCCGGTTGGCGGCGGTCCGTCTTCAAACACATGACCCAGATGCGCCTTGCATCGACCACATTGGGTTTCAGTCCGCTCCATCCCATGGGTTACATCTGGCGTAAAAATAATAGCTGATTTACTGATGGGCTCATAAAAGCTCGGCCAGCCGCAGCCACTTTCGAATTTGGCATCGCTTTTAAACAGTGGGTTGCCACAGGCGGCGCAGTAGAACGTACCCACTTCCTTACTGTCTTCAAATGCACTTGTAAACGGACGCTCGGTGCCCTTTTCGCGGGCCACCCGGTACTGTTCGGGTGTCAGTACTTTTTTCCATTGGTCGTCGGTCATTTCGGCTTTACCGCTATCGGTGTGGCTGTACACCGGATTTTCTTTTCTAAGACTATCCATAAGTTGTTGATTTGTGATTGATGAAGTATTACAACTAACAAGGGCAATAAACGATGCTAGTATAATGAAGCTAAATTTCATGCCATAAATTACGTTGGCAAGATCAAAATTGTTCTGTTAAAAAGATATACCAACCCTGATATTATAGCCTCAACCCACCGTCCAACCCTGCAAGTTTCAGTTTCATCTGATGTGTGGCTTTTGTTGAATGAAGGATGAAAGTTAGTTTATAATGTACCCCGAACAACCTTTTACAGAAACGATTCGTCTGGTTTCTTTCTGTTTATTAATTTCACCTTAAACTATTTTATTATGACACAAGCACATGACATTGATTACAAAATTTACGGAGAGGAATTGCAATATGTAGAAGTGGAACTCGATCCCAACGAAACCGCCGTTGCCGAAAGTGGTGCCTTTATGATGATGGACGATGGCATCCAGATGCAAACGATTTTTGGCGATGGCAGCCAGCAGCAAAGCGGTGGCTTACTGGGTAAATTATTAAATGCGGGCAAACGCCTGTTGGTAGGTGAAAGCTTGTTTATGACTGCTTTCACCAACGTTGGAACTGGCAAAAAAAGGGTCAGTTTCGCTGCGCCGTATACTGGTAAAATCATTGCCATCGACCTGGCGCAGCATAACGGAAAAGTGATAGCCCAAAAAGACGCCTTTCTTTGTGCGGCTAAAGGCGTGAGCATTGGAATCGAATTTCAGAAAAGGCTGGGTACCGGTCTCTTTGGAGGTGAAGGCTTTATCATGGAAAAGTTGGAAGGTGATGGGATGGCGTTTATGCATGCGGGTGGTTTTGTGCAAGAGAAAACGTTGGCGCCAGGTGAGCTGCTTCGTGTAGACACTGGCTGCGTGGTTGCCTATACTGGTGGTATTGATTTCAATATTGAATTTGTACCCGGTATCCGCAATAAGCTCTTTGGTGGCGAAGGCTTGTTCTTCGCTACGCTCAGAGGCCCGGGCAAGGTTTGGATCCAATCACTACCCATCAGCCGCCTGGCAGGCCGCATTCTGGAATATGCAACCTACAACCGTAAGGAAGAAGGCAGTGTATTGGGCGGGCTGGGAAATTTGTTTGATGGAAGGGGATAGAGATAGTAGACAGTAGATTTAGATCAATAGACTGGAGTTTAGATAGTAGATTATAGAGAATAGATTACAAGGCTGAAGGGTTTTAGATAATAGCATTTTTTAAAGCCTGCAATGTGCCGGCTTTTTTTTTGCAGTAAAATTTTTAAAAAACTACCTTTTATTTTATCGTATAAATGCGATAAACGATTATATTTGTAGGGTCAAACAGTATTTATGGCAATTCACAAGAAGGAGGCTTTTAGTAAAAAGGAGCAAGAGTTGGCGGCATTTGCCAAGGCCATTGCACATCCGGCACGCATTGCTATTCTAAAAATACTGGCGTTGCGAAATGAGTGCATTTGTGGTGAAATCGTAGGAGTGCTACCACTTTCACAATCCACCGTAAGCCAGCATTTAAAGGCTTTGAAAGATGCAGGCCTTATCAGCGGTTCAGTAGACGGACCCCGGAGTTGCTACTGCATTAACTGGAAGGCCTTCGACAAATTCAATAACGATTTCTGCAGCCTTTTCGGTAAGCTGAAAAAACAAAATGCAAAAGCTTGTTGCTAAGGGCATTCTCAATATTTATTCTCTTTAAAAAAATTAAACATGATGAGCACAGAACTTGAAATCAAAACACTTGTAAAAGAAAAATACGGGCAGATAGCCAGCCAGCGTTTCACAGAAAATGCCACATCCTGCTGTGGTGCCACATCTGCCTGCTGCGGCGATGAAGTATACAATATTATGGCCGACGATTACACCAAACTGGAAGGCTATATCGCCGATGCAGACCTTGGCCTGGGCTGCGGATTACCAACAGCATTTGCCAAAATAAAAGAAGGCGATACGGTGATAGACCTGGGAAGTGGTGCGGGCAATGACTGCTTTGTGGCGAGAAAAGCAGTTGGTGAAAATGGTAAAGTATTGGGCATTGATTTTACAGAGCAAATGATCGCCAAAGCAAGGGAGAATGCGGAAAAACTAGGTTTTAATAACGTAGAATTTCGCCTCGGCGATATCGATAATATGCCGGTAACCAGCAACCGGGCCGATGTTATTGTGAGCAACTGTGTATTGAACCTGGTGCCCAATAAACACAAGGTATTCAGCGAAATATTCAGGGTATTAAAACCCGGTGGCCATTTCTCCATTTCTGATATTGTACTCCAGGGCTATCTCCCGGAAAAATGGAAACAGGTGGCTGAACTATACGCAGGCTGCGTGGCAGGCGCTATTCAGAAAAATGAATACCTCGGCATGATTGCTGAAGCAGGCTTTGAGAACATTACCCTGCAAAATGAAAAAGAAATTTTTCTACCCCATGATATCCTGGCCAATTATTTATCTGCTGAAGAAATAGCTGAATACAAAGCTGGTACCACCAAAATAGTAAGCGTTACCGTGTACGCAGAAAAGCCATCAAAAGACGAAAGGAATTGTTGCGAGCCGGGTAGCGGATGTTGCTGAAAAAATTAAATATGTTATTATGGCGGAAATTACTGAAAAGAAAAAACTGCTCTTCGTTTGTATTGAAAACAGCAACCGCAGCCAAATGAGCCAGGCATTCGCCAAAATTATTGGTGGCGAAACGGTTGAGGCATATAGCGCCGGCAGTGAGCCCAGCGGCATTGTAAATCCTAAAGCCATTGCCGCCATGAAAGAACTGGGCTATGACCTGAGTACGCACGACAGCAAAAGCCTGGATGAAGTAAAAGCTTATGCGCCTTTTGATATGGTGGTAACGATGGGTTGCGGCGATGGCTGCCCCTGGATGCCAGCTAAACAATTTGTTGATTGGGCCATCCCCGATCCTAAACATATGGAACCAACAGCATTTAATGAGGTGCGGGATTATATCGCGGATAAAGTAAACGGCCTGATTGCTGGGTTGAAAATCTCTACTGAAGAAAAATAGGCAGACTTTGCATCCGGTAAGCATCCACTGCCACAATACCATGTTCAAGTGCTTAAAAACCTCACATGATGCATTTTGCTTGCGATACCCGCAGGATGCCGTTTTTGGACTGGCAGGGATTTGGCCTCGAATTACTTTCCTACAATGAATTGGAATTTTAGTAACCCTGGTTCTCTATCCGTTTTTAAAAACCCCTGTATAAACTTCTCTTTCTCGGCGTGTACGCTGATTTTAAAAGACAAAGCGCCGCCTTTTTCAACTTTTGTATTTGGTTTTAAATCCACACTCGTGCAAGAACACGCTACATTGTAATCCAAAAGAAGGAAGTCTTCACTTGTGGGGTTTGTAACTTTTGCATTAACTGAATAGTTCGTGCTATCAACCATTACCGGATTTGAAATCAAGACGACCGGCAAAGCGGTGGCGGAAGATTGATGGCAACTAACTATTGTTATAGCAATGACAAAAACAATAGGGAATATGCTTAATTGTAGTATTATCCGGTTTTTCATTTTTGTAAACTATTTATTAGTTTTATATGATCGTCTGTATAAGTTTTCCCATACGAATACCCAAAACCTTCGTAGGTGGCAATAGTTTTTCCTTTGTATGTTAATAGCTCTAAAGGAAATAATTCGATGGACTTGCCGTCAGGTTGCATGGCCACACCAAAATCAAACAAAAAGCGGATACCGGGATACTGGTGCTTTTTTGCATGCGCAACAAAGGTTTCAAACTTAGTAACTGTACTACAAATCATTTTTATTTCAAGAACTGAATTTGCCAGTGAATCCCGAAGATTTTTTAAGGCGGCGTATTTCGCCTCACATGCCGAACATCCGACATAATAATTTTCATATAATATACAGCCTGTCTTTGGCGTGTTGGAAAGAGTTATAGTGTCGCCATTTTCATTTAAAAACCTATCACCCTTTGAAAAATCAGGATTACTAAGTGTGTAAGAATTATGATCCCAGCCATAATATTCCAATTGGGGGATTATGTATTTCCACGATGCAAATGAAAATGCTACAACCGCCAAAACTAGCGGCAAAGAATAGAATTTCGGCTTGTTCAAGTAAAGAAAGCCACCCAGCACTCCTAAAATAGGAAAAGATGTGGCGAAGGGAAATCGCAACGGAATAAGGCCAGGAAATGTAATAAAAACACTTGCATCAATTATTATAGTAGGCAGCAACACTATTAATGCAAGTACCCATTTCGGACGTATCTTTTGTTTTATAATTACCGTAACTGTAAAAAAAGAACAGAAGGAAACGAAATAAATAACTGCTCTTTCCATTTGCACTGCATTGTACAAAAGAAAAGTGAAGACAACAGTCAATAATGCCGACAACAAAAACGCTAGAATAATTCGTTTTACACTCATGTTGATTTTTATGAATTACATTAAAAGGATACTGTTGCCCTAAATTTTTAATCGATTAGTCCCTGGCTACAAATACCGTTACATTTTGAACTTCCAAATACGCCACAATCTGCCTTTGTACCAACACCACAACCCCCGATACAGCTGTTACCCCAGCCAGTGCACGATAAACTATATCTGCAATAGCAAGTTGGCATCACATTGTCAGGGCTAGCTTCGCCTGCTAATGCAACATCATTTTTCTCCTGACCTTCGAACTTACCAAAATAGGTGCTGCTCTGAAAAATTGAAAAGTCTTCCTCATAGTAGGCACATTCAATCAGCATGTTGAGTTGTTGTTTATCGAAATGCTGTTCAAAATATGGCAGCCTTGTTTTTAGGTAATCCTCTCCGAATGTAGGGTTTTGCCTCATGTACGAAATACCCTTCTTTTTTAAAATGTCTTGAAGTTCCATTACGATTTCCTTTTGATCTGCTGTAAATTTTTGCAAATCATTTTTCAAAATAGTATTATACTTTGTCTCCCAAAGCAACTGCATTTCAGGTTCAGAAAGCAGTCCGTAAGCCAGTTTTATCGATAGCTGGCCTTTTTCCGAAATCACCTGTTTCATTAATGGTGTAAAGGCAGCTACATCTTTATTTGAATCTACTTGTTTTTTGCAGGAAACAAATACACCTGTTGCTATAAGCAAAAAGATCATGTTTTTCATAGAATAAGTTTTTTGTTGATTAAACCTAAGGCGCAATTTCAAGAACCAATAATAAATTGTACCGATTGTATTATTATCGGTATGAAATAGCTAAAAGGCATATTGGGGAATGACTAACATGCATACTGCCAGTTCGAAAGAGAAGGACTTGTTTGCGGCGACACTTGTTGTAATAGCTGCAGTGCTGCGCAAGTCAGTAAATTATTTCACTGGAAATAAAAAATACATCAATGAATTTTCATTGTTCAGTTAATTCCCAGGCCAGGAATATTATCTATATGAACATTTTCGGACCTACAATAATTATCCGGAAATTTGGTGCCCCATTAATCCTGCTGCTGCTTCTTTTCCTGGCTGCCAATAATGCCCTCGAGTATAGCCGTTACAAACGATACTATTATCCCGAAAAGAAATGCCGTAAACCAGCTATTCACGCTAAATCCGGGCACCAGGCCGGCCGCCCATTTCACAATCAGGATATTGATCACCAGCAGGAAAAAGCCCAGTGTAATAACAGTAATCGGGATGGTTAAAATAATGAAAATCGGTTTGACAAAGCTATTGAGCAAACCAAGCACAACAGCTACAATCATTGCGGTGGCGGGATCTTTTACCGTTACACCTTTCAGCAGGTAGGCAGCGCATAAAACACCTACCGTAGTAAGTAATGCTTTGGAAAGAAATTTTATCATAGCCGCAAAATATTTGAAGGTGATGAAACAGAAAAGTAAAAACAAAACCGGATATAGCAGCATGATCCGGCTATTTTATTTAGCTATGGCTATCGGGTAATACGCAAAACTAAACAGGCTAAAGATCAATTATTTTGATATACTTTTTTTCCGCCGACAAAAGTTTTGACCACTTTCACATCTAGAATTTGCTTTTCATCACAAGTCAGTAAGTCTTTATCAAGGATGATGAAATCGGCCAGTTTACCTTTTTCAAGACTGCCTTTCAACTGTTCTTCAAATGCCGCTTTGGCCGCCCAGATAGTCATGCCACGCAGTGTTTCTTCCCT
Source organism: Chitinophagaceae bacterium (assembly GCA_039925965.1). Taxonomy (GTDB): domain Bacteria; phylum Bacteroidota; class Bacteroidia; order Chitinophagales; family Chitinophagaceae; genus JAZKFT01. The sequence goes on from JBDSXW010000027.1 coordinate 77,976, forward strand.
GGTTAAAGCGTTCTCCATTTGAAATCCTTTATCCGGAAAGCCTTTGGCATCTTTACGCACTACTGCGGCTAGAAAGGTTTTAAACGGGCTGATATCCTCTACCGGAAAATCTGTGCCTAGCGGCATCCAGCCGTTTTGTTGCAACAGACGTTTGTAGGCATAAGCGCTTTTTAATCTTTCCGGCCCAAGGCGGGCATCGGCCCAATACATATCGCTGGTAGCATGTGTAGGCTGTACACTCGGAATGATTTGTGAAGCACCAAATAAATCAAAATCGTTTTCATTGATTACCTGCGCATGTTCAATGCGCCAGCGCAGGCCAGGCTTGCCTTTCAGCGCTTTGGTATAAATGTTTAGCATCATTCGGTTGGCGCTATCGCCAATAGCATGGGTGCAGGCCTGGAAGCCTTTCTCAGCGATGATGGGGATGATGCTGTCGTAATAGGCTTTCGTTTTTAGCAGGAACCCAAAATGCCCGGGCTGGTCGGAATAGGGTTGCAACAGGCAAGCGCCACGGCTACCCAATGCGCCATCTGCGTAAAGCTTAAATCCATTTACCGTAAGCTGGTCCGTTTGTATTTTCCCTTTGGCAAAAAGGTATTCGTAGTTCTCTTTTTTATCACTGAGCATAATGTACATCCGCATACTTAGCTTACCTTCTTGGTATAGTTTTTCTACCAGTTGCACCTGCTCAAAATTCAGTCCGCAATCCTGTACACTGGTAAGACCGACCGCAAAACATTTTTGCTCGGCATCGTGTAAATATTTCTCCTGGTCCGCACCGGTAGAAGCCGGCATTTTCATGTCTGCCAGGTCTGTTGCATTGTCGATCAATACGCCGGTAAGTTTCCCGCTTTGGGTTACGATCTCGCCGCCGGTAAGCGTTTGGCCCGGTTGTATACCTGCCAGCGCTATGGCTTTTTGGTTGATGATAATCGCGTGTCCGTCTATCCGTTGGAGGCTCACTGGACGGTTCGGAAACATTGCGGTCAGTCGTTCGTTGGTAGGAAATTCTTTATTCTCCCAATCATTTTGATCCCAACCCCGGCCAATCAGCCATTTGGTGCTATCGGTGCCTGTGGCAAAATCAGCCAGGCGCTTCAAAACATCTTGCCAGCTGGTAGTGCCGGAAAGATCACATTCCTGCAAGCCTTTTCCGTAAGCCAGGAAATGGCAGTGGGCATCAATAAAACCAGGGTAAATAAATTGACCTTGTGCATTCAGTTTTTCCGTCGTTTCAAACAGCTCCAGCAAAGAATCGGATTTGCCTGTGGCAATGATTTTTCCATCCTTTATGGCCATCGCCTCGGCTTTGCCAAAACTGGAATCGATAGTGTAGATAGTGGTATTGTATACCAGGAGGTCGGCCTTGGGTTTGGAAGTGCAGGAGAGCAGAGAGATCGTCAACAGAATGCCCGATAGATAATTTGTATAGGTCATGGAGGTAGTGTATAAATTAGTTTTTGACAATGAAATTGAACGGTGTCCTCCGCTGGCGGGGGTGGCAGGTTCTTGCCTGACGGAGGTGGATCTTTGCACCAATCTAACGGATAAAAGCGAGGTGCAAAATCATAATCACTAACCACGATCTCCACCCATCCTCACATACCCTCCTTCACCCAATCCCTCAATATCCCACTCACCTTAACTGTCTCCGTCAAAAAACCGTCATGCCCATACAATGAATCAATAATATGCAGCTGGCTTTGCGGCAGATAACTTGCCAGCACCTGTTGCTCCTGCGTGGGGCATAAAAAGTCGCTGTTGATACCGATGATCAGGGTGGGCTGCAGCAATTGCGCCAGTACTTCTCCGATATTGCCGCCACGGCCACGGGCAATATTATGACTGTCCATGCTTTTGGTAAGCGCCCAGTAACTCTTTGCATTAAATCGGCTGACCAGTTTTTCGCCCTGGTAATTAATATAGCTGCTGGCCTTAAAGTCGTCAGTTTTTTCGGTATCCTGGCTATCGCTTTGCGACAGCATGTATTGCTTGTAATTGCGATACGTGATCATGCCGATGGCCCGGGCTGCTTTCAGGCCTTTGGCGCCGCCGCTTGTTTGCAGCCAGCTGGCATCGGCTTCTATGGCCAGACGTTGTGCGGTATGAATGGCAATTCCCCAGGCACTTTCGGCCGCGCCGGTAACTAATAAGAATTGTCTTTGAATGATAGCAGGTTCTGCCAGCGCCCATTCCATTGACTGATAGCCACCCATGCTGCCACCCACCAGCAGTTGGATTTTTTCGATGCCGAGGTGTTGTCTTAAAACGATATGGGCCTGCACCATATCTCGGATAGTAATAAAAGCGGGAAGCTGATTGTCGATAAATAAACGGGCAGCGGTAGTGCCATAGCAGCTGCCCAGGATATTGGCACACACGATAAAATGGATATCCGTATCGAAAGCCTTGCCAGGGCCAACCATGCCAGGCCACCAGTCGGCCGCATCGCTATTGGCGGTAAGCGCATGACAGATCCATATCACATTATCTTTTGCCTCATTGAGCTCCCCAAAAGTATGAAAAGCAATGCGGAGGTCGTTAAGCACCAATCCATTTTCCAGCTGAATGGGTGCCTCGTGATCGTAAAAATGCCGGGTTGTATCCATTGTCAATATAGGCCCGCAAAGTAAGTTGAAAACAGGATGCCAATTACAGGGTTGCTGATTTACATTTGCCGCCCAAGATAAAACACAAGATGCATCCACAAACCGAAGCGATCCGTATCCGCAACGCCCATACCAACGAAATGGAACATAGCACGCCGTTGTTCCTGACCAGTAGTTTTTGCTTTGACAATGCGGAAGACATGCGGGCCGCATTTGCAGATGAGACCGATGACAATATTTATAGCCGTTTCAGTAACCCCAATGTAAACGAGTTTGTAAACAGGATGGTAGCATTGGAAGGCGCGGAAGCAGGATTTGCAACATCCAGCGGCATGAGTGCCATTTTTGCTTCGTTCATGACTTTTCTAAAATCAGGCGACCACCTGCTGGCCTGTAGTTCTATTTTTGGAAGCACGCATACGGTCATCACCAAATACTTACCTAAATGGGGCATTGAAGTGTCGTATGCCGATGTGCAGCAACCCGAAACCTGGGAGGCACTTATCAAACCCAACACCAAAATGATCTACCTCGAAACGCCCACCAACCCCGGGCTGGATATGGTAGATTTAGAATGGATAGGCGCGCTGGCCAACAAACACAACGTTATTTTAAATGTAGATAATTGCTTTGCCACCCCAGCCTGCCAAACGCCGATAACTTTTGGTGCCCACCTGGTTACACATTCTGCGACCAAATGGCTGGATGGCCAGGGCCGCGTATTGGGTGGTGTGGTGGTGGGCAGGGCCGACCTTATTAAGGAGATCTATCTTTTTTGCCGCAGCACCGGACCAAGCATGAGCCCGTTTAATGCCTGGGTATTGAGCAAAAGCCTTGAAACCCTTGATGTACGCATGGAGCGTCATGCGAAAAATGCGCTGGCATTGGCTGAAAAATTGGAAAGCCACCCGGCAATCAACTGGGTGAAATATCCATTTTTACCAAGCCACCCACAACATGCGATCGCTATCAAGCAAATGAAAAATGGCGGCGGCATTGTTTGTTTTGAATTAAAAGGTGGGCTCGAAGCCGGGCGCAACTTTTTAAATAATCTTAAAATGCTATCGCTTACGGCTAACCTCGGTGATACCAGGAGCATCGCGTCTCATCCCGCAAGCACTACCCATGCCAAACTATCGGCCGCTGAAAGACAAGCAGTAGGCATAACGCCAGGCCTGATCCGGATCTCCACGGGGTTGGAAAATGTGGAGGATATTATTGAAGACATTGTAGCTTCCCTGGATCAGCTGTGAGTTTTGAATTATAAATTCAACGTCTGGTTTAGAGGGATCATGTGTCTCAGAGGCGGTCCGTACAATTGATAGAAAAATGTTCGTCTTTCGAAGTTTTTCGTTCCAATGCAACGGTTTGTAGGTAGAAAAGAACACCTATTCAACCCTTCGTTCCAGCGGAACGTTTTGTAAGGGTTCTTCAAAGTGGTCCGCTGGTCCAATGGTTATACGCTACGCAAAATGATTACTCACAAAATGTTCCGCCAGAACATAAAACCAACTCACAAAACGATATCGAATTTTTCGTTTTGGATCAAGCGCTTTATGGATAGACCAGGGACTAGAAAATAGTCTCCAATTCTTTTAGATGGTGAATGGTGTAGGTCGGTTGTAAGCTGGTGGATTCGTTAATATGGTTAACAAAAACGGTATCCAGTCCCGCATCCATGGCGCCTTTAATATCGGCGTCCAGGTTATCTCCGAGCATGATGCTTTCTGCTTTTTCTGCCTTGGCCATGGATAGGGCAAAATCAAATATTTCTTTGCGCGGCTTCAGGCTCATGGCCCTTTCACTGGTGATGACTTCGGTGAAATACCGGGCGAGGCCACTGTTTTTCAGCTTGCCAAATTGTACCTGTTCAAAGCCGTTCGTGATCAGGTGCATGGCATAGTTTTTACCGGCCAGGTAATCCAGAATTTCAATCGTGTAAGGAAACACCGCCTGCTTGGTGGGGAGAATCTCCAGGTATTCTGCACTGAGCTGGCGCGCCAGCACTTCGCTGCCATTTTTATAGTCTAGCAAGGTATGCCACATGCGTTTCCACCGCAGCTCATCCTGTTTGATAAAACCATGATGGTAGCGGTCCCAGAGGCGTTTATTGTGCGCCGAATATTTTTCGTGAAAACCGTCAAAATCGGGTGTCAATGTCTGGTCCAGCTGATTTTTGAAAAACACTTCGCCAAGTGTCTCTTTGCTATTGGTTTCAAAATCCCAAAGGGTATGATCGAGGTCGAAAAATAGATGTTTATAGGGCATGGGTGATTGGTTGATTAAGTACGGCGCTATTTTCACAAGTCATCAGGTCATTTAGTCAATAGGTCATCAACTTACTTACCCATTGACTTACTTACCCATTGACTTACTTACAATTTTCCCCTTAACGACTGGAGGTAAGATTGCATAACCTCAAACAGAACAGCGCTTAGTTTGTTCTACATTTGAAGCCGCAAATCTAACAGAACTACCGTTCCATTCTTCAAACAACTCATCAATCAGAAACCTGACCTATGAACGTTATCATAAGCGGAGCCTCCAAAGGAATAGGCAAAGCCATTGCTGAAACATTTGCATCGCATGGCCATACGCTGTACCTGTGCGCAAGAAGCGAAGATGCTCTGAATAAAACAGCCCAGGAGTTACAAAAAAAATATCCGGCAAGCACTATTAAAGCAAAAGTTGCCGATGTAACCAATGCCAACGACCGAAAGGTATTTGCAGTATGGGTTTTAAAAATTGCTGCCACTATTGATGTGCTGGTAAACAATGCCGGAAGCTATTTGCCCGGCTCCGTACACAACGAAACAGCAGGCACCCTCGAAGAAATGATGAGTGTAAACCTGTACAGTGCCTACCACCTGACACGACTTTTTATCAACCAGATGATGGAACAAAAAGCTGGGCATGTGTTCAACATGTGCTCTATCGCTTCCCTTAATGCCTATCACAACGGCGGCAGCTACAGCATCAGCAAATTCGCCCTGTTGGGCTTCAGTAAAAACCTGCGGGAAGAGATGAAACCTTATGGCGTAAAAGTTACGGCCATCATGCCGGGCGCCACCATGAGCGACAGTTGGGCTGGGGCCGAAATAGACCCGCAGCGCATTATGGAAGCGAACGATGTGGCGCAAATGGTATATACCGCCTCACAACTCTCTCCGCAGGCGGTGGTAGAAGATATCGTGCTAAGGCCGCAACTGGGCGACCTTTAAAATAAAGTTCCAGGGATAAAGGTTCAAGGGTTGGTCTTATCGCAAGCCTGGTTTACGAGTTCGCGAATTTACGGGTTCACAAGTTTACAAGTTCACGAGTTGTGGTTGATCTGTTTTCAGGTTCGCTAGTTCGAAGTTTTGTTGGGGAAAATGCGTTATCGACCTTGTGAACCCGTGAACTTGTAAAGTTTTGAACTTTCGCTCAAACCTTTCACCTTAAAAATTCTATCTGGCATATACGCCGTTGGGCGATACTACACTGGCGGGTCCGCCGGTAATGCCAACAGGAGGAATAATAATATCGATAATAACCCCATCCACTCTAAGGACCGTTTTACCGCAGCTCATTTCAACACCTTGTTGGTGGAATGGTGGCATGGCTGCAGGTTCCCTGTTGATAAGATAAGGTGCACTGAGTTCACTCATCTCGACCTCAAAAACATGGCCACCCACCCTGCATTTTGAATGTGCAGTAGTGCCGTCAAATTGTATATCTATTTCTGCAGTGAGCACAGGAGCTCCTTCAAACGGTGTGCCTGCGAAAATGTTGGGTCCAAAGTATGCGCCGACTGTTTCATTGGTGCTTACAAAGCCCATAACCACTGGGTTTGCGTCGGTATCCGGCTGCCAGAAGATCATGCCACTGGGTGCACTGCCAACAGGTGTATTGACCATCCGGCCAAGGTGCACGATTACATTGGGCATTTGTAAATCCGGGCTTGTGAGTGCCACCAGGTCCATGCCACCTTCCCAGCTCATCCATTGTGTTACGTTGGTCATACAATCGGTTTTTAGTGTTTGTAATTTTAAAATCGAGCAGTGAAAGTAGCAGTTAGAAATCGAGGTACAATACCCTGCTGCGGGTAGATTCACATTAAGTACTGGTAGGTTATTAAGCCGGTTCCGGCATTGCCGCGACAAATTTCAACATTTTATGACCGGCTTACGGTTACCATGCCATTTATACTACAAGGGCCATTTGTTTCCCTATCCCTCATCTCACCTGTACAAAAACTTACCCTTGGTTTTCTTTTCAGATCAGAAGCAGCGGCTAAGCTTTCATTGATTGTTTATTCAAGTATATTGCAAATTACAAAGCCGCATTGCGGAGTGAATGTAGCAGTGTTTACCCCTAATCAATATCTCCCTGTGGTTAAGAAAATATACTTTTTGGTATTGTTCGGCTGCTTGTCGACTATAGCTTTCGCACAGCAAAAAGGCGTGGACAGCCTGATAAAATGGGTCAACACGCATCCCAAAATTGACTCGCTTTATATTCTTAACCTGCACCGCATCAGCTATCGCAGCAGCGAAACGGATGTAAAATTATCCTTTGAATATTACGAAAAAGTAACTGCCGCCAGTGACAGTCTCCGGTTTAATTATGGTAAGGCGCTGGCACAAATAAACCTTGGCATTCTGCTGTTTAATTCGGCCAATTTCGAGGCCAGTAACAATGCCTATTTTAAAGCGGTGGATTATGCAGAACAAAGCAATGGACTGCGGCTGAAAGCGGTTTGCCTTAATAATATTGGCGAAAACTTTAAGACGCTGCAAGACTTTGATAAATGCCGGGAATACACCCACCAGGCCATTGAAATAAATACAAAGCTTAAGGCGTGGCGTGGAGTTGCTGTAAATTATGAACAGTTACAGCAATGCGACCTTGAGGAAAAAAAGTATACCGATGCTAAAAAAAACCTGCAGACCGGACTTCCATTTGCACAGCAGGCTGGTGAAAATTACCTCATGTCTCAATACAGTGTCGGGTTTGGAAAGCTCCAGGCAGTAGCAGGCAGGTACGATTCCGCTAAATTTTATTTTACCAGGGCATTGGCTGAAGCCAAAGTAGAAAATGACCTGCGGAATATGTATAATGTTTATCTCGCGGAAGCAAGTTTCTTAAAGAATATATCAGACTCCCAAAAGCTGAAAGTGCTCGATTCGGCGATGATCATTGCCGGGAAAACAGATTACCTGAAGGGAGTTGCAGACGTGTCGGAGCAATTATCCCTGGTGTACGACGGTATGGGCAATAAGGAGGCATCCCTCCTGTACTTCAGGAAATACCGAACGGCCTCCGACTCGGTTTTTTCCGAAAACAATCGAAGGAATGTGATCATTAAGGAATCGGAATGGATGATCAAACGAAAGGAACTGGAAAATGACCACCTCAAAAGCATTACCGAGCTACAATCCAAAGAGCTGAAATTTAAAAACGGACTATTGCTGGCGGGTATCATTGCATTGTTGCTGGCCCTTGCTGTGGGGATATTGGGTTATATGTCGATCCAGGGCAAAAAACGCCAGGCAGATGCCATACAAAAACAACAGGAAGCCGAACTCAAGAACCACCTCACCGACCTGGAATTTAAAGCATTTAAAGCCCAGCTCAATCCCCATTTTATCTTCAACTACCTCAATTCCATCTCCGGGTATATTTTACTAAGTCAGCCCGAAAAAGCTTCGGATATGATCAAAAAATTTAGCCGGATGCTGCGCACTGTGCTGCAGAACAGCGAACAAAATGTGGTCCCGCTGTCCGACGATATTGTCACTATAGAACAATACCTCGAACTGATGCATGAAATTGCCACGCCTCCATTTACCTACAATGTGGAGGCAGATGAAGCTGTGAAAAAACCAGGTGCCATGGTACCACCATTATTTATTCAGCCCTATGTAGAAAATGCGATCCTGCATGGTATCAAGCAATCGGAAGGAACTGACCTTTTCGTGCGGGTCACCTATCGCAAAAATGGGAATGCGCTGGAAGTCAGTATCACCGATAACGGCACCGGCTTCGACAGCGCCCGGATGAAAAAAAACCTGCTCGTAAATACCGGCCGCATCCACCTGGGACTGTCGGTTACTGAAAAGAGGATACAGGTATTCTCAGAGAAAAATCAATACAAAGCTTCGATCGATTTTACAAGCGCCTTCCCCGGAACTGCACAGCCGGGAACTAAGGTGACGGTGGTGATTGATGGGTATTTTGGGTAGGTTCAGCAATACTACATATGCCGGGCATTTGGAATGTATACAGCGCTTCCGAAACTTAGCAACAGAGTTCAGCAAAATTATATCAGCAAGGTTGGGAAGAGGATCGGGTCGGTGAATGGAAATAATCATTTAGCTGATGCAACGCTTGACGAAATGGGGGGACCTGTTGTCACAAATACGCATTTATGAAGTTTTACATGGGCAGCTCTATTTTCCCGATATAGCAAGGTTGATTTTGCGGACAGCTTTCTGCTATATTGTGCGAGAATATCCCGTTTTTGCTCTTGATAACTTTAAATACAAAAAGCGGTGTAGCCCAGGTTTTTTTTAAGCATTCCATATCATACAGGCTGGTATCTGCCGCAGGCATTTTTACACCAAATTCACTGATAACTGAATAGCAACCTGGTTGTAACTGAACGAAACATTTACCTGTGGAATCAAAAAGCAAAGTAGCAAGCAGCTTTCGGTTACTGCTATTCCGGCTCCCCTTAATAATGTAGAATTTTTCACCAAACGGTATTTTTTGCTTTCTGGCATTCGCAAGAATTTGTTCAGGAGGATTGGCGCCACCACAATAAGGTGTTGTTTTTGTAATAATAATGACGGTTTTCGCAATTGGTGGTTGCGACATGGCGACAGTACTTAAGAAAATAATGAGTAATGTGATAATGGATTTCATATCGTTTGATTCATTCAAAATTAGTTGTCCGGAAATAAAAAAACTGCGGAGAAAATTAATTCCCCGCAGTTACATGAATGGTTATTTAGGAATTATTGCTTTATTACACTGATGACTGTGTTGTTAGTAAATCTGAAATAATATACCCCTGCAGGCAGTTCATTAAGTTCAACCTGTTGCTGCAATCCTTTCAGTAATACTTTTTTAACCACCGAACCCTTATTGTCTACGATAGACATTATCGTATTGAGCAAAACATTATCATTTATACTCACTACTACATCCGACTTGGCAGGTGAAGGATAGACCCGTATCTGCTCATTCTTATCTGCGCTTAATGACACAATATATGAGTAAGAATAATCACCATTAGGTGAGTAAATTTTTAAGCGGTAGTAAGCCCTGCCGTAGTATACGATATTGTCTGTAAAGTTGTAATTGCCCGCAGTACCTGTATACTTAACGGTGCCCGCATTGGAAAAACTAACGCCATCAAGACTACGTTCCAAATCAAACTTACTGATGCCAGCGCCAACACTCTTCCAGCTTAAGTTATTACTGTTGTTTGTTCTAACACCGCTAAAATCACTGTAATGTATCGGTAATATAACTGCATTGTTGCCAATAAAGAATGTGCTGAAACCGGTAAAAGAAGCGGTGAAAGAAGTAAACTCAGCATTCGCAAGCACCGAAGTGGCAGCCGTTACCGTGTTTCCGGCATTGGCTCCGGCGATGGTTGCCGCGCTGCTCTTGTAGATTTTGAATGTACTTGGGTCAGCGCCTGCCAGCTCAGCAGTGGTCATATACAAGGTGACTGTGTATGCAGCCGTACTGCCGTTTGTAGTCGGGGTTATCGACCACGCTTTATTACTTCTCAAACCACTGAAGAAAGGCGTAATAACACCGTTGCCATCATTAAGCAGGCTGGCAGTTACGCAACCTAAATCCTGGATAGGGTTTGTAACCTTGGCCAGCACCTTATTATTACTTGAATAAAAATCATATGCCGCAGTTGCAGTCGGCACAAATTCCACTTTTGTATTACCTGCAACGGTTTCGATGCCTGTGCCTGGTTTGTAATGCTTAAATGTAGTAATAGGTCTGTCATCGCTTGGAAAGAATGAAGCGGTAGGTGTTGTGGTACAACCGCTCAAATTGGCGGCAGCAGTCGATTGCGCCACTACAGTGGTTCTTAATCCTGCCCCCAAAACTGCAGGTTTTGAACTTACTTCGTCAACATTCCCAAAGTCTACAGTATTATCATAGCAATATTGCGTTATGATATTAGAACTGCCATCCCAAACAAACGGGACAGAGAATACAAAGACATTGTTACCCATAGTGGTGTTATATGCCGCATTGCTGTAGCAGGTAGTCAAACCTGTTGCTGATAAAAAACCTGAACTTGCAGTGGGCGCCTGGGTAGTAAGTCCGAGTTTTATATTGAAATTATTGAACGGATTTGTACTGTTTTTTGCAGTAACGGTCAGTGCTAGCTCGGTAATATTGCTTCCTTTAGTTAAGCCAGCCGCAGTAAGCTCGCTTGCGAGAATAACTGTCTGAAACTTAGCATCAGAGCCACCATTACCCCAGAATGGAGAATAATAAGAACTTATTGACCCTGACGCATCTCCCATTGTACTGGTAACAGGCACTGTTGGAGTTGCAATTGTATTGTCATTATCAGTAATAGTTACTGCCAGTGTCGCGTTTGATGTACCAATACTTGAGCCGCCTCCGGATGTCGTGAAATTTAGATTGATAGTTTCACTGCCTTCAGCAATAGCATCATCATACACCCTTATGGTAAAAGGCTTGCTATCAGTAGTCCCATCAGCTATCGTTACCGTTTTGCTCATCACACCGTTTACCAATATGTCAAAATCTTTTCCTTCGGTAGCTGTACCACCCGCAATGCCAATTGTAACTGTTGCATCTGCACCACTTGGTGCGCCATTTATAATGATTGCAGCGGGGTAATCGGTGTAGTTTACGCAAGTATTAGTAGTCAGGCTTTTTGATTCAGCCGTTATTAAACTGCCAGTACTAAAATTTACTTCCGGATTTAAATTATCAGGAATTTTTGTACTAAACAATCCTCTGCCATGCGTAGCTGCTAACAATGTTCGGTCGCTGCTTCTATATTTAAGCATATCCACTCTTACCCTGGCGAGACCGGAGCTGGTAATGCTCCATTGAGGAATTGCAACAGTAATATCATCACAACTCCAAACACCTAATTCAGTTGCAGCAATGGCCATTTTAGAACTACGGGGGTCAAACATGATCCACCTAACAGGCATATCAGGTAAATTGCCAGTGATGTCGGCAAATGTTGCCCCGCCAGCTGTTCCGTTGGCCGATACAAAAATCTTAGATCCTCCGTAGTTAGAATAACTTACCAGCATACTATCCTCATTGGCTGCTGTACTCGCTATGCAGGATACAGAACCCGATCTTGGAGTTGCGGTGATTACACCAATATTTGCCGTGTTCGCATTATTTACCCGCACTACGCTGCCATCATCCATTCCAAAATAAACCCTGTTGGCAGTGAGTTTGGAAATAGAAACATGCGTAACGGTGGCCCCACTAAAATTTGCTACAGTTACCTGAGACCCAGTTGTCGCATTGGCTTGTGGATTAGTCCATCTGAAAAAAGCCCCGGCGTCATCTGCCCCATAAAAATTATTGCCATCATAGTCAGTAGGGTTAATAAAACTCCCCCTCCCATTACTTACAACTGCCGATGGGAATGTGGCTCCCCCGTCGGTCGAAATATAATAGTTATTATTGGTGTAAGACGATATCTGATTGTTGGGATTAGTTGGGCTGATATGACAGAAGCCTCCATCACCACCTGATACGGAAGTCACATTATTTAGTCCGGCTGCAGTGTACTTATGGCTTCCATTATCCTGGCATCCATCCAGGAAATAATTATTACCCGCTGTTGGGTGTATGGCCGTAGCATATAATTGGGTGATGTTTAAACCAGCGTTTTTGGTAAAATAAACAGGTTTATTAGTTACGGTGTTTACATCTGTTGTATAATACAGGCCACCATCTGAAGCTAATAACGCAATGGCAGAACTTCCGCCTACAAAAACAAAATTATGTTGGTCAGCATGTACTTGCTGGTTCGTAGTAAAACCGGCAGCTTGTTCATTGCCTCCGGTTACCCAAACACTTATCTGATTCCATGTAGCGCCATTATCAGTACTTCTGCAGGCATCTACACCAGAAACCACCAGTGCGGCAGGGTTGTTTGGATCCACCGCTGCGGTTAAATCATAAAATGCCTGTCCGCTGTTACCATCCCGCGTAAATACCGGGTAATTTGCAGGGTTGCTTTGCTGATCGATTATTTTAGGTATCGTGCGAACAGCCCATGTATTAGTAGCGGCATTGTATTGCTGGATACCTCTGCAGGCGTTTTGGGAAATTGCCGGACCGGAACTGCCACCCTGCATAACGGCATACAATACATTATTATCTGATGGAGAAACCGCTAATTTTATACGTTGCCATTGGTTATTTGGTGCTTCAACGACACCAGTAGTTGGGTTAGGGGTAATATTTGTCCAGGTACCTGCATTGCCCACGTTTGCTCCGGCTGGTGATTTATAGATACCTCCATTATCAAAAATGCCCAATGAAGCATAGAGGTCGCCGTTTTTAGATACTTTAATATCACATCCCCTATTGGAAGTAGCTGTTGGTGAAGTTAATACCTGTGCCCACGTGGCACCTCCATCGCTGCTACGCACTATGCCTGATACAGCAGCATCGCTGCTACGAACAGATGCATACAACTTTCCATTATTATCAAATTCGAGATCCTGCACAAACTCAAAATTTGATGTGGATCCTAATATTGTAAAACTAGCTCCGCCATCTGTACTTTTAAATATGCCAAGACCTTTTTGTGCATCAGAATTAAAAAAGCCCTCCCCTGTGGAAGCATAGATGGTACTGGGTACAGCCGGATCCTGAATAATATCAGTGACGGCCATATTATCTAAGAAGTCATTCACCTTGTTCCAAACAGGATTAGCGGCAGTAATATCATTGGTGTACCAGATACCTCCACCTACACCGCCTACAAATACCTTCTTATTTGTGGGATCATTTTTGTCAACCAATACGGCCCTTATACGGCCACCCACATTATTGGGGCCTCTTTCTTGCCAGGAAATACCAGGAACAGCACGGTTTGCATAATTGCCTCTGGTGCGGCTTGCAAAAATGTCATTTTCCCGATCAATAGCTGCCAGTAATCTTTCCCTGGGTACAGTTCCGGTTGAAATGTCTTTTGTGCGTTCAAAATCTTGTTTAAATGCCTCATCGATGGTTTCATTTTCAGCTTCCTGAACAGTCCTGGAAGAATTACAGGCTGCCATAATCAAAATGCACCCCAGGGCTGAAATTAAAAAGAAGATGCTCCGCCTTTTGTCGAATTTTTTCATAAGATTTTTTTTGCATTCATAATTGTTTTTACCGTAAACAACGGGTATAAACGAGCCGTTTTTTTAATTTGGCAGTTCCTGGTAAATGGAAAACGCCGTGAAGGTATATAAAGCATCCATATGTTTGCAAGTTCAACAGGTGATTACAGGAATTCTTTCTATTGGCGGTTTAATAAATTGCGGGGACAAATAGGGAGACTGTTTGCAAATGGAACCTAACGCATTACAACCTGACAGTGCGGAGACAATGGAGTTAACTATAATTGGCAGAAAAGCCATTACAAAATTGAAGAGCAACATGCTAAAGCGCCGGAAACTGCAGCTGGATATCGTCGCTATTCCGGTACAAATTGAGTTAGCCTCAGGCTGGTTGTAATATTAATTGCCGTCTTGAAATGCTTCGCTGGCAGGCTGAAATGACAGGAATAAAAAATGCCAACAACAAACAGTGATATGTCTGTGTCCAACTCCCTCAATCCCTTTGTATCATCTCAAACAACTGTACCACCGCCTCCTTGCGTTGTGGCGAAACGGGGAGTTCGTCATTGTTATCCATCACCACATAGCCGCCTTCGCTGCGGCTGTATTTTTTAAGGTAGGCAGGTCAAAAAGATGGCTCTGGTGCATGCGTAAGAATCCCCTTTTGCTGTGTATCCGTTCCACTTCTTTAAGCGTACGGCATATCAGCAGATTCTCTTTGCTTTGCAAATAA
>JBDSXW010000028.1:0-6426 GCA_039925965.1 Chitinophagaceae bacterium
CCTGGGGCGCCAACAGGCCTGTTTACTACGCTCATGCGGTAGCTGCTGCGAATACCACTAATCTGAAAGTTACTGGCCTCGAAGGAACGGCAGCTTTCGAGGGTGTTCAGAAACTGATGATCAATGATGCTAAACAATAGCCTGAGAAAATCACGCTGTTGAACCGTATGAGTGTTATTATTACACTTACAAAGCCTGCCCTATGATTTCACCCCCATTTGTGAGAAGCCTCCTGCTGTTTTTTGGTCTTGTATTGACCACCAATACCTCTTTTTGCCAAACTGATTTAACCCTCTGGTACAAACAACCCGCCACTGCCTGGACGGAGGCCTTGCCCGTAGGGAATGGCCGCTTAGGAGCCATGATCTTTGGTGGTGTTGCCGATGAACTGATTCAATTGAACGAAGCCACGTTATGGAGCGGCGGCCCGGTAAAACACAATATCAACCCAACTGCGTTTGATCACCTTGCAGAAGTGAGAGACGCCTTGTTTAAAGGCGATTATGCTGCCGGCAGTCAATTGGCCAAAAAAATGCAGGGACCTTATTCAGAAAGTTTTTTGCCACTGGCCGATCTGCGCATTAAACAACAACTGCCCGGCAGTACGCCCACCGCTTTTTACCGTGGACTGGATATTGAAAATGCCGTAGCCATTACAAAATTCACTGTTGACGGTGTGGATTATACCCGGGAGGTTTTTGCATCGGCTCCCGACCAGGTAATTGTTATAAAAATTACTTCCTCTAAAACCAAGGCCCTTAAAATGACCGTTGGCACAGGCAGCCAATTGCATTTTACAAATAGAGTGATTGACAATAGCGAAATAGCGCTGAGCGGCAAAGCGCCAACACATGTAACACCCAGCTATGTGAATTATGATAAGGAGCCAGTTAGTTATGATGATACCGCCAATTGCCGGGGCATGCGTTTTGAATTGCTGGTAAAAGCAAGAAGTAGTGATGGAGTGATTAGTGCTGATACCAGCGGCATCACCATCAAAGATGCGACTACCGTTATGTTGCTGGTTTCTGCCGCAACCAGTTTTAATGGCTACGACAAATGTCCGGATAAAGCGGGCAAGGATGAGCACCGGTTAGCGGCTGGTTATTTGTCTGATGCGTCGTTCAAATCATGGGGGGTTTTGCGTGAAAATCACAGGGCGGATTTCAAGAAATATTTTAGCCGGGTGTCGCTTTCGCTCAATACAGATGAAGAAAATAAAAAATACCTTACTACGGACGAACGGCTGGAAGCCTACGCGAAAACCAGTAAGGACGCGGGTTTGGAAGCTTTGTATTTTCAGTATGGCCGCTATCTCCTGATCTCAAGTAGCCGAACTCCCAATGCGCCGGCCAATTTACAGGGCATATGGAACAAAGAACTCAGGCCGCCGTGGAGCAGCAACTATACCAGCAATATCAATGTGCAAATGAACTACTGGCCGGTAGAAACCACCAACCTCTCGGAGATGCACCGTCCTTTGTTAGATCTCATTAAAAACCTGTCAGTAACCGGTGCTGCGACTGCCAAAGAATACTACCATGGTAACGGCTGGGTGGTACATCATAACACCGATATCTGGGCCATGAGCAACCCCGTGGGTGATCTCGGGAAGGGAAGCCCGGTATGGGCCAATTGGTATATGGGCGCTAACTGGCTGAGCCGCGATTTGTGGGAACATTATTTATTTACCGGCGATAAAACATTTTTAAAAAACAGCTATCCCATCATTAAAGGCGCTGCATTGTTTACGCTTGATTGGCTGGTAAAAGATAGCAGCGGCTACCTGGTGACAGCACCAGCTACCACCCCCGAGAACGAGTTTTACTACGGTGATAAAAAGAAAGGTGAAGTAAGTGTCGCTACCACGATGGATATGGGTATCATCAAAGACCTCTTTAGAAATCTTATCGCCGCCAGCGAGACATTGGGTATGGATGAAGCTTTTCGAAATAAAATCATAGCCGCCAAAAAGCAACTCTACCCTTTCAATATTGGAAAAAAAGGCAACCTGCAGGAGTGGTATAAGGATTTTGATGACGTGGATCCACACCACCGGCATACCTCGCACCTGTATGCCCTGCATCCCGCCAATGAAATTTCCGCGGTTAAAAATCCGGAACTCACAGCTGCTGCACGAAAGACCCTTGAACTTCGTGGTGATGATGGTACCGGCTGGAGCTTAGCCTGGAAAGTGAATATGTGGGCCAGGTTACTGGATGGCGAACATGCCTATATCTTGTTTAAAAACCTGCTACGCTTAACCAAAGATAATAATACGAATTACAACCACGGCGGTGGCGCCTATCCCAATCTTTTTGATGCGCATCCGCCGTTTCAGATAGATGGGAATTTTGGTGGTACCGCAGGCGTGGCCGAAATGTTATTACAGAGCCAGAACAACGAAGTGCACCTGCTGCCTGCGCTGCCCACTGCCTGGGAAAGCGGTACGGTAAAGGGTTTGGTGGCCCGTGGTGGTTTTGTCGTAGATATCAATTGGAAAGCTGGTCAACTTACAACGGCAACTGTGACTTCCAGGAATGGCGGGCTTTGTACCATCAGGAGTGCCCCACCAGTTTCAGTAAAAGGACTCGCAACAGCATCCAAAAAATCGACCATTGGCTATGTCTGCATATTCAATACCGTGAAAGGAAAATCCTATCAGATCGCGGCGGGTAAAGGGAAATGATAACGATGGTACGCTGCGCATTCCTTGAAGGCTTGTTACCTCTTCAAATAGTTCGTGCCCAGGATAATTGCGTAAATCCAGCAGTTGTATAAAATGGTATAAACCACCGCTGTTCCCAAACTCCTTTTCAAATCGCCTTTGCACTTCGCGGAATTGCGGAAAATCAGCCTGAAAGCCCTGAAAATAATCCAGTACAGCATTGCCGCTACCACCAAAATGATCATCCAGATCGTTGACCCTAATGCCCAAATGACGAAAGGGCCGACAACAGCCAGAAAAAGCCAGATCAATAGACTGGCTATGCAACCTTCAATGCCTTCTCCTCCAAATTCGCCGATACCTTCAACTGACGGACCTAATTCAATAGGTTTTGGCAGGTTTCCTGGTTTGAAGTTGCGCAGCAGGTTGCCGAGCCGGTCTTTGAGCTTCCACCCATTTGCCGGCTGTTATAAAAGATAAGAAAACAGTAGAAAGAATTGTCGTGGAAATCAGGGAATTGAGATACAAGGTCCGGTGCTGGTGGAAGCCTAACAGGTAAATGATCAACGACAAAACAGGCACTATAATTATTGTTGCGATAAAAACAGGTGTGGCATTGATGAGATTGGATCTGCTGTTCAATGGTAAGGATTTATTGCGTTCTGAATTCCTGCGGCCAGCGGTCAGGCGAACCAGGATGAAATGCTCCTTCACCATAATACTCATAATACTAGAAATATTATTGATCCCCAGCTCTCATCGGATTGTTAATCTAAGCTTCTTGTAAAAGTCGCTTTAATTCCAGGTCGCCATCATCCAATAAATCAATAGCTGTTTTTCCACCCTTGTTAGGAATCGTTTTGTCGGCACCACCCTTCAGTAAAATTTTTGCGCAGGCCAGATACTGATCCAGGTTTTGGCTATCTCCGCTCTTGAATCCATGAATGGCCCAAAAAAGGGGGGTGGATAAAAAGTCGATACAAAGTTTATTAACGGTTGCTCCTTCCTGCACAAGCCTTTCGACAAGCCGGTCTCTGCCGCACCAGGCCGCCCAATGTAAAGCTGTGCCACCGTGACACCCAGCATGATGGATATCTGCACCATATTCAATGTATAGCATGGCCACCTGATCCGCGTTTAGGCTCGCAGCGGCAAGCAGGGGTGTATCCTTTTTTTCTTTAAGTCCATCACCATTTACCCTGGCTCCGTGAGCAAGGAATATTTTTGCGATCTGAACCGCTTCTCTATCGGTAAATCTCTTGCTGAATACTCCGTCACAGATCCTGTGCAGCGGGTGCGCTTTGCTGGTGTTTATGTTGTCATATGGAATACCTTCATTCGCAAGTGCCGGGTTCTTCTCGAGTGCTTCTCGGATGCCTTCGAAGTCTTTGTTGTCGATGAGTTTTTTCATTAGATACTATCAATTGAAGCTTATCTAAATTCATAACCACATGCCCATTTTTCTTTCTACATTTTTCATACGGTAGTACTTATCAAATGGCCAGGTGGCAAAACCAAAAAAGCGATCTCAATGACTTGCGGGGTGCCGGTTACCTGCGTTTTAACCAACCTAATGGGTCCAAATACGTACCTCTGTCGTTGGTAATTAGCAGCTCCACTTCTCCTACATTATCATCATTGGTGCCGGCTTTTCCAATTACCTGGCCCAGGCTTATCTTATCGCCCTTGCTTACCGTAGCATTGGATAAGCCGGCATAAGCGCTTAGATATTTGCCATGTTTTACAATTACCAGCACCTGGCCCGAGATGTTTTCTACGGATGTGATTTCGCCATCAAAAATTGATTTGACAGATGCCCCTATTCCAGTTTCCAGAGTTACCCCGTCACGGTTCTCAATCAGGTCTCTTGGCTTCGCAGGAATTACGTTTCTGCCATAACGGAAAGTGATAGTACTTTGATCTACCGGCCAGGGAAGATTGCCCCTGTTTTTCTCAAATTCCATCGAAGTGATATGCGCTTCGGGAGATTCTTCAAATGTGCGAGGTTCTTTGGGTTCTTTGATAGCCGGTTTTACAGGTTCTATTTTTACAATAGGAGGATTGTTAGGGTTTACAGGCTGGGTACCTTTCAACTTGTTCTCCGCGTCCACACGATCTTTTTCTATTTTGGCCAATCGAGCTGCTTCTACCTTTCTTGCCATTGCTTGTGCGGCTATCTGGGCATCCACAATCTTCTTAATGGCCCGGGCTACTTCCTGCTTCTGTTTCTGCTTTTTCTGCATTGCAGAACCCAGCTCTTTTTCGGTCTTCTGGAGCCCGGCCAGGGCATTATCCTGTTGTTTTTTATCATTGGCCAGTTCTTCCATCTGCCGACCCTGTTCTATTAAAGCCTTGCCTTTATCCTGGCGTTTGCCGGTGAGCGATTCTACTTTTTTTGCCAGCAGTTCATTGGTCTTTTTAATCTGCCCGGCCTGCTGTTCGCGGTAGTTCCGGTAGTTTTTAAGGTACGCTATCCTGCGTAGGGCATCGTTAAACGTACCGGCTGAAAACAAAAAATTCAGGAAGTCGTAATTGCTTCGGTTTTTATAAGCGTAGACAATACTCTTGGCATATTGTGCCTTCAGTGTATCCAGCTCTTTTTTTAGCGTATCTATTTCACGGTAATTGCGGATAATATCTTTTTCAATGTAGTAGACTTCCCCCTTGATATTCTGAATAATCTGGTTCCTTGCGTCGATTTTGCGACTTAATTGCAAACGGAAGGCCATAGTCTTCTCCTTGTTCTTGCCATTTTTTTCGATGTTGGCTTTTAATTCCTCTATTTCCCGGGTTAAGTCCTGGGTTCTGCGCTGTAATTCTTCTTTAGTGGGCTGCTGGGCATAACTGGAAAAAACAGCCATGCACAGGCAGCATATGAATAGGAATTTTTTCATAATTATGGGTTGTAAGTGCCAAAACGAAATTTCTGCCGCTCTATTACTTTACCTGGTAAGTTTTCGGCACGGTAAAGGGAAAGGTCTGCGGTTCGTTAAAACTGTATTGCTTAAAATTCAGGTGGATATCCAGCTTCGATTTTTCCGTTACTGTAATGTTCCGATCTGTAGAGAACCGGTGACCGCTTTTATTTTCATATTCACCAAACGTGATATCACATGTACGGTTTTTTATAGGGTCCGCGTCATCAAGCTTACTATGTAAAATATCATTATTGGTAATGTCAACTGTAATCAGGTGCTTAAAAAGACTTCCAACGCTTAGTGCCTGCACCTTTTGTTCATAATATTTAAAAGACGTGATGGTATCTGTAAAGAAAATCGGGTTGCCCACCAGTAAATCCTGTAAGGTTGAAAAGTTGAAAGGTAACTTGGTTATTTCCTGCAAATACGCAATCGACCGGTATTGGATGGTCTTTTCCTGCTTGTTTATAATTTTTACACTGTCTTTAGTCACCAGCAGCCGCAAGCCCTCAAAGGGCACGCCCAATACATTCTTGGTAATGGACACCCAGATAATACTGTCTTTGCGGATTCTGATACCCAGGTTGAGGTTATTGTTGTCACCACTGTTGTCGTCGTAATCGGCTTTGATCTTATTCGCCGAGAACCATTCGAAATCGATTTTGTTTGCATGCACTGTTTTAAGCACAGCCAATCTCATTGCCACGGAATCGGCTTTTGGTAGTTCGCTCACAATCACCATTGGTATGGTATCTCTTTTTGTGATGGCCGTTGTAATCTTCTTAGTGCTGCGGCAGGAAGCCAGGCTATTGAGCACAACGGCAAATAGGATATATACGT
>JBDSXW010000029.1:0-65182 GCA_039925965.1 Chitinophagaceae bacterium
GCCTCATCCCCGGCCCTTCTCCTCCCGGAGAAGGGTGCCTCTGTGCAGGTCGTTCTGTTTGTTTTGAACACCAAATACTTTGCGGCCGGCTTTGGCTCCTCTCCGCGAGGAGAGGCGGGGGTGAGGCCTCCCTTGCACAGGATGCATCAGGATAATCCATCCAGCCGGATAACGTACATTGGCACCCACAATTCCTTGTCTATGCTCACTTCCATCAAATCGTTGATCATTTCGTTGTTCCTGTGTTTGTTGTCCAATCTTATGTCCGCCCAGCTCCGGGTGGCCAATGTATTTACCAGCAACATGGTGCTGCAAAGAGACCAGCCGATAGCCATTTGGGGAACTACCAGGCCATCAGTAATGGTTGCTGTTCATTTTGCGGGGCAGGAAGTTGCAGCAAAAGCAGATGCGACTGGCAAATGGAGTCTTCAACTGAAGGCGTTGCCAGCCTCCGCTACGCCTGAGAAATTGGAGATTTATAGCGACACTTCGGTGATTTCGCTGCACAATGTGCTGGTGGGTGATGTGTGGCTTTGCAGCGGGCAGAGCAATATGGAATATCCGCTGGACCGTAGCCTCAAAAGACATGCAGCGCCAGGCAAGGGAACAGATTTAGCAAAGGCTGAAGTCGCGAATACCAACCGCCCTGATGGCATCCGGTATTTATATGCCGACCGGGTGCTGAATAAATATCCAAACCTGCCTACTAAAGGCTGGGCAACGGGCAACGACACCATCGTGAATTATGTGAGCGCCATCGGCTATTTTTTCGCCAAAGAACTATTTGAAAAAACAGGTATCCCGATTGGCATTATTTCCTCTTCCTGGGGCGGCACCCGCATTGAACCATGGACCCAGCCAGCCGCCTACAAAACCTCGAAAATATTTGAGAGCGTTGCCGTTGGTGACACTTTCAAAATCGATGGATCCAAAACTGGCCAGATGTTTAAAGGCATGATTGAGCCCCTGGTGCCGATGACAATTAAGGGGGTACTTTGGTACCAGGGTGAAAGCAATTGCATGATCGAGGATCAGGATACCTATAAAGAAAAAATGAGGTTGCTGGAAAACAATTGGCGGGATGTGTTTCACTCCCCGAAGCTGCCTTTTTATACCGTTCAGATTTCGCCTTACCTCTACACGGCCCGCAAGGATCCGAAACCACATTCGCCGGAACTGCTGGCGCAATTCTGGGAGGCCCAGACCCAATGCATGGAATTGCCCAACACCCATATGGTGGTGACCACCGACCTGGTAGACAACCTGAAAGATATTCATCCATCGTACAAATGGATCGTAGCGCACCGGTTGGCCATACAGGCTTTGTATACAGAATATAACCTGCATGAAATGGTGGTTAACAGCCCGGCATTTAAAAGCCTGAAACGCAAAAAGGATCAACTGGTATTGTCATTCGAAAATATAGGCACCGGCCTGCAAAGCAGTGATGGCAAGGCTTTGAGTTGGTTTACCATCGCTGGCAAGGACAAAGTATTTGTACCCGCCGAAGCGGCAGTTGTAAATGACAAGGTGGTGGTAAGTGCCGCCAGCATCAGCAAGCCAAAGTATGTGCGTTTTGCATGGAACGAAACGGCAATGCCCAATTTAGTGAGCAAGGAAGGCCTGCCCTGCATTCCGTTCAGGAGCGATAGAGATTAAAATATTGCCGCATTATTTTTGGAAACAGCTCCTTAACTTGTAGCCCTGTTTACCGGTAAGCGGCGGTAGCTCAGGGGTAGAGCTCCAGTTTCCCAAACTGGAGGTCGTGGGTTCGAATCCCATTCGCCGCTCAATGCAATTATTTTTTAGATAATGTACGCTCACCTGGCAAACCATTAGTTGCAAGCATTTTTTTTGCTTTTGTCACTTTCTTGGGGAAAAGTGAAATATTGCTGTACCTATCCAGAGAATTGTCAATATGTACAATGTTGGACTTTTTTTCTTCCGCCTCAATTATCGCTTTCATAGCTCAAATTTAGTTTTTTTCTCTTTGCAATAATTGCATCGTAGTGATTGGCTTTTTTCTGTCCGATTACATAGCAAGGCAGGATTAGCATGGAGAGCAGTATTAGTGCTGGCCCGGAAAAATATTGTTTGTTTTTTTGCGATTTTTACTCATATGTGCTGGTACATAACAACGACGATAATTGCCAAATCTTGCATTCCATCAAACTTTACATTGCCTGCACCGCAAATAGCTTTGGCAAAATCATGATGCACAGTATGGCAATGATGACCGACTCGATAATCCACACATAATGGATTTTGTCTTTGCTAACGAGGTATTTCAGAAACAGGTCAATGATGACCATCGTAAATGCAAAAGCAATAAACAATGAACTTCGATTGGGCGTAAGATTTATTTCGGCAAAATGTCCCTGCCAGGTTTTCACAGCCAGCACTATACAAACCGGGAAGGCCCAGATAAAAGGTGTGAGTAGTTTTAGAATTTTCATAGTTTACTTTTAAAAAAAGACGCTATTTAATTTGCCTGCATGTACAAGATCAACACTACACCAATCAATATAATCGCCAGTTCATATAGCCATATCCTTTTGACATCTTTCTTAAAATAGATCCTTACAAAAAAGTCAATAAAAAAACCAGCAATCGCAATGGGGACGCCCATTATGACTCCGATCATACTCCATCCCCCCGATTCATGTGAGCTTAGAAACGAATCGATAATAACGATCCCGACTATGATTAAGACAATGGTAAGTGGGGTAATGATTTTAAGTAGCTTCATCAAACTGCAATATAAAAGCAGCCGGTTGGATTTTTCATAAAACCTTTGTACACTCCATACCTTCCGGAATTAACGGCCTATCCTAAATAAATCTCCGTAGCCCCATAGCCATACCAGGCATGGTACTGGTTTACAAAGCTACTCACCCCTTTTTTATGGCGCAGAATTTCGTGGATCTCATCCTTCAGTTTGCCACTGCCGATGCCATGAATCACAGTAAACTCTTTGAGGTAATGGAGCTGCGCCAGTTCGAGGTATTTTTCAAATGTATTTAGCTGCAGCCTCAGCTTTTCAAAACCGGATAATGAATCAGGTTGGTCGTGCAGTTTTTCAATATGCAGATCAATAACACTTTGGGGTGGGGGCAAATGCTTGCGGGCATCTTTTACATCATACACCTTATACCCGGCCTTATTGAGCTTGCTTAAATCCATTTTCACAACTTCTACTAACCTGGGAGGGAAAGCAAGAAACAGCAGAAAAGAAAAGGTCGCATCACCTTTCACCCGAATGTCTGCTACTTTCTGAAATACCTGTTTGGCCTTGGGTTTAAAGCTGGCTTCGTGATAATCAACCTTGTTTTTCTCGTGCTTTAGCAGCGAAAATTCAAAGTCGAAAGCGGGCGCATCATTGAGGCGCTCGAAGGGAATATCCATCAGGTAAAAATCGTTCAGGCTCAGTACTTCGCCTTTCAGTTCCAGGTCGGTAGTGCCGCGGTAGCGTAGCCAGAATTTGAAACCATAGCCAGTTGGCGTTTGGTTGATGAGGTAGATCTTAAGGCTTTCTACCACGTCATCGTCGAAAATGTCTTTGTCAAAAACAGGAAGAAATGCCAGCCATACGCCATCTGTCACCTTGTAACGGGCTGTGCTTTTTTCGCGTTTTAGGTCGTCGATAAATTTATGCTCCTTCTTTGGCAGCACTATTTTTTGCTGCGTAAACATCTTGTAATAGGGAAAATCGACCTGGTCGGTATGAACCGGAAATTTAACGCCGCGGACATTGATCAGCACCATTTTATCATTGATAATTTCTTCCACTATCCCGTCTTCATTGCTATGGTTCACCACCACCTTATCTCCCACCTGGAATTTCATACACGTTATTTTTCGAAATTGATTTCGTGGCGAAAATAGGAAGACTTTCTGGTTGGTTTGAAGTTACCGGTTGGGTAGAGGATACAGTGGGCAGTAAACCGGTTTCCTGTATCCTGCTGGGAGGTAATCGATCAGCCATTTGCTCAGATCCAACTTATCACATTTAAAATCTTTGGAAAAACAAGTGTCGTGCATACCGTCCATTTGCCAGCAATTTTTGTTTGAGCTAATATCTGAAAGCCGCCTGATAAAACAAGCAACATACTGGCCAGGCAGCACTTCCTAATATTTACTATTGTCTTCATATTGCCTCACAACCCCTTTTTTGCCAGGTTACTGTTCTTATGGCTATAGGTGAAATATACCACCAGTCCAACTGCCAGCCACACCAGGAACCGCAGCCAGTTACTATGATTTTCCTGTGCCATTAAATAGAAGCAACTGGTGAGACCCAGTACAGGTATGAGCGAAAAATTCTTAATAAAACTATAGACCGACACAATGGCTGCTACCAGCCAGAACAAAATCATTGGCCAGCCTTCTTTTGAAAACAAGCCACTGAAATGTTCCGGTGCTTTTACAGCAATAATGGCCACTGCAGTAATGAACATAGCAGGTACGATATACTTGCCGCTTACATGGGGCACCCTGAACTTACTGTCGGGCCGGTTGGGCATTTGTTGTAATACCAAGATACCGCCACATACCAGCACGAAGGCAAACAAGGTGCCGATACTAGTGAGCGCCAATACTACATCCAGGTTGAGGAATAAGGCAGGTACCGCTACCACCACACCCGTGAGTATGGTAGAAAAAGAAGGTGTTCCGTATTTGGGATGGATGCGGGAAAAGATCTTTGGCAACAGGCCATCACGGCTCATGCTCATCCAGATACGCGGCTGTCCCATCTGGAAGACGAGCAACACGCTGGCGGTTGCTATCACTGCGCTCACACCTACAATACCTGCAATCCATTTCATACCACGGCTTTCAAATATCAAAGCCAGCGGGTCACCTACGTTCAGTTTAGTATAGCTCACCATCCCGGTAAGTACCAGCGCCAGCAACACGTATAAAATAGTACAGATAATCAGCGAATAGATCATACCCCGCGGCAGGTCTCGCTGGGGATCCTTACACTCCTCCGCCGTGGTACTAATGGCATCAAACCCAATATAGGCAAAGAATACAGCGGATACGCCTTTCAGAACGCCGGCGACGCCATTGGGTAAAAACGGGTGCCAGTTGTCTTTGTTCATATAGTAAGCGCCCAATACGATTACGAGAAAAATAACAGCCAGCTTGATGCCCACCATGATATTACTCAAAGAGCGGCTTTCTTTGATACCTACAAATACAATAGCGGTAATTAATGTAACAATACAAAGGGCTGGAAGATCCATAATGAGCCGCAGGCTACCTATTTGTGGTGCATGACTCCAGGCATTAAAACGGTCTACCATGGTTGGGTCGATGTTAGCCATGGTTTGACCCTGGCCCAGCAAAGTCGTTACCTCATTAAAACCGTTGTGGGCCGTAGAAAAATCCATGGTGAGCCAGCTGGCGATATGCATGCCTGCCTTATCGAGCAGCCCGGTAAAATAATCGCTCCAGCTGATAGCTACCGCGATATTACCAATGGCATATTCCATCAACAGGTCCCAGCCGATGATCCAGGCAAAAATTTCACCAAACGCAACATAGGAATAGGTATACGCACTGCCACTTACCGGAACAGTACTGGCGAACTCTGCATAACACAGGGCCGCAAAACCGCAGGCTATCGCGGTAAATATGTAAAGGAAAATCACCCCCGGGCCGCCGTCAAAACACGCTTTACCAATACTGCTGAATATGCCCGCACCAATTACGGCAGCGATGCCAAAAGCGGTAAGGTCGCGTACCCCCAGTACTCTTTTTAGTCCGCCACCGTGGCCATCGCCGTGGCCAGCTTTCGCATCGTTCAGGATATCTGTGATCGACTTTTTTCGTAACAGTGACATAGGTTTTGGTGGGTTTGATATGAACCATCAAAATACATGAAACCTTTAAAACTACAAAACCCGGCGGGCGTCGTGGGGATATTATACTTTACGAAGCCGGTAATCGTGAATTGATACTACGGTTTGGCCTGTCATTGGTCAATCGTCATTCGTCATTGGCTATTGGTTACTGAATTACTGAATCACTGGGTCAATGACTTATTGACGATTGACTCAATGACGATTGACCAATTGGGCGTCTTACCCGCTGACGGCTCTATTGCCTAAACCGCCTCTTCCACAACGTCTAAAAATTCCGTGACGCCGTCGTGATCGAAGGCGCCATTATAATTGATGGTGATCTCCTCTCCTTTTTTGATACCCCGGATTGCTGTAATGGAAAAGGTCATTTTTTCTTCATTATAATAAGCTTCGGCGTTGCTGGGTGATGCATGGTTGTACAACGACCCGAATCCTAACAACAGCGCGGCTTTGGTAGGATGATTGTCGAACCCGAAAATATAATAGCCCATCTTAAAGCCGTCAAACTGGGTCACCGATTCCATTTCGATCATCAGTATCGGACATTCTTCGATCAGCTTGTCTTTTGCTATCGGTTTGTTGGTAAATACACCACGTCCTTTGCCTTCCGCAAAACGCACTTCCAGGTATTTGCGGCCATGTGTTATGATTTCTGTTTTTGACTTTTTTTCTTTACTCTCATTCATAGTATAAAAATTAGTGTAGTTATTTTTTATGGGGAGATTCCCATTTTGACGTCCGGGCAGGTTCACTGCTATTTTTTTTATTGCGGCCTGTCCTTCACACAATCATATGTTCTGGCCATGGCGAAAGATAGTGTGCCCAAATTTAGTTTCGCAAAAGATATTGACCGATTAAAAGAAAACCAGCTTTCGGAAAACAGGGTACTCCAATATTGGCTGTATGATAGTAGGGTTGGAAACCAAAACACCACCTATGTAAACTGGGTGGCCACTTATTGGGCCACCCAGTTTACAGATATAAAAGTTTAAAAGAGGGTTCTTTTCGAAAATATTTTCCTGAAAATTGGGTGAACTTTTGCTGCTGCCTGAAGGCATTGCTGGTCCGGAGCAGGTACACTAATCTTGTTTTAAAGCGGCTTGCGGGAAATCCTGCGGATACCTTCGCCACCGCATAGATTATTTTTTTTCCTGTTCCAGTTTAATGATCCTGGTTTTGAGGTCATCATTTTCTTTTTTCATATCGATCAGGTAGAGGGTGAGTTCCTCAACTTTTTCCATCATACGTTTTTGCATATCGCCAAGCAGCAGTCCATTCTTTTCAACCTCTGCGGCTGACGGGATATTAGGCAGGTGCTGGTGTTGTAAAATATAATCTTCTACCTGGTACAATGTAGGCCGTTGGTAGGACGAAGCAAAAACATAATCTGGCCAGGAGGCGTTAAGCTGCACTTTGGCTTCTTCGCAAATTACCTTGCCTCTTACGCTAAGCTGGTAGCCGGTAGCAGGACTGCCGGAACCGATCAGGGTGTTGCCATTTACCTGGAGCCTGGCTGTAGGCACCGCCACATTGATACCCACATTACCGGGGTAAAAAAAGAAGGCGCCGGGTGGGTTTAGCAATATATTTTTAGCAGGAGTGCCACCCAAAGTACTGCCATATGAAGCTTCAATGTCGAGATTACCATCAGAATTGATCATGCTGCCATAAAAGTTATTGGAAGCTCCGTAAAGTGCCACTCCCAGGTCGGACCCTGAAATATTGAGGCGATACGAGCCATCATATCCTCCAATATTTACCTTACCGCTCTTGGCATTAAAATTCATCCCCCAACCTACACCGCCTGTTCCACCACCGAAAAATCCAAGCCGGATGCTATCCTGCATACCAAAAAAAACACTTTCAGCATTTGCATTGCCACTGGTGCGGTAGTCGTCTAACCAGATACCGGGTGAGGTGAAAAGGTCGTTTTGGGTACCTGCACGTAAACGCATGCGATTGGCCACATCCAGTTTATAGCCTGGATCGGCAATGCCGGTGCCGATACCTACGTTACCGCTGGGTGAAATGGTCATTTTTACGCCATTGTTGGTAGCTAAAGACAATGCCACGTTCTCAAAATTCCACAAGTAGCTGATATTGTTTTGAATACCCAGTACCAATCCGTGGTTAGCAGCATCGGTGGTAACATTATTGGTAACATTTATGTACGAATTGACACCCGTAGGATTGTGCACATGGAGGGCCCATTTTGGGGCAGTAGTTCCGACACCCACATTAGACTGTGCCATCGCAGCACCAAATGCCAGGCTACAAAGAGAGAATAAAATATGCTTTTTCATGAGTTGGTAAAATTTACTTTCGGCGGAAGTTATGATCGGTTATTCAAAAAATAACAGGGTAGCGATTATTTGGTACAAATCATTAAGCATTCGGAGCTATTGCCTAAGTATTCCGCAGGGGAACAAGGGCGTGCCAGGATGCTACCCGGCAAGAACCAGCTATGATCGGGCTCCTG
Source organism: Chitinophagaceae bacterium (assembly GCA_039925965.1). Taxonomy (GTDB): domain Bacteria; phylum Bacteroidota; class Bacteroidia; order Chitinophagales; family Chitinophagaceae; genus JAZKFT01. Next base: position 8,350 of record JBDSXW010000029.1, read on the forward strand.
GTGCAAAATGAAGGCCAGTCAATTTTTCAACTGACTGGCCCTGGATACTATTGTGTTATTAAAAAAATTACTGTTTGGTAAACTTACTATTGGCAGTTTCACAACCATTGTTGCAAATGCCTTTCAGGATATAGGTACCTGAAGGCAATAAAGCAATATCAATGGTTACCAGGTTATCGCCTACAGCCATATTGGCTACTTGTTGCTTAATAATTTTACCAGTTATATCCGTGATTACAAGCGTTACGTCGCCGGCAAAAGGAGACTGCATGGCTGCTGTAATCCTTTCTTTGGCGGGGTTGGGAAACAGGGTGTTGAGTGTAAATACGGCTGGTTTAAGACCTTTTACAAGCACGGTGTTGCTGTAAGTAATACGACCATCAATATCTGTTTGTTTGAGGCGGTAATAGTTAGTCGTAGCAAGTGGTAAAACATCGGCAAAGTTGTAGGTAATGGGCAATGTGCTGTTGCCGCCTGCAGCCTTGGTCGTTACTTTTCCTACTACGCTAAATGCTCTTCCGTCGGCGCTGCGCTCAATTTCAAAACCTTTGTTGTTGATCTCAGATTTGGTCACCCAGGTAAGATCTACTTTATTGCCATTGCGAACACCTGTAAGTTCAGCGTAGTTAACCGGCAGGGCCACGTTGCCTTTATGGAAGTAGAAAGTTGAGTACGATGTGTCGACAATCTCTACAAAATGGTTGGTTCCGTAGGCTCCGCTTGCAAATTGTGTAAAGAACTTTCCATTAGCAGCAAGGGCAGATGTGGCGCAGGATTGCTGTGTTTTAGAGCTGTTTAACTGTGCCCTTGTAGCGCCACCTGTTACAGCAGCAAGTGCTACTAACTCAGCATCAGTAAAGAACATACGGGTGATTACCTGGCCAATTGGTTGTGTTTGAGGAGTGATAGTTAAGTTTCTATCCAGGTAGTAAATGTTATTACCGTCTTTTCTTACAGCACCGCTGTTTTTATAGAACGAGGCTGTAGTGCTACCTAACAAACTTCCATTAGGGTAAATCTGCCCAATTACATTGCCACCGGCATCTTTAAGTGTTATATAAGTAAATTTCCAGGCACTATCTATAATAACGGTAGTAGCAGTAGTACATCCATTTGCTACGCCTGTGGCCACCGCAGGCATTACGGTGCTGGTGGTATCAAAAGCGCAGATGGCAAAAGCCCCTTGTGAAGCAGCATCATATGGCATCACCCTGTAATAGATGACTTCTCCAGGTGTACGGCCACTTAATCCAAGTTTGGAGTGAAGTGAAGAAGGCGAAGGATCCGGATTGTTATCATCATCGCAGCCAATAGTTGTTAAGGCTCCGCAGGTACCGGAATAGGCTTGCACAACCAAATCTGTTACAGTTGTATTAACAGCAGAAGTCTGAACAGTAATTTTACCACTGGCAGGAACGGTGGCTTTATACCACACATCGTTCTTTAGGGCTCCTGCACTGCAAGCTGCGACCCCGAGTCCTGCGGTAGTATCTGCAGACGTTAATGTTCCGAGTAATGGCGTAGAACAAAAACCATTGGATACGCTAAGGTTGATAGCATTTGCACAAATGTCATTGACTGGTGGTGGCGGTGGTGATACTGTAATAAACGATGCAGAATTGCTTGTACCACAAGAATAATTCGATGAATCAGCACCTTTAATAGCCCTTACAAACCAGGTGTAAGTCGAACTATAGTCAAAACCCATAAAATCAACCGGTGGGGCAGGTACTGGAATGCCGTCACTGTATGTGGTTCCGTTGTCTGTACTGAAATAAATAGCGTAATCAGTTACGCCTGTAACAGGTGTCCAGTTGAAAGTAGGCGTAATGGAAACGTTGGTAGCGCCATCTGTTGGTGCTATAGCAGTAACACAAGGAATTGAAGCCGCTTTAGCCCAGTTTGATAAGCCATTGGCACCACAATTACTCCGAACATGCACGTAATAAAGCGTGTTAGGATCAAAAGAACCAAATGCAGTAGCCTGGTTGGTTCCCACAACTGTTCCAGCACCCGCGGGGTCAGCGGCAGCCTGATCTATCACGTATTCGTAACCAGCCGAACCTGCACCAACATTCCAGTCTATGATCATAAAATTCGGCTGACGTGTCGAAACAACTATTCCGCTAACTGGCAGACAGGCCGGTGGAGCAGCTATGGTAACTGTATAGTCTTCAGTTTCGCCCCAACTATAAGAACCACAAGGAGTAATTGAAGTAGGTGTAATCGTTTCCACATTCATCACCCTCATTTTTGTATTACCCAATAAAGCACCGGCAGGTATGGTTACCGACCCTGTTTCGATATGAGCACCATTTGTAATGGCAGAAGTAAGGTATACCTGCTCACCTGCATCCGTGAATGAACCATTTTGATTAAAATCGATATATATAGCGGTATTGTTCGTCCATGTTCCGGAAGGGTTGCATGTTCCTATCTGAATGCTGAATGGATAGGCCAATGTTCTTGAAAGAACCGTTGGGGCCAATGCTGTATAATTAGAATAAAGGCTCTGCGTTGAACCTGTTCCACCGGTGGTAGTGCAGGTAGATGAATTGTTTAATGAACCGATAGTAACATTGAAAATATCTTCATCGGCAGGATCTGTCGCGGTGGAGGCAGAATTGATTGAAACCTGAACCACATTTGAGATAGCACTTAACCCCGAAGCTGTACAAGTATCAACCAACCGGTAATAGGTGGCCGCTGTTTGAGAGGTGGTATATGGCGACGCAAGAAATGATGTATTATTCATGTTCGTCCAGTTCACATTATTACTGGATTTCTGCCACGAAAACTTCAATCCTCCATCACTGCCTGCACCGGTATTTACCAGATCGAAAGGTACACCGCTACAAATAGTTACTGGAGCAGTGATAGTGCCAACCGCAGGAGCGCCCGAGCAACCCACGGCCACCTGAACCACGATACTATCAACATACAAGTTAAATTCGTTAGCGTCTGAAAAACAATTAAACCCTAGATAATAGTTGCCTGTAGCAATTGGACTATATGTTACAATGGATTCCGCAAAGGTAGTACTGGTTATAGGGCTATGTGTTGCTAACACAGTGGTTGCAGCGGCTACTGTTTGGGCATCGCCTACGGTCACTTTAAGTTTTTCCGGAAAGCTGGACGACCTTGCTTTGTACCAATAAGATATCTTGTAGTTGGTCCCTGCAGTTAACGCCAACGTAGAACTAAAAGCCCAGGCATTGGCAGCATTAGGAACAGAGTAGGCATAGGTCATTGATTTAGTGCCCGATTTCACTCCGCTCGCGGTGGTATTCTGCGTCCACGAATTTCCGGTTCCGGCATTTACCAGTATCCAGCCTGTTGGAGGAAATGTTCCCTCAAATGATTCGCTCAGTAAGATTTGTGCTTTGCCCGCTAAACTGATCATCAATAGCCCCATACTAAAAAAAATTAGGTTGATTTTTCTCATAAAAAGTCAATTATTTATAAATAGGAAATGAGCTCCGGGTGTGTCTTGGGTTTGAATAAATCTCAAACAAGTTGTTAAGGTAATTACAAAATCAATCTGAAAATCTCTTTAGTGCTGTTTTCTAAAAAAATCCCTCTCAATTCCTTTTAGAAGGTGATTTTTCCAAATCTTCACCCGCTATCAACTACATGGAGCGTTAAAATACTATTTTACTTCATCTTATTAATTTCTGTAATTGCTGTATCCACATGGCTGTCCGCACTGGCATTCACCGAATCAATGGCAGCTCTTTCAATACTGTCATTTGCCGGAAGTGTTGGTTCATATTGGGCTAACGGTATTCAAGGGCAAAAAAAATGTTCCGCTGCACACGGAACATTTTTAAAGGCTACATAAGTAATGATCTCATCATGCGGCTTTCTTTTTTGCAGCAGGTCGTTTACGATCACTTTTCTTTTTAAGCCCCAGCGCCTGTACTTCATTACTGTCGGCTCCAAACTGGGCAATAACCTGGTCTTTTGCCGATAGAACAAAACCATGAAAATCATGTTCTGCCGCAATAGAATCGTCAGTGGCTGTTTTGTGTGCCGCTGCCACCTGCGTTTCTTTTGTTTGGCTGGCCGTCATACGATCATAACGCTCACTGATGTTTTTCAGTTCGTACAAGTTGTTGGCAGGTGCATAAGCTGCCACGTCTTTTAGCGCATCAAACGTTGCCCTGTCATTTACAAGCGTTTTGGATGTCAGGCGCCTTAGTTTTTTCGTAATCATGTTATTAAATTTTGTTTCATTAAAAGTATTCGGCTTATAATGAAATACAAACCTTCAATTCTTAATATTTTGCAAAAACAATTCTCATTTACAATGCTTTACTGGAACAACTCGCTCTTCGTTAAGCTTTTTAACTTTTAGGATCCAAAGTCTTGAAAAGGCTGATTTATTAGTCGCACCCCGATTGTAATGCGGTTGCCGGCGAATCTGCCATCCAACCATCTTAATTCTTTCGCCACCATGCATGTCCTTCACGCAGGCCTGACAATCCTTCATGCAGGCTTGACAATCCTTTTGCAGGTTTGAAAATCCTTCACTTAGCCTTGACAATTCTCCAAGTAACGTTGACAATCCTTTACGTAACCCTGAAAATCCTTCACGTAACCTTGAGAATCCTTCACGTAGCCCTGACCATCCTTTACGCAAGCCTGCAAAGCCTTCACGCAGGCCTGAGAATCCTTAGCGCTGGCGTGTCGATCATCGGTGCGGGTGGCCTACGCGGTATCATTCAGCAAAATGGTACAAAAAAAGGCGGCGCATTGGTTGCGCCGCCCACAAAATTATATCATAACGAATCGAAGGCTAAGGTAAGTTGGAACTGTAGCCAGCGTCACCCGCACTATTTCAGTGCACCGCGCCGTCTCCAAACTTCCCACTGGTGGTATCCACATTGCTGTCGGCACTGGCATTCGCCGAATCAATCGCAGCTTTTTCGGTACTATCGGCCTGCCGCTGTGTGGTATCGCGGGGCGCGGCGTCAAGCGGCCCAGGATCCGGATTGTTGCAGGAGCAAATTGTAAACAACAATAATAAAACCACGGTGGCCGGTTTATTTATGCAAAGACACACACGATCCGCAAAGCATTTACTTCTTCCTGAAAAACAATCGAATCGGCACACCGGTAAAATTGAAATTTTCACGTAGTTTATTTTCAAGGTAGTTTTTGTACGGCGTTTTGAGGTCGTCGGGGTAGTTGGTAAAAAAGGCGAAGGAAGGCACATAGGTGGGTAGCTGTACCACGTATTTGATTTTAATCAGGTTGCCGCGAACCATCGGCGGATTATATGCCTGGATGGCTTTCAGCATAATATCATTCAGCTTGCTGGTGGCTACTTTACGGGTTTTATTTTCGTACACTTCCAGTGCCAATTCTATCACTTTAAAGATTCTTGTTTTTTCCTTCGCGGATATAAACAGCACTGGTACATCTGTAAATGGCGCAAACTTTTGCTTCAATTCCTTTTCATAATCACGGGCCGTATTGGTTACTTTTTCAAGTAAGTCCCACTTATTTACAATCACCACGATGCCCTTGCCTTTTTTTTCCGCCAGGCTAAAAATATTCATGTCCTGGGCGGTCATACCCTTTTCTGCATCGATCAGCAGCAGGCAGATATCAGCTTCATCCATCGCTTTGATAGCCCGGATAACGCTGTAAAATTCCAGGTCTTCGTTTACCTTGGTCTTTCTCCGGATACCAGCGGTATCGATCAGGATAAACTCTTTCTGGAATAAGTTATAATGGGTATGGATTGTATCCCGTGTTGTGCCGGCAATCTCACTCACAATGGTCCGCTCTTGTCCGATCAGCGCGTTTAGCAGGCTGCTTTTACCCACATTCGGCTGCCCCATGATTGCAAATTTTGGAAGGGCATCCAGGTCCAGCACTTCATCGCTGGCTTCGGGTGTTATCAATTCGGCAATCGCATCCAGCACTTCGCCGGTACCACTTCCACTCATGCTGGAAAGGAAATAAGTATTATCAAAACCCATTGAGTAAAACTCTGTGGCATCCAGCTGGCGCTGGCTATTGTCGACTTTGTTGACTGCTAAAAAAACCGGCTTCGTGGTACGGCGCAGCACATCAGCCATCACATCGTCCAGATCGGTTATGCCCGTGGCAACATCTACCATAAATAACATAGCATCGGCTTCCTCCACGGCAATTTTTACCTGCTTTGCTATTTCACGTTCAAAAACATCCTGGCTATCCGGCACAAAACCGCCGGTATCGATCACGTTAAAGGATTTGCCACACCATTCGGCTACACCATACTGGCGGTCGCGTGTTACACCACTTTCATCATCCACAATGGCTTTGCGCTGCTCCAGCAGTCGGTTAAAAAAAGTGCTTTTGCCCACATTGGGTCTGCCTACTATGGCTAGTGTAAAACTCATAAATTCAAGTATCAAGTATTAAGTATCAAGTATCAAGTATCAAGTATTAAGTATCAAGTATCAAGACACAAGATTTAGTATTATGATCCTTTCAACTGTAAAATTTTCGTACGCCAGTAAACTGCCCTAACAGGGGTGTCTTACCAATCAACTAATTAACCAATCAACTAATTAACCAATCAACTAATTATATCCGTATTCCCGCAGCCGCAACTCATCGTCCCGCCACTTCGGCTTTACTTTTACAAACAGTTCGAGGAACACTTTCGAGCCCAAAAATTCTTCGATGGCTTTGCGGCTTTCGGTCCCAAGTTTTTTGATCATGCTGCCACCTTCGCCAATCACGATAAATTTCTGTGTATCGCGGTGTACTACAATATCGGCCTGTATTTTGATCAGGGTTGTTTTTTCCTTAAACTCCTGAATCAGCACTGAAGTGTGGTATGGAATTTCTTCGTGGTACAGTTCGTAAATCTTTTCCCGGATCAGTTCACTTACAAAGAACTTGGTTGGCATGTCGCTCAGATCATCCTGCGGAAAAAACGGTTCGCCTTCTGGCATATGCTCCAGTATCATAGGGATCAACTTTTCTACATGCTGATTCTTTATAACCGATACAGCGAGTATCTGCTTGCCATACGGCCTTTCTTTAAAAAAGTCAATGGCAGCCTGGATTTTTTGGGCACCCGCCGCATCCATTTTATTCAACACCAAAATTACCGGGGCTTTTACCCGTAACGAAGAAAAAATTCCATCTGCTTCCACCAGATCGTTCGAAGTAAGGTCGTATAAAAACACAGCGACATCCGCATCTTCCATCGAGTTTTTTACATGCTGCATCATTTTTTCGTGCAACTTATATTTTGGATCGATGATACCGGGCGTGTCGCTGATAATAATCTGGTAATCCTTATCGTTGAGAAATCCTTTGATGCGATGGCGGGTAGTCTGAACCTTATGGCTCACAATAGCCATCTTCTCCCCCATCAGCTTATTGAGCAGGGTGCTTTTGCCAGCGTTGGGCTTACCAAAAATGCTTACATAACCAGATTTAAATGCCATAATGGGGGTTAAGGTTCAGGACTCAAGTATCAAATATCAAGTATCAAGTATCAAGATAAAAGTATCAAGATAAAAGATAAAAGAGTTAAGGGACAAATTCCAGGAATCAAAGTTTGGGACTCAGCTTCAGTATATAAGCTTCCAGGTCCGGCTCATAAAAATAAATCCGTGTTTATCCGCCTTATCCGCTCTATCCGTGCTTCTATCACTCCAAATCAATCTAATGGGCTAAAACTACAAAAGCCTCAACTGAGGCTTTTGTAGTTCTTTGTTGCGAAGGGAGGGATCGAACCTCCGACCTTTGGGTTATGAGCCCAACGAGCTACCGCTGCTCTACTTCGCGGTTTGCCAAAATTTTTGATCGTTACTTCAGTGGCGGCTTTTGAAGCCTTCGGGTAATAATCCCGACCCTGTTTACCCCGAAGCATTTCGGTGGTTTTACCAGGACTCATCTGCTGTGCTGTTCAAATTTGGATTGCAAATGTAGGGGTGTACGCTTTACGGGCCAACATTAATTTTAATTATTTTAATTGCGCCGGGAATAGATTCGTCTTTTTGCCATGAATGGCGGGAATGAACATTCGTAAAAATTTCAGCCATTAGAAAAGTATTCGTGCCCATTTGTGTTATTCGTGGCCATCTATACTTTTAAAAGTGGGGGCCACGAGTGGGCGCATCGTTATCCTTTCTTATTCACATCCGAGGCTCCGGTGCTTTTCACGTCCTTTACGGTGGGATCGCCCTTGTAGTTGATATCGCTGGATCCGCTGGCTTCTGCTTTCAGTTGTTTGTTTACGGTAATGTTTACATCAGAGGATCCGGTAGCATGCACGTCGCAGTTCTCGGTAACCAGGCCGAACCCTTTGATATCGCTGCTGCCGCTTACCTCAATATTTGCATTGGTGGCCTTTCCACTTATTACAAAATCGCTGCTGCCACTGCCCTTTAAACGTAGGTTCTGCGAATTAACTACTCCCTTAAAATCGCTGGCGCCGCTGATATCTATTGACAAGTCGCTAGCATTAATGATACCTTCTGCAAAGATATCCGAGGCGCCGGAAGCCTTGAGCTTATTGAGTGTTTTAACAGACACATATGCCTTCATATTTTTAGCCCCCCAATCGCTGATGCCGCTACCCTTGTACGCAATGTAAAGCGTTCCGTTTTTTACCTCTGTAACAATGGAGCCTGTGTTAGTTTTTTCCTTTGCGCTTACCACCACCGCATCTTCCGAACCCATTGACAAGTACAGATCGATAGCGCTGGAAACCTCGATGTTAGTAAAGGCGCCGACATTTCTTACTTCAGCATTGGCATCATAAACAGTTTTTTGGGCGTTGGTAGTTTGGAGGGTAAAAGCTGCGCCCAGCAAGAGTATCAACTTAGGAATAGTCATTTTAAAAATCGTTTGGGTTAGTACGACACCCTTGGTAGAAATGTTACAGGCCTCATAAAAATTTTGGCTATATGAACGAACCGATTGTAGATTTGCATTTCAAAATATTTACCCGGGGTGTTCCGCAAGGGACTGAGAAATACCCGTAGAACCTGATCAGGATAATGCCTGCGAAGGGATGGTAAGGAGCCTTTCCGTGTTCCCCTTTCCTGTTCGTTTGCATAAGTATGGTCGTAAAACCTATAAAACTTATGAAACAGTTTTTCAGTCTTTTAGTGTTAAGTGCCGTGGCATGGTCTGCCAGTAGTCAAAGTTTCAGAGCCGATGTGCTTGATGCTACAACCGGCAAACCAGTGGAGGCAGCTACGGTCGTCGTAACCGGCAAGGGCGTTGTAGTAACCAGCGACGATGGTAGTTTTTCCCTTGCTGGCAAAAACTACCAGGGCAGCCTCGCCCTTCGCATTTCGGCTACGGGCTACGAGCCCAAAGACACGTCTGTACAAGCTTCCGGGGCCAGCATCCACATTTACCTGACACCACAGGCGCTGCTACTGCAACCTGTAGAGGTGAACGCCATCCGTGCCGGTGAAAGATCTCCTTTTGCAAAAACAAATCTCAACAAGGCTTTCATTGAGAAAAACAATTTTGGCCAGGACCTGCCCTTTATCCTGAACCAAACGCCCAACGTGGTGGTCAACAGCGATGCCGGCAATGGTATCGGCTACACTGGCATCCGTATCCGCGGCAGTGACGCCACCCGCATTAACATGACCATCAACGGCATCCCCTACAACGATGCAGAGAGCCAGGGCACTTATTTTGTGGATCTGCCCGATTTTGCCTCTTCCGTTTCGTCCATCCAAATCCAGAGGGGGGTGGGTACCAGCAGCAATGGCGCCGGGGCTTTTGGTGCCAGCATGAACTTTAGCACCAACGACTACAACGATAAATCATATGTTGAACTCAACAACAGTTATGGGTCTTTCAACAGTTGGAAAAACACTGTGAAAATGGGCACAGGCCTCCTGGGAAAGCATTTCACTTTTGACGGCCGGTTCTCCAATATCAGCAGCGACGGATTTATAGACCGGGCAAAAACCAAACTACAGTCTGGCTATATGAGCACAGCCTATTGGGGTAAAAAAACTGCGATCCGCTTCAATGCGATTATCGGAAAGGAAAAAACCTACCAGGCCTGGAATGGTATCCCTGAAAGCGACCTGCTGACCAACCGTACCGGAAATAGTGCCGGTACGGAAAAAGCAGGCGACCCTTACGACAATGAAACAGATAATTACTGGCAAAATCATTTCCAGCTTTTCTGGAACCAGGAGCTCAGCAGCAACTGGAAATTCAACACGGCATTCTTTTTTACACCCGGCTATGGCTACTACGAACAATATAAGGCCGATCAACAACTCATCAACTACGGCCTGCAACCTGTTACCGTGGGCAATACCTCCTATACCCATACCGACCTTGTAAGAAGGCTTTGGCTGGACACTGATTTTTTTGGACAGATCTTTTCCTTTCAGCAAAAAAAAGACAAGCAGCAGTTTACAATCGGCGGTGGCTGGAACCGCACGAATGGCCGCCACTATGGCGAAGTGATTACAAGTAAGGTATTGCCATCGCTGTACACGAACTATTACGACCAGTTGGCATATAAAACAGACGTAAATATCTATGCAAAATGGCAACAGCAACTCTGCAGGGATTGGGAGCTATTTGCCGACCTGCAGTACCGTTACGTAGACTACAAGATCAATGGTTTTACAAACAACCCGGATGTTACTGTAAATAAAAAATACGGGTTTGTAAATCCGAAGATCGGGGCCAGCTTCCGCCACGATAACTGGAGCGGTTTTATCAGTTACGCGATGGCTAATAAAGAGCCAAACCGCGACGATTTTGAAGCAGGCATCACCCAGCAGCCCAAACGGGAACAGCTGCACGATTTTGAATTAAATGGCAAAAGGACCAATGTGATAGATGGCCTGGATCTCGCTGCTACAATGTATTATATGCAATATAAAGACCAATTGGTACTCACTGGAAAGATCAACGATGTAGGTGCTTACACCCGCTCGAATATCCCGAATAGCTTCCGCGCCGGAATAGAGCTGGAAGCGAATTACCGGGCTTCTAACTGGAATGCCGCGTACAGCATTTCACTCAGCAAAAACAGGATCAAAAACTTTACAGAATACGTGGATGACTATGACAATGGCGGCCAGCAAATTATCGGGCACGGCAATACCGACATTTCTTTTGCACCGTCGATCGTACAGAATATCACTGTAAATGTATTACCTGTTAAAGACCTTGAATTGAGTTGGCTGGGCAAACATGTGGGCAAACAATTTTTAGACAACACCAGCAGTGAAAGCAGGAGCCTTGACGCGTTCGTGGTAAATGATTTACGGGCTGCATATACCCTCCATCCCAAATGGCTGAAAGAAGCGAGGCTGGCTTTTCAATTGAACAATTTGTTTGATGTGAAGTATGAGCCCAATGGCTATACTTTTAGCTATATCAGCGGCGGCAGCTACCTGTATGAGAATTACTATTTCCCGATGGCGGGCAGGAATTTTATGGTGGCGCTGAATATTAAACTGTAGGTGCAGAATAACTTTTTAAAAGGCGACGCTTTTGGGGTCGCCTTTTTTTACTGAAAGTGCCACGGTTGCCAACCCTGTTTCGGGACCCGGAACCTTTAGAGGGTTCCGGGCTGGTAACCTTTCAAGTTAAGACACTGCATATAAATTGCACCGATCTACGCTCAATGGCCCGAGGAGAGAATTGTATTACAAGCGAACGCAGGCAACTGGAACTCAGCTATGCCTTTGAAAACAATTGTTCGGTCAGATTTCTTTACTTCGCCTTCGATACCTGGTCAGCCTTCCATCCCAAAACGGATGATGCCTTATTTGGCAAAATCTGGGGAGCAGCTTATTCGTTAAACAAATAAACGCCGCTGTTGATACAAATTATTCCATACCAGTCCGAATACCAACCACATTTTAAAGCCCTGAACCTGGAGTGGCTGGAAAAATACAACCTCACTGAGGAAGCGGATCTAAAAGTATTAAATGACCCGGACGGGACGATTCTCGCCGGGGGCGGCGTTATTTTCCTGGCTAAAAGTGGAGCGGGCATCCTGGGCACTGCGGCCCTGATTCATGAACACGATGCCATATACGAACTGGCGAAAATGGCCGTTCGGCCCGATATGCGGGGCCATGGCATCAGCAAATTATTACTCGAAGCCTGCCTTGCAGCAGCCAGGCAGCTGCGGGCCAGTCAACTGATCTTATTTTCCAACAGCCAGTTAAAAACAGCCCTGGGCCTGTATGAAAAATACGGCTTCCGGTGCGTAAAAGTAAAGAATTCCCCCTTTGAAACCGCTGATATAAAAATGGAACTGGCTTTGTGATTTTATTGATACAATGCTGTTTCATGAACCTTACATTTGCGTCGCGTAAATTGCTTATTGGGTGATTTATCATTAAGTCAATGACTTATTGCCGTAATGACAACGAAGAACATTTACGATTTCATCCGTAGCAGCAAGACTGCATGTGGCTTTGGAACCAAAAAAATATACCTATGGCAAAAACCATTATTTCAGTAAAAGACCTCGCCAAAAACTATGGTGAATTTGAAGCTGTCAAAGGCATCAGTTTCGACGTGTATGAAGGAGAGATCTTTGGGCTGCTGGGTCCGAATGGTGCGGGGAAAAGTACATCACTGGAGATCATAGAAACCCTGCGGCAAAAAACTTCCGGTAAAGTAATGGTAGATGGCATTGACCTGGACGAATCGCCCAATGCCATTAAAAAGATCATCGGCGTGCAGTTGCAAACCAGCGGTTTTTATCCCAGCCTTACACTTACTGAACTGATCCGCATGTTTGCCGGCCTGTACCAGGAACCGATAGACCCGATGGCACTGCTGGATACTGTGAATCTTCGGGATAAAGCCAAAGCAAAATTTAAAGAACTGAGCGGCGGACAGAAACAGCGTTTTTCAATTGCCACTACCCTGATCAATCAACCTAAAATCATTTTTCTGGATGAGCCCACCACCGGGCTGGATCCGCAGGCAAGGCGCAACCTTTGGGACCTGATCAAAGAAATTCGCAGTAAGGGCACCACCGTAATCATCACCACCCACTACATGGACGAAGCGGAAGTACTTTGCGACCGGGTAGCGATTATCGATAGCGGCAAGATCATTGCGATTGATTCACCGGACCAACTGATCGATAACCTGATCGCTACCGGATTTCAGCGTGTAAAAGAAACCAAGGCCGCCAACCTCGAGGATGTATTCATTACCATGACCGGCCATGAACTTCGGGCCGGAGCGTAGCGGGATTTTAGATTTTAGACAAAAGATTTTAGACAAAAGATTTTAGATCTGGTCAAGTTCTTAAAGGATTTTCTTTCAACAGACTAATGTCCAATTGACTTACAACCACTCGCCATGAATTATTAATCATCAACATAAAAAACAATGTTCAAAACAATCATTTTAAGTTCATTACTGGTTCCATGTTTCGTAATGGCGCAACCGGGGAAAAAGAACCCCGCCAAGACTCCCACCAAAATTCCTATGGCGGTGAAATCGTCAACGCCTTCGCCGTTGAAAACCACCCTCGACAGTTTTAGTTATGCTATTGGTACCAATATAGGTTTCAACCTGAAACAGTCTGGTATCGACAAGATCAATAGTGCGATGATCGTAAAGGCATTCGACGATGTAATGAAAGGCAGGCAACCGTTGATGGATATGCAGACATCCAACGGTGTTGTGAACGCCTATTTTGCACCAATTGCTGCAAAAAAAGCGAAAGCGCTCAAGGAACCGGGTGAAAAATTCCTGGCTGAAAATAAAAAACGTCCGGGTATTATTTCCTTGCCGAACGGCCTGCAATACGAAATTCTTAAAGCTGGCAACGGGCCAAAGCCTGTTGACAGTAATAGCGTAAAAGTCGATTACTCCGGCACTTTTACCGATGGTAAGCCTTTTGACAGCTCTATCGGAAAAGCACCCTACGAAGTAAATATGATGGGTGGGGTCATCAAGGGCTGGCTCGAAATTCTCAAACTGATGCCGGTGGGCAGCAAGTGGAAAGTATACATTCCTTCTGATCTTGCTTATGGCGATCAGGGCAGGGATGGCATTCCTCCGGGCAGCGTTCTCGTTTTTGAACTGGACTTGATTTCGATTTCGAAATAATACAGTTTAGGGTTTATGGTTTAGAGTTTAGGGTTCCTTGGTCGGATTTGGTTAACGGGTTAATTCCAGGTTTTCATTTCAAACTTTTAGAACATCTGAACCCCTAAACACTAAACCTCTAAACCACCATCGAACAATCAACCAATCAACTAATTAACTAATCAACTAATCAACCAATACCATGAGTTTATTCGACAGGTTGCAGGGCAACAGCAGGGAGAAATTAGATGCCGAAATCGAAAAAGGCAAAGCGTTCCTCGCAAAAAATAAAGAGAGACCCGAAGTAACAGAAACCGCCAGCGGTTTGCAATACGAAGTGCTGGTAGAAGGAACAGGTCCCAAGCCCGGCCCTACCACAAAAGTGACTACGCATTATCATGGCACTACTATCGATGGAAATGTCTTCGACAGCAGCGTACAACGTGGACAACCACTGAGTTTTGGCCTGAACCAGGTAATTCCAGGTTGGACAGAAGGACTACAGTTAATGCCAGTCGGCAGTAAGTACCGTTTATTTATTCCCCACAACCTTGCCTATGGCGAGAGAGGTGCAGGCGGTTCGATCCCTGGCGGCGCCGCATTGATCTTTGATGTGGAATTGATCTCGATTTAAGTAATTAGGTAATGTGCTAATTAGCCAATGAGCCAAGGAAATGTGGAGACGTTACATCAGACATCGGACATCAAAAAATAAATAACTCATGTCTACAGACTTACGCTACCCAATCGGCCAGTACGAGCCGCAGGAATACAGCGAGCGGCAGAAGCACCGGTGGCTTTTTGACCTGCAGCAATTGCCATTTTTGGTAGAAGATGCGGTGGTAAATTTAGATGAGGCACAACTTTATACGCCATACCGGGACGGTGGCTGGACCGTGCACCAACTGGTACACCATATTGCCGACAGCCATATCAATGCCCTCTGCCGGATGAAGCTGACCCTTACCGAGGATAACCCCACCGTGAAGGCCTACGAGGAACAGCTTTGGGCAGAACTGAACGACACAAAAGTGTTGCCCATCAATGTATCAATGACCCTGCTTCATGCGCTGCACCTGCGGATGTATGCGTTGATGACGGCGGTAATGGATGAGCAATGGAACCGCACTTATATTCATTCCGCTACCGGCCAGCAACAAACGCTTTGGTACCTGCTGGGTCTGTATGCGTGGCATGGCAACCACCATGTGGCGCATATTACTTCGTTGAGAGCGAGGATGGGGTGGTAAAGCCTCCTAAATCCTCCAAAGGAGGACTTTAGAACCGTGCTTCTTTTGCAATTGGTAAATTGAAAAAGGAGGATGACTCCTGAATCCCCAAACGAGGACTTAGGAATCGTGTTTTTTTTATAGTGTAGTTATATTGAACTGCAACTTCAAAACTTGAGACACATGTTGCGCAGGGGCACCCTTCTCCAACCGGAGAAGGGCCGGGGATGAGGCCCCCGGTTGGATATATCACAGGCGTCGACGGAAGAGATCGCTGTGCATATCTTCCAGCTCCCCAGCAATTTTGTCCCACAGTATTACCACTGTTGAACGGAGCGTCGCCAATGCCGATCCATAGTAGCGCAAAAGCTGGTCTCCAAAGAACCATTTAATTTCAAAGCACAAGTAATACCACCATGAGCGAACTCAAAGCCTGGCAACAAGTCTCCTCTGAATACCTGGTGCAGGAAACCTGGTTTAAACTGAGGAAAGACCAGGTGATGAAAAGCAACGGCCAGGTAATGCCTGCCTATTACGTGCTGGAATATAGCAACTGGGCCTCAGTGTTTCCGGTAACCACCGATGGTAAAGTGATATTGGTTAGGCAGTACCGTTATGGTATTGAACAATGGAGTATGGAGGTTCCCGGCGGCATTATGGATCCCGGCGAAACCGACCCGATGGAAGCTGCCAAACGGGAACTATTGGAAGAAACCGGGTACTCCTGCAAAGAGATCATCCAAACGGCCGTGGTGGCACCCAACCCGGCCACAAGCAATAACCTGATGTATTGTTTCCTGGCGACTGGCTGCGAACGGACACACCAGCAGGAATTTGATGAACACGAAGAACTGGAAGTGCTACTGGTAGGCCTGGATGAACTCAAGCAGATGCTGCGGGAAAATAAGATCCTGCAGTCGCTTCATGTAACAGTAATCCTTTATGCTTTGGAAAAACTGGGTGTAATAAAATGGTAGTTGGTTAAAATAACGCATCCCGCGGCACCATCCAAAGTAGGTTTCAAAGCATTGCCTTGTATAGCGACTCCCCGGTTACCCTGTCTATTTATCAATTAAAGTGAGGTGCCACACATGTGCACATAAAATTTATCCAATAGAATCAAGCGTCGTAAAAGTAATGCCTATGTTCATAAAAGGTTAATCAACTTTTTAACAAACTGGCATGATTTTCTCTGAAATAACAACCAAATCCAGTAACCATGAAAACCGGTTGTTTACACCGATAGCGGTCATTCGCTGGTACCATTATTTTATAAACACCTGAGCATTCATCGTATAATCATTTAAACTACCTGATCCTTAGTAATGAGCAAACCCGTACTTTCCGAAGGGGTCGGATTTATTGTCAGCATCCTCTTATTTGCTATCGTGGCTGTCGTGCTCATGATCACTTTATTGGTGTCGTTCAAATGGAAAGACACTTTGCTGATGCCAGGATGATTGGTTGTTAGTCGATTGGTTCATTGGTAACTGGTTAATCAGCTGCTGAGAAAATATACATTCGAAATTCATTATGAATCAGCCGAAAGTTTATGAATAACCAACCAATCACTTAGTTTCCCATACTAACGCGCTGGCGCCGAGGATCGCCGCATCACTCTCCCGCAGCAAGCTGAAAAGCAATTTTACTTTGTTCTTAAAAATAGGTAACAGGTTCTCTTCCATTGACTTGCGGATAGGTGCGAGCAGCAGTTCCCCTGCTTTAGTAGGTCCGCCAAAAAGTATAATGGCTTCTGGGGAGGAGAACATTACAAAATTGGCCAGGGCCATTCCCAATATATTACCGGTATATTCAAACACCTGCCTGGCTATTTCATCGCCTTCTTCAGCACAATCGAATATGTTCCGGCTCTCCAATTCATCAACCGGGTAGCTGCGGAGCAACGAGGTTTTTCCCGGATGTTTTTCCAGCAGTTCCAGGGCAGTAAGCCGCATACCGGTAGCAGAGGCATATATTTCCAGCGAGCCGTGTGAACCCGTTCCGGGATGGTACCGGCCACCCGGGATAATAATCGTATGTCCCAGTTCTCCGGCAAATCCATCATGTCCGTAGATCAACTGTCCATTGGCTACTATGCCGCTCCCAACACCGGTACCCAGTGTGATCATGATGAAATCCTTCATGCCACGGGCGGCCCCGTACATCATTTCTCCTATCGCAGCTGCGTTAGCATCGTTGGTGAGTGCTGCTGGCAATTTGAATTTTTTCACCATCAGTTCAGTAAAAGGAATCACACCTTCCCAGGGCAGGTTGGGGGCATACTCAATGGTACCGGTATAGTAGTTGCCATTAGGTGCCCCTACACCAATGCCTTTGATTTCCTCCATCCCGCCTATACTGCTGATTGCAGGTTCGATGGCCTCATATAATTCGTCAATAAAATCTGCTACTTTATCATGTTTCCGGGTACTGATAGCGCCGCGGTAAAAGATGTCGCCACGCTGGTCTACAATACCGAATTTAGTATTGGTGCCGCCAATGTCGATGCCGATGGCATATTGTGAATGCAAAAAAGCTGATGCAGGCATTTTGAGATGGTATGATTGTGAGTAAAAATGATTTGGATCTATTCCGGATCAATAGTTAATGCGCCACTTCAAGTTTCTGATCGTAATCGATTCCCTGGGCTCTTAAAATCCCTTTTGCCCGTATGGCATAAAATGCGAGGTATATAAAACAAGCAACGCCGACCAAATAACTCCATTGAATACCAACGACATGATCGGCCAGTAAACCCTGCGTGATACTGATGATACCGCCGCCCATGATCATCATAATAAGGAGGCTGGATCCATTATTGGTATGGCGCCCCAGGCCAGCAACAGCCAATGTAAAAATGCAGGGCCAAAGGGTAGAACAGAACAGGCCAACGCTTATAAATGCATAAACGCTTATCATCCCATCGGCCAGCATACCGATAACTAGGGCAACGATGGCAAGGCCGCTATAAATGAGCAACTGACTTGCAGGATTTCCTTTGCTCAAAAGATTACCAACGATCATGGCAACAATAATAAAAGCATATACGTAAAAAGGAGTGAGGTCATGATTGGCGATTTTGTTAACCAACAGGAATACACCAAAAGCAATGTAAGGCATAAAGAAACTGAGGATCTTTTTGGCGCCAGCCGAGATGTCAAAAGCTCCCACAGATGACGTCCAGCGGCCAATCATCAGGCTTGCCCAATAGAGCGAAACGTATGGTGCTACATTTTCTGTAGCCGTACCGAGATGCGCTTTCATAAACCCGGGCAGGTTGGATGCTGTGCTTACTTCAACCCCAACGTACACAAAAATGGCAATCATTCCCAACCATAATTGGGGATATTTTAGAGGCGATCCACGGTCGATGGCAACCGGTGATGTATTAACATCTTCCGCTTTTAATGTTTCAATTTTATCCGGAATATTAGAAAACTTGAAGACAATAGCGGCAACGAGAAAAGCAGCGCCCAGTATGAGATAGGGCGTTTTAACAGCCTCAATACTGGCCACAGATTTTACACCTGTTGCTGCACCGAAAATGGCAAAGCTTACAATCAATGGACCGATTGTGGTACCAAAATTATTAACGCCACCTGCCATACTTAATCTTTGTGAACCCGTCTTTGGGTCTCCCATCACAATCGCTAGCGGATTAGCCGCCGTTTGCTGTAACGAAAAGCCAAGCCCCACAATAAACAGGCCCGACAACATTAATGGAAAAGAAGCAGTGTTGGCAGCGGGGTAAAATAACAAAGTACCTAACGCCGATATTACCAGACCAAGGGCGATGCCATTTTTATAACCAATCTTATTAAGAATATCACCTTTAGTCCAATAAGAAATGAGCATATAGATAACCGACCCTACCGTGTACGCCACGTAAAATGCAAAAGATACCATCTGAGATTGACCCTGGCTCAATCCAAGTTTTTCTTTAAATACCGGGATCAGGATATCATTACTGGCTGCAACAAAACCCCAGAAAAAAAACACCGATATCAACACAGAAAATTGTCCCCAGTTGGTTTGAATTTTACCCGGCGCAGGCATTTGATGCGCTGAACTCTTTGTTGGATTCATAAAGCAAGTTTAATAAGGTGAAATGGCATAAAGTGATAAAAATAAATGCTTTGGGCTATACACTGTTTATTATTATCGTGTTTCTATGACACAATATAGGTGTCAACAGAATAATAGCTATAAAATGCGGTAATTGGATTCTGAAAGATGGCATTGAGCACATCCGCACAAAAGATATTTACATCCCTCCATAATAAATTCTTCCGGCCGTTTTGCAGCCAGAAAAAAAATTATGGATAACCGACACCCGAATCAAAAAAATCCCACTAATTTGTTTCGATTATCAAAAGAACGATTGCATGGAAATAATTCACGTAAGTGCCGAATGCTACCCCGTAGCCAAAGCGGGTGGTTTGGGTGATGTAGTAGGCGCTTTGCCGAAATACCAAAACAAGCTCGGCCATACTGCCAAAGTGGTAATGCCCATGTACCGCACCAAATTCCTTTACGAAAACGAATGGGAAACCGTTCACGAAGGCGGCACCTATCTCGGGTCACAATGGTTTCGCTATGCCGTTATTAAAGAAACCACCAATAAGCTGGGCTTCGAACTTTACCTGGTAGATATTAATGGCATGCTGGACCGCGAACAGGTATATGGCTATAGCGACGATACGGAACGTTTTGTTGCGTTCCAGATCGCTGTTTTGCACTGGATCAGCCAATGGAAGGACCTCCCCGATATGCTCCATTGCCACGATCACCATACGGCCCTTATTCCCTTTATGGTCAGGTATTGCTATGGCATCGACCGGTTGCGCAATATCCGCACCACACTTACCATCCATAACGGCCAATACCAGGGATGGATGGGCTGGGATAAATCGAACCTTATACCTGCTTACGACGTCTGGAAATCGGGCTTGCTCGAATGGAATTACATGATTAATCCGCTGGCATGCGGTGTTCGCTGCGCCGATGCCGTAACCACCGTAAGTAATAGTTATCTCGAAGAACTGCGTTATTCAGCTAACGGCCTTGAAAAACTATTCGAATATGAGAAAGGCAAATGTGTAGGCATCCTGAATGGTATCGACAACGAGGTATGGGATCCTGCTACCGACCAATACCTGGAACATCATTTCAACCTTGAAGATGTGAACGACGGAAAGGCAGCCAATAAATGGTGGCTCTGCGAACGATTTAAACTGGAAGCAGACAAACCCCTGATTATTTTTATTGGACGACTTGTGGGAGAAAAAGCCGCGGAGATACTGCCACAAGCTATCGGCGAATCCATTTTGCTGAACGATGGAAATGTCAACTTCCTGGTACTGGGCAGTGGCGACACCAGTATTGAATCGCAGCTACAGAATATGGTACCCTCGCTGAAGGGTAAATTCAATTGTTTTATCGGCTACAACGAGCAATTGGCCCATCGCATGTACGCCGGGGCCGATTTCTTACTGATGCCCAGCCGTGTAGAACCCTGTGGCCTCAACCAGATGTATGCCCTTCGCTATGGTACCGTGCCGATGGTGCGACGCACAGGTGGTTTAAAAGATACGGTTAAAGATATCTCTGAACCCGACGACCAGGGCTTTGGCTTATGCTTTAACGAGGCTACCGCTGCTGATGTGATTGCCAGCGTGGAGCGGGCAGTGGGCTGGTACATGCACGCCCCGGAAATATTAAGCGCAGCCCGTAAAAGAATGATGGTAATTGATCATAGCTGGGAAAGCAGCGCCCAGGCCTACATTGAGGTATATGGCATGCCTTATATGCCACCACCGATCATTGCTGAGGAGACGTTAGCAGGTGAAAACGCAAAGGCGCCACCTACCAAAAAAGGCATAAATAAAAAAGTAAACCAGGGTGCTGCCAACGAAGCTGCCTCCGATGAGACCGAAGATAATCTGCCTGTTGCCATTGAAACCGAACAATTGCCCGGCCTGGATAACACTACCAATGTGGCACCAAAAAAACTTCCAAAAAGAAAAAAAGAAAGCTAGCACCCCATCACCAACCGTGGGTCAAATCATAAATCCTACATCGTAAATCCTAAATCAGTTCGATATGTTTCTTTCCACCCGCAATTCAAACAAACTAAATAGTTTTCGTATGGCAAAATCAACCATCGCAATCATCCTTGGCGGCGGCGCCGGCTCACGCCTGTTTCCGCTAACCGCCACCAGGAGCAAGCCGGCAGTACCAATTGCAGGTAAATACCGGTTAGTAGATATTCCTATCAGCAACTGCATCAACAGCAATATCAACCGCATGTTTGTATTGACCCAATACAATAGCGCCTCCCTCAACAAGCATATTAAAAATACTTATGCCTTCAGTAATTTCAGCAGTGGGTTTGTGGATATACTGGCGGCAGAACAAACCCCTGATAACCTGGGCTGGTTCCAGGGTACCTCCGATGCTGTACGTCAATCATTAAAGCACCTGGACCAGCATGAATCAGAATTTGTTTTAATACTTAGCGGCGACCAGTTGTACCAGATGGACTTCCAGGAAATGATCGATAACCATGTGGCCACCGGCGCGGATATATCTATCGCTACGATACCTGTGGGCGACCGCGATGCCCCCGAGTTTGGCATCATGAAAGTAAACGATGAAGGAATGATTACTTCTTTTATTGAAAAGCCAAATAAAGAGTTGCTGCCGGAGTGGGTTAGTGATACTGGCGATGAAATGAAAACTCAGGGGCGCAATTACCTGGCTTCTATGGGCATCTACGTTTTTAACCGCAAGCTGTTGTATAAATTATTGTTGGAAACCCATCCCAACGCTACTGATTTTGGCAAGGAAATTTTACCGGGCTCCATAGATGAATTTAAAGTGGCCAGCTACCAGTACGATGGCTATTGGACCGATATTGGAAATATCTATTCGTTTTTTGAAGCCAACCTGGCACTCACCCTTGACCTGCCTCCTTTTAATTTGTTCGATAATGAAAAAGCGGTGTATACAAGGGCCCGCATGCTCCCACCGGCAAAGATCAGCGGCACTACATTAGAAAAAACTATCATTGCCGAAGGCTCTATTATTAATGCTTCAAGAATTGAAAACAGCGTAATTGGTATTCGCAGCCGCATCGGCAGCGGTACCACAATTGTAAGCTGCTACCTGATGGGCAGTGATTACTACCAAACGGTAAACCAGATGGCTGAATCGATTGAAAAAGGTGTACCTAAAATTGGGATTGGCGAAAGGTGCTACCTCCGCAACTGTATTGTGGATAAAGATGCCAAAATAGGCGACGATGTAAGCATCAATGGTGGCGACCATCTCGAGCCTGGCGATCACCCTGCTTATACAGTTAAAGATGGTGTGGTGGTGATCAAAAAAGGAGCAGTTATCAATAACGGTTTTAAACTATAACCACCTGCAAGTATTCCATGATACTATTCATTTTTAATTAATTACAGCAGGAACTATAACAGGTTCCTGTTTTTTGTTGAACCTTAGTTTACACAATGCCCTTTTTTGTGTAAAATATACACATTAACCCAAAAAAACTTTATTTTCGGGCCTGCTTGTAATTCTTCATTCACCGACTAATAACGATTGCTATGGCAGAAACTGCTGTTAAACCCCGTCTCTCTATCTGGCAAATAATAAACATGAGTGTTGGCTTTTTAGGCATTCAGTTCGGCTGGGATTTACAGAGGGCTAATATGGGTCCTATCTACGAATATTTACACGCGGATGCGGACAAAATCCCCATCCTTTTTTTAGCAGCTCCGTTAACCGGCCTTTTGGTGCAACCAGTTATCGGTTATATGAGTGACCGCACCTGGCACCCAAAATGGGGACGAAGAAGGCCCTACTTTTTAGTTGGAGCTGTTGTAAGTTCGATAGCCTTACTTTTTATGCCACACAGCCCTGCGCTCTGGATAGCCGCAGGCCTGCTATGGGTTTTAGATGTTTTCGGTAATGTGGCGATGGAACCATTCCGGGCCTTTGTTACCGATAAATTATCAGACCAGCAGCGTACACAAGGTTTTGTGATGCAAAGTTTGATGATCGGACTGGGTGGTTGTATTGCATCAGCTTTGCCATGGATGATGACCAATTTATTTCATTTTAAAAATACCGCAGCGAGTGGCATTATTCCAGACAACGTTAAATGGTCGTTTTATATAGGCGCCGTATTTTTCCTGGGTGCTGTATTGTGGACGGTCTTTACCTCAAAAGAGTATCCGCCAACGGAGGCTGAGCTGGCATTGGCCAAAGAAGAAAAAAAACATAGTAAAGGTGTTTTTTCCGAAATAATGATTGCAATAAAGCAAATGCCTAAACGCATGAAAATGCTGGCCCTGGTTCAGTTTTTCACCTGGCCAGGATTGTTTCTGATGTGGTTCTATTATAGTACGGCTGTAGCCCGTAATGTATTTGGGGCCACAAGTGAAACTGATCCGCTGTATGCTCAGGGTACCGGGTTCGCCGGACTTACCCTTTCCTTCTACAATGTGATCACTTTCGTTTTCTCATTATTCTTCCTTCCCTTTATTGCCAATAAATTGGGCAGAAAACTGACCCATAGCATTTGTCTTTTTTGTGGAGCTATGGGTCTCATCAGCGTTGCCTTTGTAAGCAACAGGTACATGTTGTACGTAAGCATGACTGGAGTTGGCATAGCCTGGGCAAGTATTCTATCAATGCCATATGCAATGCTTAGCGGTGTATTGCCACCAAATAAAGTAGGTATTTACATGGGTATTTTTAATTTCTTCATTGTATTGCCGGAGATTATTGCTTCGCTTGGGTTTGGATGGATCATGAAAAACGTTTTGCATAACGATCGACTTGCAGCCGTGGAGATCGGCGGCGTTTTAATGATAATAGCCGCCATTCTTTGCTACCTATTTGTAAATGAAAAAGAAAACGTATAAGTCTTTATGAAACGCCCTTACCCATCTTATATCTTTTGTCTTTGTACTAAAATCTTTGTACTACTATCTTTCATCGCCAACGCGCAATACGCCACCATCTACCCCACCAACTGGTTTACGGGCATGAAATGGAACAAGGTACAATTACTCATGAAAGGCAATGATGCAAGCTTCGGCCAGCAGAAAATCAGCGTCAATTACCCCGGTATCAATATAGAAAAAGTAAACAAGCTGGATAACGACAACGGTCTGTTTCTCTGCATCGATATCAGCATCTCCCCTACGGCCATAGCGGGGAATGTACCAATTGTATTTTCCGGCAATGGATCTACCCATACGGTAAACTGGCCATTAAAGGCCAAACGCACCGGAAGAGGAACTGCTTTTGCACAAGGGATTACCAGCAAAGACCTGATCTATTTCTTAATGCCCGATCGCTTTGCCAATGGCGACCCATCCAACGACAGCCTGCCGGGCTTGCAGGAGCAATATTACGGCCGCAATATATCCAAAGGCCGCCATGGTGGCGATATACAAGGTATCACCCAACACCTTGATTATATAAAGGAACTCGGAAATACGACGCTTTGGCTAACGCCGGTACTGATCAACGATATGAAAACGGAATCGTTTCATGGTTATGCGTTCACCGATCAGTACACCATCGATCCAAGATTTGGTGGCGAAAAAGCATACCACGAAATGATCGATGCAGCGCATGCCAAGGGACTAAAAGTGATTCAGGATGCGGTGTACAATCATGTGGGCATCAACCATATACTGGTGAAGAATAAACCTTGCAAAGAATGGCTGCACAACTGGCCCGAGTTTACCCAAACCAGTTACAAAGACCAGCCGGCTTTTGACCCTTACGCTTCGCACGCAGATTATAAATTGTACCAGGATGGCTGGTTTACCCGGCTGATGCCCGACCTCAATCAAGGCAATACCTATGTAGCTAATTATTTAATTCAACATGCCCTTTGGACGGTGGAGGAGTTTGGTATAGATGGCTGGCGGATAGATACCTACGGCTATAACGATCTCCATTTTATGAATCGTTGCAACAAAGCACTGATGAATGAATACCCAAATATTACCCTGTTTGGTGAAACCTGGGTAACAGGTACGCCCAATCAAAGTTATTTCGTAGCCAACAATTACGATATCCCGTTCAAGAGTAACCTGCCTGGTGTAACCGATTTTCAAATGCTATGGGGTATGCTCGCGGGCCTCAACGAAAAATTTGGCTGGAATGAAGGTTATTCCAAACTCTACACCACGCTGGCGCAGGATTTTGTCTACAAAGACCCGTACAAGAACTGCATCTTCCTGGACAACCACGACCTTGACCGTATTTTCGCGGTAGTGGGCAAAGACATCAACAAGTTAAAACAGGGCCTCACCTGGGTGCTTACGCTACGTGGCATTCCGCAAATCTATTATGGCACCGAGCTGCTGATGGACAAATTCAAAGACCCGAGTGACGCCGAAGTCCGTAAAGATGTTCCTGGCGGCTGGCCCGGCGATAGCACGAATAATTTTGTAGCAAGCGGCCGTACTGTAGCCCAAAACGATGTATTCAACCATATTAAGACACTCGCTAATTACCGTAAACGATCTACCGCATTACAAACCGGCAAGCTGATGCAATACGTGCCCTACGATGGCATTTATGTGTACTTCCGCTACGATAGCAAAAGCACTGTAATGGTAGTAAGCAACAGCAACGAAACCGAAGCTACCGTTAAGCTGGGCCGGTTTGAAGAAAGAACAAAAGGCTTTACGAAAGCCAGGAATGTATTGACCGGGGAAACCACAATCCTGGGTATTAACCTGTTGATCGCTGCGAAGGGCACATTGGTATTGGAATTATTGAAATGATCCGGATTGCCGAATGCCAGATTTGCAAGACATCCAGGTAAAAATCGAAAATGATATCAATTGTTGATACAAAAAGGGGAGCCGCAGCTCCCCTTTTTGATGAATTTTAAGTATAATGCTTCGCAAGGGATACAACAATGAATCCGTACCTCCCTGAATTCAAATGTCCTCTGGTCAATATCAACCACTTTCTGACTGATTGACCAAATGGCCAATTCACGGTTTTTGCCTGTTGACGTCTATATAATTCTTACCTGTGCCCACCATGTTCCGCAGACTTCATGGCACCATCTTTTCTTACGTATTGGCAGCAGGCATCCAGTTCGTTGTACGCCTTATCATCTCCCGCAAATTTTGGTGTGTCGTAACCGGCGGCGGCAATTTTTTGCTGGATTGCATCCATGGTAATTTTTGATGGTTGGTAGGTTACCGTCATTACTTTGGTGGTCTTGTTCCAGACAGCTTTGCTTACGCCAGCCTCTTTGGCTACGGCACCTTCGATATGTTTTTTACACATGCCGCAGTTGCCACTTACTTTAAAAGTTTCGGTTTTCGGCTTTTGGGCAAAGGCACTCACTACTGCAAAAAGGCTTACCATTACCAGTGACAATTTGATGATCTTTTTCATGCGTTGTTTCATTTTTAATGTTGAAAATTAAGTTTTTTGATTTAAAAGACGTTGAATAAATTGTGTTCCAACCGAACGATAAACCCGTTGGGAGCCGTACGAAACAAGGAAGAATAGAGTTGTTGACGATACCCGAGATCTATCCGCGACCTGCTGTTAATAATGACCTGCAGAGATGGGGCAATATCTAAAAAAGATCGTCCATTGCCGGTATTGGTTTGTCCCAACACTTCAACCATCAGGTTAAGGTTGACTTGATTGTAACTGGTATAGGCCTTTGGTAATACCAGTTTTCCCGCAGAAAAAGTATAGTTGACAGCAGCGGACCTGCCGGTATAGGGATACTTGTGCCCGCCCCCGTTATCCATCGCTTTCTCATAACTCACAGACGAAGAGACGGCTAACCTATGCAGCAATTGGGTAGCAACAATTCCCAGTTCATACCCACTGTTGTGGCCATAGGTTTCTATTTCTTCCTGGTGTATTGAGCTGTTGTTTAGGCCCAACCGTACGTATGCGGCCATCCGGAAGTGCTTTTGAATATCATCGTTGCTGAAAAAACGGTACTTGGCATACAAACCGGCGCCTTCCAGTTCAAGGCCTTGCTTGTTCCGGTTGCTGAAAAACCCATCGGCATGTACCATCAGCTTTTTACTTGCACCTACCATAATCTCGGGAATGAAATGGTAGTTGGTACCAGTTTGATATTGCTCCTTCATCAGGTAGTTATTCAGCCGCAGGCCAATGGAGCCCGTAGCCATGTTACTTGCGGGCTCGGTAAATACAAAGAGTTCCTGGGCCTTTACGGTACCGAAAATCGCAACCAACAACCCTGAGAACATTAACTGTTTCATAGTTGCGATTTTAAATGGTTACATGATACATTCTCTGGCCAGGCTTAATTGCAGGATCTGTGCAGCAAGTGCCTGCAACACCGGTTTTATAACAAGCCATTGTAGTCGCATTAGCCCATTTTTTAGCCTGTGAAGCCACGAGGAATGACTTATCTACCAGCTGGACTTTCTTCCAGCCATTCAGGGTTTGCGGTTTGACATTCAGAAAATGCAACGCCTTCCCGCCTACTACTGCATGCTCATCGTTAGCTATTTTCTGGTTGGTAAAGTTTACTTCCACATCCATTTTACCTACGGAAAAACCGGCGGCTTCCACTTTTTTGCGGATCAGGTCAAAGTCGGGCTCAGCGCCAGGTTTGATGGAGATCACAAAGAGGTTTTTATCGAGATCAGTCTTGATGTCCTGGATAAAATCGATTTGTTTGAGGGCCTTGTTAACGGCATTGCTGCACATGCTGCAGGTAAGACCTGCCGCCTGCAACTCTATATTGCGGAAAGATTGTGCAAATGAAAAACCGGAGATGAGCAACAGGCTCACCAATATCTTTAAAAATTTCATTGTTTGAGATTTTGAGATGAATAAAAAAAGCCCTCCCGGGAAATAACTAGTGAATAACAATTACAGTAACATCAGGAACGACGTGATGACATCACTGCGATTCCAGACACCAACAACATAAAAAATAAGACCCTGTACTGGTTGGTACTGTTTCTTTTTAAGTTGAAATCACATCTCAAATTCTGAAAACACAATAAAGAATACCCAGGTCGGACTGGCTTCGGAGCAGTGGTGGAGAATGGCCGCTCGTGGCAGCCGGAAGGGAATAAAAAAGCGGTGAAACTGTTTGAAAAGGCAGCGGCTGCGCAATGGCAATCACCGGGGCGAGTATGTTTACGCTGGCATTGGCAAGCTGATGGTTGTCATCCACCTTATGCCATTGGGCTTCATCATGGCAGCATCCTGATGATTTTTTGGTGCTCATGCCACATTTACCGCAACGGTCGTTAGCGCTATAACCCATATCTACACCACGTAGCTTACCCATGCAATAATGAAAGTTCACCGACACCCCACAGGTAACTATGAGGTAGAGTGTAGCTAATAGGGCTATGGTAAACTTTTTCATTAAGATCGCAAAGATAAGTAGCCTTCCGGAAACTACGAATGTTCAAAATCATAAAAAAGTATTATCCGGTACAGGCTAACATTTTATTACGCTTTAAGCAGTTCTGTTGCCCGCGGGCTCCTTGCAGAAAAATCACTTTAAAGGCGGGGATGGAAAACCTTTGGCGGTGGTGATCTATTGTTTCGCAGGCGATCTCTCTTGCCAAGCTCTATGAATTGGCCAGCACTTGCTGTGGCACGTTAACTAAAGACCCACAGTAATGATTTGCGTCATCCAACACCTGATTGTTACTTTTCAGTATAAAGGCTTCCGGAAACGTTATCCTGCCTATGTGATCCACACTAAAAAACAAACCCTCCTGCTTCTGGCAAAAGGGTTTTTGTTATTCAGAGATAAGCTAAAGCTAATTCCCAGGAGGCCCGGTAAGGTCCAGTTTAAAGCCTGGTGTGACCTGTAATGTAGTTCCTGGCATCACCCGCAGGCTACGGCAACTGGCGTTGCTGTTTACCAATGGGTAATTTGGTGAATCGGATTTGATGTATACATCTGTAAACTGGTCTGGAATTTTACCGCAACCCCAATTAGCAGGATTTTCCCACGCCGTACTGATGCCACCGGTCCAGGTAGCTGCAAATTTCAGCTTGTATTCAGGGCTATAGCTTATAGCCGCATTATTTGTAATCGCACACCTGAATCTGTATCCATACCAGGAGGTAGGTGGCTGTTTTAGTTTCAGAGAATCGGCATTGACTCCACTATACACCCCGCCGTTATTTACATTTACATATCCGCTGCCAGTATTTACCTGCCATTGATAAGTATTGCCCGCAGCCTGATCGCCGCTGAAGAATGATTTATCTAAACCCGGGCAAATACCAGTGCTATCCGGACGGTATACGACAAATGATTTGTACAGGTAATTGTTGAAATGGAATTGTTCCGGCTGCTCATTGTCCGGGTTTATATCCAGGTAGAGGTTATATGTACCACTCAAAGTATCAGCATTGAACTCAAAATACACATTGGCAGTATCGCCGGCAGGCAGAT
The DNA here is from genome assembly GCA_039925965.1 of Chitinophagaceae bacterium. Taxonomy (GTDB): domain Bacteria; phylum Bacteroidota; class Bacteroidia; order Chitinophagales; family Chitinophagaceae; genus JAZKFT01. Next base: position 38,131 of record JBDSXW010000029.1, read on the forward strand.
TTTTCACTTTGGGCAACAGAATGGTTTTCTCTATACCGGCGTTGTCGGTCAATTTCAATTTAAGCTTCAAGCTGTCGAAACCGGCATCACTCACATTTTTGAATGCTACACCAAATTTGTATTTCGCTGACTGGGTAATATTGTCAACGGTGGCACTGTCGTTGCCGGTATAGTAAAGGTTAGGGGCCACAGCGCCTTCGGGTACAGGCAGGTAATTGAGTCTCCAGTAATCCAGTTGCCACGGCGAAAGATTTGATAAATCCTGGGTGTATAATCTCAATTTGATATATGGGTATGTTGTGGCACTGACCGAGGAAATATCGAGATCGGGTTGGCTGATGCCGAGGTTGTACAACACCGTTTCTGCACCCGTTGCCGTAATACCAATTAATGAAAGCCGAACACTGTCGGGACTGTTTATGCTTTCCACAGAAGCTCCGCGCCAATGCAATTGCTGCCAGGCTTTGGCGGGTCCAAACTTTGGTGAAGTGATATATCCGGCCGTATCGATTGTGGGGCAATCCACCGATTCTGTGATGCGGTCGTACAACCCTTGAGAATACCTGAAATGCGGTCTAAAATGCGTACTGTCATTTTTACGATATACAAAAGCCCAAATACGGGGGGCACCATTAACAGAATCGAGTTCTTTGGCGCCCTGGTTATATAGTTTGTGGTAGAGCGAATTGCCACTTCCAAAACTTGCGGTATCTCCCTTCCAGGTGTTGGCATAAGAAAGGGTATAGTTGTCGCCGTAATTGTCCAGGATCAACCTTACTGCCACGTAATAGCCATTAGGAATCTGGTCCATAAAGTCCATTGCCTGTTTACGATTTGCAGGCGTATTATATTCGTATTCGAAATTATATTGGCGCCCGGCTCCATCCGAGGTATTTGCCACGCATTGATTGGTTCTACTGTTGTACAGGCCGCCGGGGTAATTGTACCAACTATTGAAAGAAACGGTATCAAACACGTTAAAGATGATAGAGTGACCTGTACAGGCACTCCGGATTTTAAGCGCACCATTGACCGAAATACTGAAATGACCGTCTTCGGTTCCACTTTCAGGATATTTGGAGTGTGTAATAAAAAGGTTGTTGATGCGGTTTTTGAAACCATATTTTCCGGTAAGCGAATCCAGCACAATTCTATCAAAAGTAGATTTCAAATGCTGGTACAAATGCGACTGATTAAAGCCGTTGGTGCCGGATGGATTGTATAGAAAAGAAGCGCCGCTCCAGTTTACCGGACTACCGCCCACGACGGGCGCCAAACGCCAATAGTACACGATACCGTCGGTAAGGGCGATGGTGGGATTAAACTCGATAAGCCCTCCTGCTGAGGCTACATCCTGTGTGGCCAGCAGCGGCGAATTAAATTTCTCAGTGGTATCTGCCTGCATCCGGTAAGTTCGCGATGGTTCAAAAGGATCGGCGGTAGAACCGTACAATTTAAAGGAAGTCTTGGCTACAATCGAATAATCGTACGGGTACACAGGCCTGATCTCATCGTCAGAAATTTCGACAGGCTTTGTGGCGGTATTATTTGCTTCGCTGATTTCAGTTATCAGGTTATCGGGATCGATGGTAGCGATGATATAGTTAATGCCTTTGTCGCGGTTACCTACGATCGGCACGTTGAGTGTCAGCGTATCGGTATGCCTGATACCTTTTATTTTAACGTTGGCTATCTGCTTGATGGATCCGTCGGGAAACTGCCGCTGCAGTCGCAGCCATACAGAATCATCACTCGCCCTTCCCAGGTTAAAGGGCACAACCCTTACCCGGAAACTGTCGTTAGTGGAGGAGATAAATGATGGCGTATAGGTAATATTTTGCAATTCAACCGAATAATCCGGCTTGTCGTAAGGAAATAATTTAAGAGAAGGATCACCATGAATGGTCGTTTCCTCCACGGTTAAACGTGTAAGAAAATCGCCGTTGTACTGCGCCCATGTACTTTCGATGGCTTTCTGCTGAATTTCGCCAAGCGATTTGCTAAACCGGGTTCTACATGCCGCTTTGTACCATTGTTCCGTAAGATAATCCAGCGTATTGAGGACACCAAAATGGGTACTGGCAATAAAAGCAATGGCCCCGCTGGAGGGTGCCAGGGTAAATTTCTCCGAAATGGTAAGGCTATTATTACTAAGCCTGTTTTCATCATACGAAAAGAAATTACCGGCATTACAACCATTGACCACAAACACGGGGTATTTACCTCCGTTGTTGGTATAATCGCCAGGGTTATTGAGATTAAAATCGAGGCTTGAAGCAGAAGAGTGCCCGAAATAAGTAAGTAATGAAACCCCATTATTAATATACCCGGCCACCTCGGCAGTGCTTTGGGTAAGGTTGGGATTATTGGCCTTAATATACGAGTGCACATCGGCACCCATCAGGGTATCAATAATGATCTTGCGGTAGTTCTCCATTAACGGAGAAATAAGGGCACCAGTACTTGCATCGCTGGCACCTATCAGGTGCAAAACTTGTTTGGTATAGTCCTTACCGGCTTGTGTATGATTATTATTTTGCTGCAAGGCTTCAAACTCTACAACCTTGTCGAGGTATGCCTTTAGTTCAGTACTGGTAACCACAGAAATGCGACCGATAGGGGTAGCGGGGGTTGGGCTGTTAACCGATGGGCTGCTGAGCAAATTATCCGAACCCGGATTACCCCAGGTTGGCACCTGATTTAACTGTTCGGCCGTTGGCAAAGATTGATTCGCATAATAATCCTCGTAGTTAACACCCCGCCCTATAAGCAGGGTAAACTTCGGGGCAGTATTGAAAGTAGCTCTTGCATACCTTAAAAAATTACGGATGCTGATACTATGTTTGCTGATGCCAAAGGCAAACTGGTCGGCGAGTTCATCGATGTCGAATATTTTGGCATTGTACCCACCACCGGCCGCCGAAACACGATAACTGCGGTAAGCTTCTACCTGGTTATTGGCGCCTGAATTCAATATTCTGTTTGCGATAATTAAAAAGTCTGACTGGTTGGAAGCGGTTGCAAAATTGATAAAATTGCGGGGTAAGAAATTATTTACACCGGATACATTGGCGCCCGCATTGCTGATTAAAACACAATTGTTTGCAACCGCCGACGGCTGCAATTTAACTTTAATCGAATCCCCATCTCGAAAGCAGCTATATCGCTTTTTGTTGGTTAGATCGTATAAAATGGGGTCGGCACCTCCCGCATCAAAGTTAGAGATAACGAGGTAAGCGCCAGCCGGGTTTGCAGGCAAGGTGAACGAGACATTGCTGGCATTATCAAAGTCAAATTTTCTGGGATATTCAAGATTGTATTTGGCAAGCGAAAACTTACCGTAATCAGTAGAATCATCGCTGGATTGGAACTTGATCGTGGTAGCATCGGCGTTAAGGCGCGATAGCGGAATATTGGCCACTGCAACAAAAAAATTATCAATTCCAAAACTAAATAACTGGTTTATCACAGAATCATTAACTGAAACCGTTACGCGTCTGTTACCAATAAACCGTCCGTCACCAGCCGCAGTAAAGTTCATAGCCGGCCCGGCAGTATAAGCTTTTAAATCAGTAAGCGGATAACTGTTATGATTAAACCGACCTGATTGCCAGCCCTCTCCTCTGTCGAACGCGGCTGACCGTACATATTCGCCCTGGGTATAATAAGCATTACCACCCCATAAAAGTGCACCAGGGCTACTGGCATCCCATACATAGGAGCGATTGTAGATGCAATAAGGCTGCGCCGTACCATGGCCAACGGTGTCATTGACAGTTCCCACCATCCGGGCATTACTCCCTGGGGCGACGGTCAAAAAATAACTGGCTGTATCCGTAAAAAGGCTGACTTCGGTGGCACATTGATAAGATGGGTTCAGGTAAAGGTCTACGTCTGGTTTACCGTCATTTTTTAAGGCCCAAAATTCCAGGTAATCTGAACCACCCAAGGGACCCGAGGCTGCCGAAGCATACAAAGCGACTTCTGTTCCATTTCGCCAAAGTTTAAAATCCTGGGCATTGGCGGCTCCGATGCCGAGCGTTTCAAGCTGGCTTTGACCGATTCTGTACAAACCCGTTTTAGCGATCTTGAACTTGTAATAGGTTTTTGAATAGTCGATCCATTCGTTTCGGAAGGATTGCGATGCGGCTGCAATACAAACGCTGATAAGCATCAGTATGCTTAAAACTTTTTTCATCATAATTGGTTTTGGGAGGGCAGACGTCCAAATCGGGTTGCGAGGTTACAAATTTAGCGGCAAAAAAGATGGCAAAACAAATTAAATTCCGCCTGCAATCCGCCCGTAGCGCCAATGCACCTGGCATTGGCCTCCGCAATGGCAAAGTACAATACACTAGTTTCTGGTGATCATTTTTTTCAATTCCATCATCTCGTTTTTCAGTTCCAGGTTGTCTTTTTTCAGTTGCTCAATTTCATCCTGTTGCTCCTGTATGGCTTTGATCGCAACAATGGTAAAGCCTGTATAGCTGATGCCGTGGTGATCGGTAAAACCGGTTGGGTTGGTGGAATCTTTTCGATTGATGATGTCCACGAGTTCGGGAAATTGTAATTTGGCCTCCTGCGCAATAAAACCCAACGATTGACTATTTGGCGACGCCCCTATAAAATGGTAGCGTGTTGCCCGCAAAGCCATCAGCTTGGGTAGCATCGGCTCCAGGTTTTGAATATGTTCTTTCATGCGGATATCGGAATTGGAAGTGTATCCGCCGTCATCGGGCCGGAACCAGCCCATTATGTTATTGGCCCGACCATCATAATCTAGCTCCAGGCAAGTGCTTGGATTATTGGCGTCACTATTGTAAGATTGATTGTTGATACTCCACCCCCGGTTGCCCCAGGTGGCATTGATAAGCTGTAGCCCTCTATTATTAAACTGTTTTACCGAAAGCGGATAGAGGGATGTCGTAATATTGATGCCTACTTTCGCGCTGCCGCCTCCCAAGAAAATATCCCCAGAAACGATATCGTTGATGTACACATCACCATTGAATTTACCAGCACGGATATAGGTATTCTCAGTGCTGCCGTAATTAAAATGCGACCAGTAGCTTGTACCCTTGAACACTGCCGTACCGTCGTTACCGGTTCCCCGTAATACCGACAGGGATGCTACCGGATTCTCACCGTTTCCGATACTTAGCCGTCCATCTTTGGTAATAACCAAGGCCCTTGTATAGCCAGTTGTACCTGCGCCCTGAACTCCGCTGGGAAACATGTCTACGGCCATATAGCCTCCGCCGGGATCCAGCACAATCAGGCCTGCATAACCTGTAGCCAAATAGTGCGGTCCCCCGTTGTAATACTGGTTAAACCCTACCCCCGGCCAGCTCCGTTGAAGCGATATCCCACTGGTTTCGCCTCCAAAAATGGCCGTAGTTGCGTCTACTCCACCATTCACCTGGAACCGCGCCAGTGTGGGGGTTGCTATGCCGATGCCCACATTTTGGGCTTGCGCCTGGAATTGAAAAATCAACGCCCATAACCATAAGAAAACTTTTTTCATAGTCGTATATTTCGAATTTAAATGCCCACAATGTTTTTGCTGCCGTTCATAGGTTGTCGGTAGGTAACTCTAAAAATTTTGGAATAAACCATGGAAGTATAGACCCGGAAAACAACGGCACAAATACTGCCAATGAGGAAACTCAAGTTTAAATATAATCCATTTGGGGCCGAATAAAAAAACCGTTCCTGCCGGCATTGCGCGCAGGGTTCGGATGGCCGTCCTGGTAAGATCAATCGTACAATACGGCCTGTTGCTCCCTGCACCTATCACTATCTGTGGCCGCTTCCCCTATTTTTGCCGCAAATTCAAGGATATGAACCTGATAGCGGAACTGCAATGGCGGGGTATGATTCAAGACATCATGCCGGGAACTGAGGAACAACTCGAAAAAGAAATGACAACCGGGTATATCGGCTTCGACCCTACCGCAGACAGCCTTCATATAGGTAGCCTCGTGCCGATTTTACTATTGGTGCACCTCCAAAAAGCGGGGCATAAACCTATTGCACTGGTGGGTGGAGCTACTGGAATGGTTGGCGATCCAAGCGGCAAGAGTGAAGAAAGAAACTTATTGAGTGAAGCCGTGTTGTTGCATAATATAGCTGGTGTAAAGGCGCAATTGGAAAAATACCTTGATTTTAATCCTTCTATTCCCAATGCTGCCGAAATGGCCAACAACTATGATTGGTTCAAAGACTTTACATTCCTGGATTTTATCCGCGATGTGGGCAAGCATATCACCGTGAACTACATGATGAGCAAGGATAGTGTAAAGAAAAGGCTGAACAGCGAGGTAGGGATGAGTTTTACCGAATTTACCTACCAGTTAGTGCAGGGCTACGATTTCTACTGGCTGTACAAAAATAAAGGCACAAAACTCCAAATGGGCGGCAGCGACCAATGGGGCAATATCGTTACAGGTACTGAGCTGGTACGCCGTAAAGCAGGCGGCGAGGCATTTGCCTTCACATGCCCCCTGATTACCAAGGCGGATGGCGGAAAATTTGGAAAGACAGAAAAAGGCAATATCTGGTTGGATGCCACAAAGACCTCCCCCTATCATTTCTACCAATTCTGGCTGAATGCCAGTGATGAAGATGCGCTTAAATGGATCAGGATCTTTACGATGCTGGATAGGGCAACCGTAGACGAACTGGTAGCTAAACACGCTGAAAATGCCGCTGACAGGCTGTTGCAAAAAACGCTGGCAAAACAAGTGACTTTGTTTGTGCATGGCGAGGCGGAATACAACCTGGCTATGGATACAACAGAAAAATTATTTTCCAATACCAACGCACCTGCAGAATCACTCACCATAGAAGACCTGCAGAATATGGAAGGTATCGTAAAATGTACCATTCCGCTAACCCTCGTGCACGAAGGGCTGGATATTGTAACGCTTGTGAGTGATACCGGCATCTTCCCCAGCCGTGGCGAAGCTAAAAAGATGGTCCAGAATGGCGGCCTCAGCATTAACCGGATTAAAATAACCGACATGAATGCCACAGTTACTGAAACGCAATTGCTGCATGGGAAATACCTCCTCGTACAAAAAGGCAGAAGGAATTTTTACCTGGTTACGGTTGCATAATGGTTTGGTTATAATACTGTTTTTTAGCGCTCCAATCGTTTTACACAAGTGAAACCCCGGCAAAGCGATTCCTGGCATAACATAACCCGCAACATGGGGAATATTATCTACGCGGCGGATAGGGTTTCTTCCGCTGGATCAATATAACGGGGGTTTATCCGGAAAAATGCAATTAACAAACACAAGCCTTTTTTGGCACGTCGTTTGGGCAAATAGCGGTAACCAAAAAAAAATAATTATCATGGAAAATACAACTATCGAAAACATGCAGGAACGTATAACTCAAATGTCCACACTGAGCCAGGTATTGGAAAAATTAAGGGTAAAGCGACAGGATAATGAATTCAAAATGGCGGACGGTTGTTTTGCCGGAACGAATAGTAAGTGTTACACGCCGGAAGAGTTAACCATTATCAAGACATTCCGTTTTGAGAGCGAATCCGATCCTGCGGATAATACCATACTTTATATTCTCGAAGCCAATGACGGTCTGGTAGGGTACAGTATAGATGCTTATGGTGTATATAGCAATCATGAAGACGATGGCTACGACGATTTCATCCGTAAAATTTCCGTGCAGGATCGAGATGAACAGCAAATTTTTGGAAACGAAAAACCTGTTGAATAATTATGGCATAGTGAAGTGTGGGGAAAAAAAACGGCCTTTTTACAGGGCCGGTTTTTTTCTTAGTATAAAAGTAAATCGTTATTTTTTTTGATTCAATTCTTTCAACAATTCTTCCACCGCTTTTTTCAGCTGGTCATCGGTCCTTTTGGCGATCCAGTCAGGTTGGTTCTCTACGATAATATCCGGAACAGCGGGCCCCAGTTCCTCGTTTTTATCGGTCGCCTTTACAAACCAGCCGCGGCCTGGCATTCTTACCATTGATCCGTCCATTAACGATTTGGCACCGGTGGAAATAACTGATCCGTTCGTAGGCGTGCCCACCAGTTTACCAATGCCCAGTGTTTTATAGGCATGGGAAAATATCTCGGCATTGCTATAACTTCCTTCATTGCACAATGCAATCGAAGGTTTTGTCCACGCGGCATATACAAGACGTTCGCCGATCGGGTAATACTCACGGAATTTCTTCTTGTCTTTTTCCAAATCAGAGCTGGCACCACGGGGAATGGTGTAGGCATGTTGCTTATAGTTGAGTATGGTCATCAGGTAATCCGCTGTGGATCCGCCCCCGTTGTAGCGCACATCTATCACGAGGCCTTCTTTACCGTAACCGGCAACTGTAAACTCCCTTTCCACCACTTCAAAGCTGGCAGCATCCATACTTTTAATATGTATATAACCCAGCCGGCCATTGGAGAATTTATCTACCAGTGCCTTCCGGTCTTGTACCCATTCGTCGTAGAGTTTCCCGGTAATTGTGGCGGCTGTGGCAGGCCTCAATACCACTTCTTTTGATTTTCCGTCACCCCCACGCACATTCAGCAGCGTCTTCTCACCTACTAATCCGTTTAACTGGCCATAGAAGTTTTCGCGATCTTCTACCGCTTCACCGTTTACAGCGGTAATAATATCGCCTTCATTCAATTTACTACCCGCTTTGTCGGCAGGTGTACCGGGCACCAGGTGGATCACTTTCATGCCACCCGCAACAGGCGTTAACTCAGCCCCGATCAATCCCGTAACATCCTTTTGTGTTTCTACACGATCGGGCGTGGTGAGGCCCATATGGCTGCTGTTCAATTCGCCAAGCAGCAGGTTAAACATATAGCTGAAATCGTTACTGGTACTGGCATTTACCGTACGCTGTTTATACTTGTCGTGTAGTTTGCCCCAGTCGTTACCATTAAAATTCGGGTCATAATAGCCATCGCGGATAGCACGCCAGGCTTCCTCAAAAACCTGGGTTCTTTCGGCGGTGTAATCCACTTTCATTTTGGCCACATAAGGTAGCGCTTCGGGTAAACCAGTTTTTATATCGATCCTGCCAAGGGTGCCCAGTTTGGTGTAGTATAAATACTTGGCATCTCTATCCATGCTTACATTGTTCGGATTTGCACCTCCTTTAGTGATCTCCTTCAGGTCTTTTCCATCCCATTTTATACTGTAAAGGTCGCGCCCTTTGGCGGTGCTGGAAGTTGTGGTATAGTAAAAGGTTTCCCCATCTTTTGAAATTGCCAGGTCGCTCTCGTCGCCTGGAAAAGCAGTTACCTGGACGATTCTTTCGTATATCTTATCAAAATCGATCTTAATGGGTTTTACTGTTTTTTTTTCGGCACCAGGCTTTGCCTCTGCAGCAGGGGAAGGTGCTTCGCGATCTGCCCAGTCCTGGGTTTCCTTCTCCCAGTCTTCTTTTTTCAGCCACACAAAATACACATCCATACTGCGTCCGCTGCTCCGTTCCGACAGGAAAGCCAGCTTGCTGCCATCGGCACTCCATACCGGGCTTTGGTCGGTACGGGGATGCATGCTCACATTGACCGCCTTGCCGGTTCCTTCGGCAGACTGGATATAAATTTCATCGTTAAAATACAGGTCATTCATTGAATAAGCGAGCCATTTACTATCCGGACTCCAGGTGATACCATTGGGATGATTCCAATCGTCGTGCAAAATTTTCTCGTTATTCAGTTTACCGTCGGCGCTAATATCGCTTACGACAAAAGTTCTTCCACCGCGTACATAGGCTATTTTTTTACCATCCGGCGAAATCACAGGTGAGGTTTCATCCAATGGTGTACGGGTTACCTGGGTCAGTTCGTGTTTCAGGCTTTTGTACATACTGTGCTCCGTAGTGTCACTGGATCGATACAGGTACATATCAAAATTCCCATTGGCCCGGTCGCTGCAAAAAAGCAAAGTGGAATCGTTGAGCCAGGCAGGTTCAATGTCGCGGTACGGATGATTGGAAACATTAATACTTCTGGACTTTTCTTTATCTGCCTCCTTGATAAATACCTCGCCGCGATTGGTAAACGCGATCAGCTTACCGTTAGGCGATACCGCGTAATCGTTGGCACCTGTTGTGAGTGTTTTTTGTTCCGTGGCATCCAGCCGCTCATCGGCGCTGATCTGCACATCCAGTTTTTTCGGAGTTCCCTTTCCTGCTTTCATCGTGTACAAGTTCATATCTTTTTCCAAAACGAGCGTCGTCCCATCGGCGGATAAGCTATAGGACCGGATCGATTCTTTATTATCGTCTGTCAGCTTTTCGGGGGTGCCCGTGGCGTTGCCGTCACCATCCAGTTTCAAGCGATAGAGGTTGTAGGCACCATCATTGCTGCTCAGGAAATAAAGGGTATGGTTATCGCCCCACTGTGGTAACACATCGTTAGTAGGAAAACCCGGAAGCTGGCTGTAGGTTTTGTTTTTGGTATCATAGATCCAGATATTACGGTCGCTGCTACCCTTGTAAGCCTGCCGGGCTACGGGATTGATATCGCCCCGCACAAAGGCCAGGAAACGGCCGTCCGGGCTCATTACCGGATCAAAGCCTACAGCATCGAGTATCCGGCGTTCGGTACCTCCTTTCGGGTTGATGGCATATACCTCTAACGGTCTTTCGATCTGTTTGAATTCCCTGGTAGTTGAAAACAAAATCTCGTCGGGTTGGGACCAACTGGCTACCAGGTCGTTGTTGGAATGATAGGTTAGCCTTTTGGGCATACCACCGCCGGCAGGCATTACAAATACATCGCTATTGCCAAAGCGGGCACCAGAAAACGCTATCTGTTTGCCATCGGGGCTAAACACCGGGCTGGCTTCGTATGCTTCGTGGATGGTGAGCCTGGTAGCTTTGCCGCCAATACCTGGCACCGTCCAGATATCGCCCTGGAAAGAAAACGCCACCAGTGAGCCGTCGTTATTGATAGCCGGTTGGCGCAACAGCATGGGCGACTGGCAAAGGGCTGTCAAACTACCCAACGCAACAAAAGAAGAAAGCAAGAACTTCCGCATAATCAGTTTGATATTTAAATTGAAGAAAAGGCAGCAGGCCCCGTGAATTCCGGCAACCACACATCGTGGCAAAATAAATAAAAAAAGATGGTTGGTATATTTTCTTGATGAATGGTGGAAGATCTAAACGCATAGGTGGCGAAAGTGCAGACTAAAAAAAGACGGGGTAAATTGACTTTTTCAGGATAAACCTGTCCACTAAGACCCGAGCTGCTTGCGACGGGATGATAATGGAAGCGGCGGTGGTGGGTGGACCATGAAATGGGGGAAATAATAAATGGCAAAGAAATATTAATCGCAAGCAAAAACATAGACTGTATCAATGAGGTTTCCACATCTGTAGCAGGGCGAAAACAGGTTCTCACTTCACGACGGTAATTGTAATAAGCTGCAAAAAAACTCCTTAGGTATATTGTCGCATTTGATGATTGAAGAAAGACCTGTGGAAATACAAATACCCAAAATTACCAAAATGAATATTATATTTTATATCAATCTGATTGGTTTAATTGCAAATGGACACCTAATAGATAGATGCAGCGAAGAATTTCAGATTCCAGGGATCTTACCCAAATGAAATTTCAACTAGTTTACTTGTCCTTTTGTAGAAAGTGCCGAAAACGGGTAAAGCTGGCCGTGAACCACCCAACCCTGACAGGCTCGCCGGGCAGCATTTAATGATCAATTATCCATTACATAAAACGCCTTCCTACCAGCCGATTAAACTCCTGCACAAGCGGGTCATCATCCTTCCACGAAAGTTTGACCGCCAGCTCCCTGCGTATCCAGAAAGTGGCTTCGGGGAGAATATTAAAACTATTAATGGTTTTTATGCTGCGCTCATACATGGTTTCATCGCCTTTAAAAAGGTAGTTGATAAACTGGTAACGGTCGTTGATGCTGACCGCCTTACGAAGATCTTTTATGGCTTCTGCAGGCAGGGTATGTGCAATCTCCACTTTAGGCACGGCTTCCAGCACATCGTTGATAGAGCGTTTTTCATCGATGACCGTTTCATTGACCTCCCTGGCTGGTAAACCATTGCCATTAACCATTGTTTGCCTGGTAAAAGTGGGCATTTCATGCAATGTCGACGGGGTTGTTGCTGTAACGGGCATAACAGGGGTTTCGACAATGAACTCCTCGTCCGGAATTTCGGGATCTAATTCAAACACAAGTTTCTCTGTCACCGGCTCCGGTTTGCCTGGTTGCATAGCTTCTGTTCTCGAAAAACGGATGTCCAATTGCCCGGGCATAAAAACGGAAACGCCGTTTCTTCCTTTAAGTTTTGACTGCCCGTTTTGCAGCAGTAGCTCTTGCTGCAACATTTGCACCGTTACCAGCAATGCATGTGGGTCTGCACCTGCCGCATGCTGATGTTGCAATGTTTCAATTAAAGTTCCAATACGTTCCACCTGAAATAAATTTAATTTGATGGTAGGCAGCAACCGGTGTGCGGTGAGTCTTCAAAAAAGTTGGGCGCTACAACTGGCGACTGTAAAACTGGCAACCGGAAACTGTTTTCATTATCTTGCCGTTTTTCAACCTGCTAAAGTTAGCAATTAATTTTATCAGAAAAATAAAGCGAACCCTATAATGTTTATTGAACCGAATACAAGTGGTGAGAAGAGGGGGTGGATCGAAGTGATATGTGGCAGTATGTTTAGTGGTAAAACAGAAGAGCTCATCCGACGTTTGAAAAGGGTAAAAATTGCCAATCTTAAAGTGGAGATTTTCAAACCCGCCATAGATGTCCGCTACGACGAGGTGAAAATCGTAAGTCATGATGAAAACGCGATTCTTTCCACGCCTATCGAAAATTCTCAAACCATTTTACTGCTGGCCCAGGATGTGGATGTGGTAGGCATAGACGAAGCCCAGTTTTTTGATGATGAAATATGCAATGTCTGTGAACAGTTAGCCCTGCGGGGCACGCGTGTTATCGTGGCCGGCCTCGATATGGATTTCATGGGTAAGCCCTTCGGTCAAATGCCCAACTTGCTCGCAACAGCCGACTATATAACCAAACTGCATGCCATTTGCATGGATTGTGGCTCCATTGCCCATTATAGTTTCAGAAAAGGGGCGATCACTTCCCAGGTATTATTGGGCGAAAAAGACGAGTATCTCCCCCTTTGCCGGAAACATTATTTTGCAAGAATGGGAAAGTGATGGGTTGCAATCAGCGATTTCTGCCTAAAATAAAGAGATTTCTCACACAAGTACCACTTTAAAAATGACAATTCAGAAAAAAAATACTTTTGAAAAATTGTATTTCCCTACTTTTGCCGTCCTAAATTTTCGATTATCATGTTAGCAGTAGTAAAAATAGCCGGAATGCAATTCACCGTTAAAGCAGGTGATAGTTTGTATGTACCCCATCTCGACGGAAAAACCGGCGACAAAGTAGCTTTTTCTGATGTACTGTTGGTAAATGCAGGTGGTACGGTTACCGCTGGTGCAGATACTAAAGCAACAGTGAATGCTGAAATTGTGAAAGACCTGGTACAGGGCGATAAAGTAATTGCTTTTAAAATGAAACGTCGCAAGGGCTTCCGTAAAAAGATCGGTCATCGTACGCATTATACCCAAATCAAAATTGAAAGCATCGCTTAATACATTAAACTGGAAAGGGCTTTCTAAAAGTCATTTACTTGTTGCTTTTTAGCAGATCATTTTCTAGTTCATAAAAAATACAAAACCATGGCACATAAAAAAGGTGAAGGCTCGGTAAAAAACGGCCGTGATTCGCACAGCAAAAGATTAGGTGTAAAAATATATGGTGGTCAGCCAGCTATTGCCGGCAACATCATTATTCGCCAGAGAGGTACACAATTCCATCCTGGCACCAACGTAGGTGTTGGCAAAGACTTTACCATCTTTGCGTTAGCCGATGGATTGGTAGAATTTAAAAGGGGTAAAGGGGACAAAAGTTTTGTTTCTGTTGTAGCTCTGCAAGCCACCGCTTAGGAGCTTTTTGCAGTTGTATAAAAAGTTTTGTGGAGAAAAAAAAATAATTATTTTTACTCCATATTTACTAACCATTAAAATTTCAAACAATGGCAACTGCAAAAAAGGCCGCCGCTAAGAAGGCTGCTCCAAAAAAAGCCGCCGCTCCAGCTAAGAAGGCCGCCGCTCCAGCAATGAAAAAAGCTGCTCCGGCAATGAAGAAAGCTGCTCCTGCTAAGAAGGCTGCTGCTCCGGCTCCTAAGAAAGCCGCCGCTCCTGCAAAGAAAGCTGCTGCTCCTAAAAAAGCTGCAAAAAAAGCCGCTCCTAAAAAAGCTGCAAAGAAGTAGTCCTTCAAAAGGATATTTTCAAAAACCCCCGATTACCGGGGGTTTTTTTTATGTTCGTACCCGTGTCGGTACAACGCCGATATACAAATCATATCTAGTATGGATAATTTTCAGATCGCCAATATGTTTTCGCTGTTAGCCAAATTAATGGACATTCACGGCGCCAACAGCTTTAAGTCGAAATCCTATGCCATAGCGGCTTTCCAGCTGGAGAAGGCTACAGAACAGGTAGCCGGCATGGAATTGAAACAGATCGCTTCATTAAAAGGAATTGGCGATTCTGCCTCAAAAAAGATTGCTGAGATACTGGCCACCGGCGAGTTAAAAATATTGACCGACCTGATAGAAGCCACACCCGAAGGTGTGATGGAAATGCTTAATATAAAAGGGCTGGGGCCAAAAAAAATACAGACGGTCTGGAAAGAGATGGAGATTGAAAGCATTGGAGAATTACTGTATGCGTGCAATGAAAACCGGCTGACACTTTTCAAAGGGTTTGGCGAAAAAACGCAAAAGAATATTAAAGAAACCATCGAGTTTTATTTGCGGCACCAGGGCAGTTTTCTATATGCTCAAATAGAGAAAATCAGCCAGCACTTACTGGCGCAATTGCAGGAAATAGTGGCCCCCGCCAGGGTATTTGTCAGCGGTGACGCGGCTATGCGAAATGATACGATTGAGGTTATCCACTTTATAACGGACTGTAATGTGGAAAAATTAATAAAAGGCCTGGTCGAAAAAGGCGTCGCTTATGAGCAGGATGAATCGCAAAATATCCTGTTTAAAATGGAAGAAGGACTTCGGGTAAACATCAATTGTGTGCCCGCAGAAAGGCTGATGCAAACGGTATTTGCCAGTAACAGCAGCGAAGAATTTCTTGAGACATTTCATAAAAAACATAGCATAGCCGACCTTGACCAGTTCGCCACAGAAGAGGAATATTTTACATCTGTTGGCCTGCCTCCACTGCCTGCTTATCTCCGTCATCACGGTGCAACAATGGAGCTGGCGATGCAAAAAAAACTGCCCCGACTAATCCAGGTTTCAGATATCAAGGGCATGATTCATACCCATAGTAATTGGAGCGATGGCTCTTTTACGATTGCGCAAATGGCCGCCGCAGCTATCGCCAAAGGCTTTGAATACCTGGTAATCAGCGACCATAGTAAGTCGGCTTTTTATGCCAATGGCCTGGTAGAAGACCGCATCACTGCCCAACACCTGGAAATAGATGCGTTGAACGAACTACTGGCACCTTTCAGAATTTACAAAAGCATCGAAAGTGATATTCTCAACGATGGCAGCCTGGATTACAGCGACGATATCCTTGAAAGTTTTGACCTGGTGATCGCTTCTGTACATAACAACCTAAAGATGAGCCAGGAAAAAGCCATGCAACGCCTCCTGGCGGCCATTGAGAACCCTTACACCACCATACTCGGTCATATGACGGGCAGGCTGCTGCTGAGCCGTAATGGCTATCCTGTGGACCACAAAGCCATTATTGACGCCTGTGTGGAGAATAACGTGGTCATAGAAATCAACGCCCACCCCCGAAGGCTGGATATTGACTGGCGCTGGATTCCTTATGCAGTAAAAAAAGGCGCCCTCCTTTCCATCGACCCCGATGCACATACTATTGACGGTTTTGACGATATCCGCCATGGCGTAATGGCCGCTCAAAAAGGCCTGCTAACTGCTGCTGATAACCTGAGTAGTTTTTCTATAACAGATTTTGAGCGATTTTTAATTGATAGAAGATCATGAGCGGAAGGTCCAAGGGCCAAGCCCGACGCACCAAGGATTGATATTTTTTTGCAGGACGCTACCTTAGCCCTGCACGCTTATTGCGGTGCTGTTTACTATCCTTGTTAGTTGCTCCGGTAGCAGCCGATGAACCAGGAACGGAACTTTTGGATATTGTGTCCTTGCCTGAGACAGGTAAAGTTATTTAAGCATAGACAGAACCTTGAAACCCCGGACCCTGAACCTTGAACCTTGGACCTTGCCCGCTGACACTTATATTTGTCCCTATGCAAAAATGGATCATTGCAATATCATTGATGGCGCTCTCGTGCAAAAGCAATGAGCAAAAGGCACAGCCACAAATGCCTGCGGATGAAGTAAAACGTTTAGGAGATTCCATACAACAGTATATGGATACACTGCTGAATAGTGCCGGGTTTAGTGGCGGCATTCTGGTGGCAAAGAATGACAGTATTCTCTACGAACATTACCAGGGTTTCAGCGATGCCGCAAAAGCAACCGCTATCAACGACACAACGCCGTTTCATGTGGCATCTACCAGCAAAACCTTTACCAGTACTGCCATATTACAGTTAATTCACCAGGGCAAACTACAATTGACCGATAAAGTACAGCAGTTCTATCCCGGCTTCCCCTACCCTGACATCACCATAAAAAACCTGCTCAGCCATACCAGCGGGCTGCAGAATTACGCCTACTTTTTTCCGAAATTTGGCTGGAATAAAAAGAAGACAGCCACCAATGAAGACGTGCTTGATTTAATCATCAGCAAAAAGCCTCCATTAACCCATCCCACTGGCAGCAAATTTGAATATTGCAATACCAATTTCGTGTTGCTTGCCCTTATCGTTGAGCAAATTTCCGGGCAGGCGTTTCCGGAGTATGTGCGGGAAAAGATCTTTGAACCGGCAGGCATGACCCATAGTTTTATCCTAAGCATCAACGATACGGCGAAGTACCTGCCTTCGTTTAAGGCAAATGGTGCCATCTATAATTTTGAATATGTGGATGCCATCTACGGCGACAAAAATGTGTACACTACCTGCCGCGATCTGATGGCCTACGACAAAGCTATCCGCAACCACCTGGTGTTGGACAGTGCCAGCTACAATATGGCCTGGACGCCGCAACAACGCGACACCCATTACCACGACACCACTGAATATTATGGTCTTGGCTGGCGGCTGAAAGTATGGCCCGGGGGCAATAAAATTGTTTATCACAATGGCTGGTGGCATGGCAATAATTCTATTTTCCAAAGGCTCTACCAGGACACAGCGGTGATCATCGTAACCGGCAATGTATTTAACCGTCGTATTTACCATGTGCCGCATGTGGCCAACTATTTCAGGCCTTATTATGAGGAAATGAATTTAGAGAAAGACGACAGTGAAGGCGACAGCACAGCTGCAAAAAAAACCGATATTTCACCCAAAAAACAGAAACCGGCAACAAAGTCCAGAAAGAAAAAATAGGCTTCGTTATAAAATGGGTACCTGGCTATCTTCACATCATGAAGATTTTTTCCGCCCACCAGGTAAGGGATTGGGACCGATACACGATAGACAACAAACCCATTTCCTCAATTGATTTAATAGAACTAGCCGCCGGAGTGGTAGTGGATGAGCTACTTCAATCCGGCTACGCGGGAAAGACCTGTTACATTTTTTGCGGACCCGGCAATAATGGAGGTGACGGACTGGCAATCGCCAGACTCCTCCATCATTTACAGCGGCCAGTTAATGTTTTCTTGTTGGAGTCCCAAAGTTATTCAGTTGATTGTGGCACCAACCTTCAACGGGCAAGGGAAGCAGGGATATATGTAAAGGAAATTGACGGTGCTGAGGAGTTTCCCATTATGGCCGCCGAAGTTGTAATAATAGATGCCCTTTTTGGCAGTGGGCTCAACCGTGGGCTAGGCGGATTATCATCCATGCTGGTGCGGCATATCAACCAGCATCGCGGCATTATTATTTCGATAGATCTACCCAGCGGTATGTTTGCAGACTCCAGTTCAGTTGGCAACATGATCGTGAAAGCCAGTACCACCCTAAGTTTTGAATCGCCCAAGCTGGCATTCCTCATGGCAGAAAATGGCCCTTACACCGGCGACTGGAAACTATTGCCCATAGGTTTATCCCGGCAATACAGCGAACAGGTGGAAGCAAATGCGGAGTTGGTGGACGCGTCTCTGGTACGGTCGCTGGTCAGGCCAAAGCAAAAATTTTCCCACAAATACAATTATGGCCATGCCTTATTATATGCAGGCAGCCCGGGTATGTATGGCGCCGGTATCCTCTGCGCAAAAGCCTGTTTGAGATCTGGCGTAGGATTAGCATCCATTGCCATAGAAACGCAGCATTTGCTTATTTACCAAACCACCTTGCCCGAAGCCATCTGCATTACTGACTGGACAGCAGAAACCGTACTCACTAAAAAAACTGCCATCGGTATTGGTCCCGGCTGGGCAGCAACGGATGACTATATGCATGTTACAGAACAGGTATATAACCAATGCAAGCTACCTGCCGTTATAGACGCTTCAGCCCTACGCTTGTTGTCAGAAATATCTGTTCAAAAAAAGTTGACGCCCGGAACGATCATCACTCCGCATACCGGCGAATTTGAGCATTGCTTTGGGGTATGCAACAACGATTTTGATCGGTATCAGTTGGCCCTGTCAAAATCAAAAGAGCTTCATATTTATATCGTTTTAAAAGGTGCCCATACTTTGGTGGCCACGCCTGAAGGAAAAGCATTTTTTAACAGCACAGGGAATGCGGGCATGGCCAAAGGTGGCAGCGGCGACCTACTCACAGGTCTCCTGACAGGCTTGCTGGCACAGGGTTACAGCCCTTTGCACACCTGTATCATCGGGGTGTATTTGCATGGATTAGCGGGAGATATAGCGGCGGCGGCGCATACGCAATATGCGATGACAGCAATAGATATTGTAGATAAATTCGGGGAAGCTTGGAAACTGCTTACTGAATAAGAATCGATTCAATATGGCAGAATAAACACAAGAGAAAATACCAGAAATGATGGAGACGCGGATTTAGCGGATTGGGCGGATTATAGCGAATTTTTATTTAGTATGTTCAATGAAATTTTTAAAAAGCGAAATTTATTAATATTTCACTAACCGCCGTAGGCTCAGCCGGTAATGTAAGAACGGATTTCAATCCGTTGTACTACCCAAAGATCAGGAACCAGCCAGCTTTCGTCACGAAAAATGGATCAACACATGCAACCACAGAAATGACTTTTGACCTGGTGACAACTGACAAATGACCAAATGACTTATTGACTACAAAATCAAACTTCCACCGGCTTATCAATCACTTTTACCAGCCCATCCATATCAATGGTAATAGGGATCACCCCTACCTGCACGATCGCCTTTTTACCCCTGATTTCTTTTACGATACCCACCTGGCGGTTCTTCTTCATTTTCACTTTATCCCCTTCCCGGATTTCGTCCTGCAGCTCAATATATTTAGTATCCATTTTCTTTTGCTGCTTCTCAGCCACCTGCTTTTCCTTTTGTTTGAACAGGACCGCATGGATCATTTTTACCACTTCTTCTTTGTTCTCGGTTTTACGCCATTCCATCACGAGGGCTTTTAGTTTGCGGTCCATGTCTTTCAGGTAATCGAGTTGTTCTTCTTTCAGGCGGTTCTGCTCTTTGAGCACTTCCACCTGCTGGCGGTGGCGTTCTTTATCCATCACCTGTTGCATTTCCTTTTTGAGGCGTTCATTTTCCTTTACCAGTTTGGTAAGTTCAGTTTCTTTTACTTCCAGTTTCTGGAGATCCTGCTCGGTGCGGTTGAGTAATTTATCCAGTTTAAAATGGTCTTCGTTAATAATGCTTCTTGCGCGGTTGATCAGGTGTTTGGGCAATCCAATTCTTTCGGCGATTGAAAAAGTATAACTACTGCCGGGTTTACCTACAATGAGCTTGTAGAGCGGGGCGAGCCTTTCTTCGTCAAATTGCATCGCCCCATTGATGATCCCCGGCACGCGGTTGGCCATCACTTTCAGGTTCAGGTAATGGGTGGTAACAATACCGAACGAGTGTTTCTTCGCCAATTCCTCCATGATCACTTCAGCGAATGCACCACCCAGGTTTGGATCGCTGCCGCTGCCGAGTTCATCTATAAAGAACAGTGTTTTGCCATTGGCAGTTTCGATGAAATGTTTCATGTGTTGGAGGTGACTGCTATACGTGCTCAGTTCAAATTCGATGCTTTGTGTGTCGCCAATATGGATAAACAACTGCCTGAAAACTCCAATGATGCTATTGGGATGAACCGGCACCAAAAGACCTGCCTGGAACATTACCTGGATCAGGCCGATGGTTTTCATCGTAACCGTTTTACCACCTGCATTAGGTCCGCTGATCACCAATATCCGGCTCTTGTCATCCAACTTGATGGTGACCGGGATCGTTGGCTTTTTACTTTGCTGGTTGTAGAGGTAGAGCAGTGGATGATAGGCCTGTTCGAGTTCGATATGGGCTTTATTTACCACTGTGGGATAATTGGCATTCATCTGCACCGCCAGCCTGGCTTTGGCCCTGATAAAATCGAATTCGCCGATGACGCCGATGTAACTTTTTAGCAGCGTTGCATAGGGATTGAGCTGTGCGGTAAGGTTCCGAAGAATCCGGTAGAGTTCTTTACGCTCTTCGTTTTCCAGGCTAAAAATCTCATTGTTGAGCCCGGTGGTTTCTTCCGGTTCAATAAAGGCCGTTTGGCGGCTGTCGCTTTCGCCATGCAGCACGCCATTCAGCATCCTTTTGTTTTCCGCAAATACTGCCAGTACGCGGCGGCCATTCATAAAGCTCTCTTCGATATCGGCGAGGTAGCCCTGCTTATTCATCTTCTGAACGATCTTGTCGAACATGCGGCGCAGCTCCCCACGTTTGCGGTACAGGCTCATGCGGATGCGTTGTAAATCCTCGCTGGCATTGTCTTTCACTTGCCCTGCTTCATCGATTACCCCGTTGATGAGTTCAATGATCACTTTCTCGTAATAGTTATCGGCCACCACTTTAGTCAATGCCGGGTAGCTTTCCCTCCTGTCCCGGTCGAACCAGCGAAAAATGCTTTGCACTGAGTCGCAGAGCCTTTTGATCAGCACAAAATCTTCGGTACTTAAAACCGCGCCGGGAATACCTAACAGCTTGATCTCTTTTTCCAGCGGGTGGGAAAAATCGTTGGGAATCGACTGGCTGCTCTGCAGCAGCAGTTTGCTTTCATGCGTTTGTTGCAGCTCCAGTTGAATGTATTCTATTTGGGTATGGATCCGCAGCTCAAGCGCCTTGGTTTTGCCATATTGGGTATTGCATAGGCCGGTTACCAAAGCCTGTACTTTGTCAAACTCCAGCTGCACCAGGGTAGATTCCGGGTAAAATTTCATAAAGTCTTCTATAAGGATCGAAGCGGCAAATTTAAGGTGGTATTGGCAGTAATTGTATTCAAACAAAAGACAGCCAACCGATGCGGTCATGGAGATTTAAATGTCGCTGAAATGGTTCTTACTCAACCTGCATATTGCCTATCTGCATTCCGGTGGTCTTTGCAAGTAAAAGAGAGCGGCGCTGAAATATCTTAATCGCCCGGCAATACTTTTTTAAAAAAATTCGTGGTAAAGTTCACACCAAAAGCAGCCAGGCATAAGTCTGGTGGTCACTATTTTATGATAGTACAATTGTCGCATACTATTACTTCTGCCGCACCAACAGCATCAAACTGACTACAACTACTGCCTGAATTTCTGTGGTACCCAAATTACTGTTTTACCGCACTAATTAATAATGTTTCAACCGTCATTTTTTCTCCGTTGATTTCTTGTTCCGGCTCTACTTTTTCTAATATGTCGATCACTTTAAAGTTGTTCCCGATTAATAATTTTATCAAATCATCTTTGGTAAACATTGCAAAACCAAATTTTACAAAGGGATAATGTTCCATGACAGATTTCGGCCTGATGGAGATCGTGATTTGTCCATCCGGCTTTAAAACTCTGTGAATTTCCAAAAGAACTAACACGGGGTTGTCCCAAAAATAAATGGTGTTAACTGAAAATACTTTGTCAAATATTTCCTGGTCAAAGGGTAGCTTTTCGGCGTTTGCTACAAGAAAGTTTACTTGTTCATTTTTTATAAACTGGTCATTGAGTTTACAAGCCTGATCAACCATGATTTCAGAAAAATCGCATCCTGTATAGGTTATTGTGTTGTCGTTAATAAAGATATCTTTTACAAAAAAACCGTTGCCCATTCCTATTTCAAGGATGTTGTTATTTGTAGCGAGACGTAGCGCTTCAATGGTATATAGATTAATGTGCAAATTCCCCTCATTCATTTTTTCTCCCACTTGAATTGCATATTCACCTTTCGGTTGCCTGAGTTGCCCTGCGATGGCTTTCAGTGTTTCTTCGTCCATGGCATTTTGTTAGTTAATTGTTAGGTCTGTCAAATCTGCAGGCTTGTAACCAGGTCCGTCATGGCATCCTGCCTACCCTTTCCTCCTTTTAAAAATAAATATCATGTATTGAAACTTGTTTACCACCGCCTTCCCACAACATATTCGCGTTGTTTCGTTTACAGTAATCGTGGTTCCAGGCAAAACTACGCCAGGTAATAAAGCCTTCACTGAACCTTTCACCAGATGCCCTGCAATCTAAAGTATTTTTCCAGCCGTAATAAACAGCCTGCTGCCCTGTTCACTGCCGCTGAAAACACCAGCAGTAATGTCGGGGCAGTTCTTATCTGCTTTCGCCGGGGCAATCATCACACACAACAGTTTCAGTCAAAATGAAGAAAGCGTACTGTCACGATAAAGTATACGCTTTTATCTACCGGAAGATTGATTTCAAATAGGATGCCATGAAGAGCCGGTGACACCATTGCCGCTATCGAAATGGCATCCGCACGCCATTATTACAACCAAAAAGGCTGCCCTTCCGGAGCAGCCTTTTTAAATTATATCTAGTTAAGATATTTAGTCTACATCCCAGAAAATACGGGTTGTAAATACATCGATGGTTCCCTGAGCAGTTACGTTAGCTCCGTTAGAACCTAACTCGGTACTTGGGTAGAACAATCTTAGGGGCACCTTTTGCCCAACAGGCGCAGAGGCAGAGGCAGGCGTAACAGGGAAATTGGTGCGGCGGTATTCGCTCCATGCCTCAAGACCAGTGTAATTTACCATAGCGATCCATTTCTGCTGCCAGATAGCTTTTAATTTATCCGGCGAAGCATCCCAGTCTGCAAGGTCTTTGCCACTTGTAAGCAAGGTGGTGGCAGCTGTCGCAGATGTACCTGTAAGTGTAAACGATGCCTTCACACCATTTTCATAATAAGTTTTCGCGGTTCCGGTTAGCGCCAGTGTGGGATAGCGCTGTTTAGCCTCAGCAAGCAGGAAATTACTTTCTGCCAGCGTCATGATCATCATCCTCTTGTCGAATACATTTTTTACAATAACCGATGGGCCGAGGTATGAGGTACTCTGCGATAGGTAACCTGAGGAGGCCCCGAACGGAACACCTACATAATTGGCAATGATTTCCGGTTGTGTACTTACACCGGGAGTTGCTCCGTTTTCACCACCTTTGGCATAGGCCAAACGCTTTAAGCGAAAGGTATCGTTTGTGGAAATAAGTTGATCAAACAAAAACTTGGTTGGCCTTGGAAAACGGGCCAGCGCCTGTATGGTTCCTGAAGAATTGTATCCCCAGTTTTCATAAAAGGGATTCATTTTACCTGCAGATGCTACATAGCCCGGGCTGGATGAAACATCGGCTGTAATGAACCCTTCAGTAGTGGCAACTGCTTTGGCAATTTCAGTGGTGATATAGGCATCACGGCCGGTTATCCGGCTCTGGCGGATTAAAATTCTAAGTTTAAGGCTGTTTGCGAAACGCACCCATTCTGTGTTCGAACCTTTCAGGACAATGTCGGCACCCTTACCAGCACCAGTAAATGCATTGGCTTTAATATTGGTTATGGCGCTGTCAAGCAAAGTAATTAACCCTTCATAGACCGTCTTTTGATCATCGAACTTCGGCGCCAGTGATCCTACGCCTTTCAAGGCATCGCTATACGGCACATTACCGTACATGTCTACCAGTTGTTGAAAAATGTAAGCTTTCATCACCTGGGCCGGTCCTTTCAAGAAGGGCTGGCTTTTATCTACCGCATTGTTGATCACAAACTGGTAATCCTGTAGTACATCGTACCAGGTATCCCAATAGTTAAAGTTGGTGTTATTAAATACATACTGGAAGTTAGATGCTACCAATATATAGGTGCTCGATTGTGTCCACTGTCCGCTCCAATAAGATCCGATCTCATTGGGGCCCAGTAAGGATACCGAGCGGTTTTCTGCCGCGGTGAATACATAGTCCGGAGTAGAAGTAGGCAATGAACTTGGATTGGTATTGATATCCAGGTATTTTTTATTACACCCGGCAAATAGCGATGCAACCATGCCGACTGCGATAATATTTTTCAGTTTCATATTAAAATTAATTTGTGGTTACTTAAAAGTCAGGTTAACATTAAACCCAAATTGACGCACTGGTGGTGTTTGAGCAGTGGTATTAATACCTTGTCCGTTACCAGTTGTGAAGCTATACTCAGGATCAGTATATACGTTTGCCTTATCAACAAACGTTAACAGGTTACGACCATATACCGCAATACTTGCACCGGAGAATATTTTTGTTTTAGCTGTAATTTTAGCCGGCACATTCCAGCTGAGGCTAATGTCACGCAGTTTGATGAACCAGCCAGGTACGGTAAAGTTTTCAGCTATTAACCTGTATGAATCTACCCACAAAGCATATTCAGCTTCCCTTACGTTGAGGGTAGTATTCGGTACAAATTTACCGGTTCCATCATCGTAGCTTGAGTTAGGAAACACAAACGGAGACCTTTGTGAAGTCCATCCGCCTGATCCGGTAAAGGTCATCTGGCGACCTAAGTCACTGTAGATGACGTTTCCACCACGATATTCAAAATTGGCAGAAAGGGTGAAATCAGCGTAACGGAATTTAGTACCCCAGCCCAACATGTTAGGAGGTGTAGTACGGCCGAAATCTTTCAATGGACCGGTTGTTAACGGGTAGCCGGTAGCACTGTTCACCACAACCCTGTTGGTTGCAGGATCACGTACATAAGAGATGGCTTTCAAGTGCGGGAAGGACTGGTCTTTGATAACGTAGGTACCAGCGTAACTGAATCCACCGTAGGTAAACTCCGTAATTCCAGGATACAGGTCAATAACTTTATTGTCGTTTCTGGAATACCTCGCGTTCAGTTCCCAGTTGATTTTCTTATTACGGATCACCTGCACTTTGATGTCAGCTTCATAACCCCAGTTTCTGGTTTGACCAACATTCAAACGGAGAAAGGGATAACCAGTAGAATTAGGCACTTTTACAGTAACAACTGAGCCTTCACTTTTTTGATTGTAATAAGTAAGATCCATGTTTACCCGGTTATTAAACAATTGGAATTCACCACCCACTTCAAACGATTTGGTAAACTCTGGTCTCAGATCAGCTTGTGGCAAAACATCACCAACGGAAATACCTACGTTGTTACCATAAGGGAAACCTGCTGCATTACTATAACTTGGGTCAAGACCGTAGATCACACCATCGCTCAGATTATCGTTACCATTTTTATTATATCCTGCACGCAGCTTCGCATAGTTCACAACAGTTCCTTTTATCACAGGAACCAGTTCTGTAAGAATTACCGAAACGTCCACACCCGGGTAGAAATAAGAGTATTGGTTGGTACTACGGTAAGATTTGTAGAATTTAGAAGTGAAATCGTACCTGCCAGATCCATGAACGAAAATCATGTCTTTCCAACCCAGCAAAACGTCGCCGTAATAGCCGTATTTTCTGTATTCGCTGTTTCCTTCATTCGCTACAGCTTCACCCTGCCTGTTAGAGATATTGTACACGTCAGGTACTACAATAGAAGAGGAGGCAACATTGATGTTTTCAACCCTGCGATCGTAAACACTGGCGCCTACCAAACCTTTTACAGATACTTCGCCAAAAGTTTTGTCCACCTGAATCTGAAATTCATTATTCAATACATTTTCGGTAGTAGCCTCATTAAATACGGCACCTTGTGCATTTGTTAATGCGCGGGTGATACCTGAACCATCGCCCTGATCAAAAGGAGCAGGAACAATAGCGCTGTTTTTAGCCCAATCGCTAAAAATGAACTTACCCGAAGTAGAGGTCCTGTTACGGATATTGTTCATTACACTCGCCTTGTTGTACAGGTTCAGCCAGTCATTGACCTTAAAATTCAACTCAACGTTTCCAGAGAAATTCGCATCAGAATATTTGGTGCGGTTATTATCCTTCGTAAAATACGGGTTGTTGTAATAGTCATTGTACCAGGAATTTGGATCCGCAAATTTGTCTGTACGCCAGTTCCTGAAATCTGTAAGCGAAATATTTGGGGCCTGGTTAATGATCTCATTGTAAAAATCGAATGTAGTTCTGTCGAAATGCGCCTGCGTGTAGTTGGCATTGTACCCAGCTTTAAAACGTCCGACCTCAGTGCTTCCTGCAAAACGGGCTCCGGTTCTTTTAGCCTCATCACCAGGTACAATTCCTTTGGTCATGTTATTTTCGGCAGACAAATAGTAGGTAGTTGTTTCGCCACCGCCGCTTACGGATATCTGGTTGTTCATAGACGACCCGACGTCAAAAGCTTTCCTTCTTGAATTTTCAACGTTTGAATAAGGTACAGATAGGAAACTACCATCAGGCAAAGTACGGCCTACCGGACGCATGCTACCATCAAAATGATCGCCATACTGTTGGTTTTCATAGGAACGCCAGTTGGCTTTTTGCCTGTCGAGGTAATTGGTTAAGTAACCTGCAGTTCCAAAAGAATTAGCATAGTG